>CAYQMF010000041.1:0-48581 GCA_964418595.1 uncultured candidatus Brocadiaceae bacterium
GCGCACCGCCACCGTCGCCGACCTCGATCGCTGGACCGACGCCATCCTCTCCGCGCCGACCCTCGACGCCGTGTTCCGCGACTGATCGGAGGAGCCTGCTCGCGTGCGTGTCGCCGTGTCCGCGCTCCTCGTCCTCTCGGCGTGCGCGACGCCGACTGCCCCGACGCAACCCCGCCTCGACGCGACGCTCGTCGTGCTGAAGACAGGACCTCGCACCGAGCCTCTGTCCACGACCGAGCGAGCGAGCGTGTTCGGCGGCCATTTCGCCAACATGGAGCGCCTCGCCCGCGCCGGCGACCTCCTTCTCGCCGGGCCCTACGGCGCCGAGCGCGCCGACCCGACGCGCCGCGGGATCTTCGTGCTGGACACCGCCGACCTCGGGCACGCCCACGCGCTCGCCGAGACCGATCCGGGCTTCAAGGCGGGCGTGTTCCGCTTCGACTACCACGCACTCTCCACCGCCGCAGCGCTGCGCGCCCAGCGCCTGCCCCACCGCCGCTGAGGCGTACGCAAGCGACGGCGGCTCACCCGATCAGCTCGCCGAGCTGGCGCGCCCAGCGGACCGCCGGCAACACCTGCACGCCGTCGTCGCGCAGCTCGCGATCACCCAGGTACACCGCCACCCTCATGGCGCGCGACCGCGCGCCGGATCCCGCCATCGAGCTGCGCCTCGGGCAGCACTACGAAGGGCAGCGCGACTTCGAAGAAGCGGTGCGCTGGTTCACGGTGGTGAGCAAGAGCGAGGATGCAGCGCTGGCGAAGGTCGGCCGTGACCGCCTCGCGGCGATCCGAGCGCGCGTGCCGACGGTGGCGGAACTGGCACGCGAGGTCCTCGCGCTCGCGGAGAGCCGTCGGGATCCCGCGCGCTTGGAAGCCAGGGTCGGACGCGACGACGGCAAGCCGTCCGTCCTCATGGAGATCGGGGAACGCGGTCGACGGCTGATGTTCTCGTGGATCGACGACGAACTGACGCTGGACTACCGGCCGACCCAGACACCCATCTGTTTCAACTACCACCTGACCCCGGAGCTGGCCGCCAACGCGGCTGCCGCCAAGCTCGTGATCTGGTCGCTTCCGGTGGACGATCCGTTGTGGGCCGACCTCGCCGATCACGGCGGCGGCGGCACGCTGCCGATGCGCGGCGACGCGCCGGTGGACGCGCGCACACGCGTGCAGAAGATCCTCGCGCGGCTGCGCGCCATGGACACGCCCGCGTGCGTCGTCGACATCAGCCGCTGAGCACACCCGGCGCGTAAGCTCCGCGCGCCGCATGCTCTCCGTCTTCGTCCGCCTCGGTCTCGTCCTCCTGCTCGCCGTCGCGCCCGCGGGCGCGCAGAACCCTTCGCACGCGTTCGTCGGGGTCTTCGATGGCGAAGGCCTGCGCCTGATCCTCGGCGCGGCGGGCCCGGCCTACGAGGGGACGCTCACCGTCGGCGCGCTGAGCTTTGCGGTCACCGCGCACCACCAAGGCGACGGTCTCGCGGGCAGCTACACCGCCACGCTCGGGCGCGTGGCGTTCACCGCGACGCTGCAAGGCGACACGCTCCTGCTCCGCCGTGGCAACCTCGAAACACGGCTGCGCCGCTTCCAACTCGCCTCGCTGCGACTGCCGGAACCGCGCAAGGTCCCTGCCCTCGCCGACCTCGGACCCGTGCGCGCCTCGCCTTCCCGCGCGTGGACCGTGCTCGCGTACATCGCCGCCGACAACGATCTCGAAGGCGCGGCTCTGCTCGACCTGCAGGAGATGGTGCGCGGCGTGCCGGCGAACACCGTCGATGTGGTCGCGCTCGTCGACCGCGCCAAGGAGTACGCCACGACCCAGCCCGACTGGACCGACGCGCGCGTGCTGCGCGTGACCCGACCGAGCGCGGACGCGCCCGCGCAGATCGCGGTGCTGGCGACGCCCGGCGAACTCGACATGGGCGATCCGGAGGTCCTCGCCTGCTTCGTCGAGGGCGCGCGGCGCGCGTTCCCCGCACCGCGCACGGCGCTCGTGCTGTGGGACCACGGCGGCGGCTGGTCGCAGCAGTGCCTCGACTTCGACCGCGGCGGTGCTGCGGGGATCGACGGGCTCTCGCTCGTGGAGGTACGCGAAGGCATCGAGAAGGGACTCGCCCGCGCCGGCGCGGCGCCCTTCGACCTGCTGGGCTTCGACCAATGCCTGATGGCGCAGCTCGAGACCGCGCTCGAGTGCGCGGGCGTCGCGCGCGTCCTCGTCGCATCGCAGGCGGTCGAACCCGGGGCCGGCTGGCCGTGGGACGCGGTGCTGCCGCTCTTCACCGCGGACACGCCGACGGACGACATCGCCCGGCGTCTGGTCGCCGCCTACGCCGCCTCGTACCAGGGCAAGGACGACGCGACCACGCTCGCGGCGTTCGACCTCGCGCGCGCCGCCGCGCTGCGCGACCGCGTCGATGAAGTCGCGCGCGCGCTCGAACCGCGCCTCGACGTCGCGTGGGCGAGCATCGCGCGCGCGCTCTTCTATGCGGAGTCGTACGCCGGGCGCGATGACTTCCGCGCCGGCGCGCAGGCGACGATGTCGGTCGACCTGCTCGACGCGATCGCGCGCATCCGCCACGGCCTGCGCCCGTTCCCGGCGGAAGACGAGTTCAACGCCTTCCTCGAGGCGCACCGTGCCTTCGTGCTCGCGAGCAACGTCGGCCCGCGCCGCTGGCTCAGCCGTGGGGTCTCGGTGTATGCGCCGCCGTCGCCGGCGCAGATGGATCCGGCGTGGCGGCAGACGACGTTCGGCAAGACGAGCGCGTGGGCGCGCCTGCTCGATGGCCTGCACGCGCGCGTCGCCAAGGATACGCGCGCGCCGCGCTTCGAGGACGTGCGCGTGACCGACGAACGCGGCACGACGAAGGCCACGGTCGAGGCGCTCGCCGGCGACCAGCTCGTGGCGACGCTGGCCGGGGACAACGTCGTGTGGACGCACATGGAGGACGCGCGCGGCACGCCCGCCGACGCGATCGTCACGCGGCGCGGGTTCGTGTTCGACTCGCAGTGGCTCACGCGGCTGGGCAGCGCGGCGGCGGACGACGTCGACCTGATGATGCCGGTGTACCAGGACGGCCGGACCGGCTTCCGCAGCGAGCTGCAGGGGATGCGGTGGTTCGTCGCCGACGCGGAGGCGCAGGGCACGGCGACGGTGTACTTCGACTCGCCCGCCCAAGGCGCGCCGATCCGGGTGATGGCCGACTACCAATCGCCCGCGCACGCGGGCCTGCAGGAGGTCGAGGTCCTCTTCGATCCGGCGAGCTGGGAGGCGAAGGGGCTGATCGCACGCACGACACTGCCTGGGGGCCGCGTGCTGCGCCGTGGCGTCGAGCCCCATCCGCAGGGCACCGTGTGGCTCGCGCACGAGACGCGCAAGAACGGCGTGGTCGGCCGCCAGCGCGGCATGACGCTCACCTGGGGCAAGGGGCTGCGCCTCGTCCTCGACGAGGACACCTTCGGCGATCACGTCGTGACGCTGCGCGCGGAGACGATGGCCGGCAAGGCCGGCGCAGCGCACGTCGCGTATCGCGCACAGCCGAGCGAAGTGCTGCGGCAGTGGCGCGCGAGCTGGCGCGGGTTCCGGCCGGAGCAACTGCTCGGCACCTGGAACCAGCACTATCTCGGCCCCGGCGGCGCACCCGTCGCGATGGACGTCGCGCTCACGATCACCGCGGCGGGGCCGGATCGCTACGTCGCGGAGGCGACCTTCCGCCGCCCGCAAGGTGAGCAACGCGTGCGCTACGTCTGGCACCTGGACTCTGCGATGGGAACCCTGCGCATCGTCACCGACACGCCGGGCAGCCGGACCAACGCGTACTACGGGCCGGCGGTGTGGCTCGGCGACGAAGGCCTGCGCGCCAAGATGCTCAACTTCGGCGGCGTGTTCTGGGGCTGGCGGCGACGGTAGGGTCAGCGCTGCCTGCGGCCGCAACCCGAAGGGTTGAGACGGTGCTGCGCACCGCCAGAAACAGGCCGCAGGCGCTGTTGTCTCTGCAGACGACTACAACTCCCGCTCGCAACAGCACGATCCTGGCGCAACGCAAGGGTTCGCGGGAAGTAGCAGATCAGCGCGCCTGTTCGAGGCGCTGGCGGATCGCGGCGTTGCCCGGGTCGAGCGCGAGCGCGCGCTCGAGCGCGTGCCTCGCCTCGTCGCGCCGGCCGAGCCGCAGCAGGCAGTCGCCTTCCACGTGGTGTGCGTGCGGCCAGGTCGGGTCGAGGGCGCGCGCGCGCTGCGCGAGCGCCAGGGCTGCGTCGAGCTGGCCGGCGTCCATGCCGGAGAGCGCGGCCATGTAGAGGTAGTCGCGCGACGACGGTGCGTGGTCGACGGCGCGCAACAGGTCGCGGTGCGCGGCGGCAGGATCGCCACCCCGGTAGCGCAACACCCCGAGCGCGTACCACGCCTTGTGCTCACGCGGCTGCAGGGCGACGGTGCGCTCGTACTCGCGGCGCGCGCCATCGGCGTCGCCCGCGGCAGCCAGCGCGCGGCCGTACTGGAAGTGGGCATTGAAGCTGTCCGGCTGCAGGCGGAGGGTGTGCTCCCATAGCGAGATCGAGTCGCGCCACACGCGGGTCTGCTGCCAGGTGAGCACCGCGAGGATCAAGAGCCATGGGATCGCGACGACGGCCACGACGCGCGCGTCGACCCTCGCCAGACACACGACCAGCACGGCCGAGAACGGCACCGCCGCGAGGTACGTGTAGCGATCGGCCACGAGCTGCGGACCGCTCTGCAGGAACCCGAGCACCGGCGCGCAGATCACTGCGGCGGCGAGCGCGGCGACGAGGACGCCGTGCGCGCGCAGGATGCGACGCCACGCGATCACGGCGCCGACCACGGCGAGGCTGACGACCAGCGTCGTTGCCCAGAAGCGCATCTCCGTCGGGTCGAGCGCGTGCTCGAACGGATAGAGCGGCGACAGCCGGATCGGCGCGATGGTCTTCGCCGCGTAGAAGCAGAGCCCGAAGCACGCCTGCATCGCGCGGGCCCACCACGGGTGCTCCGCGAAGCCCATCCGCGCGCCCCCGGAGTCCTGCGCCAGCGCGGCGACGACGGCGAACGCGAGCGCCAGCGCGACGTAACCGACCTTCTCGACCAGCAGCTTCGCCAGGCCGACGCGCAGATGGCGTCGCAGCGGCGCCACATCGATCAACAACAGCAGCAGCGGCATGGTCACGCCCCACGCCTTCCCCAGCAGCGACAGGAAGAGGAAGCCGTGCGACGCCCACAGTCGGCGACGGCGCGCGTGGGGCTCGGCGGACCGATGCGCGCGCAGGTAGGTCAGGATGGTGAGCATCCAGAACACACCCGACACGCCGTCGCGCCGCTCCGTCACCCAGGCCACGGACTCCACGCGGAGCGGGTGGATCGAGAACAGCAGGGCCCCGAGCGCGGCGAGCCAGCACGCGCGGGGCGACGCGAGCCCGGGCGTATAGCGCGGGATCTCCGCCAGCAGGCCGTAGCAGGCCAGGGCCGTGGCGACATGCCAGAGAAGGTTGACCGCGTGGAAGGCGACCGGCGACGGCCCCCACAGCGCGTGATCCAGCGCGTATGTCAGCCAGGTCAGCGGCTGGTAGTGCCCCATGTGCGCCTCACCAAGCATGGCCGCGAGGTGATGCGCACCGAGTCCTTGCAGGCGGTGGTTCCCCAGCACCACGAGGTCGTCGTCCCAGTTGACGAAGTCACAGGCGAGGACGCCGGCGTGCGTAGCCGCGGTGGCAAGTGCGACCGCGACGAGCGGAACCCAACGCATGGGCGCGGATCATGCACCATCTTTCAGGCGCGCCGAACGACTTGCTCTCGCCCGCAACTGGCATGAGGCGGTTGCGCAATGGCGATCCCGCGCTCCAATCTCGCTGCTGCCCCAGCGTCGCGGGACGGTCCCGCGCGGTTCTCTCCATCGGCTGCTCAAGTACCACCATGCTCAAGCTCCTCGTCTCGTCGTTGACCCTCGCGTGCGTCGTCTCCGCGCAGGCCCACTACATCCCGAGCGACACGCCTACCACCGGCACCTGCAACGTCATCCCGTTCGGCGACACGACGGGTTCCGCGACCTGGACCAACCAGATCTACCAGACGATCGCCACCGCGGCCCAGCTCGGCAACACGGGTGGCATCATCACCGGGATCGCGTTCGCGCCCTGCGGCTCCGGCTTGCACAAGAACACGCGGCTGCGGATCTCGCTCTCGCACGTCCCACCGGGGCACATCATGCAGACGACGTTCGCGCTCAACATGCCCACTCCCGCGCTCGTGCTCGACGTGACGAACCACGCCTGGAACGTGACCGCGAACCAGTGGAACGACATCGGGCTGCAGAACTTCTTCGTCTACGACGGCGTGAGCGACCTGGTGATGGAGATCATCGCCGAAGGCAACATCAACCCGTCGCCCCAGGGCTTCCACCGCGACACGATGACGCGCGTGTACGCCACGACGTGGACGGGCACGCCACCCCTCACCGGCACAACCGGCCTGGCCGCACTCAAGTGGTGCGTCAGCAAGTGCGTCGCGACGGTTGGCCTCTTCGGCTCCGGTTGCGCCGGCCTGTCGCACTCGTACGTCGGCGTGCCACAGCTCGGCGCTCCGACCCTCGACGCCAAGCTCACGGGCGCTGCGCCCAGCTCGCCGGCGTTCCTGATCCTCGGCACGATGGACACGGTCCCCTATCCCATCGACCTGTCGTTCCTCGGCTTCACCGGCTGCAACCTGTACCACGACATCCTGGTGGCGTTCACCGGCGCAGCGGATGCATCCGGCGTGGCGACGTTCCCGCTGGGCCCCGTGCCGCAGAACCCGAACATGCGCTGCCTCAAACTGTTCACGCAGGGCGGTAACCTGAACCCGGCGGCACCCGGCAGCCTGTCGATCAGCAACTACGCGCGGCTCCTGTTCGGAATCTGAGCCGCTCCGCCCTACGGGCGTTGCGGCTCAGGCATTGCTGGAGCCGTCGCAACGCGGGGCACCGTCCTCGACGAGGCGACGCATCGACCCCGCTGCGACGTCTCGTTGGCAGTCTCGCGCGCAGCCGCGATTCCGTGGTGGCGGGCTTCACACCCGCGGGCTGCCGGTCCGCGCCACGCGATCCATGGCCGCCACCAACTGGCGCGCGATGCCGGGCTCGTGCGACGAATGCCCGGCGTCGTCGACCACCAGGTAGCTGGCCTCCGGCCACGCTCGGTGCAGGTCGTCGGCGCCGAGCAGCGGACACACGAGGTCGTAGCGGCCGTGCACGATGAACCCCGGGATGTGCCGGATGCGGTCGATGTCGCGCAGGAGGCGATCGTCCGGCGTGAACCGCTGGTTGCGCAGGTAGTGCGCCTCCAGCCGAGCCAGCGCCCAGCTCGTGTGGTCGTTGGTGAGCAGACCGAGGAACTCGGGGTTCGGCAGCAGGGTGCACGCGCCGGCCTCGTAGGCGGCCCACGCCTTGGCGGCGGCGCGCGCGGCGGCGGGATCGGCGCCGTTGAACAACTGCCAGTAACCCTCCAGCAGGTCGATTCGCTGCTGCGGCGGCAGGTGCTCCGCGAACGCGCGCCAGGCCTCGGGCGCCAGGTTGCGCAACCCGTAGAGCCACCAGTCGATCTCGAGCTGGCGCAGGAGCCAGATCCCGCGCAGGCAGAGCGACCGCACGCGCTCCGGGTGCCGTTGCGCGTAGTAGAGACCGAGCGTGCTCCCCCACGAACCGCCGAAGACGTGCCACTTCTCGATGCCGAGGCGGGCGCGGATGGTCTCGAAGTCGGCGACGAGGTGGTCGGTCGTGTTCTCCGCCAGTTCGCCGTACGGCGTGCTGCGGCCGGCGCCGCGTTGATCGACGAGGATCACGCGGAACGCGCGCGGGTCGAAGAAGCGGCGATCGGTCGTCGAGCACCCCGCACCCGGACCACCGTGCACGAAGAGCACGGGTTCACCGCGCTGGTTGCCGCACTGCTCGACGTAGATCGTATGGTGCGGTGAGACCGCGAGGCGTTCGGTGTGGAAGGGTTCGAGTTCGGGGTAGAGGCCGGGAGGAGCCATGCGGTGAGTATGAGGTCGAGCGGCGTCCTCACGCGCTCCAGAACCCGACGACCGAAGCGATGCGGCCGTCGGGCGCGAGCGCGACGAAGTTGGTGCCGCGCCCCTTCGGCTGGCCATCGGTTCCCACCGCCTCCCAGTCCATGAGTGCTGCGCCCTGGCACGCGCGCGGCTCGCCCGCGCGGCGCAGGCGCATGCCGGGCATGTGCACGACGATCGCGGCGAGATGCGCCAGCAGGTCGCCGCGACCCATGGTGGAGCTGTAGGCATCGCGGAAGGTCACGTCGTCGGTCGTGCACGCGGTCAGCGCTGCCTCGCGCGCGGCGGCATCGGGCTCCCCCCACGCCGCACACCAGCGATCGAGCACCGCGGGGAGATCGACGTGCTCCAACCGGGCCGCGACATTGGCGAACACCGCGAGCTGGTAGCGCCAGCCCTGCACGTGATGGTCGCGCGCGCCGGCATCGGCGAACGCGTGGTGCAGGTGCAGGCGCGTGCCCTCGGGGTGGTCGTGCAGCGTGATCGTCACCGTCGAGCCCCCGGGGAGGATCGGCATGCCGGTCGCCTGAAAGCCGTAGGTGAAGACCACGCGCCGCGGCGCCTCGATCGCCAGCACTTCGCCGAGCGCGATGGTGTTGCCCGGCATGACGATGCGCACCTTGCCACCGACGCGGCCTTCGATGGTCGAGCCCGCCCCCCACCAGTCGGCGAACCGCGCCGAGTCGGTGAAGAAGCGGAACACGGTGCTGCGGCGGGCGCGGATCACGACCTCGCGGTCGAGGGTGTGTTCGAGAGGATTCATCGCTTGCGTCTCTTCTTCCGTTGCGGGCGCGGCCCGCGCCGCGCCTCGTCGAGTTCGGCGCGCACCTTCAGCCGGTAGAGCGACGAACTCCACATCGACTCGAGCCAGGCGCGCAGGGGACCGAGCGCATCCGGCTCGGCGCGGTAGTAGCAGTTGCGGCCGTCGCGACGGGCCGCCACCAGCCCCGCCTCCGCCAGCACGCGGAGGTGCTGGGAGACGGCGCCGAAGGTGACGTCGCCGAGGTCGCGGTGGATGGCCCCGGCGGCGCGCTCCTCGTCCCAGCACAGGCGGAGGATCTCGCGCCGGCGGGGACTGTCGAGGGCCTTGAGGACGGCTTGCACAGGGTTAGTGTAGTAACAACTAAACTATTGCCCGTCAAGCCGCTGGCGGCGCGATTCCCGCTCACCGGCTGGCGAACGGCTCCTTCCCCACCAGCCTTGCCGCGAATGCCTCACGCCATCGGGCCGGCAACGGCACCTTCGCCAGCGTGTCCATGGCGACGGCCACGGTCGTGATGCGCACGCGGCACGCGGGCCGATCGGTGCGGAACCAGAAGCCGAAGTCGACCGACGTGTTGCCCACCCGCAGCACGCCCACCGCGATCTCCGGCTCGTCGCCGTAGCGGATCTGGTCGAGGAAGTCGGCATCGAGGTGCACGGACGGGAAGCCGAGGTTGTGCGAGCGCATCAGCTCCGGATAGGCGAGGCCGAGGTCGTCGGCCCAGAAGTCCTCGAACGCGCAGTGGCAGTAGTGCAGGAGCGCGGGGTAGTAGGCGATGCCGGCGTGATCGATGTCCCCGAATCGGTAGCGGTAGCGGCGCGTGAACATTAGTGTCCTGCGATTCTCGTGACCGCCCGTCGCCCGAGCCACATCTCCCTTGTTTCCCCTGCGCACCGGTTCCGCGAACGCTGAATCGTGTCGGATGCCGTGACTCGACCGGCGCCGCCCGAGCGGCGCCGCCGCCTGCGTCGCCTGGGGACCTGGACCCTGCGCGTCGTGCTTTGTGTGCTCGTGCTCGCCGAGGCGCTCTACCTGGCGCGGCGCCCGCTGCTCGAGCGCTGGCTCTGCGCCCAGATCGCGGACGCCCTCGGCCCCGCGCTCGGCGGCAGCGCGGAGCTGAAGGGTCTGGGCGGCGACTGGATCACGCGCCTGCGCATCGAGGGCCTCTCGCTGCGGACTGACGGCCTGCTGCGCGAGGTGCGCGACGCCTCGGTCGACGTCCAGATCGACCCCTGGGCGCTCGCCCTCGGCGACCTCGGCGGCGTCCGGCGCGCGCGCGTGCGCGTCGCGGCGTGCACGCTGGACCTCACGGCCGAAGGGCCTCCGGCCACCGAACCGCCCGCGCCGGCCGGGGCGGCCTTCGACCTCGGAGCGCTCACCGCACTCCTGCCCGCCGGCGCACGCATCGAGGTCGGCGCACTCGCCCTGATCGGCATCGACGCGCGGATCGAAGGCACCGTCGGTGTCCACCTCGCGCCCGCCCGCGGGCCGGGGCCGCGGCGCGCGCTCGTGGCGGGTCCGGGTGTCCTGGCCGACGCCGCGCTCGATCGCGACGGCCGCATCCACGCCGGGTTCTCGCTGCGCGATCTGAGCCGGATCCCGCGCCTGTTCACCCCGCTGCACACGCTGGTCGGAGGCGATGTCTCCGGACAGGCGACGCTCACGCTGGCCCCCTCCTTCGCGTGTGACGCGACGGTGAACGTGCGCAACCTGCGCGCGGCGGAGCAGGCCGTCGAGACGCTGCGCGCCACGGCCCGCGTCGACGACGAGGGTCTGCGCGGCCTCTCGGCGTCGCTGGTGGCACCGGGCCTGCGGATCGAAGTCGACGACGCAGGCTTCACCTACACCGACTTCGCCCGGACGCTGCGCGGGCGGACCCTGGTCGACCTGCGCGACTTGACCGCGTACTCCAGCTTCGTGCCGGCGGAGCTGCGCGCGCAGATGCCGATCACGGGCTGGCTGGCTGCGCGCGCCGCCGACGGCCTGCTCACGCTCGACGAAGGGCGCGTCCGCACCGCGGGCGCGAGAGTCGATGTCAGCGCGGGCGCGATCGCACTCGACGGCGTGACGCTGCTCCCGGAGGCGTCGCCCGTGCGCTTCGCGTTGCGCCTGCTGGATTCCGCGACGTTGCAGCTCGCAGCCGACCTTCCGGTGCGCCCCACGAGCGGGGAGGTCTGGGGCACGCTGAGCCAGCGCACCGGCGTGTTCGTGGTCGACGCAAGTGTGCGCACCGATCTCGTCGACCCGCAGGGCCGCGCCGGGAGCGCGCACGGTCAGATCCGCGTGGAAGCGGGCACCGGGCTGCGGCTGGTGCCGAACCTGCGCGTGCAGGGCCCGCTGCTGCGCGACCTCGGCTCGCAGGCGACCCTCGACACCGCCATCGTCGTCGCCGGAGACACCCTGGGGATCGAGCGCCTCACCGTCGGTCTCGATGCCGCACCGGCGATCGTGACCGCGGCGGGAAGGGTCCGCCTCGGCGGCACGCCGGCGGAGATCGTCGCCGAGAGCGACGTGCGCATCGATTTCGCCGCCCTGCCGCTCGCACCGGGCCTCGCGCTGGCGGGCGTCGCCGCGGCGCGGGGTCAGCTCACCGGCCACGTCCATTGCGCCGCCGGCGCCGTCAGCACGGAGCTGGACGCCACTCTCGAAGGGCTCGCCATCGCCCCGGCGCTGGCCTGGCGCGCGAAGGTGCAGGCGCGCGCCGACGACACCGGCGTTGCGTTGACGGAGGCGAGCGTCGCCACCGACGCTGGCAGCGTGCGGGTGCATGGGCGGCTCGCCGGCCAGACCCTGCGGCAAGCGCTGACCGACGGGCTGTCTGGCACAGCGCGACCCGACCTCACCGTCGACGCCCAGGTCAGCGACCTCGCGCACCTGCCGCTCGCCGCGCTCCTCGGCCTGAGTGCCGCGGGCGACGTACGCGCGCACGCCCAGGTGACCGGCACACTCGGCGCACCCGCCGTGACCGGCGACCTTCGGCTCGCCGGCGTCGCGCTCGCCGACCCCGCCGGACGCGAACTCGCACGCGTCGTCGCCGGCCGGATCGTCGTGGTGGCGCAGCGCGCGCGGATCGCGCAGCTCGACGCCGTCGTCGCCGGACACGCGCTCTCCGTCACCGGCGAAGTGGCGCGCGTCGACGACGGCCTCACGCTGTCACAGCTCACGGTGCGCGACGAGCACGGCGGCGCGCTCGGCATCGATGGTCGCGTTCCCCGTCTGCTCAGCGCGCCGTGGCAGGACGCGATCGCGACGGCCGAAGTCGACCTGACGCTCAGCCGCTACGCGCTCCTGCCGTGGCTGACGCTGGCCGGCATCCCCGCCGAAGCAGCGTCTGCAGAAGGCACGCTGCAGATCACCCCGGGGCTGAGCCTCGCCCTCGACCTGCGTGCGCAGGGCACCGCGCTCGTCGTCGGCGGCCGCACCTTCGCGCCGACCTGCGAGATCATCGCGCGCGCCGATGGCGGAGGCACCCGCCTGCAGACGCTGACCCTCGACATCGACGGCACACACGTCGACGGCAGCGGGTCGCTCGCGGTCACCCCCAGCCAGGCCCTCGCGGATCCCGATGCCGCGCAGAACGCCGCCCTCGCCCTTCACCTCGCCGTGCCGACGGCATCGCTCGCCCTGCTCCCCTCCGCGATGCTGGGGCTCGCCGAGCTGCAGGGCGCGCTCGATCTCGCGGCCGACGTGAAGGGCAGCATCGCCGCGCCGGAGGTGACCGCCAACGTGAGCCTGCGCAACGGCCAGGTCGTCACGCTCGGTGGCCAGCGCATCGACGACCTCGTCGTGCAGCTCGCGTGCACGCCGACTTCGGTCGAGGTCACCAACATCGCGTGTACGCGCGGCAAGGGTCCGCTCTCGATCACCGGCAGCTTCAAGGCGCCGGGCCCCCTCTGGGAACGCTGGGCCGACGGCACGCTCGACTTCGCGGTGAAGGGCGACAACGTGCTCCTGCACCGCCGGGCCGGCGTGAAGGTGCGCGCCGACGTCGACGTCACTGCGCATGGTCCGCTCAGCGACTTCGCCATCGCCGGCGACATCGGCCTGCGCGACGGCCGTCTGGTGACGCGCATGCCCCTGCTCGACCTGCGCAGCAGCGGCGGACGCGCCGCCACCGAAGGCATCCCGCTGCCGAGCATCGATCTCGGCGAAGGCCGTAGCGCGCGCCTCGACCTGCGCGTGAAGACGCTGGACCCGTTCGTGGTGAAGAACAACGTCCTCGACGGCGCGCTGCACGTGCAGCTCGCCGTGTCGGGCGACCTGTCGCAACCGATCCTTTCGGGAAGCGTCTCCGGACCGGACAGCACCCTCATCCTGCCGGGAGTCCGCCTGCGCACCTCGACGCTGCTCGTGGACTTCGCGGCCGCGAACCCACGTTTCCCCACCGTCACCGCCACCGCGCGCGGCCGGCGCCACGGCTTCGACATCCAGGCCGTGGTGCGCGGTCGCTACGACCGGCCGGAGATCGTGCTGTCGTCGGACCCGCCGCTTCCCGCCGACGAGCTGATCGTGCTGGTGACCACCGGCGCACGCCCGCAGGCGCTCGGCGGCGCGCAGGGCGTGGGCACCGTGCTCGGCGCGTACCTCGCGCAGGAACTCGCCGACTGGATCTTCGGCTCCGAGTCGACGGAGGCGAAGGAGAGCTTCCTCGAACGCTTCAGCGTCGAGACCGGCACCGAGATCTCGCGGGGCGGCACGGAGAGCGTGATCGTCGAGTTCCGCGTCCTCGACCGGATGTACCTGCAGGGCGAGCGCGACGTGTACGAGGACCTCAACATGGGCGTCGTGTACCGCCTGAGGTTCAAGTGACCCTGCGCCATGCGCTGCTCGGCGCCGTCGTCGCAGCCGTGCTCACCGGCTGCGCCTCGACGCCGGAAGAGGAGCGACCGCAGGCCAACGTGGACGTGGTGTTCCTGGGCACGAGCCAGCTCTCGTTCCGCCTGCGGCGGATCATCGAGGATCCGCTGATCGAGTTCGCGCGCGACACGGCGAGCCAGGCTCCGCTGTTCGACGCTACCCTCGACCTGCAGGACCATCTGGTGACGCAGGGGTTCCCGAGCGCCACGGTCAGCTACAAGGTCGAGACCGGCGCCCGGCCGAAGGTGACCTTCACGGTCGTCGAAGGCCCGCGCGTCACCGTGGTCGGGGGCCTGCACATCGCGGGCAACAAGGCCTTCCGGGACGAGGAGCTGGAAGCGCTGTGGCCACGCACCAAGTCGGGCCTGCTCGGCACCGGCGATCCCTGGTTCGTGCTCGGTGACCTCGAGCTGACTCGCGCCGCGATCGTCGAGTTCTACGACGCGCGTGGCTTCCTCGACGTGGAGGTGAAGGGCCCGGACGTGCAGCGCGCCCCCGACGCCGCGGAGGCGAGGGTCGAATACGTCGTCACCGAGAACGACCGCTACCACACGCGCCAGGTCACGATCGCCGAGACCCTGCCGCTGACCTACGACCACTTCGACGTCGCCGCGCTCGAGGGCAAGCCGTTCGTCCGCGCCGAGTTCGAGGCGCTGCGGCTGCGCGCGCGCACGCTCCTGCAGAACGACGGCTATCCCGACCCGCGCGTCGAGCTGCAGATCACCGTCGACCGCGGGCGGCACACCGTCCTCGCCCACCTGTTCGGCGACGCCGGCCCGCGCGCGCAAGTCACCGCCGTGACCGTGTCGGGCAACGATCGCACGGCGGCGCACGTGCTGGAGCGGCACGTGCGCATGCGCGCCAACACGCGCTACGACGCGAGCCAGGTGGAGGCGACGGTGCGGAGGCTGTACGGCACCGGCCTCTTCAACCAGGTCGAGGTGGTACGGACGAAGCAGGACGAGACCGGCGAGAACGTCGCGCTGGACGTGCGGGTGCGCGAGATCGAGGCCCGCGAGGTCGACTTCCTCGGTGGCTACGGCAGCTACGAGACCTTGCGCGCCGGCGTGTTCTATTCCGACCGCAATCTGTTCGGCCTCGGCCAGCGCTTCCAGGTCGGCGCCCGCGCCAGCCTCAAGGGCGAGGGCGTGTCGGCCACCTGGATGGAGCCGCACCTGTTCGGCAGCGATACGTCGCTCACCATCGGCGGCCACGCCCGCGAGCGCGAGGAGCCGTCGTTCATCGACGTGACGCGCGGATTCGACGTGGCGTTCGCGCGCGACCTCTGGGGTCCGCTGCGCGGCCGCATCGGCTACTCGCTGCAGTCGCGCGACGGCCGCCGGATCGACACCGGGGCCGGCGGCACCGCGGACAGCCAGTTCGAGATCGGCAGCGTCTTCGCGGAGCTGGTGCTCGATCGCCGCGACTCCCCGCTCTACCCGAGCAGCGGCTACCGCCTCAGTGCCAAGGTGGAGCGCGCCGACGAGATCCTGGGTGGCAGCGTGAACCTCGACCGCGTGACCTGGTCGGCGGCGGCGTTCCACGCGCTGGCCAAGGACTGGGTGATCGGTCTCTCGATGCGCGCGGGTGTGATCTGGACGCACGACGCCCTCGGCATCCCGGTGCAGGAGCGCTTCTACAACGGTGGCGAGTCGACCGTGCGCAGCTTCAAGGAGGCGGAGGTCGGCCCGCTCTCCAGCACCGGCACACCGGTCGGCGGCGCGTTCTTCAACACCGTCAACGCCGAACTGCGCTTCCCGATCGTGGCCGCGCTGCACGGCGCGGTGTTCGGTGACGTCGGCAACGTCGGCGTCGATCCGGACCGCTACGACCTCCGCGACGCGCGCTACGCGGTAGGCGGCGGCCTGCGGCTCGTGCTGCCCATCGGCCCGGTACGCCTCGATGGCGCCGTGAACCCCGACCGCCGACCCGGCGAGGAGAGCTGGGTGCTGCACCTGAGCGTGGGTTTGCCGTTCTGACCGAGCTGCCCGCAGTTCACCGTCGCGATCCCCCCTCGAACGCGACGATCGCGCCGCACGCGCGCGTCCCCATGGGAGTCTCCGCGAAGCGCGACCACGCAACCAGCGCCAACGCTGCGAATCGCGCCGTCGTGCCCCGTGGCGATGGCAGGCGACGCAACCGCCAGAACCCCGGCAGCGCGAACTCGACGCCGGTCGAGCCAAGGATCCGCACGTCCGGCGGCAGCAGCGACACCTCGCTCCAGGTCGTGACGGCGAGATCGGCACGCCCGTCGCCATCGACGTCGCCGACGTTGCTGACGTCGGCACCGAAGCCGTCGCGACGCATCCGACCCAGACAAGCGCGCAGGACGGCGCCACTGCGCGCGTCCCGCACTTCGACGTGGCCGACGTCGTCCGCGTCGGTCCAGGCGATCGCGAGGTCAGGTCGACCGTCGCCGTCGGCGTCGCCCGCGGCGGCGACGCGCAGCGCGGGGCCACAGCCCGGGGGCGCAACGCGCTGCAGCACGGTGCCGCTGCGCCCGCTCAGCACGAGGCCGTAGGCGGACGCGCCGGCGCGGGCCAGCGTCCCGGCGGCGAAGTCGGCCGCGCCGTCACCATCGACGTCGCCGAGGCACGCGAGGAACTCGCCCAGCGAATCGTGGGGGCGCTCGCCTTCGACGACGAAGCGGCGACGTCCGGGTGCCGACCACACTTCGACGCGACCGCGCTGCTCGCCATCGCGCCCGGGCCCCGGCGCGCCGATGGCGATCTCCTGACAGCCGTCGCCATCGACGTCGCCGAGGCTCGCGACGCAGCGCGCGAACGACTGGCTCGCGTCCTCGCCGTGCACGCGGTCACGCAATCGTCCATCCGCGCCGCGTCGTTCGGCGAACCCCGGCCGCCCATCGCCCGGCAGGGCCGCGACGAGCAGGTTCGCGTCGTCTCCTGCCGCCACAGCGAAGCCGAGACCATCGAACGCCCCGTCGCCGACGAAGGACACGCGCGGCGCACCGTCGGCGCCGGAGCAGACCGTGACCGCGCCGCGCGCGGCAGGATCGGGCTCCGCGCGGTGGCCGAGCAGGACGTCGGCGATGGCGTCGCCATCGACGTCGCCGACCGAAGCGACGGGCTCGCCGTACGCACCGATGCGCGCCAGCGCGATGTCGGGCAGGCGCGCGACCAGGCGCCAGGGCGGCGCGATCGGCGGCAGGTCGCGTTCGAAGGCCCTGCGGTCGGGCGCGAGCCGCGCACCGGCGGCGACCGTTTGTTCCTCCGCACGCACTCCGCCCACGGGGTCGAGCCAGGCCGCGACGAGGCGCTCGCGCCACGCGTCGTCGGCGCTGGCGCAGCGCGCGAGGTCGAGGCGGTCGGCGTCGACGCGCAGGGCGACGGCCTCGATCCCGCCGGGCTCGGCGGCGAGCACGCGGTCCCGGTCGACGGTGAAGGCCGGCGGTCCGTCGCCTGCCGTGCGGTCGAGCTGCCCGCGCGCGCGCAGGACGACCGCCATCACGCCGAGCAGCGGCGGCCCTGGCACCATCGCGCCCGCCAGCTCCGCCGTGAGCATCCGCCGGCGGTCCATGTCGGACAGCGAAGACCAGTACCCGCGCGCGGCGCGGATGACGTTCCTCCGCCCCTCGTCGTCGACACCGGCGAGCAGGAGGTTGATGTAGCCCATCACCGCGTCCGCATGCCGGCCACCGGCCTCCAGCATCTGCGTGCGCCGCAGGTAGCCGAGTTCGGTCACCGCGAGCGGACCGGTGTACACCGCGAGCGCTTCGTCGCGCCGGCCCGCAAGCCACGCGAGATCGGCGTCGAGGCGACGCACGAGGTCGGCCGCAGCCGGCGTCGCAGCCGCGCGCGCCTGCGCGAGCAACCGCCGTGCGAACGCGGCATCACCACAGCGCAGCGCCGCGTCCGCGGCCGCAGCCTGCAGGTGGCCGGCCTCCGGAAACGCGGCCGCGACGCGCGCGAGCCGAGGGTAGGCGCGCTCGGGGCGGCCGAGCGCGAGGTGTGCCTGCCCGACGAGACCGTCGGCGAACGCGTTGTCGACCGCGACGGGCTCGAGCTGCTGCAGGGCCGCCTCGAACGACCCGGCCAGGAACGCAGCGACGCCGATCGCGATCGGATCGGTCACGGACGCCGCCGCGTGCACCTCGCCGTGCATGCGGGCCTGTGCTGCATCGAGCACCGCGTGCAATGCCACCGCATCGGCACGCGTCGGATCGATCGCGAGGACGCGGGCGCAGTGCGCCGCCGCCGCCGCCACCGAGGCGGCGAGCATCGCATCGGGCGCGCCTTCCCCCAGGCGCATGCGCTCCACGCGCGCGCGCAGACCGGGATCGAGCAGCGCGAGCCGCGCCGCGCGCAACTCGCGCGCCACTGCCATCCGTGCGCGTTCCTCCACTGCACCCGCGACGCGCAGCGCCACCATGAGCAGCACCGTGACCAGAGCGCCTGCGGCGACCCCGGCCACCACGCGGCGGTTGCGGCGCAGGGCCTTCGCGCTGCGGCCCAGCAGTCCCGGAGGCCGCGCCCGGATCGGCTGCAGACCGAGCACGCGCTCGATGTCGTCGGCGAACGCCGCAGCGTCCGCGTAGCGCCGCCGCGGATCGGGCTCCATCGCCTTGCCGATGACGGTCTCGAGGTCGCGCGGGAGGCTGCGGTCGATCTGCCGCAAGGGTCGCACGCGGCCGGCCTCGATCTGCGCCAGGATCGCCGCCGTCGTCGCGCCCTGCACCGGCGGTGCGAGCGTGAGCGCGTGGTGCAGCGCCGCCGCGAGTCCGTACACGTCGGCGCGCACGTCCAGCGCTTCGCCGCGCACCTGCTCCGGCGCCGCGTACACCAGCGTGCCGAGGAATGTGCCGGCGCGCGTCTCCATCGACCCCGCGTCGTCGCGCACGAGCCCGAAGTCGGCGAGCACGGGCACGCCGTCGCTGCGCACCAGCACGTTGCCGGGCTTCACGTCGCGGTGCAGCAGGCCCGCGGCATGGACGCAGGCGAGCGCGCGCGCCAGCGCAACGCCCGTGCGACACACGAACGGGACCCACTGCGCCTGTGGCAGCGCCGCCAGCCCCTCCCGGACCCCACGCGCGCGTTGGTCGATGAGGTCGCGCAGCGAGCAGCCGTCGATCCACTCCATCGCGTAACCGAGCAGGTCGTCGGCGGCGATCACGTCGTGCACGGCGATCACGTGATCGTGCCGCACGCGCGCGAGCGCACTCGCCTCGGCGAGAAACCGACGCCGCTCCCGGCTCGACGGCACTGTCGCCGGGTTGAGGATCTTCAGCGCCACGCGCCGGTCGCCCAGCGATGCCTGCCGCGCCAGGAACACCACCGACGTCGCACCGCGACCGAGTTCGCGTTCGATCGCGTAGCCCGCCACGCGCAGCGGCAGCGCCGCTCCGCCGACGCGCGACCCGGCGACCCGGGTGGCGAGCGCGAGCAGCTCGCGCGCGCGCGGCAGCAGGTGTGTCCGTCCGGCCAGACGCGCGTCGAGGTCGACGCGCACGCCTTCCAGCGCCTGCGCGACGAACTCGTCGAACAGGCCGTCCAGGAAGGCATCGTCGTCGGAGGTCATGCGGCGGGCGGGGAGGCTACCATGCGCGCGCATGACCGACTCCGGGCGCGACGACGGCGCGAACCCCCTGCTCGATCCGTCGCCGGTGGCGTGGGAGCGGCTGCTCGAACGGTTCGGCCCAGCCAGCATGCTCGTCTGCATCGAAGCGCGCATGAGCCCGCGCCTCCGGGAGCACACGACCGCCGAGGACATCTGGCAGGAGACGCTCTTGTACGTGTGGCGCGACCGCACCGCCGTCGAGTGGCGCGGCTACCCCGCGCTCCGCCGCTGGGTACTGACGGTGGCCGAGAACCGCATCCGCAATGCCATCGACCACCTCGAGGCTGCCCGGCGCGGCGGCGGCAAGGTCCCATTGCCGCTCGGCGACGACGACCCGCGCACCGGCGCGCCGCCGCCGCCGGCGACCTCGACGACGCCCAGTGGCATGGCGGTCTTGCGCGAGCAGGCGGCGGCGATGCAGGCCGCGCTCGCCCGGCTGCCCGACGACGTGCGCGAGGTCGTCCGCCTGCGCCTGTTCGAGGAGATGCCGGTGGCGGAGGTCGCCCAGGCGCTCGGGCTCGGCGAATCGGCGGTCAAGCACCGCTTCCGGCGCGGCGCCGAGCTGTACGAGGGCCATCTGCGGGATCTCGCAACCCGACGCGAGTCGTAGGTCGCGGTGCCAACGGAGCTGCCGCGGCGGTCGCGCGCGCGTGGCCGGATTCCGCGAACGCCACCGGGGCGTCCGCTTCTCTCCGGGCCATGTCCCGCCTCGTCGTCCCACTCTTCCCACTCCTTCTCGCCGCATCGTTGTCCGCCCAGGCACTCGTCTCGCCCGCCGGGGCTGCCACGTCGGAAGGCAACTACGACAACTCGCTCCCGTTCGGCTACGGCGGAACCCAGCAGGCCTACCTGCAACTGCACGCCGACCTCGCCGGGCGCGCCGGCACGTTCAACCGCCTCGCCGTGCGACGCGACGGCGTCTACGCCACGAACCCCGGCCTGACGGCGAAAACCGTGCGCGCGAGTCTGTGGTTCGGCCAGGGTGTCGCGATCGCCAACATGTCGAGCACGTTCGCGAACAACTTCGTCGGAGCGAAGACGCGGGTCTGCAACGACCGCACCTTCAGCATGCCGGACTGGACGCAGCGCCCACAGCCAGCGCCCGCGCCCTTCGACGTGCTCATCCCGCTCGATGCGCCGTTCGTGTGGACTGGCCCCGGCACGTTCGCGTGGGAGATGCGCGTGCACGACATGAGCTCGACGCACGCGATGTTCGCCGACGCGGTCCGCTCTAGCGACTCTGCGTCCAGCTCCGGCTCGACCTTCGGCACACCCTGCCCGATGACCGGGGGCAGCATCTTCGCGACTTCGCTGTTCTCCAGCAGCTCCGCGTGGGGCCACTCACTGAGCTGGAGCATGACGACGCCGCGCCGCGGCGTTCCCGCGTTGCTCTGGATCGGGACCCAGGTCGTGAACGTGCCACTCCCGGGTCTCTGCCGGCCCGTGCTCGCCGACCCGGCGGTGGTCGTGCCGGGCGCCACGCGCACCACGGACGGCGGCTACGACGCACAAGCGTTCGTCCCGTCGTACTCGCCATGGCTCGTCGGCCTGCGCCTGCTCGCGCAGGGCGCGGTCGCCGACGCCGGCCGCGCCGACGCCATCCCGTTCGCGCTCAGCGCCGGCATGGACAACACCATCCCCGGCGTACCGCCGCCGCCGGTGGCGCGGCTGTACCACGCCTCGGATGACACGGCCCTCAGCGGGTTCCGCGATCCGAGCGGAACATGGCTGGGCTCCGTGCTCCGCCTCGACTGATCGACGCCCTGCAGCAGCGTGTCCTTTTGGCCTGATGTCGCTTCACGCCCTGTGCACGGTGAGTTGCGGGAACGGGATGACCCAGCCGTGCTCGTTGCAGAGGTCGACGAGGATGCGCTGCACGTGCCGTTGCAGCGCCAGGTAGTACTGCGCAGAGCTGCCCTTGAACTCGGCGACGACCGCGTAGTCGAGCGACGATGACCCGGCCTGCGCCAATTCGGCCTTCAGCGCGACGAGGCCGTCGCCGCCGGTCACGAGGGCGAGCCGCTCCTCGAGCGCGCGCCGCATCAACGCGGGGATCTCCGTCGTGGCGATCGCCTGATGCCGGTAGTCGAGGCCGAAGTTGACGCGGAAGCCGAAACCACCGGAGAGGTTGGTCGGGCTCGCACCGAGGAACTGGGCCGTCGACCACGTCCGCCGCGACCCCTGCGTGACGACCTCCACGGTCTGCGGCGTCTGCACGAGGACGCGCGCGAACAGGCCGTCGACCAGGACCCAGTCGCCTTCGAAGCAGGGGAACCACGGCTCGCGATCCGAGGAGGGCCGCGAACGCAGACTGATGAGGTCGCGCAGCGGCAGGCGCAGTACGCCGCCGGTGAGCGCCGGGTTCACGAGCCGCGTATGGATGTGCAAGCGGTCCACGCGCCAGGGCAGCCCGTCGACGATGACGCGCTCGCCCTCGCGCACCTCACCGACGTTCAGCAGCAGGCGTGCCTCGTGGTAGAAGCGCGGCAGGGTCTGCTTGCCGGCCCACGCGAGGCCGAGGATGAAGAGGGCGGCGAGGCCGAGGAGGACCCAGTCGTCGGCGATGTAGAGGACCACCAGCGCCGCGGTGAACGACAGCACGCCCACGAGCAGGTGGTAGAGCACCGACAGGAGGCGGAGCGAGAAGCTGTGCCGGCGGTCGCGCGGGATGCGCTTGGCGAAGGGGCGATACAGCCACCGCAACCCAAGGAGCACGGTGCAGAACGCCAGGATCGCGAGCAGCACGTTGAGGCCGCGCTCGCGGAAGAAGCCGCCGATCAGCGCCTGGGCGGTCTCGAGGAACGGACGACGATCGCGCTTGCGCTCGGCGACGCGGTACTCGAGCAACTGTCGGTTGCTCAGCGCCAGGTCGCGCTCGCGCTGCCAGTTGGCCTCCACCCGATCGAGCGCGCCGACCAGCGCCTCGAGCGAAGCGCGGGGCAGGAGGGCGTCGGCCGGCGCCTTGCCGAGTTCGGCCTGGGCCACGCCGCGCAGGCGCCGCACACGCTCGGTACCCCGCTCGATGGCCTCGATCCGCCGCGTCTCTGCCGTGATGTCCGCCTCGAGCGCGTCCAGTTGCCGGGAGTCGGCGGTGAGTTCCTTCAGGCCGTCGATGACCGGCCGCACGATCTCCTCGATCTCGCCGAGGACGTCGAGCTTGACCTTCGCGGCCGGCGGCTCGATGCCCGATGCGACGAACTGCAGGGTCTGGTCCTTCTCGGCAACTTCGCGCTGGAGCTGGCCGACCTCGCCGAGCAGCGCCAGCCGCTGCAACTCGACGGTCTCGGCGGCGGCCTCCACCTGCTTGGCCCGCAGCTCCGCCTGCTTCTGCTCGATGGCGCGCAGCTGCGACGCAATCGCCACGAGCGCCGCCCGCGCATCGAGCTCGCGCTGCGTCGGCACCACCGGATCCTGGCGCGGCGCCGTCTCGGTCGTCTGCGCGAGCAGGGGGCAGGCCAGCACGGCGGCGAGCGTGGCAGAGAGAGCGGCGCGGAGGACGAACGACATGGGCGCGAGTGCGAGCGTATCTCGCATCGCAGCCGGCGGCCGCAACCCAAAGGGTTGATCCCGTGTCCGACGCCTCGGTGCAGCGGCAAGCCGCTGCACCTGGCGTCGTACTTTCCGGGTTGATGTCGTCGCTGACGCGACGACCAGAAGGGGCCGCCGGCGATGTTGCCTCTGGATGCGCCCCAACCCCGAGCTATCCGCACGCTTGCTTCCTCGCCGAACTCGCGCGCCATGCAACAGTTCGCGGGGTTGGGGACGTAGGTCGCGGCGAACCGCCTCGAGCGTCGCCAAAACGGCGACGCCGGCGCTGTTGTCGGAGTGCGTGACCCGGCTACGCTCGCTCGCGATGCCTGCTCTCGGTCGCGCCGGTCTGCTCGCGTTCGTCATGCTCGTCGGCTGCGCCGTCCGGCCCGTCGAACTCGCGCATCCGGTCCGGTTCGAAGGTCGCACCGCGCTGCCGGAGCAGCGCCTGCGCGCCGTCGTCGCCGCCGCTGTCGCCATGCATCCCGCCGACCCCACCGCGCTCGATTCCGCCGTGCTCGCGCTGCGGCTCGCGTACGCGCGCATCGGTCACTCCGACGCCCAGATCCGTGCCAGCGTCGAGCGCGACGGCGGGATCGTGTTCGCCATCTCGGAAGGTCGTGCGTGGACCCTCGGCGCCCTGGCGGTGACCGGCAACCAAGCGGTGCCAACAGACGAACTGCTCGGGCTGTACGGGCGCGAACCGCTGCCCGACGGGCGCATCATCGACGTGCCGTTCGAAGCCGGCGAGGCCTTCGACGCGCCGCGCCTCGACCGTTGGGCGGTCGCGATCCTGGCCCGCTACGTCGACACGGGCTACCTGGATGCGCGCATGGACCAGCCGCTGGTGGAGCGCGACGAGACGACCTCGTCGGTGCGGGTGACCATGCGTCTCGCAAAGGAAGGGGTCCGCTACCGCCTGGGCGGCTTTGCGATCCCCGACAGCCTCGGCGCGCTGCTCGGCGCCAGCTTGCCGGCGCCGCCGACCGCCGAGTTCTGCACCCGCGGCCTGGCAGAGGGCTACGCGGCGCAGGTCGTGCGCGCCCTCCGCAAGGCAGGCCACCCGCAGCCGCAACTGCGCGTGGGCGTGACGCGCGATGAAAAGGCCGGCGCAGCGACCTTCTCGCTCACCGTCGAGCCGGGTAGCGCAAAGACGGTCGAGACGATCACGGTGCGCGGCAACCGGCGGGTGCCGACGCAGGCCATCCTCGATCGATTGCCGCTGCGGCCCGGCCAGCGCTTCGACGGTGACGCCGAACGGCAGGGCCTCGCGTCGATCGCGTCGACCGGCGAGTTCGCCCAGGTGCAGGTCGAGTACGAGGACGTCGAACCCGATGCGATCCGCCTCGTCGTCGACGCCGTCGAGACGACGGGGCCGGTGGTGCGCGGAGCACACTCGTATCACCCCTGGCAACATCTGGGCTACGGCCTGGTGATCGAGGGGCGCGACCTGTTCGGCGAACGCCACGACCTCCTCGCCACGACACGCGTCAGCGACCGCGGCTACGGCTTCGGCCTGCGCTACCTGCGGAGCGGACTGTTCGACGAAGCGACCTCGCTCGTGGTCGGCGGCGACTTCTTCTACAACGAGCGTCCGGCGTTCACCGACCGTGGCGCTGGCGGCACGGTCGATCTGCGCCGTTACGTGTCCCCGGGGATCACGATCGGCCTCGGCTACGCGGCGCTCGAGCACTTCGCCACCACGTTCGATGCGCGCGGCACGACCGACATCGGCCGCGACTACACGGAGGGGCGCGTCGCCCTCGACATCACCCACGACCTGCGCGACAGCACGCTCCTGACCACGCGCGGACAGCGGGCCTTCGCTCGCCTCGAGCGCGTCGACGACGCGCTCGGCGCCGACGTCGAGTTCACGCGCCTGCGCGTCGGCGCCGGCGTGTGGGTGCCGCTCGCCGAGGATCTCACCTGGTCGCTGGACGGCGAGTCGGGCTTGCTCTGGCCGGGTGAAGGCTCCCGCCGCGTGCCGATCCCCGAGCGATTCTTCCTCGGCGGTCACGACACGGTGCGTTCGTTTCGCGAGAGCCGGCTCGGCCCGCGCGACGGCACGGGGGCGCTGCGCGGCGGCGAGTTCCGCAACTTCGCGCGCACGGAGCTGGCGTTGCGCGTCGGGGGTCCGGTGCAGGTCGTCGCGTTCGCCGACGCGGGCAACCTCGGCACCGATGCCGGCGACTGGAACCTCGCGCACATGCGCTGGGCGCTCGGCGGCGGCATCCGCCTGAACGGTCCAGACCTCACGCCGATCTCCGTGACCGCGGCCTTCAACCCCGACCGAAACCCCGGCGAAGACGAGTGGGTCGTCGACCTCGCGGCTGGAGTGTTCTTCTGATCCAGGCCGGGAAGATCAGCGCGCGTGCACGACGAGCACGCTGCACGGCGCAGCGCGCACCACTCGCTCTGCCTGGCTGCCGAGGAGGGCGTGCTTGATGCCCTTGTAGCCGTGCGTCGCGACGACGAGAAGGTCAGCCTTCTCGTCGGTCGCGGCTGCTGCGAGCTCCGCCCACGGCGTCCCTTCGCGGATGAGCTTGCGGCACTTGACTCCCGCCGGCACCGCCTCCGCCAAGAGCTTGTCCATGCGTGTGTTGGCTGCGCTGCGAACCTCCTTCTCGAACTCGGCGATGGGCAGGGGTCCGAGGCCGTAGGTGCCCGCGTACCAGCTGTTCTCGATGACATGGACCAGGATCGCCTCCGCCTTGTGGTGACCCGCGAGGGCGAGCCCCTGGTCGACGGCGCGCCGCGCCAGGTCGGAGAAGTCGGTCGCGATCAGGATTCGCTTGAAGGTCATGAGCTGCGTCCGTGGAGGGTTGCGACAGTCGAGGTTGGCGTACGTGGCAGCTGCGCGCAAGGATCTCTACGCGCAGGGCGCGTAGTGGCGTGCGAGCGAGCGGACGTGTGCAGGATCCAGATGCGACGCGATCGCGCCGAAGACCTGTTGCCGCGCCCGCCGGATCCGGATGGCCACCGTGCCCTTGGGCAGGCCCAGTTCGCGGGAGGCCTCCGTGTAGGGACGTTGCTCCTGCACGCACATGCGGAACACCGGGCCATAGAGCCCCGGCAGCGCCGAGACGGCCGCCGCGAGCACGGCATCGAGTTCAGCAGCGTCGACCGCGGTGTCGTGAGTGCAGGCGATGTGATCGAGCGGATCGTCGTCGGTGTCGTGCACGCTGGAGGCGCAGGCTCCGACCCGCGCCGCGCGGCGCATGCCGCGGAGGGCCGTGAGCGCGTGGTTGCGCGTCACGCCCAGCAGCCAGGCCCGGAAGTTCGTGCCGGGCTGGTAGCGATCGCGCTTGAGCCAGACCTTCTCGATCGCCTCGTGGGCGATGTCGGCCGCGAGCCCCGGATCGCGCAGGATCGACTGCGCCACGCGCCGCAGCTCACGTCCGTAGCGGGCGTCGAGGACGGCGAGGGCATGCTCCGCGTCGCCGGCGCAGATCATGGCCATCAGATCGTCGTCGGCGCGATCGTCGAGAGTCGGGAGGGCGCAGGGCGCAGCGTTCATGACAGCGTGAGAACAAGCCGCGTGCCGGGCTGCCTGGACGCCCCACGGTCGAATCGGATCTCCGATGCAACCCATGGTCCCGACGCCGTTTGCTGCACGTACGGAATCCGCGTCCTCCCGGGCTGGGGACGCGGCACGCCGGGCCGGGCTCGCAGACATGCGAGTTGTCGACTCTCACATCTGCGAGCAGATGGGAAGCTGGATCAAGGCGACACGGGCACCGGCTGGTTGCGCAGCGCGATGACGAGCATCGCGACGTTGGCGGTCACGAAAACTCCAATGGCGACAACGACCAGCAGCCACGGACGTTTGCGAAGCGGGTTCGAGTTCATCGTGATTCGGGGCCGAGGAGTTCGATCTCGAGCGTGGTCGACGTGCCGCCTGCGGCCACGCCTACGGCGACGCGCCGTCCGGCGACGAACGAGGTCCGGGGCAGACGGACGAAGAGGGGCACGTGCTGGTCGCCGAACGACGGCACGACGACGCTGCGGATCGGCACCGTCCACGTGACGTCGGCCTGCTCGACCGGAGCGAGGGTGAGCGTCATGGACTCAGCGCTCTTGTTCACGAAGTGCAGGCTGAGCGGGTTGACCAACGCCTCACCCTCGAGCGAATACGGCGCCCCCTGCAGCCGCGACAGCTTTGCCTCGAACTCCGTCCGGCTGGACGCCGCGAACGCGAACACCGTGACGCCTACCACCAGGAGCCCGGCGTAGAGCCAGAGCCGCGGACGCCACAGACGACGCTGCCCCTCCTCGAAGCCCCGCTCGCTGTCGTAGCGCACGAGACCACGCGGCTGACCCACCTTGTCCATCACCTCGTCGCAGGCGTCGACGCAGTTCGCACAGCCCACGCACTCGAGCTGGGTGCCGTTGCGGATGTCGATGCCCGTGGGGCACACGGCCACGCAGCGAAAGCAGTCGATGCAGTCCCCGCGTTGCGCCGCGTCGTGCCGCCCACGCGGCTCGCCACGCTTGCGGTCGTAGCCGACGTTGACCGTGTCGCGGTCGTACAGCACCCCCTGCAGGCGACCGTACGGACAGATCACGATGCACAGCTGCTCGCGGAACCAGGCGAAGTTGAAGTACACGATCAGCGTGAGGATCGTGACGAACCAGAACGCGGTGGGGTGCGCCCCAGGCGGCCCCGTGATCGCGGCGAGCACTTCGCGCGCCGGCATGAAGTAGCCGAGCATCGTGTGCGCGAGCACGAACGCGATCGCCATCCAGATCGCGTACTTGACGACCCGGCGCAGGACGAGCCCCGCGGTCCACGCGACCTTGGCGGCGCGCTTCCGCTGCGCAGCGCTGCCCTCGAGCCAGCGTTCCACGCGGCGGAACACGCCCTCGAGGAACACCGTGTGCGGGCAGGCATAGCCGCACCACACGCGGCCCCACAGCGCGCTGAACACGATCAGGGTGAAGCCGATGCCGGACAGCGGAAAGAACGCGAGCCAGAAGTCCTGGGCGTTGAACGTGTGTCCGAAGAGGAAGAACTGCCGCCGCGCGATGTCGACGAGGACCGCCGGCCGTCCGCCCACCGTGAGCCACGGCAGCGCGAGATACACGGCGATCAAGATCGCCCACAGCAGCTTCTTGCGCGTCTGGTGCCGCCCCCGCACGTCGGCCGTGAGGATCTTGATGCGCGACCCATCGGTGTCGATGCAGGACAGGCTGTCGAGATCGGGGCGCCGCGGCGCACTCGGCGGAGTCTGCACAGTCGTCGCCACGGCTCAGTCGCGGGCTTGGCCCTCCGGGGCCTTGCCGTCCGTCGCGTTGGTGTTGCGCAACGTCAACACGTACGCGGCGACCTGTTGGCACTTGGTCGTGCCGATCACGCTGCCCCACGCGAGCATGCCCTTCTCGACGACGCCCTTCACGATCAGCCCGTGGATCTCGGTAGGCCGGCCACCGTGCAGCCAGTACTTGTCGGTGAGGTTGGGGCCGATCAGACCGCCACCGTCGGGCCGGTGGCAGGCGACGCAGTACGTCGTGAACGTCTCCTTGCCGGCGGCGACCACGGCTGGGTCCTTCGCCATCGCCTCGAGCGAATCGTCGCTGACGGCGGCGAGGGCCTCACGGGCCTCACGGTCGGCCTTCTCCTGCGCGTACACCGCCATGTCGGCCCGGAACGCGTCGAGCGCCGACGGGCCCGTGCGCAACACGTGGTAGTGCAGCCAGTACACCAACGAGAAGATGCACGCGAGGTAGAGCGACCACAGCCACCAGTTCGGCAGACGGTTGTCGAACTCCTGGATGCCGTCGAAGGTGTGCGCGCGAAGGCTGTCGTCGGGTGTGCTCATGGAGTCTCCTCGCTCGCCACGGCGTCCTCGATCGGCAGCATCGCCATGTGGGCGAAGTGTGCGCTGCGCCGGCGCGACGCGATCCAGGCGAGCACACCCAGGAAGACCAGGACGAAGAACAGCAGCCCACCGATCGCCAGCAGGTTCGCGGGGTTGCCGGAGAACAGGTCACGGAACATGGATGCGCCTCACTTGCTCGCCGCCGCAGCGGGGATCTCGTTCTTGCCGAGCCGCAACAGATACGCGGTCAGGGCGATGATCTCGCGGTCGCTGGTGACCGTGACCTGGCGGTCGGCGAGGTACTTCACCAGTTCACCCGCCTGGGCGAGGTAGCTGGCCTTGGCGTCGCGCACTTCCGCGTCGGTGTACGGCACGCCCAGTGCCTTCATCGCGCGCAGCTTGTTGCCCACCGCGTCCACGTCCACGGCGTCGGTGATGATCCAGGGGTAGGCGGGCATGTTGGACCCCGGCGACGTCGAGCGCGGGTCGCGCAGGTGCCGGTAGTGCCAGAGCGCATCCCAGCCCTTGGTGCCCACGCGCGCGAGGTCGGGCCCGACGCGGCGGCTGCCCCACTGGAACGGCCGATCCCACATCGACTCCTCGATGCGACTCGGGGCGCCGTAGCGCAGGTACTCGTCGCGGAACGGCCGGACCATCTGCGAGTGGCACACGTAGCAGCCTTCGCGCACGTAGATGTCGCGGCCCGCGAGTTCGAGTGCTGTGTACGGGCGCACGGCCATCCGCCCGTCGGCGGTGAGCGGCACTTCCTTCTGCACGACGATCCCCGGGACCAGCTCGACGATGCCGCCCACCGCCACGGCCAGCACCATGAGGAGCGTGAAGGCCAACGGCCGGCGCTCGATCAGATCGTGCCACGCGAAGCGCCCGCCAGCGCTCGCGTGCGCGAGGTAGAACGCGGCAGCGATCACCACGGCGAGCAGAAAGACCACCCCGACGACTGCGAGCCCGAGGTTGTGGCCGCCGAGCAGAAGGACCGCGATCATGCCGAGCCCCGAGATCACGAATGGCACGCCGAAGACCAGCGACGAGGTCGACGGCTGCCCCGCGGGCTCCCGCACGAGCCGCGCGACGTCGACGGTCACGTCGGTGACGCGGCCCGCGCGCGCGGTGCGGACGAGGTTGTAGACCATCAGCACCCAGCCGACGATGAACATCGAACCGCCGACGGCGCGCATGGCGTAGAGCCAGTTGACCTTCTCGATGACCGCCGCCCAGTCCGTGTAGAGGAGCGTGCCTTCGGTCGTCTCCGCCCGCCACATGAGGCCGTGCGTGATCCCGCTGATCCACATCGCGACGACGTAGAGCACGATGCCGAACGTGCCGATCCAGAAGTGGAGGTCGGCGAGCCGCGTCGACCAGAGCTTGGTGCCGAACAGCCGCGGGACGAGGTAATAGAACATCCCGGCGGCCATGAAGCCGTTCCAGCCGAGCGCGCCGCTGTGCACGTGACCGACGATCCAGTCGGTGAAGTGGCCGAGCGCGTTCACGCTCTTGATCGAGAGCAGGGGGCCCTCGAACGTCGCCATGCCGTAGAACGTCACCGCGGCGACGAAGAACTTGAGCACCGGATCGGTGCGCACCTTGTGCCACGCACCGCGCAGGGTGAGCAGCCCATTGAGCATCCCGCCCCACGACGGTGCCCACAGCATCAGGCTGAAGAGCATCCCGACCGACTGCGCCCACTCCGGCAACGCCGAGTAGAGCAGGTGGTGCGGCCCCGCCCAGATGTAGAGGAAGATCAACGACCAGAAGTGGACGATCGAGAGCCGGTACGAGTACACCGGCCGATCCGCAGCCTTCGGGACGAAGTAGTACATGATCCCGAGGATCGGCGTGGTGAGGAAGAACGCGACCGCGTTGTGCCCGTACCACCACTGCGTGAGCGCGTCCTGCGCACCCGCGAACAGGCCGTAGCTCTTCGTCCCGGAGACCGGCAAGGCCAGGTTGTTGACGATGTAGAGGAGGGCGATGGTGACGATCGTCGAGAGGTAGAACCAGATGGCGACGTAGAGGTTCTTCTCGTTGCGGATCGCCAGCGTCCAGAAGTAGTTGACGGCGAACACGACCCACACGAGCACGACGGCGATGTCGAGGAACCACTCGAGTTCCGCGTACTCCTTGGACTGCGTGATCCCCAGCGGCAGCGTGATGGCCGCGCCGAGGATGATCGCCTGCCAGCCCCACAGGTGCAGCCGCGACAACAGGTCGGACGCCATCCGGGTCTTCAGCAGCCGCTGCGAGCTGTAGTAGATGCCGGCGAACATCATGTTGCCGACCAGCGCGAAGATCACCGCGTTGGTGTGCAGCGGCCGGATGCGCGAGTAGGTCAGCCAGGACAGGTCGAAGTTCAGCGCCGGCGCGACGAGCTGCAGGGCGGCGAGCAGCCCCACCAGCATCCCCACGAGACCCCACACCACCGACGCGAACACGAAGCCGCGCGTCACGCCGTCGTCGTAGGTGATGCGCACCGTCTCAGTGGGGCGGGAGGTCGAGCCTGCGGAATCCATCGCGGCAACAACCCCACCCTCCGGCCAACGCTTTCGTCTTCATCCTCGCCGCTCTTGTGGCGCGTCGCCGTCGTCGTCCAGGGGCAGGAGCGACAGCCGGTCCGCGTGCTCGTGGTCGCCCTGCCGCGTCGAGTACAGGAACATCGCGACACCGCCGGCGGCGAGGAGCAGGCTGCAGAGGACCAGCAGGGGAACGACCGTCATGGTCGCGCCGACTCCATGCTGGTCCGCCCGGTGCGCCGGAGCCGGACGGTCGTGTGCAGGATGAGCGCGAGCGAGCTGATCGGCATGAGCACGGCGCACAGCACGGGCGTCATCACGCCCAGCAGGCACAGGGTCACCGCGATCCCGTTGTAGCCGATGCCCAGCGCGAGGTTGGTGCGCACCACCCGATGGAAGACCCGACTCGCCACGATCACGTCGCCGATGGCCTCCGGGCGTCCCCCGGCGTAGCAGAAGTCGGCGCGCGCCGGGAGCACGGGCCGATCGAGCGCCGGAGTGCCCGCCACGTAGGCCGCCGCGAACGCGGGTGCGTCGTTGAGCCCGTCGCCGAGCATCATGGTGTCGGCATCGTCCAGCGCAGTGACGTACTCGGCCTTGGCCTGCGGGGTGAGGTCGCCATGCGCGCGGGCGCGCGGGACTCCGATCGTCGCGGCGAGCCGATCGACCTTTGCCTGCCGATCGCCGCTGAGCACGTGCACCTCGCAGCCGATCGCCGCGAGGCGGGGCAGCTCCGTCGCGAAGGTCGTGCGCAGGTCCTCGCGGACGCGAAACTCGGCCTCGATCACGCCGTTGCGCGTGAACCGACACGACGTGTCGTCGGTGCCGCCGCCAGCGAAAGTGGCGCTGCCCAGCCGGAACAGGTCGCCGCGGTGGATCGCCTCCACGCCGCTGCCCGCGACTTCGCTTGGTGCGAGACCCTCCAGATACGCGAAGGGCCCGGTCGCGCCCACGACCTCGACGATGGCCCGGCTGACGGGATGGTTGCTCCCAGCGGCGAGGGACAACAGGACATCGCGCAACTCCGGACGCGGCGGACGCACGACATCGACCGTCACGCCGCCGAAGGTGAGGGTCCCAGTCTTGTCGAGCAGGACCTTGCGCACGTGCCGCGCCTTCGACAGCAGTCCGGCGGAGCACACGAGTACGCCCCGCCGGCGGAGCCCCGCGATGGCGAGGTCCATCGCCAAGGGTGTGGCGATCCCGATCGCACAGGGACACGTCACCACGAGCACGGCCACGGCCACCGCGATCGCGCGAGTGGGATCGACGATCATCCAGCAGGCGGCGCCAGCGAGCGCCAGCGCCAGCACGATCGGTACGTAGACGCGGTTCCACGCCCGCCAGAACGACGCGTGCACGCCCAGGTCTTCGCGATCCGAGCGCGAGCCAGCCAACAGGGCCAGCAGGCCCGAGGTCCGCGCGTCACCGGTGGCCAGCGCGCGCACCGGCCGGGTCGTCGCCAGGAACGCACCCGCCGGCACCGCCTCTCCTGCGGCGAACGCGTGCGGCTCCGACTCGCCATTGATCCAGTCGAGTGAGCACGCAGCCGGACCGTCGATCAGCCGCACCGCGACCGGCACGAGGTCGCCGGGGGTGAGCAACAGCGTGTCGCCGACACGAACGGCATCGACCGAAACCAGCGCGACGCCCGCGTCCGACAGCCGCCGCACGCGCACATGCGCGAGCCCGTCGTCGGCCAGCAGGTAGGCGCGGTTGCGCAACACGGCTTGGTGCTGCAGGTACCGACCCACCAGCATGAGCGCCACGAACACCGCCACGGTGTCGAAGTACGGCTCCCCGGCGCCGGTCAGCCAGGCGAACGTGGACCCGCTCCAGGCGAGCGCGATCCCCAGCGCGATCGGCACGTCGAGGTGCAGCACGCGGCGGCGCAGCCCGGCGATGGCAGCACGGAAGAACACGCTGCCCCCGATCGCGACCGAGGCCGTGGCGAGCACGAAGGTGAGCGCGCGGAACAGCGGATACGCCGTCGCATCCGCCGCGGTCATGCCGGTGTACTCGGCGAGGGCGAACATCATGGCGTTCATCGCCAACGCGATGCACACGCCCATGCGGACGAGCAGGCTCCGGTCGCGCACGCCGGTGCGCTTCGACGCGGGCGCCATCCGGTAGCCGAGGCGCTCGACGTCGTCGAGGAAGCCACCGAGCCCCTGCGTCGCCGGTCGATACGACAACTCCGCCTGGCCCAGCGCCGGGTTGATGCGGATGCTCACGCCGCCCGCCCGCCGCCGCCACAGCTCCTGGATCACCCACACACAGGCCGCGCAGTGGATGCCCTGCACGTCGAGTACGACGCGGACGACGCCATCGCGCGCGCCCGCCTCCAACTCGGCCACCCACTCCCGCCGACTCGGCGCCGGCACCGGGCCGACCGCGATCCCACGCGCGCCACCCAGGTCGTAGAAGCGCGTGAGGCCCTGCGCCGCGAGCAGCGCATGCACGCTGGCACAGCCGGCGCAGCAGAACGCGTCGCCACGCGCCGGTGGCACCTCGAGGCCACAGTGCCGGCAGGCCTGCGGTTCCCGTGGCGTCGACTCAGGCGGCCTGGTGGGTCCGAAAACCCTGGTCGGTTCGACGAGTTGCATGCGGACGTGGGCGCAGAGCCTGCCCTGACCAATGACCGCCCCCGTCGAAGGTTTCGTCTTCGGACTCGCGAGCAGCCTGCACTGCGCGGCGATGTGCGGCCCGCTCGCCCTCTTCGCGGGCCAGCGCGGCGGCGCCGTCGCGGCCTACCACGGCGCGCGCTTCAGCAGCTACGTCGTCATCGGCGGCTCCCTCGGCGTGCTCGGAGGAGCCACCGGCATCGGCATCTTCGAGGGGAGCGCACCCTGGCTCGGCATCGCGCTCGGCGTAGGGTTGCTTGCGGGAGCGCTCGGTCTCGATCGCCATCTCGGGGCGATCCCCGGTTTGAGCGGCGTCGTGCAGCGCGCGGTGGCACGCGCTCGCGCCTGGTCCGTGCCGGCACGCGCGGCGATGCTGGGGGGAATCACGCCCCTGCTACCCTGCGGCGTGCTGTGGGCGCTGTTCTCGACCGCGCTGCTGGCGGGTGATGGCCGCAGCGGCGCGCTAACCACGGGCAGCTTCGCGCTCGGGAGCGCTCCGTTGCTCCTGCTCGGCCAGGTGCACGCAGGCGCGATCCACCGTCGGCTCGGGCCGCGCGGCGGACGGCTCGTCGCGCGTGGTGCGATGGCGATAGCCGCCGTGGTGTTGCTCCTGCGGGCACGCGCCGGCTTCGACGGTGGTTGCTGCGGCTGACGAAAACCCGACCGCCGACGCGGACGTTGCCGATCCATCCCACAACAGCGCCGGCGGCCCCTTCTCGTCGGCGCGGCAGCGACGACGTCAACCCTTCGGGTTGCGGCCGCCGGCTGCGATGAGGTGAAACCATGGCACGCGCACTGATCGTCGTCACGACCGACTTCTCCCCCGAGTCCGAGCGGGCCTTCCCGACGGCCATCGCGTTGGCCCAGGCCATGGATGCCGAGGTGCGCGTCGTGCACGCCATCGCCGAGATCGAGCCGGTGGCGACGGGCGCACTGCATGCGCCGACGGCAGCGACGGAGCCCGGCATGGCAGCGGTCCGCAAGCGCCTGCGAGGCCTCGAGGCGAAGCTGGCCGTTGCGCCAGCGGTGAGCAGCCACGCGCTGGCGAGCGCGGACGTCGACGTCGCGATTGCGACCTACGCCAAGGAGCAGGGCGCGGCGTTCCTCGTGGTCGCGAGCCATGGACGCGGTGGCATCCGCCGACTCATGATGGGCAGCGTGGCCGAGCGCCTGCTGCGCGTTTCGAAGGTGCCCGTCGTGATCGTGCCGATCGGCAACCCGATGCCCTGACGGCCGATTCCCTGCAGGCCGATTCCCCTGAACGCCAGGCCGCGGTCACTCCGCGAGCGGCAGCCGCAACACGAACTCCGCGCCGGAGCCCGGCACGTTGCGGACCACGAGCGTGCCGCCGTGGTCCTGCACGATGCTCTTCGAGACCGCCAGCCCGAGCCCCGTGCCCTCCCCGGGCTTCTTCGTGGTGTAGAACGGCTGGAAGATGCGGGCGAGGGCGTGCTCGGGAACGCCGGGACCGTTGTCGCGGACGGTGATCTCCACGGCCCCGCTGCCGTCGTCGGCACGCCGGGCCGCAACGCGCACCCACTTGTCGGTGCCTTCCACGGCGCGCAACGCGTCGCGCGCGTTGAGGAACAGGTTCAGGAACACCTGCTGCAACCGTCGCGGCCGGCCACGCACGCGCGGCAGATCGGCGGGCAGGTCGGACTCGAAGCGGATGTGCGCATGCCGGAAGCGGACGGCGAGGAGGGTCAGAGCGCGCTCGATCGGCTCGCGGATGTCGACGGCGTGGAAGGTCTCGTCCCGATCCGCCGCCGTGTCGAGCAGCTCACGGACGAAGCCGGCGATGCGCATGCCCTCCTGGATCACATGCTCGCACAGTTCCGGCGCGCGGTCGCCCTCCTTGATCATCTGCGCGCAGTTGATGATCGTGTTGACGGGGTTGTTGACCTCGTGCGCGATGCCGGCGGCGAGTTCGCCGACGGCGGCCAGCCGCTCGGCGGCGGCCATGCGCATGGCGACGTTCTCGCGCTCGCTCACATCCCGCACCACGCCGAAGAACCGCCGCCCCTCCGCGGTCCAGACCTCCGACACCGACAGCTCCGCGGGGAACTCGCTGCCATCGCGCCGCCGGCCGATGACGGCGCGCACCCGACCGATGGCCTTCTTCGTCCCCGTGCTGAGGTAGGCCTGGATGTAGCCGTCGTGCTCCGCGCGATACGGCTCGCCCATGAGGATGTTGACGTTCTTTCCGACGAGCTCGTCGGCCTGCCAACCGAAGGTCGTGCTGACGGCCGGGTTGGCCGCGAGGATCAGCCCGTGCTCGTCGATGGCGAGGATGGGATCGAGCACCGACACGAACACGTGCTCGAGCATCGCACTGCGGCTGTGCGCATGGCTCAGCACTTCGGCCGTGGCGACCTGCCCGCGCAGGTGATGGTGCCGCGCGCGCGCCGCACAGGCGAGGGCGACGACGACGCCGAGCACGGCGACGAACCAGATCCAGCGCTCCTCGTACGCCGCGCACACGAGCACGAGCGACAGGGTGATCACGACCACGCCCGCCATCGCCCAGGTCCGCACGCCGGGGTGATCGCCAGACGGAGCCTTCCCGTCACGCATCGTCGTCGCCCTTGCGATCACGGACGCCGAAGCCCTTGAGCCCCAGTTTGTCGAGCTTGCGATACAGCGTGGCGGAGGACAGGCCGAGCACGCGCGCGGCCTCGTCGCGATTCCCGTCGCACTCGCGCAGGACGCGCGTGACGTGGGCGCGCTCGAAGGCCTCGACCGCTGGCTGCAGTTCGCCGGCGGGCCAGGAGTCGGCCGGCGCGACCCTCGCACCCGGCAGATGGATGTGCGCCGCTGTGATGGGTTCACCGTCCGCGAGGATGAGGGCGCGCTCGAGCACGTTGGAGAGTTCGCGCACGTTGCCGGGCCACGCGTATGCACCGAGTGCCGTGAGCAGGTCGGGGGTGAGCGTCGGGGCGGCGCGCCCACTGCGTCGGGCGAGCCGGCCCAGCAGATGCCGCGCCAGCAGCGGGATGTCCTCTGGACGCTCGCGCAGGGGCGGGATGGCGATGTGCAGGACGTTGACGCGGTAGTAGAGATCCTCGCGGAACTCGCCCGCGCGTACCCGCTCGAGGAGATTGCGGTGCGTGGCGCACAGGATGCGCGCCCGGAACGGCACGGCGGCGTCGGCACCCACCGGCATCACCTCGCGCGCCTCGAGCGCACGCAGGAGCTTGGCCTGCACGGCAGGCGACAGCTCGCCGATCTCATCGAGGAAGACGGTGCCACTGCTCGCCGCCCGCAGGATGCCCGGGCGCTTGCGGTCGGCGCCGGTGAACGCGCCCTTCTCGTGGCCGAACAGCTCACTCTCCACCATCGTGTCGGGCAGCGCCGCGACGTTGATCGAGAGCATGGGCTCGGCGCCTAGCGGACCGAGTACTGGGAGGGCCCTCACATCTACTTCCTAGCCGTTGGCGGGCTCGGCGGTGATCTGCACGGGGGCGGCGGTTGGAGCGGCGCGCTTGACCCATTCGACGGTCTCTTTGATCGCGCGCGACTCGCCCACGATCTCGTGCTCGCCGGGATCGTGCAGGGCAGCGCGCAGCCGGTCGTTGTCGCGCACGAGGTCGCGGTGCTGGATCAGGCTGCGCAGCTTGCGCACCAGCTCCTCGTAGAACAGCGGCTTCAAGATGTAGTCGTGGACGCCCGCCCGCAGCGCCTCGATCGCGGTTTCGATGCTGGAGTAGGCGGTGATCAACAGCACGCCGAGGTCGGCATCCCGGACCTTCGCCCGGCGCGCGACCTCGATCCCGTCGATGCCCGGCAACCGGAGGTCGGTGATGAGCGCCGTGAAACGGTGCTGCTCGAGCAGCGCCAGCGCCTCCTCGCCGGAACCCGTGGCCCGCACCGCAAACCCGGACTTGGTCAGGTACCGCGTGAGGGCATCGCGCTGGGGGGGCTCGTCCTCGACCACGAGAACGGGTTCGGCGTCGGTCATCGGGCTCGGCTCATGCAACAGCGCTGACGCAGAACGAAAACCCCGTCGGCGCGGGAAGGTTGCACTTTCCGACTCTGCCGCGCACGTGTCCATGACGCACGACCCGATCATCCTGCTGACCACCGATGGATCACCGGAGTCGCTGCACGCGCTCGGCCCGACCCTGGAGCTGGCCCGGCGGCTCGCGGCCCGGATCCTGCTCGTGACGGTCGTGGCGGACCCCCCCCTTTCCCCCCTCCCCGGCGATCCGTTCGCGACGCCCCCCTGGCTGTCGGAGCGGGATGCCGAGCAACGTGTCGTCGCCAGCCGCCAGCAGCTCGCCGATGTCATCGCCGGGGTCGGACCAGGTCCCCACATCGAGCCCATCGTCCTGCGCGGCGAGGCCGTGGACGCGGTGATCACGTCCCTGGCCGCGGTGCGGGGTGTGGCGTTCATCGCGATGGCGAGCCACGGCCGTCGCGGGCTGCAGCGGCTCATCCTGGGCAGCGTGACCGAGTCGGTCGTCCGCCGTTCCAGCGTGCCGGTGATCGTGTTCCCGGTCGCGGCCTGAGTCCGGGCGAGCTTGCGCGCCGCGCCGCGTCTTGCGCGCGCCCCGAGGTTCCGCGACCCTTGCGGCCGATGGCCTCGCCCTGCGCCCAGCCGCCCACCGCTTTCCTGCCCACCACCCGGGCCGAGGTCGAGGCACGCGGTTGGGATCGGCCCGACATCGTGTTCGTGAGTGGCGACGCCTACGTGGATCACCCGTCGTTCGCGGCCGCGCTCCTCGGCCGTGTTCTGGAGACAGCCGGGTTCAAGGTCGCGGTCCTCGCGCAGCCGGACTGGCGCAGCGCTGATCCGTGGCGGGCGCTCGGGCGACCGCGCCTCTTCTACGCGGTCAGCGCCGGCAACATGGATTCGATGATCAACCACTACACGGCGAACAAGAAGCGGCGCAACGACGACGCCTACTCGCCCGGGGGGAAGATCGGGCTGCGTCCGGATCGGGCCACCAACGTGTACGCGCAGCGGTGCCGGGAGGCGTTCGCGGACGTCCCAGTGATCGCCGGCGGCGTGGAAGCGTCGCTGCGTCGGGTGGCGCACTTCGACTACTGGTCGGACACGGTGCGACCGAGCATCCTCGTCACCAGCAAGGCCGATCTGGTCGGCTTCGGGATGGGCGAACGGGTGATCGTCGAGATCGCACGGCGCCTCGCGAAGGGCGCGGCCGTGACGGACCTGCGCGACCTGCGGGGCGTTGCCTACCTGCTCGGCAAGAACGAAGCGTTGCCGACCTTCACCGATCCACTGCTCCGCGACGAAGACACGGTCGAGATGCCGGCGTACGAGAACGTCGTCGCCGACAAGATCGCGTTCGCCAACGCGACCCGCATCGTCCATCACGAGACCAACCCGCTCAACGCGCGACGCCTGGTCCAGCGCCATGGCGACCGCATGCTCGTGGTCAACCCGCCGGCGCTGCGCCTCACGGAGACGCAGATGGACGCCATCTACGACCTCCCCTACACCCGGCGGGCGCACCCCGCCTACGCGGAACCGGTTCCCGCGCACGCGATGATCAAGGACTCGGTGACGATCATGCGCGGGTGCTTCGGCGGCTGCACGTTCTGCTCGATCACGATGCACCAGGGCCGCGCGATCCAGAGCCGCAGCCAGGATTCGATCCTGCGCGAGCTGCAGGCCGTGGCGAAGGATCCCGAGTTCAAAGGGCACGTAAGCGACGTCGGTGGCCCGACGGCGAACATGTACCAGATGCAGTGCAGTCGCCCCGACGTCGAACAGGTGTGCCGGCGGTTGAGCTGCGTGCATCCGACGGTGTGCAAGCTCCTCGACACGAGCCACGCCCCGACCATCGAACTGCTGCGGAAGGCGCGTGCCATCCCCGGCATCAAGTCGATCCGGGTGGCGTCGGGGATCCGCATGGACCTGGCCGCGAGGAGCCCGGAGTACCTGGAGGAGCTCGCCCGCCACCACGTGGGCGGTCAGCTCAAGGTCGCGCCAGAGCACGTGAGCGAGACCGTCCTCGCCAAGATGAAGAAGCCTTCGACCAGCTCGTTCCTCGAGTTCGCGGCGGCGTTCGCCGCCGCCTCGGAACGCGCCGGCAAGCAGCAGTTCCTCATCCCCTACTTCATCGCCAGCCATCCGGGGAGCGGGGCGCGCGAGATGATCGAGCTGGCCGTGTTCCTCAAGGCGCACGGCTACCGGCCGCAGCAGGTCCAGGACTTCATCCCGGCGCCAATGGACATCGCGACGTGCATGTACCACACCGACCTCGACCCGATGACGATGCAGCCGGTCGAGACGGTGAAGCGCTTGCGCGATCGTCTGGTCCAGCGCGCGCTCATGCAGTACTTCGCGCCGGAGAACTGGTTCCTCGTGCGCCGCGCGCTGCTCGACGCGAACCGCGGCGACCTGATCGGCGATGGGCCCGCCTGCCTGATCCCCGGCAACCCGCCGAAGGCGGCCCGCGAGGCACGCCAGCGCGGCGCGGGCGATCCCACGTACGTGCACGCGGAGGATGCGGGCACGTCGGCCTATCGGCGCGGCGCGCGGACGCGCGGCAAGACACGACGCCGGCAGCGGTGACCGCCGTCGCCCTCAGCGTCGTCCCGGGCCGGTACGCGATCAGTCGGCTGAACGCCGACGCAGCGGTGCCGCGCTGGCTGCCTGCCGCCGGCTTCGTGGCGTGCATCCGGACGGCGAAGGAGCTGTCGATCGTGTGCGACGAGGCGGCAGTCCCGGTCGACGTACGCGCGACGCGCGGCTGGCGCCTGCTCGCGGTGGATGGGACGCTGGCCTTCGAACTCGTCGGCATCCTCGCGGGTCTCACGGCCGCGCTGGCGGCCGCCGGTGTCAGCGTCTTCTCGGTCTCGACGTACGACACCGATCATCTGTTCGTTCGCGCCGCGGAGTTCGAGGCGGCGGTAGCCGCGCTCCGTCGCGCAGGGCACGCGGTCACGGTCTGAGCGGTCGCGGCACGCGGTTACCCGCGCAGCCGACCGGTCTATACTCGGCCGCGCCCCGCCGGCCAGCCTGCTGACGCAATGCCCGACCTTCCCTGCTCCGCGATCTTCCTCTCCTTGGCAGCCGCGGGCGCCAGCGCGCAGGAGGCGGCGCGCCCGCTGCCACCTCTCGTCGTCGTCCGCGAACATCGGGGTGAGAGCCGGGACGCCGCGCTCGGCACGGGGCTCTCGATCGTGGCCGATGTCAACCGCGACGGGTACCCGGACTACGCGGTCGGTGCCCCCCGCGACACGAGCCGCACGAGCGGCGACGGCTGCGTCAGCGTGTTCTCGGGCCGCGACGGTCGGCTGCTGTACTTGCAGCGCTCCGCCGACATCGGGGCTTCATTCGGACACGCGGTCGCTGGTGGGGATGTCGACGGCGACGGTTGGGGCGACGTGATCGTGGGAGCGCCCTACGCGGGCAAGGACGGTCGTGCCCATGTCGGCAGCGTGCACATCTTCTCCGGCAAGGACGGCAAGCTCCTGCGCACGCTCTGGGGCCGCGACGAGGGCGAGGCCTTCGGGTGGGCGGTGGTCGGCCTCGGCGATCGCGACGACGACAAGTGTGCCGACTTCGCGGTGTCCGCGCCCTACGCGGATCGCATGCGCAATCGCCTGCTCCAGCGCGACGTCGGCCGACTGGAAGTCCACTCCGGCAAGCGGCTGAAGCTGCTGTTCACGAGCTGGGGCGACATCGCCGAGGATCGGTTCGGGTGCTGCGTGGCGCCGGCTGTCGACCCCAATGGCGAACGGGAGGTGAACCTGCTGGTCGGCGCCGAGGGTGCCATCCGCGGCGACGAGCGTCCGGGCAGCGTGACCCTGGTCTCCGGTCGCGGCGGCAGCGCGCTGACCAGACTGTTCGGCGGCGCCGACGACTACTTCGGCGTTGCCGCGTGCGGGCTCGGCGACATCGATGGCGACGGGCGCGACGACTTCGCGATCGGCGCGTGGAACGCCCTTGCCGACGACGTGCGCCGCGGCGAGGTGTGCGTGTACGCGGGCGGCACGATGAAGCTGTTGCGCAAGGTCCACGGCCACCGCGACATGGACCACTTCGGGCAGGCAGTTGCCGGTGTCGGAGATCTCGATGGGGACGGCGTGCCCGACTTCGCCGTCGGCGCGCCGGCGAAGGCCACACCGGGCTACGTACAGGTGATCTCCGGCAAGACCTTCGCCGTCCTGTGTGAACTGCGTGGCGAGCGCGAGCGCGATGGCTTCGGCGCAGCGCTGGCGGCAGGCGATCTCGACGGCGACGGCGTGGTCGAGTTGTTGGTGGGCGCGACGCGGGACTCGAAGGAACTCGAGGGCGCCGGCCGGGTGATCGTGTTCTCCACCGGCAAGCGCAGAGGCGGCTGAGGCGGATCGCGGGGCGGCGCCGCTACACTCGGCAGCGGCATGCTCGTTGCCCCAGCGCTGCTCATGGTCTCCTTCGTCGTCCCCGCCCAGGATCCTGCCCCGGGGATCAGCCAAGACCTGGCTCGCAGTCGCCGGGCTCGGATCAGCGCGCCGGGGTACGACCTGGAGTTCAGGCTGACGAAGGATATGCCGGAGGTGCTGGGGACTGCGGTCGTGCGCTTCACGCTCGCAGACGAACCCGATGCCGACGTCGTACTCGATTTCGACGGCAAACCCGGCACCGTGCGGATCAACGGCGTCGAGGCCGGCGCCGCAGTGCGCGCGATCAACGGCCACCTGATCCTGCCCGCCGGCATGCTCTCGAAAGGCGAGAACGACGTCGACCTCACGTTCGCGAGCCCTGTTGCGTCCACGGGCACGCCGCTGACGCGCTACCGCGACACCGGCACGGGGAACGAGTACCTGTACACGCTGCTCGTGCCGGCGGACGCGCACCGGCTCTTCCCCTGCTTCGACCAGCCCGACCTGAAGGCCCGCTTCAGCCTCCGGATCCTGGCGCCGGAGGCATGGCAGGTGATCGGCAACGGCCCCCTGCTGGACCAGCAGCGCGACGGAGCGGGGACGACGACCTGGCAGTTCGCGCCGGTCGAGCGCCTGTGCACCTATCTCTTCGCGTTCGCGGCGGGGCCGTTCGAGGTCATCGAGAGTCCGCAGCCGCTGCGGCACGGTCAAGATCCGTCGCGACCCATGCGCATGTACTTGCGTGCGGAGGAGCGGGGACGGATCGACGTGCAGACGGTCTTCTCCATGCATGTCCGCGCCGTCGACTGGCTGGCCGCGCACTTTGCGCGCCCCTATCCGTTCGCCAAGCTCGACTTCGTGCTCGTGCCGGGATTCCCCTACGGCGGGATGGAGCACGCGGGCGCGATCTTCTATCGCGAGAGCGCGCTGTCGTTCGACCACGCGCCCACCGCGGGCGAACTCGTGGCGCGCAGTGCGCTCGTCTACCACGAGGTGAGTCACCAGTGGTTCGGCAACCTCGTCTCGTTCGTCTGGTTCGACGACCTCTGGCTCAAGGAAGGCTTTGCCACGTTCATGGGCTATCGCCTGTTGCAGGAGCTCGAACCCGAGTCGGGAGGATGGGTGCAGTTCCACCGGCGCGTGAAGCCGCGCGCATACGAGATCGACGCGACGCCCGGGACGACGCCTGTCTACCAGGCGCTCGCCAACCTCGCCGACGCGAAATCGGCGTACGGGGCCATCGTCTACAACAAGGCGCCGGCCATGCTCCGCGAGTTGGAGGCGCGCCTCGGTAGTGCTCGCTTCCGTGCCGGCGTCGTCCGATTCCTGGAGAGACACGCGGGCGGCAACGCCACCTGGCAGGATCTCGTGCGCGCCTTGGAGGAGGCGAGCGGCACGAAACTCGAGGCGTGGTCGACCGCCTGGATTCTCACGGAGGGCCTGCCGCGCGTGCGCTCGGAGTGGAGCGTCGGCGTCGATGACAAGGTCACGAACTTCGCGATCGTGCAGGGCGCCGTCGCCGGCGGCGCCACGCGCTGGCCGCTGCGCCTGCAGGTGCTGGTGGCGGGCGGTCAGGAGCGACGGCGCGTCGACGTCGCGTTCGCGGGCGAACGAACCGAGGTTCCCGAATTGGTGGGCGTCGCGGCACCGGACTGGGTGGTGCTAAACCCAGGCGACGAGGCCTACGGGCAGTTCCTGCTCGACCGCAGGAGCGTCGACGCCCTGCTCTCCGGGTTGCCGGCGGAGAGCGATCCCCTCACGCGCGCGGTCGCGTTGACTGCGCTCCGGGAGACGGTCCGGGCGGGTGAACTCGACCCGGCGCGCTGGATGCAGCTCCTCCTGGAACTGCTGGCGCAGGAGCGGGAGCCGGAGGCGCACGCCTGGCTGCTCGACGCCGTGCTGACGACGGTGCTGAGATACCTCACGCCGGAGCGTGCCGACCCGATGCGCGCGCGACTCGAGGCGACGCTGATCGCGCAACTGCGAGAGGGGTTGCGGGCCATCGAGCTGCAGTGCCTGCGCGCGCTCCTTCGTTGCGCGCGAAGCGACGAGGGTCTGGATGCGATCGCCGTCGCAGTGCGGACCCAACGCCTGCCGAGCGAGACGGAACTCGGCGCGCAGGACGCGTACGCGGCCTGGGGAGCCCTCCTCGCGGTGGGGCGAGCAGGCACCCTGCGAGAGGGGCTGCCGCGGACCGGCGACGTGGCGAAGTTCGCGTACGTCGCGGAGGCCGCGCAACCGGACGCCGCGACCAAGCAGCGGTACTTCGCGACCTATCTCGATGCCAAGGAGCCACCCGAGCAGTGGGTGCAGCAGAGCCTCGGCACGTTCCACTGGCCCGGCCAGGCGGAGCTGACGCTGCCGTTCCTGCGCAAGGCGCTCGACCAGATCGAGTGGGTGAAGGCGAACCGCAAGATCTTCTTCATGCCGGCGTGGATCGATGGCTTCGTGAACGGCCATGACTCGCCGGAAGCGCTCGCGGTGGTCGAGGGATTCCTCGCCGAGCGGGCGGATCTGAGCGAGGACGTGCGCCGCAAGATCCTGCAATCGGTCGACGAGCTGCGGCGCGTGGTGCGCATCCGCCAGACCTGGAGGTGAGGGACGGCCGAGCCGCCCATGCCGCGGGGACATCGGTTCGGCCCGGCGTGTGGCGAACTCCCTTCGGAGATCCACGCCCACGGTATGCTTCCCCGAGCCTTCCCGACTCCCTGGCCCTCTCGAATGTACGTCGCGCTGCCTTCCCTCGCCTGCTGCCTCGCCCTCGCCACGGCGATCGCTGCCCAGCGACCCCAGCACTCGGTCGCATTCGTCAACGATCCGATGTCCCACGGTCAGATCGGCGACGGCCTCCTGTCGTTGAACGAAGCGATCCTGCTGCACAACCGGCAGCTCACCTACGCACAGCTCTCGGCCGCCGAGCAGGCCCAGATCAACGGCACCACCGACGTCGCGTGGGCGGACCTCGATTCCACGGTCGTGCCGACCGTCACGCTCGAACGCGATCTCGATCCGGTCACCAACCTCCCGCACGGACTGGTGGTCGGTGCAACGAATGGCCGGGTCACGATCCTCATCGGGACGACGCGCGGGTTCACGGTGGACAGCGACTTCTGCGACTTCCGCAACGTCACGCTGCAGGGCGGCGCGACCGCGGTGACCCTCACGCAACGGGACACGTTCTACGGCAGCATCTTCGAGAACGTGCTGTTCGTGGGGCAGAGCGTGCGTGCGGTACACGCATCGCTGATCCAGGACGACGGCGAGACACTCATCGGGATCGAGAACTGCACATTCCGCAACCTGCCGAGCGGCGTGGTGGTCGATGACCTCGGCCGCGGCCGCCGCGGCACCATGTGGATGAGCGGATGCACGTTCGAGGGTGGGGTCGACGGGTACGTGCTCAACCTCGGCCCTGGAGTCAACGGCTACACGCTCACCTACCAGCGCTCGCGGTTCGAGGGGATGAGTGGCACCGCCCTGGCGATCCGGCGAAGTGCGACGGCGACGCGGGGTGTCCAGATCGACGTCGCAGACCTCCGCACGCGCGCCGTCGGCAACGGCGTGGTGATCGACGGGCACTCGGCGGCCCTGACCGACGTCACGCTGCGGATGGTGGAGTGCGCCGGCAACGCGGAGGCGCTGACCATCGGCGGGGTCGGCACCAACTCCAAGGTGCTGGTGCAGGACTCGCGGCTGTACGGCCCCACCCAACTGCGCGGCAACCTCGGCGTGACCATCGACAACACCGTGGTGACGAGCGCGCTGACCACGGCCACCTCCGGGAGTGCGCCGCACCTGATCAGCGGCAGCGTGCTCCTCGGTGCCGCGCTGACTCCGCAGGGAACGACGCCGTTGACGGTGACTGGGTGTCGCTTCGTCGTGGGCAGCGTGACCGGCACGGCTTCGGCGCCGGTCGCCTTGCAGGGTTGCCACCTGGACACGGTCAGCCTCGGAGCGAACACCAGCGCATCCGGATCGCTGGCCACGCCACAGCTCGGCCTGACGGACATCGCGCCCACGCAAGTGGCGATCGGCCAGGTCGTCGACCTCGATCATGCCCTTCCGCCCGGGTTCTCGGGTGTCTGGCTGTTCGGGCTGGCCGCCGACCGTCCGTCGGTCGTCGAAGGCCTGCGCGTGTACATCAACCAGACCACCTGGGCGCTGTATCCCGGGATCTGGCGCAACAGCGGACGCGTGCCCTTTCCCATCCCGCCCATCAACGCGCTGCGTCAGCTCGACCTGATGTTCCAGATGGTCGTGGGTCACGACGTCGGCGTGCCAGGCCCGCGGCTCGCGATGCCGCCCGGCCGGCGAGTGATGATCCGCTGACCGACGCGATCGACCGCGCCGGAGGAACACGGCGTCGGGTTTCGCTTGGTCGAGGCAGCCGCGCCCGGATACTCCGCGCGTGATCGCCATCGCCTTCGCAAGAACCCGCGACGAGTTGCTCGCGGGGACCGAGTCCGTTCTCCTTGCCGCTCCCGCGCGTTCGTGCAACGCGGCCGACCTGCGCAAGCTTCTGGGCAAGGAGCTGGGTTCTGTCGCCGCGACACTCAGCGCCAAGGTCAAGCCCGGGGACCTCGGGAGGACCGTGTCCACGCTGAGCGGACGACCGTCGCCGCGGACCCTTCAGATCGCAGTGCTCCCCGACACGACCGCGCGCCACAACTCCCCGACCCGCTCGGAGAGCCTGCGTCGGGCGATCCTCACGCTCTCGCTCGACGGCGCCGTCGGGGCGGCCCTCCTGGTAGTGGACGAGGCGAGCCACGCTGGAGCCGCCTACAACGCCGTGGCGAAGGCCATCCCCGTCTACTCGGCCAAGTCGAAGAAGGAGGGCCGTCGCACGCTGCGGATCCTGGTGGTGACGACGGACGGGACCGCGGTGCCGGCCACGGCCCCGATGCGCGAGACCGTCGCCATGACCCGAGCCGCCGCCGAGCTCGTCGACACGCCCCCCGCGGAGCTGGACACAACCGAGTTGGCGGCACGCGCCCGGCGCCTGCTCCGCGGCCTTCCCAACGTCACCGTGCGCGAGATCGTCGGCGACAAACTGAAGGCGGCGGGCCTCGGCGGCATCCACGCCGTGGGTCGTTGCGCGGACGCGGCGCCACGCATGCTGATCGCGAAGTACCGCCCGCGGTCGGGCCGCGGCGCGCACGTGGCGCTGGTCGGCAAGGGCGTCGTGTACGACACCGGTGGTCTGCACCTGAAGGCACGTGGGGCCATGGAAGGCATGAAGGGCGACATGGGGGGAGCGGCGGCAGTCCTCGGCGCCTTCCGCGTTCTGGTGAGGGAGGGGGTCAAGCGACCCCTCACCCTCCTGCTGTGCCTTGCGGAGAATGCCATCGGCCCCGCCGCCTACAAGCCGGACGACATCCTCGTCCTGCACTCGGGGCTCAGCGTGGAGATCAACAACACCGACGCCGAGGGCCGGCTGCTGCTGGCCGACGGCGTGAGCTGGGCTGCTCGGGTGGAGAAGGCCGATGTCGTGCTCGACGCGGCCACGCTGACCGGCGCGCAGATGGTGGCCACCGGCCTCCTCCATGCCGCCGTGGTCAGCAACGACGACGACATCGAGCGGCTCCTGGTGGCCGCCGGCCGTGCCACCGGCGACCTCGCTCACGCGCTGCCGTTCGTTCCCGAGTTCTACAAGGCCGAGTTCGCGAGTCCGATTGCCGACATGCGCAACTCGGTCGCCAACCGGTCCAACGCCCAGTCCAGCTGCGCAGCTCAATTCGTGTTCTGGCACATCCAGGACACCCCGGTGCGATGGGGACACGTCGACATGGCCGGCCCCGCAACCGCCAAGGATCGTGGGACGGGGTACGGGGTTGCGCTGCTCGCGGAGGCCGTGCGACGCCTGGCGTGACTTGGCGCGCGCTGTCCGCCCGCGCCGGAACCTGCTAGCCTCGACCGCGATGCCACCTCTCCCCACACCCCAGGTCCTGAGCACCATCGAGGGTCACCTTGGCGCGAACCCCGCCCCGAACTGGTCGGCCGTGCTGTCCAGCGTGCTTGCGTCCGTCGACTGCCCCGTGGGAACCCTCCATCTCGTCGGCCCGGCAGGAGACCTGGTGCTCACCGCACAGACCGGCCTGCCGCCCCCCGTCCTCGAAAAGGTCGCGCGGATCCCCATCGGCAAGGGCATGGCGGGCATCGCTGCCGAGCGCCGCGAGCCCGTGCAGGTGTGCAACCTCCAGCAGGATCAGAGCGGCGTTGTGCGGCCAGGAGCCAAGCTCACCCGGATGGAGGGATCCATCGCCTGCCCGATCCTCGACGGCCCGAGGGTGCTCGGCGTACTCGGCGTCGCAAAGCCCACGCCGTACGAGTTCCGTGCCGATGAGGTCGCCTTCCTCATGGCTGTGGGAGAACGCGTCGCCCGCCGGCTCGCGGCCGATACAGCCAGGTGACGCCAGCCGGAAACGAAGCCAGCCCCGCAGGCTGGCTGCCTGCGGGGCTGGTGGAATGAGAAACCCGGCACTGACCTACTTTCGCCCAGGG
>CAYQMF010000042.1:0-47784 GCA_964418595.1 uncultured candidatus Brocadiaceae bacterium
ATCGTCGAGCTGCTGCGGCAGCGCTCGCGCCCCTATCTCTTCTCCAACACGCTCGCCCCGGCGATCGCCGGCGCGACGATCGCCTGCATCGACAAGCTCAGCGCGACGACGGCGCTCCGCGACCGGCTCGCCGCGAACACCGCCCACTTCCGCGGCGCGATGACGGAGGCGGGCTTCGAGATCAAGCCTGGCGAGCACCCGATCGTCCCGATCATGCTGGGCGACGCCAGGCTCGCGGTCGACGTCGCCAACCAGATGCTCGAGGAGGGCATCTACGTGATCGGCTTCTCGTTCCCGGTCGTGCCCCGCGGCCAGGCACGCATCCGCGTGCAGATCAGCGCCGCACACTCGACCGCCGACATCGACCGCGCCGTGGCCGCCTTCGTGAAGGTGGGTCGCAAGCAGGGCGTGCTGTCGGGCTAGCGCCGTCTCGCATGGTCGACCAACCCGCCAGCAGACGCCGCGCCGGCAGCCGCTGGGTCACGACCCTGCTCCTGGTCCTCGCCATCGGGGTCCCGGTCCTCGCCGCCGTGTTCCGGCTCGGGCCGATGGTCACCGGGCCGACCCGATGGCTCCTGCGCGCCATGGTGGTGCTGGCGCCGCTCATCGTCGCGCTGCTCGTGTGGCGCCGCCTGCGAGGTGATCCCCCCACCGCTCGCTGATCCGCCCAGCAGCGGTGCGACGAGCTGTGGGCTGGTGCACACCGGCGTGCCATGATGGGAGCCTCGATGTTCCACCCCCTCACGATCGCGTTCGCCTGCGTGCTGGCAGCGGCAGGCATGGCGCAGGACAAGACCCCGCCCGGCCCGCCCCCAGAGCCCGTCGCGCCCCCGGCGCCGAAGGCGCCGGCGGAGGACCGCCCCGAATTCGCGTTCGCGAACATCTCCGGAGAGGAAACCTACGGCGAGATCTGCGGCGTGCTCGCCCGGGACCCGCGCACCGGCGACGTCGGCGTCATCGTGCTGTCGTCGGCGCCCGGCTGCGGCGCGTTCGCGATCGCAGGCGACAGCAAGGGTGGCGTGGTCGCCGTCGGCGGGCAGACGGACCCGACCTGGGCCGCACGCACCGTGCGTCTGCTCGGCGAGCTCGGTACGCCTGAGGCCGCGCTCACGCGGCTGCGCGAGACGAGCAGCCCCGCGATGTGCGAACGACAGATGGTGGTGACGCTCGACCGCGACGGCAAGGTCGGCAACTGGCGCGGTCATGCCCTGCTCGGCAGCGAGACCACGACCATGGCCAAAGTCATGCCGGACTGGGTCGTGTTCAGTGTGCTCGCGGGGAGCGCCAACACGCTCGACGCGCTCGGCAAGGCGGCCGAGGTCGACACCGACCTGCCGCTCCCGGAACGCCTGTTGCTCGCCGCCCAGGCTGCTCTCGACGCGGCGCCCAAGCCGAAGGACAGCCACGCGCGACTCCTGAACTCGCAGACGGTCTCCGCGGCGCTCCTCGTCGTGCGCGAGAAGGGTGGTCGATACGGGCTCGACGATCGGCTCGTCGACCTGCGCGTCGACTTCGATGCCGATCCCCTCGACCGGCTGCGCGGGCTGTATCACGTCGCCGTGCGCGCCCACCTCGCCCCGGCCCTGCGCGCGCTGCAACGGGCCGCGCCGTTCGGCAGTCCGGCGGCGCAGGCCGACCTCGAGTGGATGCGCCGGATCCGCGCCGGCAAGAAGCCAGGGGAACGATGACCGCACCCGACATCGAGAAGCTGCGGCGCTCCGGCCTCATCACCGCGACGGCCCGCGAGGCCGGCAAGCGGATGGTGCGCGTCGGCGTCCGCCTGGAGGAAGTCGCGCTTGCGGCGGAGGCGATCATCTACGAGATGGGCGGCAAGCCGGCGTTCCCCGCCCAGCTCTCGCGCAACCACATCGCGGCGCACTACTGCTCCGCGCCGGGCGACGCGACGGTCGTGCAGGCCGGCGACATCGTCAAGCTCGACCTCGGCACCCAGATCGACGGGTACGTCACCGACAGCGCCACCACGATCGATCTCGCCGCCGGCGCCGACTCCGCGCTGGTCGCGGCGAGCCAGACCGCGCTCGAGAACGCCATCCAGCTCATGGGGCCGGGAGCGTCGCTCACCGAGATCGGTGGCCGCATCGAGGACACGATCAAGGCGTTCGGGTTCAACCCCGTCTACAACCTGACGGGCCACGGCGTCGCGCGCTACGTGATCCACTGCGCGCCGTCGGTGCCCAACTACCGCGACCCCAAGGCGGTGCGGTTGCGCGCCTTCCAGACCATCGCGTGCGAGCCGTTCGTGAGCGATGGCAAGGGCTACATCGACACCCAGGGCAAGCCGGAGGTGTTCGGGCTGAAGCGCAAGCTCAAACCGAAGGACAAGGTTCCGGAGCGGTTCGCGGCGGCGATCGAAGCCGCGGAGGGTCTGCCCTTCGCGCGGCGGAGCCTGCTGCGCCACCTCGCCACGCCGGCCGAGGCCGAGGAGTGCCTGCGCCTCCTCAAGCGCCTCGGCATCCTCATCGACTACCCGCCGCTGGTCGAGAAGGCCGGGGTCCGCGTCGCGCAGACCGAGCACACGATCTTCATCGGCGAGAACGGCGCCGAGGTCCTCACGCGCGCGCCCAAGTAGCAGCGGTCCGACAACCGAAGAGAGCCCGAGAACCGAAGCATGGCCGAGGCGGCGCCGTTCGTGGTGGGGCTCGATGCGCGCGAGGCGTTCCGCTTCCAGCCGCGCGGCATCGGCCTCTATGCGCGGCACCTGATGCGCGAGTTCGGCGCGCTCTGCCCCGAGGTGCGCTTCAGGCTCTACCACGAGCGCGAGCGGCCGGCCGACCTGCCGGACGTGCCGCCGAACATGACCACCGTCCAGGCCACGATGCGCGGCAGCCGCTTCCACCTCTGGGAGCGCGCCCTCATGCCGTGGCGCATCGCGCGCGACGGCCTCGACGTGTACCACGGCACGTTCAACACGCTGCCGCCGCGGGTGTGGCCGCTGCGCGCGCCGCCGATGGTGGTGTCGATCCACGACGTGATCGTCACCTGGTTCGCGGACAGCCTCGACGACCCCTACGTGCGCTACTGCCGAGCCGTGACCAGCCGTGTCGTGCGCCAGGCGGCGCGCGTGCTCACGGTGAGCGAGTGGTCGAAGCGCGACATCATCGCCCGGTTCGGCGCCGACCCGGCGAAGGTCGAGGTCTTCTACAACGGCGTGCATCCGGACTTCGCCGTCGACACCGACCCCGCGCGCGCTGCCGAGATGCGCGGGCGGCACGCCGGCGGTCGCCCGTACCTGTTCGCCATCGGCGCGCCGCTGCCGCGCAAGAACACCGCCGCCATGCTCACCGCACTCGGTCGCCTGCACGCGCGGCGCAGGCTCGACCATGTGGTTCTGGTGTCGGGACTCGCCGAGGCGCAGCGCGCGCCGTTCCAGGCCGCCGCCGCCGCGGCCGGCCTCGGCGACCATGTGCGCTTCCTGCCGTACGTCGACCGCAGTGACCTCGTCGCGCTGTACGCCGGCGCCGACCTCTCCATCTACCCGAGCAAGGTCGAGGGCTGGGGCATCCCGGTGATCGAGTCGCTCGCCCAGGGCACGCCGGTGGTCACCAGCCGCACGTCCGGCATGGCGGAGGCCGGCGGCGAACACGCGTCGTTCTTCGACCCCGACGACCTCGACTCGATGGCGCACGGCATCGCCGCGGCGATCGACGGACGCGCGGCCTTCGACGCGATCCGCACCGCGGCGAAGGCCCGCGCCCGCGCGTTCACCTGGGCGCGCGCCGCCGAGGTCACGCTGCGCGCCTATCGCGCCGCGGCGGAGGGGCGATGACGCGCGCGGCGTCGGGCCTCTTGCTTGCGCTGCTCGCGCAGGCGGTGCTCGGTGCCACGGCGCTGCGCCACCACTTCTTCTGGGGCGCCGGCCGCGACCTGCTCGGCGTGCCGCTGCACGCGTGGCTCAACGGCGCCGAGGGCGTCGGTCTCCTGCTCGCGATCGCGTTCGGCACGCTCGGCTGGCACCGTCTCGTGCAGGCCGCACCCGCGCTCACGGAGCGCACGCTGCTGCGCTGGGGCATCGGCTTCGCGGCCGCGGCGTGGCTCGTGCCACCGCTGTTCTCGACCGACGTCTTCGACTACGTGGCGCGCGGCCACCTCTGGGTCCACCTCGGCCACAACCCGTACGTCACGCCGCCGGGGACCGTCCCGCAGGATGCGGTGCTCGCCATGGCGGACTGGCCGCACTACGTGTTCGTGTACGGGCCGATCGCGGCGTTGACCGCGGGCCTGTGCGCGCTGCTCGGCGGGACGTCGGCGTGGGTCGGGGCGTACGCGTTCAAGCTGCTCGCCACCGCCGCGCACGTCGGCAGCGGCGTGCTCGTGGCGCGCGCGGCGGGCGAGGCGCAGCGGCGCACGGTGCTCGCGCTGTGGTTGTTCCATCCGTTCCTCGCGCTCGAGACCTGCGGCAGCGGCCACAACGACGCGCTCATGGCGCTGGCCCTGGCGTGGATGGTCGAGCGGCTGGCGCGCGATCGCTGGGGGCTCGCGACCCTGGCCTTCGGACTCGCGGTGCTCACCAAGCATGGCTGCGCGCCGCTGGGGCCGATCCTGCTGTGCGCGGCGATCCGCGCCGGCAGGCTTCGCCCGTTCCTCGGGGGCTGCGGCGTCAGCCTCGCGCTGGGGGCGGCGTTCGCGGCCGTGTTCTGGCGCGACCCGGGCAGCCTCGGCTTCCTCGGCCAGCAGGCCGCCAACCGCGGCGCGAGCCTGCTCGCCTTCGGCACGCTGGCGTTCGGCGATGGCGCCACCGACGCCCTGCACGTCACCGGCCTCTTCATCGCCCTCGTCGCCGTCGCCATCGCCTGCCTGCGCGCGCGCGATGCCCGCAGCTTCGCGACGCAAGGCACCTGGGCGCTCGCGATCTTCCTGATGACGGCGATGGCGCTCTTCTCGCCGTGGTACCACCTGTGGTGGGCGCCGCTGGTCGGACTGGCTCCGCTCGCGGGCGCGTCGATGCGCGCGCTGCGCGTCCTCGCCTGGGCAGGTCCGCTCGCCTACGTCGTCTACGCCGCCACGCGCACGCTCGACCTCCCGCACCAACTGTGGACCTGGTGCGTCGCCGGCGCGCTGCCGATGGTGTGGCTGCTGCGGCGGCGGCGGTGAGCCGTGCCCTCCTCAGTCGTGCGTCAACCGCACGACCGGCACGCGCGTGCGGCGCACGCGTCCGCTCGTGGGGAACGGATCGTTCGGCGTCACGAACACGGAGTCGATCGTGGCGCCAGCGAGCGTGGCGAGGCCGGGCGCGAGTTGTACGTCGAGGGCTGGCGATACCGACAGGTGCGCGCCGCTGCCATCGATCCACGCCCCCACCGCCTGGGTCGCGAGCGATCCGCCCACGAGCGACGGAAGGAGCGGGAAGTGGAGTTCGTGGTTGGCAGTCCCCGGCGAGCCGTTGCTGCCGACGCCCGCTCCCACCGTGAGCGTGGCGAGCGGCATCACGCGGAGCTGGCACCCCGGCGCACCGAGGAACGTGAGGTCGACCGGCGGCACGCGCGTGGCGGCGAGCAGGAGGGCGGAGACGCTGCTCGGCTGGCCGCCCGCGACGAAGCGGGCCGTGCTGCCGACGACGAGCTGCTGGATCGAGACTCCGAGATCCGCGCCCCAGCCGCAGCCCGTTCCGATGCGCGTCACGCTGCCCGCGGTGAGGTCCGCGGCGTAGTCCACCGGCCACCAGTCAGTCGCTTGCCCGCTCACCGGACTGCCCGCGAGGTCGAGGACCAGGTTGCCCTGGACGTACGGCACGGGCGTCGCGAACGGAATGGCAACGGCGTACGGTCCAGCCCAGGTCGGCTCGTTGCGGTTGAGCAGTTGCGGCGACGGGGGGATGTCGATCGTGCCTTGGAGCGCGACCGGAGCGGACGCCCCCAGGTTCGAGGCGAACGACGGCGAGAGCGCATCCAGGCTCTGGGACGTCGTGCCCACGCGCACCGACACATCGGCGCGTCCGCCGCGCAGCGCTTTGTCGTACTGCCCGTCGCGCCGGAACTCGATGCGCGTGAGCGAGCGACCGGTCAGACCCGTGAGAGCAGACTCGGTCAGCACGATCTGCTGGCGCTGCCGCTTCACGAGCCCGGCAACGCCACCGAAGGTCGGCCCATCGGAGCCACTGAAGCTCGCCGGCACGACGATGACGCCCTGGGCCGCGGCAGGCAGGGCAAGGAGAGCCAGAACGCTCAGGACGCGAAGGCGCATGGAGTTGCTCATGGGTTCAATCCCGGCTCTCGATCGGTACGACCGTCGAGTCCGGGGCTCCGAGATCACGGTTGCTGATGTCCAACGTCTGCGGCGGACTGCCGACCACGTCGACGGTCGCCCTGTTCGTCTCCGGGTCGGTCGCGACCTCCTGCCATGCGTCGCCACTCCCGCCTGTCCGCATGTAGTACGGACCCGACCCGTCCACGGTGATCGTCACCCGACCACCCTCCGGCGCCGGGTTGGGGTCGACGACGATCGGCATGGCGTCAGCGCAGCTCGAGGTGACGCAGCACTTCCTGCACATCGACCGGCGGCGTCGCGACGCGCACCGTCGGGCCGAGTCGCTGCCGCAACGTGCGCAGTTCGGGACGCGCGACGCTCCACGTCGCCAGCCGCTCGAACCCCCGCCACAGGATCGGCGTCGCGCGGCCTTGCTCGATCTCCGCGAGCAGGTCGGTCGCGCAGGCTTCGAGTCGCGCCATGGGGCCGAGCGCGATGTCTTCCAGCGTGGTCGCGGTCGTCCGCGGCTCCACGGCAGCCGAGCGGCCGGCGAACCAGCCACAGCTCCCCGCGACTGCAGCACCCCCCAGAGCAAACCCGAGGAAGCGCCGCCGCGTGCGGCGGAAGCCGCCCTCCGCTTCGAGACCGATCTTCGCGTAGCGCCGAAGCATCTGCTCCTGGCCCGGGAACCGACCTTGCGGCATGGGGGATCCACTGGAGCAACGAGTTGGAAGGATGATGCTCCTGGGGAAGGGCCGCCGTCAAGCACCCCCCTCCGCCCCTCCGCCCCTCCGCCCCTCCCCCGCCCCCTCACACGCGCGCGCTGGTCTTCTTCTTCTTCGCGTCCGCGACGATGCGCTGCGCCAGCCGGTCCGCTGCCTCGCTCGTGGGGATGCCCTCGCGTTCGGCGATGGTCCACAGCTCGCCGAGCGCGACGGGGATGCGCTCGATCCGCTTGAGGCTCTCCTGCTCGTCGTAGCCGCCCGGCAGGAACTCGCAGCCGACGTTGATGATTCCCCCGGCGTTGATGACGTAGTCGGGGGCGTAGAGGATCTTGCGGTCGCGCAGCATCTGGCCGTGCTTGGGCGCGAGCAGCGCGTTGTTGGTGGCTCCGGCGACGACGCTGCAACGCAGCGCCGGGATCGTGTTGTCGTTGAGGATCGCACCGAGCGCACAGGGCGCGAACACGTCGCAGGGAACGACCATGATCTCGGCCTCCGGGACGCTCGCGACCTTCAGCTCCTTCACCAGCGCATCGACGCGACCAGGGTTCCGATCGGCGATGGTCACCTTCGCGCCCGCTTCGACCAGACGCCGCACGAGCGCCGAGCCCACCGCGCCGACGCCCTGCACCGAGACCGTCACTCCGCGCAGACCCTTGCCGAGCCGCCGCTGGACGGCCGCCTGCAAGCCGAGGAACACGCCGTACGCCGTGTACGGCGACGGGTTGCCGCTGCCGCCCACCGAACGCGGCAGGCCGGTGACGTACGTCGTCGCTCGACGCACCACTTCCAGGTCGCCGATGTCGGTGTTGACGTCTTCGGCCGTGATGTAGCGGCCACCCAGTGTCTCGATGAACCGACCCATCGCCAGGTACAGCGCCTCGGACTTGAGCCTGGTCGGATCGCCGAGGATCACCGCCTTGCCGCCGCCGAGTCCCGTCTGCGCCACCGCCGACTTGAAGGTCATCCCGCGCGAAAGACGGTTCACGTCGAACAGCGCATCCGCCGCCGACTCGTACGGCCACATGCGCAGCCCGCCGAGCGCCGGGCCGAGCGTCGTGTCGTGGACGGAGATGATCGCGTGCAGGCCGGAAGCCGGGTCCTTGGCCTCCACGACCTGCTCGTAGCCCTCGACGGTGATGTCGCTGATCTGCATCGGCGCCCCTTATAGAGGCGACGCATCCCCCTCGCCACGGCGGCGACGACCACCACAACGGTCGCGATCCAAAAAACAACACCCCGTCGAGCCCTGGCCCACGGTCCTGCCGCTTCTCCGGCGTTGTCGGGCATCCGCCCGCAGAGACATCACTACTTCTTGGACCGCGCCCCCGCGACTGACTAGATTTGCGCTCCAGCGGGAACCCGCGATCGGAGCCGTGGCACCGCGCGCGTCCCTTCACCCACCTACCAACCATGATCACCTTCTCCACACGCAAGCTTTGTGCGGCGCTGCTCGTCAGCTCCCTCTGGATCGGCACGACCTCGTGCGGCTCCACCCCCGCGGAAAACAACGGTCCCGTCGTGACCGGCGAGTCCTGGATCGACAACCCCGGCGACATCAAGGACGTCCTCACCGCCACCGGCGCCGCGAAGATCCTCGGCAACCCGTCCGCCGCGCGCACCCGCGCCGAGGCCGACGGCCGCGCCAAGATCGCCGCGTCCGCGAAGGCGCTGATCCAGTCGCTGGTGTCGAACTGGGCGAAGGAGACTGGTGACATGCTCGACGAGCGCACCATCAGCTCGTACCTCAACGACGAGGTCCTCATCCGGCAGATCACCGACGCCGAGCTGATCGGCGCCCGGCCCGTCAAGTACGCCACGCGCGACGGGGTCCAGTACGTCCTCATCATGGTCGACGACCCCGAGAAGTGGACCAAGCAGGTCGGGAAGTCCATGAAGGACCGCGCCATCAAGGACGAGACGCTGTTCAAGACCGAGGTGATGAAGCGCGACTTCGAGGACAAGCTCGACAAGCTCATCAACCGCGACGCCGACAACGCCAAGGACGCCAAAGCGAAGTTCCAGCAGGCCTACGTGAAGTGACGACCTGCGCGAGCCACCGTGCAACGGCCGGCTCGAACGGGCGCTGACTCGACCTCGGTCGAGTTGGCGCCCGCTGCCATTCTGGACCCTCCATCCCCCATCCCATGCGCACTCCTCGCTGCCTCCTTGCCCTCGCCCTGGTCCTGCCGGCCGCCTGCGCCGCAACCGTGTACGACCCGCCGGAGTGGGTGGCGTCGCCACCGACTGACGCCGACTACATCTACGGTCTCGGGAGCTACGTCGGTTCGCTGCACGCGGAGGACAACCTCCCGCACGCGATCGAGCAAGCGCGCAGCATGCTCAGCCGCAACCTCAGTTCCCGCGTCACCAACGAGACCGTCGTGCGCGACACCGAGAACACGAGCCGCATGCACTCCGAGACCACGGTGAGCGCCGACTTCGTGCTCAAGAACTCCGAGCTGCTGCAGTCGTGGACCGACTACCAGGGTCGGACCGGCAAGCCCGGGACCGTCTGGGTCCTCATGCGCATCCCGAAGATGAAGTAGGGGCTGAGACGCGGTCAGGGCAGCCACGAGCGCAGCCACATGCGCCACGCGGCGAGCGAGTGGCCCGCCAGCGCGCGCGCCTCACGCACGAGGGTCCGAGCCGCAGGCGCATCGCCGGCCCGGATCTTGTCGAAGGCCGCGTCCAGGCGCGCGCGGGCACGTCGCGCCGCGCCCGCGCGCGCGATGACCGGGTCGCCAGGATGTGCGGCCGTGAGCTTGGCGAAGATCCGATCGAGCCCGGTCAGGAAGCGCGCGGTCGCCGACAGGCTGCCGCCCCCCATGCGGTACGAGACGAGCGGCGCATCGACGTAGGCGAAGCTCGCGCCGGCGGAATCGAGCATGCGCAGCCACAGGTCGTAGTCCTCCGTCGCCACCAGTACCGGGTCTTCGTCGAAGCCCCCCGCCGCGAGCATGGCTTGCCGCCGTGCGAGCACGGAACTCGCGATCACCGGGTTGCCCTCGAGCAGGTCGCCGAACCGCAGGCGCGCCGGCACTGGTCGTCCGCCGCTGCGCCGCTCCCCGTCGCGCGCGCCGCCGAGGATCACCGCGTCGCTGCACACCGCGGCGACGTCGCGTTCGGCTTCGAGCACCGCCGCCTGCCGAGCCAGCTTGTCCGGAGCGAACAGGTCGTCGGCGTCGAGGAACGCCACCCACTCGCACGTGGTCGCCGCCACGCCGCGGTTGCGCGCCGCGGCCGGCCCGGCGTTGGCCTGGCGGATGACCCGCGCACCGGCACGCTCCGCCACCGCTGCGCTGCCGTCGCGCGACCCGTCGTCGACCACGATCACCTCGTCCGGAACCCGGGTCTGCGCCGCCACCGAAGCCAGCGTTGCCGCGAGATGCCGCTCGCCGTCGAACACCGGCACGACGACGGCGATCCGGCCCGCGCTCATGACCCCTTGCGCCGCAGCTTGCGCCAGACGGCGGCACCGATCTCGCGGACGTAGACGCCGTCGCCCCGCCGTGGCCACACGCACTCGAGCGCGCGCGCCCCACCACGTCGGGAATAGGCCCACAGCGTGAACGCCGCCGACGCGAAGTACGCCACCGACGAGGCCTTCGCCGCACCGATCGCACCTTGCGCCGGGATCCACAGCACGTCGAGACCGATCATCGTGCAAAACGCGATCGTACCGGCGCCGATGCAAGCTGGCAGGTGGCCGCGTGCGGCCAGATCGTTCTGCAGGATCTTGGCCAGCGTGAAGCACGCGGTCCCCGGCGCGAGCCAGAGGTACGCCGGCCACACGCTCGGCAGCCAGTTGGTCGTGAAGACCGCGGGCTTGCCGCGCCACGCCTCGTACACCAAGTCGAGCACGGCGAACAACGGCCCCATGCCGACGGCCACCAGGAGGGTGCCGAGGATCGCCACCGCGAAGCACATGCGGGCGAGCACCGGGGTCACCACCTTGGCCCGCTCGTGCGTCTCTCCGGCCACCTTGCTGAAGAAGAGGTCGCGCAGCGCCTCCGGGAAGTGCCACACCAGCTCCGCCAGGGTCACCGCCAGGCTGTAGAAGGCGATCTCCGCCTTGATCGCCTTCGCCGCGTCGTCGCCCGCGAGCAGCAGCGGCACGAACAGCACCGGCAGGAGGATGAGATCCAGCCGGTGGTTCAGGTAGGTGAGCACCGACGTGATGTTCGCCTTCCACCCGAACGCCAGCCCGTCGCGCAGGAACTCCCGATGCAGGCGGGGCCGCAGCCGGACCGTGCTGCGCAGCATCCACACCACGACGCAGGCGATGAGGATCGACACACTCAGGCGGCCGTACGCCACGCCGTCCGCCGCCGCCGGGCCGCCGCCGCCCAGCCAGAAGAAGAGCAGGAAGGACGGCAGGAACGCCGCCGACGACAGCACGTGCACCAGGTTGTAGTCGCGCACGCGCTCGGTCGCGAGCTGGATGCTGTTGTAGTAGCTCGACAGCAGCAGGAACGGCACGCACGCGCACACTGGCCACACGATGCTCGGGCGCACCGTCCATTCCGGCTTGAGCAAGGGCACGAGCCAGAGCACGAGGCCGATGCCGGCGAGCGCCACGAACGTCCCCCATACGATCGCCACGAACCCTGTGGTCTCGGCGACCGCCTGCACGCTGTGCTTGCCCCGCCGCACGAAGTAGACGAGCGAGGTCGCGAGGCCGAGGTTGGCCACCGCCATGAGGATGAACGGCAGCGTCGTGAGCAGGTCGGCGACGCCCTTGTAGTCGGGGTTCTCCGCGAGCAGCAGGCTGAGCACGATGCCTGCGCCCTTGTCGAGCAGCACCACGAGCACGTGCATCGCGAAGCTGAAGACGACCCAGCGCCGGAAGTTCATGGGGTCGGGACCCGGGACCCGACGCCAAGCGCGGCGGGATCGATGGCGATCCGGAGGTGGGACGAAGGGAGCATGCGAGCGATTCGGCGGGCGACCGAGGTGAGCACACAACCCGCACCGTGGACAGCCGACAAGCACTTATCGGCGGATGCCGGCCGGCGAGAAAGCTCTTGCGCGCACGACCGCCCTGCCGACAGATGTAGGGATGTCCGACAGCGGGCGCCAACCGTTGCAGCGCGCGACACCCGGGTGATGAGGGTCGTCTTCCTCAGCCAGCGCGTTCCGTTCCCGCCGGATCGCGGCGACCGGATCACCACGCACCACTTCCTGCGCCACCTCCTCGGCCGCGGCTGCGAGGTCTTCGCCGGGTGCTTCCGGGAAGAGCCCGACGACGACGTCCACGCGGCGACGCTCGCCCGCGACGTGCGCGAGCTGTGCGCTCCGCGGATCTCCCGGCGCTGGCGCAAGCTGGCCAGCTTGCGCGGACTCCTGCGTGGCCAGCCGTTGACCCTGCCGTTCTTCGCGCACCGGGGCCTCGCGCGCACCGTCGCGCGTTGGGTCGAGCTACACCGGCCCGACCTCGTCTGGGTGTACTCGTCGGGGATGGCGCAGTTCGCGATGCCCCACGCCGGGCCGCTACGCCTCATGCAGTTCGCCGAGCTGGACTCCGACAAGTGGCGCCAGTTCGCGACGCGCGCCACAGGCGCGGCGCGCAGAGTGTATGCGCGCGAAGCGCGCCTGTTGCTGCGCTACGAGACGCAGGTGGCGCGCACCTTCGACGTCAGCGCCGTCGTGTCCGACGTCGAGAAGACCCTGTTCGAGCAGTCGATCCCCGGTGTCACGCCGAGCGTGCTACCCAACGGCGTCGACGTCGAGCAGTTCGCCGTCGGCGATCCGGCGGCGCGCGAGCCGCACACCGCGATCTTCACCGGCGTGATGGACTATGAACCCAACGTGGACGGGGTGCTGTGGTTCGTGCGCGAGTGCTGGCCCGCCGTGCGCCAGCGCGTCCCCGACGCGCGCCTCCTGGTCGTCGGCTCGCGTCCGGTCGCCGCGATCCTCGGGCTCCACGATCGCGACGGCATCGAGGTCACCGGGCGCGTGCCGGCCATCCCGCCCTGGTTGCACCGGGCCAGCGTCGCGATCGCGCCGCTGCGGCTCGCACGCGGCGTGCAGAACAAAGTGCTCGAGGCGATGAGCACGGGCCTGCCGGTCGTCGCGACGGCGCAAGCTGCGCAGGGACTCGGCCCGAGCGACGCAGCGCCGGGCGTCGTCGTCGCCAACGATTCCGACGCAACCGTATCCGCCGTCACCGGATTCCTCCTCGCGCCGGCGCGGGCACAGGCCGAAGGCGCGCGTGCCGCCGCGCACGTGCGCGCCCGCTTCCTTTGGGAGCACATGTTCGCGCGCGCCGACGCCGCGATCGACGCCGCGCGCGCGCGCCGACAGAATCCGCACTGAACCGCGCGCGCGGCACCGCGTTCGCGCGCCGCTCGCCGCATGATTCGCCTCCTCCTCACGTCGTGCCTCGTCGCCAGCCTGGCGGCGCAGGCTCCCACTCCCGCTCCCAAGCCCGCCCCGCAGGACAACGCGCCGCAGAGCACGGACCAGAAGCCACACGGGACGCGCGTCCTCGTGACGGCAACTCGCGCCGACGACGATCCCTTCGAGCTGCCGTACTCCACGACGACCCTCGATGCCGCGCTCCTCGCCACCGGCCGGCAGGTGCGCACCCTGCCGGAGACCCTGCGCGACGTACCCGGCATCTCCGCCCAGAAGACCGCGCATGGTCAGGGCTCGCCAAAGTTCCGCGGCCAGACCGGCTTCCAGACCCTGCTCCTCGTCGACGGCATCCGCATGAACGACTCGACGTGGCGCTCCGGCAACGTCGAGTACTGGAATCAGGTCGACCCCTACGCGATCGAGCGCCTCGAGATCGTGCGCGGCCCGTCCTCCGTGCTGTGGGGCTCCGACGCGGTGAGCGGCGTCGGTCAGGCGATCACCAAGAAGCGCGCGTCGTTCGAGCCCGGCTTCCACGCCGGCGGCGCGGCGCTCTTCCGCTACGCGACCGCGGAGAACTCCGTCACCTCGCACGCCGAGAGCGACGGCAACCTCGGCGATCTCGGCTGGCACGCGGGCCTCAGCTACAAGGACTACGACGACCTGCGTGCCGGCAACGACGTGGGCCTGCTGGCCAACACCGGCTACGATGCCGCCGACGGCGACCTCGCGCTCACCTGGAAGCTGAGCGATGCGGAGCGCATGACCTTCGCCGCCCAGCACACGAGCCTGCGCGACGTGCCGCGCACGCACAGCACGGTGGCCAACAACGGCTGGCGCGGGCTCACGCCCGGCAGCGACGTGCAGCGCGACCACACGCACCGGCGCTGGCTGACGTACGTGCGCTACGAGGCCGATGGCGGCCCCGGCGCGGTCTTCGATTCGGTATCGGCGACCGTCGCGTTCAAGCACCGCTACGAGCGCGAAGATCGCATCCGCAGCAACGGCCGGCGCATCTTCCAGCAGATGGACGTGCAGACCCCGGCCCTGCTCGCGCAGGCGGAGAAGGCCACCGCCGTCGGCCGACTGGTGTTCGGCGTGGATTGGTACCGCGACTACGTCGACTCGGAGCAGCGCGAGCACGCCGCCAACGGCACGCTCCTCTCGTCGTTGAAGCGCGGCGTGGTCGCCGGCGACGCGGAGTACGACCTCGCGGGCGCCTTCGTCGAGGACACCATCGACGTCACCGCGAGCACGGAGGTCACGGCCGGCCTGCGCTACCAGTACGTCAACCTCAGCGCCGACGACGTTGCGGTGTCGGGAGTCACGACCACCGATCACATCAGCGACAACTGGCACGCCGCCACCGGCAGCCTGCGCGCGATCCAGCGCCTGGGCGAACGGACGCGCGTGTTCGCGGGCGCGAGCCAGGGCTTCCGCGCGCCCAACCTCTCGGACACCACGCGCTTCGACATCGGCCGCACCAACGAACGAGAGATCCCCGCCACGAACCTCGACCCGGAGATCTACACGACCCTCGAGGTGGGCGCCCGCTTCCAGGGCGAGATCGTCGAGACTTCGGCGACGACGTACTACACGTGGGTGCACGACCAGATCGGTCGCCTCCGCACCGGGGCCACCAACGCCAACGGTGAGTTCCTGGTCAGCAAGAGCAACATCGGCAACGGCTGGTACGCGGGTTTCGAACTCGAGGGCGCGGTGAAGCTCGACCCGGTGTGCGCGTGCCTCACGAACTGGTCGGCCTTCGGCTGGTTCGACTACGTGGACGCCCACATCGACCAGGTGAACAGCGCAGGGCTCACCATCAGCGACCGCCCATCTGCCATGCCGCCGCCCAGCGGCCGCTTCGGGCTGCGCTGGGCGCGCCCGGACGGCAAGGCCGGCTTCGAGGCGTTCGCGCACATGGCCTACCATGTCAAGCCCTCGCGCTACACGGAGGCCGACGCGCAGAACACGTCGCGCATCCCGCCGCAGGGGCTGCCGGGCTACGCGAGCATCGGCCTGCGCGGCTTCCTGACGCTGGAGCCGAACACGACCGTGGCGGTCGCCATCGAGAACCTGACCGACGCCGACTACCGGATCATGGACTCGGGCGTGAACGAGCCCGGCGTCAACGCGATCCTCACGGTCGAAACGCGCTTCTGAGCCGCTCCGCGCCGCACGCGGCGACCCTGCCTACGCGTCGCCGTCGTCGCCGATCTCGTCGGGCAGCCCGGCCTTCAGCCGCTCGATGCGGCGCCGCAGCTTGGCATTCTGGCTGCGCAGGCGCTTGCTGCTCTGCAGCAGGCGCGACAGTTCGTCGGCGAGGGCGCCGGCGCGCGCCGGCTCGATGGTGAGCGGCGCACCGCCGGCGCGGGCGAGTCGGCGCAGGTCGGTGGCCAGCGCGTCCAGGGGACCGGTGTCGCTCATCGTTCGAGCCCGTAGATGCGGCCGTCGTAGCACAGCAGCAATGCCTCGCCGTCGGGTGTCTCCGCGAACGACGCCACCTGCCTCCCGCCGGCACTCGCGATCTGACGCACGCGATGCTTGCCGCCCTCGCGATCCTCGTGCACGGCCCACACCCGCCCCGACGCGAAGTCGGCGTAGAGGAAGGCGCCGACGAGGTCGGGATGCCGCGTGCCGCGGTACACGTGCCCACCCGTCACCGAGATCCCTTCGCGCCGCGGGTAGTAGGCGATCGGCTCGACCATGGTCTTCAGCACCTCGGGATCGACTTCAGCGTCCTTGAACGGCACATGCGCCTCGCGCAGGTTCCAGCCGTAGTTGCCGCCCTTGACGATGCGGTCGACCTCCTCCCACGTGTCCTGGCCGACGTCGCCACACCAGAGATCGCCGGTGCCGCGATCGAACGCGATCCGCCACGGGTTGCGCAGGCCGTAGGCCCAGATCTCGCCACGCGCGCGATCCGTGCGCTCGCCGGCGAACGGGTTGTCGGCCGGGATCGCGTAGGGATGCTCCGCCGTCGCGCCGCGCACGTCGATGCGCAGGATCTTGCCCAGCAAGGTCTGCAGGTTCTGGCCGGACTTCAACGGATCGTTGGCGGCGCCGCCATCGCCGAAGGCCAGGTAGAGCATCGCGTCGGCGCCGAACACGATCGTGCCGCCGTTGTGGTTGCCCCACGGCTGGTTGACCACCAGGATCTCGAGCTCCGACTCCGCGGGCGCGAGCGGGCCGGCGATGCCATCGACCGCCGTCAGGCGCGCGACGACGCCACGTCGCTTGCCGCGCTCCGGCCGGTGCGAGTAGTGGATGTAGAGGTGCCGGTTGGTCGCGTACTCGGGGTCGAAGGCGAAGCCGAGCAGCCCCTCCTCGTTGTGGCCGCCGTTCTTCGGATGGTAGGTCTTGGCCGTCCAGTCGAGGAAGGTCGCGCGCTCGCTCTTGCTGCCGTCGCGCGGGATCCGGTGCACCAGCCCGTACTGCTCGACGACGTAGCAGTGCTCCGGGTCGAGGGCCGTGTACGCGAGGAAGATCGGCCGGTCGAACTTCGCCTGCCCGGGGAACGCGTCCTTCAGCGTCAACTGCGCCGGCTCCACCTCGGTGGCGGGTTGCCGGGCGGGCTCGGCCTGGGCCGCCAACGTGGAGAGCAGGAAGAGCGTGGCGGTGGAAGCGCGCATGGGGTCGCTCTTCTAACGCTCTTTCGGGTTGGCGCCAGCCGGGAGCGCCGCGACGATCCCGCGCTCGAGCGATGATCAGGATCCGCAACCTCTGCAAGGCCTACGGCGACATCCACGCCGTCGACGATCTCACGCTCACGGTCGCGCCGGGTCAGGTCTTCGCCCTGCTCGGCCCCAACGGCGCCGGCAAGAGCACGACCATCAAGTGCCTGATCGGGCTGCTGGCGCCCGACCGCGGCAGCGTGGAGCTGAACGGGATCGACGTGGCGCGCGATCCCGCCGGCGCCCGGCGGCGCGTCAGCTACGTGCCGGAGGTCGCGCACGTGTACGACGCGCTGACGCCCGTCGAGTACCTGACCCTGCGCGGGCGCCTGTTCGACGTCGACGACGCCACCATCCAGCGCAATGCCGACCGGTTGCTGGCGGGGTTCGGCCTCTTCGAGCGCCGGCACGTGCCGATCGCGAGCTTCAGCAAGGGCATGACCCAGAAGACCGTCCTGGCGTCGGCGCTGCTGACGGAGCCGACGGTGCTCGTCCTCGACGAGCCGCTGTCGGGCCTCGACGTGGAGACGACCATGCTCGTGAAGGAGGTCATGCGCCAGTTCGCCGCGCGCGGCGGCACGGTGCTGTACTCGAGCCACATGCTCGACGTCGTCGAGACGGTGGCGGAGCGGGTCGCGGTGATCGACAAGGGCAGGCTGCGGGCGGAAGGCACGGTGGTCGAGCTGCGCAAGCAGATGGGCGCGGGCGATGCGGCACGGCTCGAGGAGCTGTTCGCGACGCTGACCCACGCCGCCGACCCCGTCGCGCGGGCGCGCGAAGTGCTGGGCGGGTGATGCCGGTGCCGTCTCAAGTCGGGACGGGAACGCGCCGATAGCAGGGGCGTATGAGGCGCGTCCCGCTCCTGCTCGCCCTGGTTGCATGCCTGCTCGCGGGCTGTGCCAGCGAAGCCTCGGAACGTGCGACCGCCGCGATGGCGACGGTGCGCGCGTTCGAGTCGGCGCTGCGCGGCGGCGACGTGGGCGAACTGCGTCGGCTCGTCACCGACGAATCGCGGCCGGCGATCGACCACCTGCCCCTCGACGCCGCAGCGAAGAAGGCACCCCTGCAGGTCGTGTCTGCCACCGCACGTGGCGACGACGTGCTGGTCAGGGTGAGCGACCCGAACGCAGACGCCACCGAGAGCGCGTTCATCGTCGTGAAGGAGAACGGCGAGCTGCGCGTGGATCTCGTGGCGACCGCGGGCCTGACCGCGCGCGAGCGGCCGCTGCCCGGCCCGCGCGAGCGCGTCGTGTCGCGCCTGATGACGCCGGCGCAGCAAGCGGAGGCCGCGGCGCGCGCGCGCGAGGTCATGGCGACGCGGCAGTAGCCCGGTCTTGCGCGCGTGCGACCGCGGCCGTATCGAGGCCGCATGCCCAAGGTCCACAAGACTCTCATCCTCGGCTCCGGCCCGGCCGGCTACACGGCGGCGATCTACACGGCGCGCGCCAACCTGGCGCCGATGCTCCTCGCGGGTCCGCAACCGGGCGGGCAGTTGACGATCACCAACGACGTCGAGAACTACCCCGGCTTCCCGGAGGGGATCATGGGCCCGGAGATGATGGAGAAGTTCAAGGCGCAGGCGGAGCGCTTCGGTACGGAGGTGCGCCACGAACTCGCCGAGCGGGTCGACTTCAGCAAGCGCCCGTTCAAGGTGTGGAGCAACTCGGAGGAGGTCTATGCGGCGGAGACGGTGATCGTGAGCACCGGTGCGTCGGCGATCTACCTCGGGCTGCCCAACGAGACGAAGCTGCAGGGGCGCGGCGTGTCGGCGTGCGCCACGTGCGACGGCTTCTTCTTCAAGGGCAAGGAAGTGTTCGTGGTCGGCGGCGGCGACTCGGCCTGCGAGGAGGCCAACTTCTTGACCAAGTTCGCCACCAAGGTGTCGATGGTGGTGCGGCGCGACGTCCTGCGCGCGAGCAAGATCATGCAACAGCGGGTGAAGGACAACCGAAAGATCGAGATCCTGTGGAGTCAGAACGTGACCGACGTGTTCGACGTCGCGGCGGGCAAGGTCACCGGGCTCGAGCTGACCGAGACCGGCAACGGCAAGAAGAAGCGCGTGAAGGCGGACGGCCTGTTCCTCGCCGTGGGGCACAAGCCGAACACGGAGATCTTCAAGGGTGTGCTCGACATGGACGACGTCGGCTACCTGAAGACGGTGCCGGGCAAGACCGCGACGAACGTCGAGGGCGTGTTCGCGTGCGGCGACTGCGCGGATCACTACTACCGCCAGGCGGTCACCGCGGCCGGGACCGGGTGCATGGCGGCGATCGAGGTGGAGCGGTGGCTGGAGGGGCAGGGCGGCCACTGAGCGTTCTCGTCCGACGAGCGAGCGCGCGGTGGCGCGGCGTCGCGCCGACGGCGTAGAGTCTCGCGACAGTCGCCCCGCCGGAACCAAGTCATGCGCACGCTCGCCTTCCTCCTCGCCCTCGGTCTCTCCGCCACCGCCGTCCGCGCCCAGGATCCGGATGACGGACCGGACACGTTCGCCCTCGACTCGATGATCGAGTGGGTCAAGGACACGGAGAAGTTCGTGGACGGCCGGCGCGCGAAGCGGAACCTCACCGAGAAGGTCGACCGCGCCGCACTGATGGATGCGGCCATCGCGCGCGCCAAGAAAGAAGGCAAGCCGGTGCTGTGGTACGTGCCGCGCATCATCGAGAGCGCGAGCAACGGGCGACAGATGTACCGGGCGCCGGTGCTGGACCTCTACATGCAGCAGGTCCTGTTCGCAGATCCTGACGTGGCCGCGATCGTTCAGGCCCGCTTCGTGCCGCTGCGCATGGTGTGCGACGAGGCGATGAGCGCGCGCTTCGACCTCCGGCCGCTGCAGTTCGTGGAGCCCGCCGTCGTGTTCGTGGGCGCCGACGGCAAGCGGATCCACCATGTCGAACGGCTGCGCACCTTCGACGCGCTGTGGTTCGCCGAGGTGCTGCGGCGGGTGCTGGCGACGACCGACACCAAGCCGGGCGAGGCGCACACGGTGGCCGAGTGGACCGCCCAGGGCGAGTGGGAGAAGGCGCTGGATGCCGCCAAGGCAACCGAGCCGTCTGCCGCCAACCAACTGGCGATCGCCGGCCTGCTGCGGCGGCTGCGGCGGGCGGACGAGGCCCTCGCGGTGCTGGATGCGATCCAGCTCCCGCGCAACGACCGCACGAGCGCTGGCCTGCGCCTCACCGAACGCGGGCTGCTCTGGCTCCTGCGCGGCGACGCCGCCAAGGCCGCGGGCCATCTGCGCGATGCGTTCGCGCTCACGCACGAACGCCAGGCGGAGGCCGGCTACCTGTGGGCGCTGTGCCGACTGCGCATGGGCCACGAGAGCGAGGCGACGCGCGTCCTTACGGCTGTGAACGACCGCTTCCCGGGCACGACATGGGCGCGCCGCGCGCGCGCCAACATCACGCTCGGCAACGACGACCGCCCGATGGGCGCGGCGTTCGCCAACTTCGAGCACGTGGGCTACCTGCCGGCCCCGGCCTACGCCGGGCCCTTGCCGCGCGACACCGCCTGGGCGGGCGCCCCGGCAGATGCAGCCAGCCTGGCGAAGACGGCGGTCGAGTTCCTGCTGCAGAGCCAGCGCGAGAACGGCGGCTTCACCGACAGCCGCTACGCCTACTGGCCCAACACCAGCATCACCCCCAACGCCTGGGTCGCGATCACCGCGCTGGCAGCCACGGCGCTCGCCGAGTTCCGGCACGTCGACCCCGCGCGCATCGACGCGGCGCTCGGGAACGCCGAGCGCTTCCTCTTCGATCCCGCCCGCCTCAACCGCGGCTCGAACGAAGACGTGTACGCCGACGCCTACCGCGTGCTCTACCTGACGCGCAAGGCCAACCGTGCGACCGGCGACGAGAAGCAGGCCGTACTCGCGCAGGCGACGGCGCTCGTGAAGGAAGCGCAGACACGGCAGTTCGAGGACGGCTTCTTCGCGCACGAGTACAAGAACGCCTTCTGCACCGGCGCCATGCTCGGCAGCCTGATCGCGGCGCGGCAGGTCGGCGTGGAGATCCCCGACGAGATGATCAGCAAGGGCGCGGAGGCGCTGCTCGCCGCGCGCCACAAGGACGGGTCGTTCGTGTACGGCGGCGCCGCGCGCGGCGAGGCCGGACCGAACGGCCGCAAGGACGCCGCCGTGCGCATGCCGATGTGCGAGGCCGTGCTGTTCGCGCTGCAGCGCAGCGACCTCGCCAAGGTGCAGGACGCCTACCGCAACTACTTCCAGTACATGGACCGCATCGAGACCGTGCGCCGCAACGACTTCCACAGCGACGGTGAGCTGGCCGGCTTCTTCTTCATGCACGGCCTCTACCACAACAGCGAGATGAACGCCGTCCTGCCGGAGGCCGACCGCAAGGCCAACGCGGCGCAGATGCTCGCGCTGCTGCGGCGCATCCCGGAGATCGACGGCAGCTTCGTCGACAGCCACGAGATCGGCCGCAGCTACGGCACGGCGATGGCGCTGCTTACGCTGGCCAACGTCGGCGAGCGGTAGGCGGGCGCAGAGGATCCCGGCCTCCTTGCAAACTGTGCATCTCGTGCACAAAATGCAAGGATGGCTGACCTCGCCCGCGAAGCCCTCGACGCCCAGATCGAGCGATGCCTGCGCCGCAGCCCGGCCGTGATCATGCTCGGCCCGCGGCAATGCGGCAAGACGACCCTGGCTCGCGCCATCGCCCGCCGCCGGAAGTCGACGACCTTCGATCTCGAGGATCCATCCGACCGCTCGCGCCTGCGCGAGCCCATGACGGCGCTGAGGCCACTCCGCGGGCTCGTCGTGATCGACGAGGCACAGTTGCAGCCCGACGTGTTTCCCGTGCTGCGGGTGCTCACCGATCGGCGGCCGGCACCGGCGAGGTTCCTGCTCCTCGGCAGTGCATCGCCCGATCTCGCGCGCTCCGTCTCCGAGTCGCTCGCCGGCCGGGTGGCGATCGTGCCGATGGCGGGCTTCGATCTGCAGGAAGTCGGCGCAACCGAGCTTCGCACTCTCTGGGCGCGCGGCGGCTTCCCCCGCTCGTTCCTAGCCCGGACGGATGCCGACAGCGTCCGCTGGCGCGCCGACTTCGTGCAGACGTTCCTGGAGCGCGATCTCGCGCGCTTCGGCGTCAACGTCCCGCCCGCAGCGTTGCGGCGCCTGTGGCTGATGGCCGCGCACCACCACGGCCAGATCCTGAACAGCTCGGAGCTGGGCCGCTCGCTCGGCGAGTCGCACACGACCGTCCGCCGCCACCTGGACATCCTCTGCGGCGCCTACGTGCTGCGGCTCCTGCCACCGTGGTTCGAGAATCTCGGCAAGCGGCAGGTGAAGGCGCCGAAGCTGTACGTGCGCGACAGCGGCGTGCTGCATTCGCTGCTCGGCTTGGGCTCCTTCGCCGCCCTCGAGGCGCATCCCAAGCTCGGGGCGTCGTGGGAGGGCTTCGCACTGGAGGAGGTGCTGCGCGTGACAGGCGATCGCGACGCGTACTTCTGGGCGACGCAGGCCGGCGCAGAACTCGATCTGCTCGTGATCCGCGGGAAGGACAGGTTCGGTTTCGAGTTCAAGTACGCGGATGCACCGGTGGTGACCAAGTCCATGCGCGTCGCCAAGGAGGACCTGGGCCTGAAACGAGTGCTCGTGGTGCATCCCGGGGATCGCAGTTATCCGCTGGGAGAGTGGTCCGAAGCGGTCGCAATGGCTGGGCTGCGTGAGGTGCTGCGCAAGCTTGGTTGGAGGTGAGGGGCGCGAGAAGCAGATCCCTCACCACGGTGTCAGAGACCGAACGTCAACAACACGACGTTGGTCAGGTCCATGCCGAGCGGCGCGTCGCTCGGTCCCCACGCCGCTTGCAGGGCGAGTTGCACGCCGACCAGCGATGCCAGGCGCGGCAGGTGGACCGCGGAACGGAAGGTCGACGCGCCGGTCGCAAAGCTCGCCAGCACGTGGGGCTCGGCTCCCGCGAGCACGCACGGCCCCACCCGGGGTTGCGGCAGGGACGGCGTCGCCCCGAGCAGCGCGGCGAGCGTCGGCCCCGCCACGCCGTCGCCGGTGACCTCGATCGTCGACCCCAGCCGCGGATCGTCGACCGTCAGACGCGCACGCCGACCCGGACCTGCGCAGTCGGGCCCAGCGGCGACCGCGCTCGCGCCGACCGGCAACACCCAGAGCTCCTCGCCGAACACGCCGTCGTCGTGACACACCAGCAAGCCCTCGGTCGTGGGCGCACTGACGAGGACTTCGCCGTTGACGTTGCCCAGGTGCACGGTCCCTGCGGCAGTGCCATCCGTGGCGAAGAGCACGCGCCCTCCGCCGTTGCGCGACGCCATGCGCAACAGCGCGCGGCCCCGCCCCAACGGCTCCGCGCGGTCGAAGCCGGGGGCCACGTCCGCGAACGCACGGGTGCCCGCCTCCGTGCCGTCGGTCCGCCACAGACGCGTGGTTCCGGTTTGCCAGACTCTGGTCGCAAACACGTACTCGTTCCCCAGCTCGCAGCCAGCTGCCGCGCGATCCGACGGGGACTGCGGCACGTGCACGCGCTGGATCGCTCCTGTCGTGCCGTCCGCACTCCACACCACGCCGCCGCTGTCGACGAAGAAGGCCAGGGTCGTGGTCCGACCGAAGGGGCGGACCTCGCTGGCGACGATCCGCGTGCCCCCCATCGTTCCGTCGGACACCCAGAGCGTCGCCGACCGGCGCGCGACGTCGAACTCGAACAGGAACGCACGCCCGCCGGCACCGAGCATCTCCACGTAGTCGCCAACCATGCGCCAGGAGTGCACGGCACGCGTGCCGGCCGCCGTCCCGTCGGTGAACCACAGCGTCCCGAACACCGGCCGCCCGCCGCGGGTGAGGAACGCCACGCGACGGTCGTCGACGGTCGCGAACGGACCGAGGTTGGTGTCCGCCACGCCGCGCGTGATGTCCAGCAGGATGCGCGTGCCCAAAGGCGTGCCATCGCTCACCCAGGGTTCGACACCATTGCTGCTGTCCGACGCGCCGAACACATGGAACCGCGCACTGCTCACGCCCCAATGGGTGCACTCCGTGCCGGCGGCGAGAAGCCGCCGAGTGCCGACGCCGGTGCCGTCGGTGCTCCACAGCTCGAGGCGCGAAGCCTCGCTGGTCGTGAACAGCCGTGTCCCCGGCAACTCGCCGATGGGCCAGACGGCCGTCGACGCGGCTGCGGTCCCGAGCACGGCGAGCCGCTCCGTGCCAGCCTCCGTCCCGTCGCTGCGCCAGAGATCCAACGGTCGCCCACCGCCGCCGACGGTGAAGAGCCCCTTCCCCGCGAGCGAGCCCACACCGTTGTAGGTGGCGCCCGCATCGACCGGCGGCACACTGGGAATCACCAGGCTGCGCGTTCCCGTCGGAGTTCCATCGGTCTCCAGGATCTCGGCGACATTGCCCCGGCGGCCTCCGATCAGCGTCCTGCCCCCGACCGGGTGACGCGCGAGCGTGATGTCCCAGAGACGTTCGAAGGGAACGACGATCCGGGTGCCCGCCGCGGTGAGGTCGGTGTGCCACACCGCGGCACGGGCTGGCCACCATGGAGTGAGGAACACGACACCACCCGTATCGGTGCGAACGAACGACCCGGGCTCGGACCCCGCCGCTCCCGCCTGGAGATCCGCGAGCATGTAGGTGCCCGTCGCCGTTCCGTCACTGAGCCAAGGCTCGGCGCCGGCCGCCGGCGAAGTGCCCGAGAAGATGACGCAGTCGCCGACGGCACACAGGCGGCCGACGTTCGTCGGACCGCCCACCGTGGGGTCGCGGACGAGACGCGCGCCCGTGGCCGTTCCGTGGGCACACCAGAGGGTCGACGCTTGCGTCCCGACGGTCGCACTGAAGAAGAGTCGACCGCCGGCTGCGATCGCGTCGCCAAGCTGCGGACTCCCGGGTCCGGGCACGAGGTCGGCGACGAGGCGCGCGCCGGCGCGAGTTCCATCCGTCTTCCACCACTCTCGTCCGGTCGCCTCCGTCGTCGCCACGAAGAAGACCTGTCCGCCAGCCTCATCGGCGACCAACTGAGCCGGTTCACGAGGTCCGGGGGCCGGCATGGTGATCAGCGGCCAGGTGCCCGCGCGCGTTCCATCCGTGCGCCACAAGCTCGTGCCCGTCGACTCCTGCGCCACGAAGTACGCGTTCCCTCGCATGGTCACGAGCGAACGTATCCAGCCGCTCGCCGTGCCCGGACCGATGTCCGCCAGCATGAAGGTCCCCGCCTCCGTGCCGTCGCTGCTCCACGGCTCGAACCCGTTGGCCTCATCGATCGCGGCGAAGATCACCCGCGGGCCAAGCGCGACGATGGGACCGGACGAGTTTCGCGCAGACAGCGCTCCGACGCGGATGTCCTTCACGAGATGCGTTCCAGACGGCGTCCCGTCGCTGATCCACGGCTCGATGCCATGCTCGCCATCGTCGGCCCAGAAGAACGCGCTATCACCCAGCGCGACGAAGTCCATGAAGAACGAGTTGCCGTACGGGTTGATGTCGCGCACGAGCTGCACGACGCCAGGCTGGCCGGTGGTCGCGAACAGCTCGTACCCGGTCGCTGCCGAGCGCGTGGCGAAGTAGGTCAGCGCCCCGGCGGTCCCCAGCAACTGCGCGACACTCGCTTCAACGGGTCCGGCCGGACCTCGCTCGAGGTTGGCGACGAGCTTCATCGTCTGCCCGGGCACCGAAGATCCGGCGACCACGAGCGAGCAGAAGGCGAGCCGCAATGCCCAGGGTGATGCGTGCACGATGACGTCCTCCGATGACGAGACGACGCGCGTGCGCAAGCGGCGTGCCGCCCGCCTTCACGGCGAAGACCAGCGGCGCGCGGCGCGGATGGCCGCGCGAACGCGCGCACGGTGCGCGCGGAAGCGCACCTACCGGCGGTCGCCGTCGGAGTCGCCGGGCGCGCGCGCGGCGCGCTGGCAGCGTCGGGCCGCGTCGGCTCGATGGCGCCCTTCGGGCTTTGGGCCACGAGCGTGCGCGGCGCGCCGAGCACCGGTGCCGCGTTGGTGCCGGTGTTGGGATAGAGGTAGACGCCGCCGCCGGCGCCGGTGCCGTACGGGTTGCCCATGCTCCCGCAGAGCAGATCGAGGCGACCGTCGCGTTGCCGTCGACGAGGCGTAGCGTCGTCACCGTGCCGGGCACGACGAGCGGCTAGCCATCGGCGAGGACCACGGTGTTCCTGGTCGCGAAGGCGGGCTGCTTCGCAGTGCCTTCGTTCACCCGCAGGAGCACGTGCCCGCCCTTGTGGTCGCCGAGCAGGAGGTCGAGGTCGCCGTCGCCGTCCCAGTCCGCGGCCCACGCCGACGTGAGGTGACCCTTCGCGAGCTTGACCCCCTGGGGATCACAGCGGTCGGTGGCATCCCACTTCTTGGTGTCGAAGTTCCAGAAGTCGTTCCTCACGATGCGCGCGCCCTCGCGGTCGAGGATCGGCACCGGCTGCTGCAAGCCCTTGCCGGTCCCGAGCGCCACGTGCGGCGAGCCGTCGAAGATCCCCGCGCCCATGTCGAGGCGGCCGTCGGCATCGAAGTCCACGAAACTGTGGACTCATGCCGATGCATCACCAGTTGTGGAAGTCGATCCGCTTGCCCAGCTCGTCCAGGACCGGCTCCTCCGCGGCGTAGGCGATCTTGCTGCCCGGCTTGCGCAGGGCGACGGTGAGGTGCCCGTGCAGATCGCCGACGACGATGTCGGCGAGACCATCGCCGTTCACGTCGTGCAACACCGGCGAAGGGTAGAGCCGCCCCTCGCCGAGGTTGGCGTCGCCGGCCTGCCGGCGCACGGGCGGGGCGAAGGCCAGCCCGCCGTCCCGCGCGGCGAGGGGATCGGGGAGCGCGCTGGCCATGAGAGCCGGTACGCACAGCGTCTTGTTTCGGTTCGCATGATGGTCGGGCTCCCCGGTCGGGGAGCCTATCAGCGATACCCACCCATCGGCACGCGCCGCCGCGACGAGCCTGCGCCGCTGCCCAAGGGCAAGGTTGCGAGCTATCTTCTCGACATCTCAACTTCCTCTCCCCCGGCGCGGTGCCGCCCCCTCTCCACCATGCGACTGTTCACGCTTGCCATCGTCGTCGCCTTCGGATCTCTCCCCGCCCAGACCCCTCAGGCCGACAACCACATCGTCGCCACCAATGCGTTCGACCCGCGCCCGACTGAGACGTACACGTCGGTGACCGGCTTCGTGGAGGCCGGCGTCGAGTACGCCATCACGTCGACGCGGAAGAACATCACGCTCATCCCAGTCCGCCCGCCTGGCCTCTACATCCACGTCCCAACCTACGTCGGCCCCGACGACTGGAAGCAGATGGACACGCTGACGACCCCCGATGGCTCCACGAACTACCAGTTCGGCGTGCGCGGCACGCCGGAGGACAACCTCATCGGCGGGATCGACATCCGCGTCGTGACCGGCTCGGGCTTCGGTCCAGCGGTCACGTGGAACGGCGGCACCGCTCCGTTCGTGAATCCGCATTGGCTCGCCGTCGACAAGGCCTCGCGCCTGATCGGCGTGTGCGATCCGACCGGGGGGAAGGAGCTGGTCTATCAGGTCGGCAACGGAACCGTCCCGTCGCCCAGCCCGGAGAACCCCGCGCCCCGGCCGCTCTACACCAAGACACACTCCGCCAGCCACAGCACACTGCGCGCCGGCCTGCTCTCGTCCGTCGTCTCCCTCGGCGGGTCGCTCTACCAGGTCAAGGTCCGCAACGGGGCGGGGATCGACAGCGCGTTCCAGTTCACGGGTCCCGGCACGCCGCACGGCATCGCGACCACCACCAATTCGCAGTACGCCCTGGTGGCAAGCATCGCGACGTCAGGCCCCAACGACTCCTACACACTCACTCTCGTCGAGCAGGCCACCGGCGTCATGTCCGCGCTCCCCAACACCACGGCCGTGGGACCCACCGGCAACGTCCACGGCAACTCGGTCCACGTCGTCGGCAACACCGCCTACGTCGCGTACCGCACGGTGGGCTTCAAGGCGTTCGACCTGTCCCTGCTCCCGTTCGTTCCCCCCGCGATCATGGAGTACGACAACCCCATCGTCGGCGGCCAGCCGGACAACCTGGTGGCGATCCATCCAGGTCAGCCGTCCGGCGACATCTATGCGCTGTACGAGCGCTCCGGTCTCCGTGTGTTGCGCCCGGCATTGAACCGGACGGCGTACGGCGTCGGCACCGGTGGCACGCCCGGGGTCCCCGTGCTCAGCGCGACCGCACCGATCCTCGGCAACACCTTCACGTTCGACGTGAACAATGCCCTGGCCAGCACCTTCGGGGCTCTGCTTCTCGCCGCCGCTCCGGCGAGCATCCCGGTGTTCGGCTTCACTCTCCTCGTGAATCCCTCCGGTCCCTACGCGAGCCTCGGCTTCTTCGTGTCCGGATCCGGAAGCGCCTCGCTGCCGATCGTTCTGCCCAACAACCTCGCCTTCCTCACGCTCTCCCTCTTCAACCAGGCGCTGGTGGTGGACTTCGGCGCGCCGGGCGGCATCGCCGCAACCCAGGGGCTGCGCATCGACTGACCGGCTACGCGTCGAGCCCGCGCGCCGCGCGGAGTCCGATCCCCTTCGAGCGCGTCTCGACGCTGCCGCGCTCGCGGTTCGCCGACCGCACGCGCTTGGGATCGTCGTCGTAGGCCCCGCCGCGAACGATGCGCATCGGCCCGCGCTGCTCGCGCCCCGCGCGGGATCGACCGTACGGGTACCACGAGTTGGCGCACCACTCGCCGACGTTGCCGTACACGTCGTGCAGGCCGAAAGGATTGGCCGCGAAGGATCCGACCGGCGCGTGCACGAGGAATCCGTCGTCCCACGCCACCCGTTCGGGGAACCCGATCGCCTTCGTGGGCGCGTCCGCGAGGTTCGCCGCACCCTCGAGGTGCGCAGCATCTCCGCACCACCAGGGAGCGGTCGTCCCGGCCCGCGCGGCGACCTCCCACTCCTCCTCGTCGGGCAGGCGCAGGCCGTGCCGCCGCAGCCATGTGTCGGCCTCCAGCCAGGTCACGCTCTCGACCGGATGGCGCAGGTCGATCGCGGCGCGGCTGAAGGTCGACCCGGCGGCGTGCACGCTCGGGTTTCCACCACTGAGACGGGTCCACTGGCCTTGGGTCACCTCGTACTTGCCGATGAAGACTGCCGGCAAGTCGACCTCGTGTGCGGGTTGCTCGCCGTCGACCCAACCCGCCGCGTCGCGATCGGTCCCGATCCGCCAGCTCCCCGCCGGCACGAGCACGAACACGATCCCGCTGTCCGCCGTCAGTGCCAGCTTGCCGCTGGCCGCGTCGCGCGAGGCTACCGCACCGGAACGTAGGTGCGTGAACTCCTGCAGGCCCGATGCCGGATCTCGCCCAAGCGGCACGAGGCCGATCTGCGGGCGCAGGACGAGCCCACCGTAGCGCGCTTCCGCCGCCACCTCGTCCGCGGCCTTCTGCCACGCGGCGGCCGGGAACACGATGGTCCGCGCCCGCACCGTCCGCGCGAACTCGAGGCGCCTCCGAACCCGAGCGAGCACCCCGGTCTCCGGCGTCTGCATCCGCTCGACCGCAGCGATCGCCTCGCGCAGGTCGAGCGCCGCCGTACCATCGACGCCGCCTGTGGCGAGCTGGCTCGCGAGCTGCGGTCTCCGCTCGATCAGGTCCTCGACCCGCTCGATCCAAGCGGCCAGTTTCAACTCGGATTCCGGCAGCTCCGGCCACAGAGTCGCATCCGCCTCGCGCTCATGGCTCTCGAGCAGGCTCCGCACCAGCCGGTCGCGCGCGAGCTGCTCGTCGAAGCGCAGTCCGCTCACCTGCCACAACAACCCGAGCACGGTCACGAAGCCGAGGGACAGCACCACGAGCAGCGCCGCCGCCGTCGGGTTGCGCTGCGTCCAACGCCACACGCGCAGCCCGAACCCCGCGGGCCGCGCCTTCACCGGCTCGTGCTCGCGCAGGCGGCGCAGGTCCTCGGCGAACTCGGCCGCCGTCGCGTAGCGCCGACCGACATCCTTCTCAATGGCTGTCCCGAGCACCGCGCACAGGTCACGGTCGATGCCGATCACCATCGACCGCGGGTCTTGCGGCTCGCTCTCGAGCACCGCCTTGGCCAGCGCCAGGCGCGAGGCGCCCGCGAACGGTCGCTCCAGCGTCAGCGTCTCGTACAGCGTCACGCCCAGCGACCACACGTCGGTGCGGCGGTCGGTGCGCTCGCCGCGGTGTTGCTCTGGCGACATGAACGCCGGTGTGCCGAACACGTCGCCGGTCGCGGTGAGACCCGGATCCGCACTCGCGTCGTCGTGGGCGAGCCCGAAGTCGAGCACCACCGGCGAGCCATCCGGCATGAGCATCAGGTTGCCCGGCTTGAGGTCGCGATGCACGACGCCCGCCTCGTGCGCGCGGTGCAACGCGCGCGCCGCCTGCTCGAAGAACGCGAGGATCTGCGGCAGGGGCGACTTGCCCTCCGCCTGCCCCGGCCACGCCGGCGGCGCCTCGCCCTTGCGCTTCGCCTCGCGGGCGCGCGCGATCCACTTCCACAGCGGCTCGCCTTCGACGAGACGCATGGCGATGAAGGTCACGTCCGCGTGATCGCCGACGTCGTACACCGCGCAGATGCGCGGGTCGTCGAGGCGCGACGCGAGCGCGGCCTCGGCGCGGAAGCGACGCAGCGCCGTCGCGCTCGCCACCCAGCTCGCACGCTGCATGACCTTGAGCGCGACCCGGCGCCGGAGCTGCGTGTCTTCGGCGCAATGCACCACGGCCTGTCCGCCGCGGCCCAGCTCGTGCAGCAGGCGGTAGCGGCCGAGCATCACCTCGTCGGCCTCTGCCTCCGGCGCCGGTCCGGCATCGGACTCCGTCGGCTCCGCGACGCCGGAGCTCGACGGCATCGCCGCGTTGAGCTGGGCCAGCTTCGCCGCCACGAGTTCGCCGTGCCCGGGGAAGTGCTCGATGTACTCCGCGTCGGGACGGACGACGCCCGCCAGCCGATCCTCCAGCACGCGCTGCAGGAGCGCATTCGTCACGCCGGCGAGATCGAGGTCGCGCACCACGCGGCGCACGATACTGCGTCCTGGTCCGTATGCTCCACCTGCCCTCGTGACCGGACCCGAACCGAACCCCGTCGATCCCGACCCCACATCGCTGCACGCGCACCAGGCGCGCGCCGGCAGGATCGACAGCGTGCAGTGGCTCGTGCAGCGCTTCGCGCCGATCCTGCTGGCCCACGCCGGCCATCGCCTCGGCGAGCGTCTCGCCCGTGTGTACGACGCGCAGGAGATCGTCGCCGATGCGTGGGCCGCAGTCCTGCCGCGGCTTGCTCCACTCGTCGATGCGAGCGAGTTCCCCACCACCGCGGTCTTGGGTGCGCTGAGCGATGCGATCCTGCAGCGCACGAACCAGCTCCTCGAGCGCCACATCCTCGGCGCCGATGGCCCGGCCCCGGTGACGGAGTCGCTCGACGCGCTGCCGCTCGCGACCGCGGGGGTCATCACCGCGGCGTGCCGGAAGGCCAGCGAGTCGACCGAACACCATGCCCTCCACGCCCTGCCGCCGGAGATCAGGACCATGGTCCTGCTGCGCGGCGTCGAGCAGGCGACCGACGCGCAGGCCGCGGTCCAGCTCGGCGTCGACCCGGCCACGGTGACGCGTGGGTATGCGCGCGCGCTGCAGGCGCTGCGCGCGCACCTGCCGGCGGCGGTGTTCGCCGACCTTCCCGACGGCTGAAGGAACGGCCCATCGCCTCTCCGCGTGCAACAAACCGCGGCGCGCGGCGCTGACCAGCCGCATGCGATCCTCACGCTTCGTGCGCCACGGCGCCTTCGTCGCCGCCGCGCTGGTCCTGCTCCTCCCCTCCTGCAGCAAGAAGCGGCGCGCCCCCGACCTGCGCAACCTCCCGGTCGCGGAAGGTGACGCATCGCTGGTCGAGACGTCGCCCTTCGCCGGCGAGGAGAGCGTGGCGCTGAGCCGCGAGACGATCCTGCGCTTCAGCACGCCCATCGACCCGGCCTCCGTGCACGACGGCGACGTCACCGTCGACGCGAGCGGGGTCCGCGTGCCCGTGCGCCTGCACCTGGGCCGCGACGGCAAGAGCCTCACCCTGTTCTGGGCGCAGGGCCGCGGGCCGGCCGGCACCGAGGTTGCCGTCACCGTCAACGGCGACGCGCTCGCGTCCGCGCAGACCGGCCGCCCGCTCGACGCCGACGGCGACGGCTTCACCGGCGGCCTCGCGCAGTTCACGTTCAAGACCCTCGACCTCGCGCGCGTCCCGGGCACCGATGTGTGCGGGCGCGTGTTCGCCTCCGAGGTCGACGGCGATCGCTCCGTGCCGTTGCAGGGCGTGACGATCCGCGTCGATGGGCTCGAGACGGAGGCGTTCACGACCACCGACTTCCTCGGCTCGTTCTGCCTGCGCGACGTGCCAGCGGGCAGGATCTTCGTACACGTCGACGGCTCGACCGCGACCAACCGCCTGCCGGGCTTCTACTACCCGAACGTCGGCAAGGCGTGGGAGACGGTCGCCGGCCAGCGCGTCAACGCCGGCACGGTACACCTGCCCGCCGTGGCGGAGAGCACACTGCAGCCGGTGGCGCAGGACCGCGCCGTCGAGATCCGCATGGTCGACGAGCAACTCGCGCGCGTGCTCGATCCCGACCTGCGCGCGCGCCTCGCCAACGTGGCACTGACGGTGCCGGCCGACAGCCTGTTCGCCGACGACGGCCGCCGCGGCGGTCGCGTCGGCATCGCGCCGGTCGCGCCCGACCGCCTGCCGGGCACCCTGCCGCCGGGCCTCGATCTGCCGCTCGTGATCACGGTGCAGACCGACGGCGCCAGCAACTTCGATCTGCCGGCGCCGATCTGCCTGCCGAACCTGCCGGACCCGAGGACCGGCCTGCGCCTGCCGGCTGGGGCGAAGAGCGCGCTGTGGAGCTTCAACCACGACACCGGCCGCTTCGAAGTGGTCGGCCCGATGACGGTCACCGCCGACGGGTCGATGGTGTGCACCGACCCCGGCGTGGGCATCCGGGCGCCGGGCTGGCATGGTTCGGCGCCCGGCAGCGGCGCCGACGGCGGACCACCGGGAGCCGGCGACGATGGTGGCTGCGACGACTGCTGCAAGAAGTCGTGGTGGGACATCACGAAGGCGGTCTACGCGGTCGCCGGTGAACTCGCCGAATGCGCGGTCGACATGTTCAAGATCCGCCGCGCCTTTGAGTGCCTGCTCGCGTGGAAGAACTTCATCGGCGCCCTCCTCGACCAGGCAGACACGTTCGTGAATCTGCTCGAGTCGCAGGGCACGTCGATCGACCGGGCTACGGCGATCGCGATGCTCAACGACCTGATCGCCAAGAAGAACCGGGCGATCGAGATGCAGGCGTGCTTCGAGACGGTGGATCCCACCGCGAAGGTCAGCGCCGCCATCACCTGCGCCAAGAGCGCCCTGCGCAGCGTCAAGGCCCTATGTGATCTCGCCGGCAAGTGCCAGATCGTCGTCGGCCAGGACTTCGCGTGCAGCATCGTGCGCAAGGCGGAGGCGGTCCTGACGGAGCTGGAGGGCTTCGCCGGGCTGTTCGAGAGTTGGAAGGAACGCGCGTTCACCCAGTTGGTCTGCCAGGCCATCGAGCGCGCGACTGCCCTCATCCGGCGCTACCTCGAGCCCGAGCGCGATCTGACGCAGGCGCAGGTGGACGAGATGATCGCCGCCCTGCGCGGGATCCGTCCACTCACGCCGGACGCATTCGCGGTGTTGCCGTACTTCGATCGACTCGCGACGGCGGAGGCTCCGGCCAAGGAGACCGCACGCGACATGAGCAGGATCGCCGGCACCGCGGTGCGCACGGTGGGCACGCGCCACGCGCGGCGCGTGCGCTTCGCGCTCACCGTCGGCGACCGGGCGCTCGCCCGCCGCGGCGAGACCACGACCTCGGGAACGCTCAGCGTGATCACGCCGGGCGACGCACCCTACCAGTTGGCGATGTTCGATCCCACGACGCGGCTATACGGGTTCTCGACCGGCACCACGTCGGCCTCCGGGCAACGGACGACGCTGCACCCACCGGCGCTCTTCCCCATCGACGGCATGCCCGACGCCGACAGCGACGGCCTCCCCGACGACGTCGAGTTCGTGGTCGACACCGATCCCGCGCTCGCCGACACCGACGACGACGGCGTGAACGACGGCGACGAGGTGTTCGCCGGGCGCGATCCCCTCGACGGCATCGGCGGCCGCGCCGGAGTCCGCAGCACGACCGACACCGCCGGCCCCGCGATCGATCTCTGCGCCGCCGATGGCCTCGCCGCGGTCGCGCTCGGCGCGACCGGCGTCGAGCTGTTCAACATCTACAACGGCATGACCCCGGAACGCGTCGGTCGCGTCGACACGCCCGGTGCGGCGCTGCGCGTCGCGTGCGCGCGCACCCACGTCGCGGTCGCCGACGGCAGCGAGGGGCTCACGCTCCTCGACGTCACGGTTCCCGAGAACGCACGCGTCGCGCACCGCCTGGCGCTGGGTGACGTGCGGGTCGTGACCGTCGCCGGCGGCGTGGTGTGGGCCGGCACCGCCGGCGGCCGCGTGAGCCTCGTCGAGATCACGCAGGGTGTGGAACTCGGCTCGGTCGGCGTCGGCCCCGCCATCGTCGACGTGCAGGTGCGCGGCGACGTCGGCTACGCGCTCAGCGACAACGCGGTGCACGTCCTGCGCCGGCGCGGGCTCGTGCTCGAAGTCGCGAGCACCGTCGCCGTCGGCCGCAGCGGCTGCGTGCGCCTGTTCGCCGGCGACGACACGCTCGTGGCGACGCACTGGCGCGGCTTCGTGGCCCTCGACCTCGCCGCGAATCCGCTGGCGCCCCGCGTCCTCGCCGCCACCGACACGAGCCAGCGCGGCTGGCGCCACCTCGTGCTCGACGGCAGCGGCTACGGCCTCGGCGTCGTCGGCCTCAACTCCGGGCCGGATGCGAGCGACGATCTGCACGTGTACGACCTGCGCGACCCGCGTGCGCCCGGCACCTTCGTGCGCGACTTCAGCAGCGACGGACTCGGTGAGGCGATCCCGGCGGCGGTCGTGTCGTACGACGGCCTCGCGTACCTGGCTGACCGCCGCGGCAAGCTGATCGTCGTGCGCTACCTGCGGCGCGACCTCGGCCATACGCGCCCGGAGCTGACCTTCGGCACGTCGTTGCCGGAGCCGCGCATAGAGGAAGGCAAGGTCCTCGCCCTGCGCGCGCGCGTGCGCGACGACGTGCAGGCGCAGTACGTCGACTTCTACGTCGGCGACGAGCGCGTGGCGACCGACGCGAGCTATCCGTTCGAGCATGTGCTCACGGCACCGGCCCGCGCGCAGGCACCGCAACTGCGGGTGTGGGCGCGCGCCTGGGACACCGGCGGCAACGACACGGTGGCCGAGACGATCGCGATCGAGGTCCACGCCGACACCACGGCGCCGGAGGTGATCGGGCGCATCCCAGCCGCATCGGGGGTCGCGGTGGCCGGAGTCGATCAGACCGTGACCGTGACCTTCTCGGAGCCGCTTGCCGCGTACACCGTACAGGCCGACGCACTGACCGTCGTCCATGCCGGCCCCGACGGCGCACTCGGCACCGCCGACGACGTGCCGCTGCGCGTGCGCGAGGTCGTGTTCCAACCGGAGCTCCAGTTGGCAATCTGGGCGCTCGCCGACGCGATGCCTCCTGGTGCCATGCGCGCGACCCTGGGGGCATCGCTGCGCGATGCTGCCGGGAACGCGCTGGTTCCGGTGACGTGGGACTTCACCGCGCACACCGGGCTCGTGATGACGATGTACCAGGCCTGGTCGGCGCAAGACCTCGAGACGTTCTTCGCCACGCGGACGCCGGAGACCTTCACGGTCTATCGCAGTGGCATGGCGGGCGAGCCTCGTACGGCGACGGTCGTTCCCAACATCCACTTCAACGCGGGCTCCGGCGCGTGGCTCACGCACGCAGGCGCGAACGGTCTGTGGGAGACCGGCAACTTCGCGACGCCGGGTGGCGACGACATCACGTTCGTGTCTCCCAATGGCAGCGACTCGTTTGCCTGGGTCGTACGCGGAACGCTGGACCTGCCGCAGGCCGGCGACTTCACGTTCCAGGTCGACATCGACGACCAGTTCGTGCTCGAGATCGACGGGCAACGGATCATGGGCGTGCCGACCGGTTGCCGGGTGAGTTCCATCGGCAGCGGCCGGATCCCGCTCACTGCGGGTGCGCACAGGATCCGCATGGCCATGGCCGACTGGTGCTCGTGCTGTGCGCTCGGTCAGCTCCAGGGCTGGGGGCCGGGTCTGCCCGGCGGGATCATTCCGGCCGCACGCTTCGGCCGCTGACGCTCGGCCCGGGCCCCGCGAATCGCCGACGGGTCGGGGTTTTCGGCCGTCAGGGCGAAGCCCCCGCGACAACCTATCGGCACCATGCGCTGCGCCCTCGCCGCCGTCACCACCTTGACGGCCCTTCTCCCGGCCCAGAACCTCGTCCCCAACGCCAGCCTCGAGACCTACTCGACCTGCCCGAACACGTCGGGCCAGATCGCGCTCGCGGTCGGCTGGGACTCGCCCAACGGCGGGACGGTCGAGTACCTCAACGCCTGCGCCGCCATCCCCTACAGCGTGCCGCCGAACGTGTGGGGCAACGAGCCGGCGCACACCGGCCAGGCCTACGCGGCCTGCATCATGTGGACGCCGCACAGCAACTCGTGGCGCGAGTACATCGAGGCGCAGCTCACGTCGCCGCTCATCGCCGGCAACACGTACGAGGTGTCGTTCTGGCTCTCCCTCGCCGACATGTCCGGCCGGGCCATCGCCGACATCGGCGCGCACCTGAACGTGGGCCCGCACACGGGCATCACCAACGGCGACCCGCTCCCGGTCGTGCCGCAGGTGAGCAACCCGGCGGGCAACTTCATCACCAACACCAGCGGCTGGGTGCAGGTGCTCGGGACCTTCGTGGCGAGCGGCGGCGAGACCCACATCGCCGTGGGCAACTTCAAGGACAACGCCTCGACGCCGACCGTGCTCAACAACGGCGCGACCGGCTACGCGACCTACTACGTCGACGACGTGTCGGTGCGGAACGTGACCGCGGGCGCCGGCTGCGCCTCGACGCTGGTCGGGTGGTCGGACCTGCCGCTGCCGGCGACGACGGGGTTCATCGACATCCAGCAGGTCGACCCGTGCACGCCGGCGTACACGCACTGCACCACGACGACGCCGGTGCGCGCCACGACCCCGTGGGCGGGCGGCACCGCCTACGACCCGCGCTACGGCACGGTGTGGGTGAGCGACGGCGGCACCCTCGCCGAGTACTCGATCGACGCAGCCGGCGGCTGCCGTCCGCGCTGCCCGCCCTTCCGCGCCGTGATCTCCGAGCCGACGGCCGTGGTGAGCGGACTCGCCTGCAGCGACCTGCGCCCGCGGCTCTTCCAACTGGCGACGCGGCCGGGCCTCATGGAGCTGACCATCTACGACAACAGCGGGCGCTGTCCGGATCGGCCGGTGCAGTGCCGGCGCATCCTGCCGCAGGGTGCGGTCGCCGCGGGCCTCGCCTTCGACGAAGTGAACGACCTGCTCCTGGTCACCGTGTCGTACCCCACGAGCGCCACCACCTGGGGCACGTGGCTCTGGGTGTCGCGCGCCGCGGACCCGTGCTCGCCGCTCTGCGAGAACCTCCCCTTCGGCTGCTCGCGCGAGATCGTCACCGGCCTCGCCTACGACTCCTGCGAGCAGCGCCTGTTCGCGACGGACGGCCGGCTCACCCAGATCGTCGAGGCCCGCGACCTCGTGCGCTGCGACATCCGCCTGCTCGGCTGCTGTGCCAAGCAACTCGCGCCGGCGTGGCGCGGTCTCGACGTGCTGCCGTGCTGGAAGAAGACCAGCGTCGGCCGCGCCTGCCTCGGTCGGCCGTGTCCGAGCTGCACGTCGATGCACTTCGGCACCGTCGGCGACCCGTCGCTCGGCACGACCTTCACGCTGAGCCTGCAGGCCGCGCCGGTCGCGTCGCCCGCGTACCTGATCCTCGCGCCCGGGCCGTGCACGCCGGGCGTGTCGCTGCCGCCGCCCTTCTGCGGCCCGATCTACCCCTCCCTCGGCGGCGCGATCGTCGTGCCCGTCGGAACCATCGGCGGGATCGCGCCGTGCGGCGGGCAGACGTCGGTCGGCCTGTCGATCCCGGTGAACCCCGGCCTGTGCGGCCAGCCACTGTGCGCGCAGTGGCTCGTGCTGTGCCTGGCGACGAACCAGGTGGGCACCGGCCTCAGCGACGCGCTCGAGTTCACGATCGCGGGGAGCTGAGCGCGCACGTCGGCAAGATCTCCGCCCGCGCGCGCTCGGGCGTGCACGTAGCCTGCGGGCATGCGTTGTCTCGCCCCGCTCGTCGCCGTCCTCGCCTGCCCGTTCCCGGCCCTCGCCGCGCAACATCCGTCGACGAGCGAGGCCCACGCGAGCAAGGACCTCACCGCGCGCCTCGACGCCGGCAAGTCGAACTACCTGCCCTTCCTGTCGCGGCCGTCCCTGTCGTGCGGGCTCTACCGCCTGGGCAAGGGCGCGCAGGACCACCAGACCCCGCACGCGCTGGACGAGGTCTACTGCATCCTCGCCGGCAACGCGCAGCTCCAGGTCGGCGCGAAGACGCACGCGGCCAACCCGGGCAGCATCCTCTTCGTCGCTGCGCACGCCGAGCACCGCTTCGTCGACATCACCGCCGATCTCACCGCGCTGGTCTTCTTCTCGAACGCCGTGCCCACGACCGGGGGCATGCGCGAAGGTCCGGCGCCGAACGGCCAGACCGCCTACCACGAGGGCAGTCCGCGCAATGCCGCGCGCATCTTCTACTGGTTCCAGACCGATTCCGCCGGCCAGATGACCATCGACCACGGTCAGCCCGCGTGGCAGGACGGCTTCGCTTCGTTCCTGGACAAGCCGTCGGACCGACGCTGGCGCTTCGGCGAGAACAGTTGGAGCACCCTCGACACCAACATCCCGCTCACCATCGGCGGCACGAAGCTGGTACCCGGCCTCTACTACCTGGCGCTCGAGAACCATCCCGAGCATGGCCTGCGCCTGCTGGCCCTCGACCCCGACCCGATCCGCAAGCGCAAGCTCGATGCCTACGACGTCGACAAGACCGAGGGCGGCATCGCGATCCCGCTCAGCGCGGCGCGCGGGCCGATGACGCCGCGCCTGCACGTCGCCCTCGAAGTGGACCGCGCCCGCCAACACCACGCCACGCTGCGCATCCGCTTCGGCCCGCACGTGCTGACCGCGGACGTGACGCTGCACCCGGAGTAGGCGACGCAATCGGCATGGCTGTGGATGGGCCGGCGTGGTAGATGCTGGCTGGCCCACCCATGACCCGCGCGCTGCCGATCGAACCCCTGTCGTTGCCGGCGAGCGCCGCCGACGTGCGCGCCCTCGCGCTGCTGCTGATCGACGCCGTCGAGTCGGGCGCGGCGGTCAGCTTCGTCCTGCCGCTGTCGCTCGAGGCTGCCGAGGCATGGTGGCAGAAGACGCTGACGACCTCGCACCCGCGCGCGGTGTTCCTGGTCGCGCGCGACACCGAGGGCATCGTCGGCACGGTGCAGATGCACCCGGCGTGGGCGCCGAACCAGCCACACCGCGGCGACGTGGTGAAGCTCATCGTGCACCGCCGCGCGCAGCGCAGTGGCCTGGGTGCGCGGTTGATGGGCGCCATCGAGATGGCGGCCCGCGACGCCGGTCTCACGCTGCTCACGCTCGACGCCAAGCGCGGCATGCCCGCGGAGCGGCTGTATCGGCGCCTCGGCTGGACCTGCGTCGGGGTGATCCCGGATTTCGCGCTCGATCCCGATCGGCGGGCGCTGCACGACACAGTGGTGTTCTACAAGCGCGTCGACGCGTCGAAGTCCGACCTGCGCTGAGGGTGCCCGCGCAGCCGCGCTACTCGCCCACGCTCGCCCAGCTCGACGCGCGCAACGCGCGATAGGCCGCCTCGACGACACGCACCGACGCGAGCATCTCGTCGGGCGCGATCAACGGCGCGGCGTGGCCCTGCACGGCGTCGCAGAAGTTCTGCAACTGCGCGGTGAAGGCCTGCGCCTTGTCGTAGCCGGTGCCGAACGTCGTCCAGCCCGAGTCGCCGTGCCGCCGCCACGCCGACCGCTTCCAGCCCACGCGCAGCGTGCCCTCCGAGCCGTACAGCGCGATGTAGTCGTCCTGCTCCTTGTAGAGGCTCCACGACAGATCGACGCAGCACAGCACGTCGCCCGCGGTGCGGCACTGCAAGCGCACGGTGTCCTCGACTGCCAGCGCCTGCACCGGCGATGCCGCCTGCGCCTGCACGGCGGTGATCGGGCCGAGCAGGTAGCGGATGATGTCCACCGAGTGGCTGCCGTTGTCGATCAGCACGCCGCCGCCGGCGACCTCCGGGTCGCTGTTCCAGCGACCGCGCATGTCGACCTTGCTGCAGAAGGTGTTCTCGAACAGCACCACGCGCCCGAGCGCGCCGGTCTCGAGGATCGCGCGGGCCTGCACGACGTCGGCCACGTAGCGGAACTTGGACGCCATCAGGAGCTGGCGCCGCTTCGCCGCGGCCGAGGCCACGAGGCGCTCCGCGCTGCCGCTGTCGAGGGTGAACGGCTTCTCGCACAGGACGTGCAGACCGTTGGCCAGGAAGTGCGCGGTGAGATCAGCGTGCGTCGCCGGTGGGGAGCACACGATCACTGCGTCGACTTCGCCGAGCAGCGCGGGGTCCTCCGCGTCGGTGAACGCCTGGCAGTCGGCGCGCGCCGCGGTGGCGACGACCACGGAGGGGTCGGCATCCACCACTGCGCAGAGCTGCGCCGATGGCACCCGCGCCACCGCGTCGAGATAGGCCTGGGCGATGCGCCCGCAGCCGACGAGGCCGAGGCGCGTGCGCGGCGAGGTGGTCACCGCGCCGCGTGCTCCCGCGCGAGGCGGCCCGCCGCACTAGCGATGGCCTCGGCCAGGAAGTCGACGTGCTGCGCCTCGTAGCGCTCGTTGAAGGGCAGGACGACGACGCGGGCGAGAGCGTCGTATGCACCCGGCGTGTCCTCGGCGCGATAGACGATTTCCGGCTCGCCTGCGCGGTGTTCCCCCACGAACGGGAACCGGCTCGTGCCGAACGTGCGCTGGTCGCGCAACACCGCGCACTCGAACGCCGGCTTCTGGATGTAGCGCGGTGCGCAGGCGATGCCGCGCTCCTTGAGCAGCGCGCCGAGGCGCAGCGCCCCACCGGCGAGCACGGCTGGATCGACGCGGAGCGCGTAGCGCCAGTAGCTGTGCTCGCAGCCCGGACGGAACGCAGGCGGCGCGACGCCGGGAACGCCGGCCAGGGATTTGGTGAGGCGCTGCGCCATCGCGACACGCTGCCGCGTGCCGGCCTCGAGCTTGCCGAGCTGGGCACGGGTCACCGCCGCCTGCAGTTCGCTCATCCGGTAGTTCGGCGCGAGGAAGTAGTGGTCGGGCTTGCTGTCGCCGTAGCCCCACGCCTTGTCGGAGAACAACCGCATGCGGCGCGCCAGCGCGTCGTCGTCGGTGAGGACGAAGCCGCCCTCGCCGCAGGTGATGTGCTTGCCCTGTTGCAGGCTGAAGCAGCCGACGTCGCCGATGGTGCCCACGAGGCGACCTTCGCTGCGCGCCAGCAGCGCCTGCGCCGCGTCCTCGATCAGCGGCAGGTTGCGCCGGCGGCAGAGGTCTTCGATCTCCGGCATCGACGCCGGGTTGCCGAACAGGTGCGTGACGATCACCGCGCGCGTGCGCCGGGTGAGGCGGGCCTCGATCGTCGCCGCGGTCACGTTGCACGTCTCCGGGTCGACGTCGGCGAACACCGGGATCGCGGTCTGGTACAGGATCGCCGCGATCGCCCCCATGTCGGTGATCGGCGTGGTCACGATCTCGTCGCCCGGCGCCGGATCGATCGCCGCGACCGCGGTGTGCACGGCGGCGGTGCCCGACGCGACGGTGCGCGCGTGCTTCACCCCGAACAGCGCGGCCAGCTCGCGTTCGAGCGCGGGGACCTGCGCGCCCCGGGTGCCGTTGAGGGTGCCCGACGCGAGGACCTCTTCCAGGAGCGCGCGCTCCTGCGGCCCGAAGGATCGACCGGAGGCGTCGGCGTCGTTGGGAAGGACGGGGTCTGGCATCGCGCGGAGCCGCGGGATGGTAGCGAGCGGGCCGGGTCTTCGCCCGTACGAGCCCGCTCGCTCAGTCCCGGGTCGGCGCGCGCCTTCGGCTCACAGACCCAGGGTCGCGATCGCGCCGTTCGTGACCCGGATCATGCTCGGCACGCAGGTGGGCTGGCAGCGGCTGTAGATCTCGGCCCACTGCATGTAGAGCGGGAATCCGATGAGGTGCGGGTTGGCGGGGATCAGCATCTGGAACTGGTTCGCGAACGCCGAGCCGAGCCAGGGCATGGGCACGATGATGTCGGTGGTGGTGTACAGGAAGCAGTTCGGCGGCTGCAGCGCCGAGAGCACCGGCACCGGGATCTGCAGTTGCTGCACGCCCATGAGGAAGATCGGCCAGTCCTCGCTCACCGGCGTGCGGCCCGACGGCAGGGCCAGGAAGCTGACAGTGAACGTGGTGCCGAGCACGGGCACCCCCGTGCTGCGGATCAGCGGCGGCGGGTTGCTCGGGTTGCAGCCGGTGCCGTAGGTCGTGAAGCTCGCCTGGGCCGCACCGGCGGTGGCGAGGAGAACGAGACCGAGGAGGGATCGCGTGATCATGGGTGTTCCTGTGCCCTTGCTGTCTGCCGAGAGGGTCGTTTCCGGGGGGGTCGATTCCGGGGATTCGCTGGGACCAGGGGATGCCTCGAGGACGCATGAGACATCCGCGACCCGCACGCCGGAGCGCGCGGGAATGAGCGTCGCCCCCATAGGCGTGCACGGTGCACTGGTCGATCCCGCCCTGCCGTCCGCCAAACAGCACGCAACCGCACGCCGACACGTGGATCTACGGCAACCTCGCGCCGGCGCAGACGGTGGCGTTCGGCGCGGCCTGCGCGGGAACGAACGGCCCGCCCCTGCTCACCGCCGGCCTCGCGACACCGGGCACGCGCACGCTGACCATCGACATCACCTCGGCGCGCGGTCAGGCGCTGTGCCTGCTCGCACTCTCGGCCGCGCCGCAGAACCTGCCGCTGGGCGGCGGGTGCGCGCTCTACGTCACCGACCCGCTGGCGCCGGTCCTTTCGCGCAGCACGGGCAGCGGCTTCGCCAGCTTCGGGCTGGTGGTGCCCGACGAAGTCAGCCTGCGGCGCGGCCGCCTGTACGCGCAGGCCCTCGTCGTCGATCCACTCGGTGCCTTCGCCGGCGCCGCGTGGACACGCGGCCTGCTGCTCCTGATCGGCGATTGACCCGGCGGGTACCGACGCGCCGCCACGCGGGCGGGAGCCTCATACGCCCTGCCGCGCAGCTCGAGGGTCCCGCCGTTCTCGTGTTGACCGACCCGATCCCGTTCGCGAGCCCGGTCGGCGATACTCCGGCAGTCCCTGCTCCCCCCTCGAACCACCATGCGCTTCCTCGCCACGTTGCTCGTCGCGCTCTCCACCAGCGCCTCCCTCGCCGCCCAACCGATCATCGCCCAGCTCTCCGGGCTCACGAACCCCGACCGGGTGATCGACTTCGGCGCCAACCTGTTCCCCAACTTCACGCCGATCACCACGCAGTTCGCGGGCATCACGGTGTCGCACGCGCGCTACTACACCACCGGCACGTCGAACAACCTCGTCGGCGGTTTCCTCACCAACGATTTCACCGGCCCGCCCAACACGCTGAAGATCGCCTTCGCCGTCCCGATCAAGAGCCTGAGCTTCGTCTACCACCAGATCTCGACGGCCCAGCCCTCCGTGTTCCGTGCCCTGCGCAGCGGCGTCGTCGTCGATTCGTTCAGCAACACGTCGAACCAGACCCAGCCGAACAACTACTTCGGCTTCACCAACGTCATCTTCGACGAGTTGCAGATCGACTTCGTGGCCGACTTCAACATCGACACCCTCGCCATCCACGACGCCACCGCCGCGTGTCTCGTGCGCAACGGCAGCAACATCAACCCGACCGACTACTCGTGCGTCACCGCGCCGGTGATCGGCAGCAACTGGCAGGGTCAGATCGCGGTCATCCGCGGCACGCTCGGCACCTGGGTGGCGATCTCGCCCGGCGGCGGCCATCCGGGGATCCCCTTCCTCGGCGGCGAGATCCTGATCCAGCTCTCGCCCGCGCCGGTGTTCGTGGCCGTGCCGCCCGCGTTCTCGTTCCCGATCCCACCCTTCGCCTCCGGGATCGGACAGCAGATCGCGACGCAGGGGATCCGGGTCGACCAGGTCGGCGTGACGCCGACGCTCGTGCTGCTCAACGCCATCGACCTGCGGTTGGGGTTGTAGGCCGGGCGCGCAGCGGACCTACTCCGCTGTCCCCGTCGCCGCGAACTTCGCCACCGTCTCCTGGTAGCGGGTCTTGCCCTCCTCGACCACGCGGCGGATCTCGCGCGCGTTCTGCTCGCTCTCCTTGCGCAGGTCGGCGATGAGCTTCATCGAGTCCACCTGGTAGTCGGTGATCGCCTTCACCAGCTTCTCGACCGACGCCGGGCTGATCGTCGAGCCGTAGCCGGCCTTGAGTGCCGCGCGCTCCAGCTCGCGGCCCAGATCCGCCACGTCCTCGATGCCCTTGTTGACGCCGGCCTTCAAGGCCTCGTGCGCCTGGGTCGCCTCGTGCAGGCCGTGCTGGCTCGTGTAGACCGCGCCGAGGATCGTGAACACGTGCTCGTTGGTCGTGAAGAACGTGACCGAGCGCCGGTGGACCTGGTCCTTCACGTCGTGGGTCTGCTTGAGCTTGGCGATCAGCGTCTCGCCGACGTCGTAGCCGATGGCGAGGTTTTCGGCGATGTCCTTCAGGAGCTGGTAGATGCGGTCCTCCTTCTGGAAGGCGAAGTTGCTCTCGTCGCGGGCCAGCTCCAGGCGCGACTTGGTCGGCGCGTCGCCCTGGTGCGCACTCACCTTGGCCTGGGCCGCCGCGAGCGCCGCCTTGCTCCCCTCCCAGGTCTTGATCTGCAGCTCGAGCAGCTCGCGCGCGGCGATCTCCGCTTCCTTGAGCGCGAAGCGGAAGTCGATGTAGCCGTTCATGATCGAGTCTTCCTTCTCGAGCTGGTCCTTCGTGCTCTTCGCCACGTCCTTGTAGAGACCCGCGATCTCCTGGAAGCGCGCGCTCGGCGTGCCGCGGCGGAAGCGCATCCACAGGTTCTCGATCTTCTCGCCGAAGCTGATCTTGCCGTCGTCGAGCTGGGCGATGAGGCGCTTGCTGTCGTCGCGGATCGAGTCGAACGCCTGGCTGATGGCGAGGAAGCGGTTGCCGATGTCGATGTCCTCGACGTTGTCGCGCACCAGTTGGTTGAAGGCGCTCATGTGCTTGAGCGTGCGCGCGATGGCGAGCACCTTGGGCTCGTCGACGTGCTTGACCTCGTCGAGCAGCTTGACGAGTTCGCTGGGCGCCTCGCCACCCTTCTTGACCACGCCGAACTTCTCGAGCACGGAGACCGCGCGGTCGAGGTAGCGCTGCAGCGAGGACTGAGGGGCGGGGGCAGGGACGGGAGAACCGGCTTGCGAAGTCATGGGAAGGGGCGCAACGTACTCGGTCGCACCTGCGCCATTCAACCGCGCTCTCGCCGCGGTGAAGATCGCACCCTCGTCCCCGTAGTCCGCGCCCTCGCCATGCCTCCCTCGTCCGCGCCCAACCTCGCCCCCGAGAGCCTGCCGGAGCTGCTCCGCATCATGGACGTCGCGACCGCGCTGCGCCGCGAGCGCGAGGTCGCCGCGGCACACCTCGACCTCGACGCGGTGAAGGCGAGCCTGCGGCAGCGCCTGCGCGCGACGGCGGACGCGATGGGTGACGCGGTGAGCGACGCGGAGATCGAGGCCGCGATCGAGCGGTACTTCGCGACACAGCACGAGTTCAAGGAGCCGCCGCCCGGCCTGCAGACCCTGCTCGCGCACGCCTACGTGCGGCGGCGCGGGATCGCGTGGATCGCGGCGGGCGTGTTGGCATTCTTGTTCGGGCTCTGGGCGGTGTTCGTCTGGCCGAACGGACCCCTGTCGCCGGAATCGCGGCAGGCAAGGCACGAGCGCGAGGTGGCCCGCCTGCGCGCGGAGCAGCAGGCGCGCGACGAGGCCGCCGCGATGCGCGCCGCCGCGGAGGCGAAGGCGGCGGAGGAGCGGTCCGCCGCGCGCGCCAAGGCGGAGGCAGAGAAGGCCGCGGCCGCCAAGGCGCAGGCCGAGAAGGCGCTAGCCGACGCGTGGCGTGACGCACAGCGCGACCACGCGGCGATCGTCGCGCTGGCGAAGGAACCCGAGGCCACGACCCAGGCCGACGGGCTGCGCCGCGAAGCCGAGGCCGCGCACGGGCTCGCCGACGGCAAGGGCACGCAGGCCGCTGCGACCAAACTGGCGGAGCTGCGCGCCACGCTCGAAGAGGAGTGCGAGCTGCGCATCGTGAGCCGGCCGGGCGAGCGCAGCGGGATCGATGCGTACTACGAGGACGTGGGTGGCAAGCGCGTGTCGGGGTACTACGTGATCGTCGAGGCCGTGACCGGAAACGGCACCGTGCTCCGGCGCAGCGTGCGCGACGCCGAGGACGGCCGCGTGCGCTCCGTGCGCAAGTGGGGTGAGCAGGTGCCCAAGGCGGTGTACGACCGCATCGCCGCCGACAAGCGCGCCGACGGCGTCGTCGACGAGAACGTGTTCGCGCGCAAGCGCCGTGGCTTCCTGAGTGACGAGGTCACGCTCCTGAACGAAGGCAAGACCGCGCCGCTCACCCGCGGCCGGCAGATCACCACCAAGCTGTGACCATGAGCCGAGGCCCCGACATCTACCGCGATCTGCGCCGCAAGGCGTCCGCCGCCCGCGTCGCCGCCGACGCCATCGGCAACGAGCTGGCGCAGCTCGAAGCCCGCCGCCAGGCGGCGCTCCCGGCGCGCACCGACGCGCTGTGGCAGCTCGCCCGGCTGTACCTCCCGGCCCTCGACGAGCAGTCGGTCGCCAAGGTCTTTTCGGAGGCGCAGGCGGAGGTGCGCGCCGTGCGCGCGCGGCAGCAGCAGGAGGTCACGGCGCAGCGCGAACGCCTCACTGCGCTCAGCAACACGCTCGCCGCCAAGGAAGCGGAGCTGGCCACGGTCACCGCGAGCCTCGAAGCGCAGGTCGCGCAGCGCACGGCTCTGGAGGCCAAGGTCGCCGAGATCCTCCGCGCCGACGCGGCGTTCGCGGCGCTCGCGACGAAGACCGCCGAAGCCGAACAGCGGTTGCACCGCGACGAGGAACGCTGCGCGGAGATGCAGCGCGAAGCCGAGGCCAAGCTCCCCGCGTTCGAGCGCAGCCGGCTCTTCCAGTACCTGGTGCAGCGTGAGTACGGCACGTCGGCCTACACCGCGCGCGGACTCACGAGCCGCCTCGACCGCTGGGTGGCGGGCCTCGTCGACTATGCGCCGAGCAAGCGCAGCTACGACTTCCTGCGCGTCACGCCCGAACTCGTCGCCCAGGAGGTGGAGCGCCGCCGCGCCGAGTTCGAGCCGCTGCTGGCGCAGGTGCAGGCGCGGCAGGCGGAGGTTGCCGCGTCGGTCGGCCTCGACCGCGTGCTCACCGCCGGTGAGCGGCTCGGCGCCGAGCGCGACGCGATCGTGGCTGCGATGAGCGACCTGCAGCGCGAGCACCGCGGCGTGAGCGAGGAACTCGCCCGCCTGGAGGCGAGCGACGGCCCCCATTACGCCGACGCACTCGGTCGCCTGCGCGGCACGCTCGAGACGATGGAGACCGACGCGCTCGAGCGCCGGGCGCGGGCGACCGCCGACCCGCGGGACGACGCGCTGGTCGCCGCGATCGCGCAGGCGCGTCGCGACGGCGACGCG
>CAYQMF010000043.1:0-46163 GCA_964418595.1 uncultured candidatus Brocadiaceae bacterium
CTTCGAGCTGCAGGCCAAGATCCTGCGCGTGCTGCAGGACCGCATCGTGTCGCCGCTGGGATCGTCGCGGCAGGTGAAGGTCGACGTGCGCATCCTCGCGGCCACGCACCAGGACCTCGAGAAGCTCGTGCGCGAGAGCACGTTCCGCGAAGACCTCTACTACCGGCTGCGCGAACTCGAGATCCGGCTGCCGGCGCTGCGCGAGCGGCGCGACGACATCCTCCTGCTCGCCGATCGCTTCCTGCGCGAGGCGGCGCGCGAGCTGGGCCTCGACCGCGTGCCGGAGCTGCACGGCGAGACGATCGAATGGATGATGGGGCACGATTGGCGCGGCAACATCCGCGAGCTGCGCCACCTCGTGCGCGGTGCCGCGCTGCGCGCAGCGGGAGGCCCGATCCTCGTGTCGCACCTGGACCCGGTGCCCGCGGGCACGCGCGGGCTGGCGCGCGACGCCGACGACTTCGCGGCCGGCATCGCGCCCGCGGGCGCGACCTGGAAGGAGCGGCTCGAGGCGACGGAGCGCGCCGCGCTCGAGGAGACGCTGCAGGCGGCGAACGGCAACCTCACCAAGGCGGCGGAGCTGTTCGGCGTGCCGCGCACCACCTACCGCGAGAAGCTCGTCAAGAACGGTCTGCTCAACGCGTGAGCCATGGCCGTCAGCGCCCGAGCCGCTGCCGCCAAGTCGCGGCGGCCTCGGCCTTGCCTTCGCTCGGAGCCGCGGCGTCCCAGGCGGTGAGGATCGCGACCATCTCCTGCACGGCGCGCTGCGTGCGGCGGTGCGTCGCTCCGACATCGGCGACGAGGACGGTGTGTGCGCGCAGCGCGAAGCGCTCGGCATCCGCCCAATGACCGAGCCGGCGCTCGGTCTCGGCGCGACACAACAGGACGTCGGCGTCGTCCGATGTGTCGGGGCTCGGCAAGCGCGGGTCGATGCGCGCGGTGAGTTCGGCGACGGCAGCGGCGTCACCGGCGCCGGCCAACGAGCAGGCGAGGCGGGCCTCCGCGATCAGGACGCGCGGGCTGTCCTTGCCGTAGCTCCTGGTCAGCACCGGCACGGCGGCGCGGAAGCGCGCGGCGGCGGCGGCGAACTCACCCGCGTCGTGCTCCATCCGCGCCAGCGCCGTCCCCACGGTGACGGTGCCCGTGTTGTCCTCGCCCCACACCTTCGCGAGGATGCGGTGCGACTCCACGAGCAGACCACGGCGGCGCTCCGTCTCTTCGCCGGCGTCGAGCGCCTGCGCGAGATCCGACAGGGAGATCGCGAGGTCCGGGCTGTCGTCGCCGAGCACGCGGCGCCGGGCATCGATGACGGCGGTGAAGGTCTGCTCGGCGGCAGCGCGGTCGCCCATGTCCCGCTGCGTGCGTCCGAGGTTGTTGCGCGCGAGCAGCGTGCTGGCGTGATCCTCGCCCTTGATCGAGCGGTACAGCTCGACCACCCGGAGCTGGGCGGGCACCGCTTCCGCGTACTTCCCCAGCTTGGCCAGCATCACCGCGAGGTTGTTGGTCGCTGACGCGATGTCCGCGGGTGCGCTCGCCGTCGTCTCGTGGATCGCCAGCGCTTCGCGGTAGAGCTGCTCGGCGTCGTCCATCTTGTCGCGCGCCTGCAGCACGAGCGCGAGACCGGTGCAGGCGTACGCGGTGTCGCGGTTGTTCGAACCCTTCGCCTCCCGCTGGATCGCGAGGCCTTCCCGGGCCGAAGCCTCGGCCTCGGCCAGGGACCCCGTCATGCGTTGCGCGGTCGCGAGACCCTGGAGGGCCATCGACGTGTTGGCATGGCGATCGCCGTACGTGCGCCGCGACGCGGCCACGGCCTCCGTGAACATCGGCAGGGCCGTCGGCCACGCGCCGCGTGTGCCCAGGAGCTGGGCCAGGTTGGTGCGAGTCGTGATCGTGTCGGGGTGCAACGGGCCGAGGAGATCGACTTCGAGGGCGAGCGCGCGCCGGTAGTGATCCTCCGCCTTCGCCATCTCGCCGCGATGGTGGTACAGGTTGGCAAGGCTGTTGAGGCTCACGGCCACGGATTGATGGCGGTCGCCGAGCAGCCGCTCGCGCATCGCGAGGCCTGCGAGCAGCATCGGCTCCGCCTCGTCGTAGCGTCCCAGCTCGACACGCACGTTGGCGAGATCGGTCAGTGACTGCGCGACGTCGGCGTGGTCGCCCGGGTGGATCTGCTCGCGCATCGACAGCGCGCGCTGGTACAGCGGTTCCGCGTCGCCGATCCGGCCCGAGAGCCAGCGCAACAAGCCGAGATTGGCGAGCGTCGTGGCCACCTCGGCGGCCACTGGCTCCGCCAGCCCAGCCTGGATCTCCTGGGCAGCGAGCAGGTGCTTCTCGGCATCCTCGAACCTCGCGAGCGCCGTGTAGGTGCCGCCCAAGGTCGTGCGGATCGACGCCTCGACCTCCGGCTGGCTGCGCAGTTCGGCGCCGATCCGGGCCTCGGCGCTGGCGAGGATCTCGAGGAGCATGGTCGTGTCGCGACCGACCGCGATCGACGGTCCGGCCGCTTCGATCGTCCTGGTGAGGAAGCGCGCGCTCTCGGCGTTCTTCGCCGCCTCGATCTGGGCGTCCGCCCGCGCGCGGTTGGCGCGCAGGTACATCACGCTGCTGACGATGGTCGCGCCCGCGAGCACCACCAGCATCGCGCCCGCCATCGCGAACGCCGCGCGATGCCGCTGGAACATCTTCCGGAGCTGGTAGGCGGCGCTCGGCGCGCGGGCGAGGATCGGCTGCGAGGTGAGGAAGCGTTCGACGTCCTCGGCGAGCGCCTGGGCGCTGCCGTAGCGCCGGTCGACTTCCTTGGCGAGCGCCTTCTGCACGATGGTGTCGAGGTCGGCGTCGAGCTTGAAGTGCGTGGTCGTCGAGCGGTGCAGCGGTGGCGGCGTCACCTCGCAGATCACTCGCAGCACCTCGGCGATGGCGGCGTGCTCGATCGCGTACGGCCGCACGCCCGCGAGCATCTCGTACAGGATCACGCCCAACGAGTACACGTCGGTGCGCACGTCGATCTCGTCGCCCTGCCCGCGCGCCTGCTCCGGGCTCATGTAGGGAAGCGTGCCCTTGATCACGCCGACCTCCGTCACCAGCGACGCGGCGTTGCGGTCGGCGTCGACGATGCGGGCCAGCCCGAAGTCGAGGATCTTGATCTCCGGCAGCGACTCGTGCGTGTCGGTTGCCGAGTCGGCCGGTGCATCGGCGACCAGGATGTTGCCGGGCTTGAGGTCGCGGTGGATGACCCCACGCTGGTGCGCGTAGTGCACGGCCGCCGAGATCGTCGCGAACATGCGCAGGCGCGCGCGCAGCTCCTTGTCGCCGACGAGCGGCGGCCGCGCACGCAGGTGCGCATCCAGGGTCTTGCCCCGCACCAACTCCATCGCGAACCACGGGCGGCCCTCCTCCGTGCGGCCGGTCTCGTAGACCGCGGCGATGTTCGGATGGCGCAGGCGCGCCAGCGCCTCCGCTTCGCGCTCGAACATGCGCACCTGCACGGGGTCGAGGAACTCGGCGTCGCGCACGAGCTTGAGCGCGACGCGCCGGCGCGGGGTCTGCTGCTGGGCCTCGTACACGATGCCCATGCCGCCGCGGCCGATCAGGCCCTCGATCGTGAAGCCGCCGATCCGCTTGGGCATGGGGCTGCCGGGGAGATCTTCGGCAGCGGCCTGCACCGCGCCGAGCACGCCGGCGAAGGCGGCCGACCCGGTCGGACCGTGGACGTCCTCCACGAGCAGCGCGCGCACCGCGGCGAGCACTTCGGGATCGTCGGCGGCCTCGCGGGCAACGAAGGCGTCGCGCTCCGCGACGGGGAGCTGGCAGGCGGCGTCGAACAGCGCCTCGACGCGGCGGAACTGGTCGGGGGTCGTCATGCCGGGTCCGTGCGCAGGCGCTGCGCGAGCCACGCACGCGTCATCCGCCACTGGCGCGTGGCCTCGGCGCGCGACATCGAGAGCGCGTCGGCGGCCTCGGTCTCGGTCAGGCCGGCGAAGAAACGCAGCTCGACGAGCTGCGCCTTGGTGGGGTTGAGCCGCGCGAGTTCCTCGAGCGCCTCGTCGAGCGCCAGCACCTCGAACCCGCTGCTCGGCGGCGCCCCGGCGACGTCGGTGAGCGAGACACGCTCGCGTCCACCGCCGTGGCGCTCGGCGAGCTTGCTGCGGGCATGGTCGACGAGGATCTGGCGCATGACGCGGGACACGAGCGCGGCGAAGTGCGCGCGATCGCGGATCACGCCCTCCTTGCCCGAGGCGAGCTTGAGGAACGCCTCGTTGACCAGCGCCGTGGGCTGCAGCGTGTGCCCGCGGTCGCGGGCCAGATGCCGGCGCGCCAGTTCACGCAGGTCCGAGTACATCGCGCCCACGAGGTCCTTCGGATCGCTCAACGGGTTCGTTCGATCCTGATCGGAGCCTGCGGTCACGCGCGGGAGTCTAGCGTCGAGGGCCACCGCGAAACGATCAGCGCACCGGTGCGGCGCCGACCTGCTCGAGGAGGCGGCTGCGATCCCACTCGACCCAGATCTCGGAGACCTTGCCGTTCTTCGAGCGGCTCAGGCTCATCCCGGCGATGTCGACCGGCTTGCCGGTCGGCGCGACGCCGAGGAACTCACCCCGGTGCGTGCCCCGGAACGACCAGCGCATCACCAGCGTGTCGCCGGCGACCACGGTCTCGTGGATCTCGAACTTCAGGTCGGGCAGCGCGGCGCGGAAGGCCCTCGCCCGCTTCTCGGCGGCCGCCACGCCGCGCTCGACCGTGCGGCCCTGGATCGCCGGCACGTGCATCACGTAGTCGTCGCTCACGATCTCCGCGAGCGCTTTGTAGTCGCCCTTGCCGTACACATCCTGCAGCAGGCGATGGGCGCTGGCGATCATGGCGTCCTTCGGATCCGGCATCGCCTCGGCGCCGAGCTGGCGCAGGACGTCGAGCGTGTCCCACGAGCAGCGTTCGCTGGCGATCCTGCCGTCGGCGCCGATGGTGAACACCGAAGTGCCGGCGTGCGCGAGCTTGCGCCCCTTGGCGCCGGGGATGTCGGTGCCGGCGTAGGTGCCGCTGAAGGCCCAGCCCAGGGTCACGAGGTTGCCCTGGCTGGACACGCTCCTCACCTTCGCGGTGACGTCGGTGAAGTCGGCGCGCAGCGCGCGCACGGAGTCCTTCAGAGCCGCCCGGCTCTGCGGGCTGTCGGCGGGCGTTGGCCCGCTGCACGTGTAGGTCTCGGCCACGAGCTCGTCGATCAGCTCGAGCTGGCCGGCGCCGTAGACCTCGTCGCACAGGCGGCGGACCGCGACCTCGCCGGCGTTGGAAGTGGCCTTGGCGCCCGGAGCCTGCGCGGGTGCGCCGGCAGCGGCGAGGGCGAGGGCCAGGGGGAGGAAGGTGGCGAGACGGGAAGGGCGCGGGGTCATGCGGGTGCTCCGTGGTGAGAGGGTGGCGATGCCGGGCATCGCGCTCGGGAAGGAACACGGCCGCCGCGCCCGCGCTGCGTCAGGATTCCGGCGGGCGACTGCCTTGGAGACGGGTCCTCGCCTCTCACCTATGCTCGCGCGGATGAATCCGAAGCCCTCCGGCGCGACCCTGTACGTGGTCGGTGACGTCCACGGCCATTGGCGCGACGCCGACCGGCGCTTCCTCGAGAGCGCCGGCGCCGACCTCGCCATGTTCGTGGGCGACCTCGGCGACGAGGACGTGACGATGACGCAGCGCATCGCCGCCATCGAGTGCCGCAAGGTCGTGCTGCTCGGCAACCACGACGCGTGGCAGAGCTTCCAGCAGAAGCGGCCGAGCTCGAAGCTGACGCACATCCTCGCCGCGCTCGGCGACGACCACCTCGCCTACGGCGTGCACGAGTGCTACGCGGGCGGGGTGTCGGTGATCGGCGCGCGCCCGTTCTCCTGGGGCGGCAAGAGCCTGCGCAGCCCGGAGCTGTACCGCGCGCTGTACGGCGTCGGCACGCACGCCGAGTCGGCGCAGAAGATCGTCGAGGCCGCGCGTCGCGCGGAGCACCGCGATCTCGTCGTGCTCTGCCACAACGGGCCGTTGGGCCTGTCGTGGGCGGCGCCGGACATCTGGGGCAAGGACTTCGGGCAGCCGGGGGGCGACTGGGGCGACGCCGACCTCGAACTGGCGCTCGAACAGATCGCCGCGCTCGGCATGCGCGTGCGCGCGGTGATCGGCGGCCACATGCACGCGCGCCTCATGTATCCGCGCGGTGGCCAGCGCACGCGCTTCGTGCGCCGCGACGGGACGCTCTTCTGCAACGCCGCCGTCGTGCCGCGCGTGGTGGGCGATGGCGACGCGCAGCTCGGTCACTTCTTGAAGCTGCGCCTGCAGGGCGGCCAGGTGATCGGCCAGGAAGAGGTCTGGGTCGACGCCGAGGCGCGGATCGTCCGCCAGACCGCGGCGGTGGCGGTCGAGTTGCCGCGCGCCTCGTGAGACGCCGTCGCCGCCTCGCCCTGATCCTGCTCGGCACGCTCGGCGCGCTGGTCGCGCTCGAGGTGACGCTGCAGGTCGTGGCCTTCGCCCTGTGGCGGAGCGCGCAGGCGGGCGATCGCGGTGGCGTCGACACCGTGCTGTGCGTGGGGGACTCGTTCACGTACGGCCTGGGCGCGACCGCGGCGGCGGGCTCGTACCCGCGCCAACTGGAAGCCGCGTTGCGCGCGCTCGGCCAGGAACGCACCGTCGTCAACGGCGGCTGGCCGGGGCAGACCTCGCGCGAGATCCTCCTCAAGCTGCCGGAGCAGCTCGCGCGGCATCGCCCCAAGGTCGTGTGCATCCTCGCGGGGATGAACGATCCGTGGTCGCGCCCGGCGCGCGTGCGGGCGGAGGAGCTGCATGCGGAGGCGGCGCCGTTCCCGGTTCAGTTCCGGCTGCTGCGGCTCGGGCGCCTCATGGCCGACTGGTTCCGCCCGCGTGAGGAGGGCGACCGTCCCTTCGTCGGCGTCTGGCATCAGGGCGACGACGAACTCGTGTTCGAGGCGAACGGGCGCCTGCGGCTCGGCAAGGACGAGCTGCGCTGGTTCGAGGACGACCAGCTCGGGCTGCAGGTCGTGATGCCCGACGGCGAGGTGGTGGCGATGCGCTGCCACGTCGCGGACGGGCGCCTCACCATCGGTGGCCGGCGCTTCGAGGGGACCTTCGATCGAGGGCCCGCCCCGCCGCCGTCGGCGGTCGTGCTCGGCGAGCGTGCGCTGGCGGCGCAGGACCTCGCCGCTGCGCGCGGGCACTTCCTCGCCGCGCTCGCCGACCCCGCGTCGTCGGCGCGGGCGCGCGAGGGTCTCGTGCGCGTCGCGGTGGCGCAGGGCGACGACGCGGAGCGCGATGCGAGCCTCGTCGCGCTGCGCGGCGAGTTCGGGCGCGTCGCTGACCCGGCGACCGGCGCCTGTCTCGTGCAGGCGCTCGCGGTCGCCGGCGACGTCGGCGGCGCGCTCGCCACGGCGAAGGTCGTGCTCGACAAGGCGCCCGACAACCTGCGCACGTGGGAGGTGCTGCTCACGCATGGGCTCGCGAAGTCCCGGGCCGAAGTGCTGGCGCGCATGGACGAGGTGCTGGCCGCGGCACCCGCGGGCGTGGCGTGGCGACCGACGCTCCTGCAGATGCGCGCCAACGTGCGCCTGTCGAGCGACCCCGACGGCGCGCTCGACGACTTCTTCGCGGCGTTCCTGCAGGACGGCAATGGCCCCTTCCTCGTGCGCCAGCTCGAGCTGGCCGCCGCAGCGCTGCCGCCGGCGCGCGTCGAGTCGGCGCTGGGGCGGCTTGCTGCCGGCGCCGCGGCCCGCGTGCGCGCGAGTCTCGCCGCGTCGGGAGAAGAAGGTGTCTTCGCGATCCTGCGCGCCCACCTCGAGCACGCGGTCTCGCTGTGCAAGGCGGCGGGAGCCGACGTGGTCCTGGTCTCGTATCCGGAGCCGGAGCCGATGCGCGATCGGATCGTGTCGGCCGTGGCCGCGGGCACTGGCGTCCGCCACGTCGATCCACACGCGGCGTTTGCCGCGGCGTTGCGCCAGAGGGAGCGCGCGCAGGTCTTCACGCACGACGGCCACTGCACCGACGTCGGGTACGGGATCCTGGCGCAGCAGGTCGCGGAGGCGCTGCGATGAGCGCCGGCAACGGCATGCGCCCCTTCGCGGGCGAACGCGTCGTGCAGGCAGCGCTCAGCGGCTACAGCGACGCGGCCATGCGCGCGGTGGCGCGCGCGCACGGAGCGCGCTTCTGCCTCAACGAGGTCGTGCTCGACTTCGAGCTGCGTCGCGATCGCAAGCTGCGGCGGCGCACGCTGACCCTCGCTGCAGACGACCATCCCACCGCCGGGCAGTTGATGGGTTCCGATCCCGCGGGGTTTGCCACCTGCACCGCCGACCTGCTGGCGGCCGGCTACGACCAGATCGACATCAACTTCGGTTGCCCGGTGGCGAGCGCGGCCGGCAGCACGCGCGGTGGCTATCTGCTCGGCGAGCCGGAGCTGGCCTTGCGCATCGTCGATGCCGTGATCGAGACGGTCGAAGGCCGCGTGCCGGTGACGGTGAAGATGCGGCGCGGCCTCGACGACAGCGAGGGGGCGAGGTCGTCGTTCTTCCGTGTCTTCGACGGCGCGCTCGCGCGCGGCGTGGCCGGCGTCACCGTGCACGGGCGCACCGTGCAGCAGAAGTACCACGGCCGCAGCCGCTGGCCGTTCCTCGCGGAGGTGAAGGCGCACGCCGGCGAGCGCGTCGTCTTCGGCAGCGGCGACCTGTTCACGCCCTTCGCCGTGCAGCGCATGCTCACGGAGACTGGCGTCGACGGCGTCACGCTGGCGCGCGGCTGCATCGGCAACCCGTTCCTGTTCGGGCAGTGTGAGGATGTCCTGGCTGGTCGCACGCCGCGGCGGCCGAGCGTCGCCGCGCAGCGGGCCGCGCTCGAACTGCACCTGCGGCACGCCATCGAGGTGCACGGTGGCGAAGATCGCGGCGGTCGTCGCGCGCGGGCGCACGCGATCAAGTACGCGCAGATCCATCCCGATCCCCTGACCGTGCGCACGGCGTTCGTCGCGTGTCGCACGACCGCGGACCTTCGCGCCGTGCTCGACCGGCACTACGCCGAGGGCGCTTGGCCGGACGCGGCGGGGGACCTGCGCGAGGCCGACGCCATCGCCGTGGGCGACGACTCGGACGCGGACTGCGCGGCGCCGGCTTCTATGCGAGCGCCGTGAGCGGGACGAGCTGCGCCAGCTCGCGATAGCGGCACAGCCCGTTGGCCTTGCGCATCTGCGCCGGCGTGCGGCACTCCGGCACGAACAGCGCCGGGCTGGCGACCACGATCACTGCGCCCTCGGCGCGGCTCGTGGCCACGTTGAAGCGGTGCGGGTCGTAGAGGAAGTCCATCCCCCGCGGCGCGTCCTGCGGCGACGAGCTGGTGCACGAGTAGACGACCACCGGGGCCTCTTGACCCTGGAACCTGTCGACCGTGCCGACCGCGGTCACGCCGTGTGCCGCGAGGCGGCGACGCAGCAGGCCGACCTGCGCGTTGTAGGGCGCGATCACGAGGATGTCGTGCGGGGTGAGGGGTCGTCGCGCTCCCCGCTTGTCTGCCCATTGCGTGTCGCTCCGTAGCAGTGCCTGCACGATGGCTTCGACGGCGTCGACCTCCACTTCGGCGCTCGCCTGGTTGTCGGCGTGGTCCACCTCGACGAGGAACGGACCGGCGCCTTCGAACGGACCGCCGTGCAGGCGGCGATGCGTCGCATCGTCGTCGTGCGGGACGAGGCGACCGTCGTAGTAGAGCGGCGACGTGAACGCGCACAGGCTGCGGTGCAGGCGGAAGGTCTGCTCGAGGAAGAGGCCCTGGTCGGGGCGCAGCGTCGCCTGCTCCCTGCCGAGGACGTGCACCAGCGCGGCGACGTCGGCCCCGCCTTCGTGCGCGCCGCGGGTGGGCTGGTCGAGCTGCTGCGGGTCGCCGAGCAGGATCAGGTTGCGCGCGGCGCGGGACACGGCGAGGGCCTGGGCCAACGCCATCTGGCCGGCCTCGTCGATGAACAGGTAGTCGAGCCGGTCGGCCGCGTCGTCGCCGGCCCACAACCATGCCGTGCCGCCGACGATCGTGCCGGGCGTGATCGCGTCGAGCGCCATCTGACCCGAGTCGAAGTACTCGATGCCACCCGCGGTCTCCGCCTCGTCCTTGTGCACGAGGCGGAGCAGCACTCCGGCCTCCGCCGCCGCGGCGCGCACTGCGACCAGCAGATTGTCGATGACCTTGTGCGACACCGCGGTGACGCCGACGGTCTTGCCCGCCTTGGCCAATGCCACGATCGCGCGCGCCCCGGTGTAGGTCTTGCCGGTGCCCGGCGGCCCCTGGATGGCGAGCAGGCCGCGGTCGAGGTCGGCGCACAGTCGCCGTGCCGCGTCGAGGCTCGACTCGGTCGGGTGGTGCAGCGGGCCTTCGCCAGTGCGTCGCCGCGGCGGGCGGCGCAGGAGGAGCGCGCGCGCCGCCGGCAAGCGCGTGTCGTCGGCGAGGCCGTGCGCAAGGACATCGTCGGCGAAGGCGAGGAGCGCGCTCTCGATCCGTGTGGCGCCGAACACCTGCTTCTTGAACACGCTGCGCGGGGGCTGCGCCGCGGTGGTGCGGCCGAGCGTGAGGTCGACGGTGCGCGCGCCGAGGTCGAGGCCGTCGACGGTCACCGACGTGCTGCCGTCGCGACCGGCGGGGTCTTCGTCGGCGGTGTAGTACACGGTGTCGCCCACGTCGATGGCGGTGTCCTGCGGCGGGAAGCGGAAGCGATGCCGCGGATGCCGCTGCTTGCCGACCTTGGGCAGGACCTCGACGAACTCGAGACCGGCGAGCATCTCGCGTTCGTCGCGGCGCTCGTCGGGCGGCAGCTCGCGCAACCGGAAGTGCTCCCACCACGCGTTCTTCTCCTCCTGACGGAAGTAGCCGAGCATGCTTGCGAGGAGCGCGCGCGCCCCTTGCTCGGCATCGTGCTGCGTCGGGTCGGCCGGCAGGTCGGCGCGCAACGCGCTCTGCAGATCGGCGATGCGCTGGTCGCGCGCGCCGACGGCCTCGCTCGGCTCGGTTGCACCGGGGACCGGGCGCGGCACCGGTGTGCCGGCGGCGACGAGCGCATCGCGCTGTGCCTCGAGCCACGCCCGCAGCGACGCGGTCGACTCGCAGTCCTCGCGGTTGTAGATGCCGATCCGCGCGCAGAGGTCCGGGTCGGCGGTACGGCCGAGTCCCAGCTCGAGCTTCAGTTCGAAGTCGCGGCGCGCGCGCCCCGCGTCGCGCAGGTCGAGCGATCGCGAGTAGCCGTGCAGCACCTCCAGCTCCTTGAGGCCGTAGCGTTCGACGCCGACGCGCAGGCCTTCGCGCACGACCGCGTGCAGGTCGACGAAGCGTCGCCCGCGCAGCAGCGCATCGAGCACGTCGCCGCGCGTGGCATGCCGTGCGCACAGGCGCTTCAGCGCCGCGGGTTCGTAGCCGCCGAAGTGGAACACGTGGAGGTCGGGGTCGCGCGCCAGCCGTGCCTGCACCTCGTCGAGGAATGCCTCGCACGCGGCCTTCTCCTCCGCGCCGTCGAGCGCCCAGCGTTCCTCGTAGCGCAGGCCGCCGTCGCCATCGCGCACGCACCAGCCGGTGAGGTACTCGAGCCCCTGGCTGGCGAGCCGCGGGTCGCCCACGAACGGATCGCCCTCGAAGTCGAGGAAGACGTCGCCCGGCGAAGGCGCCGGTAGCCGCGCGAGTCCCCGCTCGGCTTCGACGGGCAGGATCTCGACGGGAGGAATCTGCAAGGCGCGCGCCGCCACCTGCAGCTTCGCCTGCCGGCCCAACTGCACGAACGTCTCGGCGCGACCGCGGCGCGGCGGCTCGGGCAGCGCGCCCTCGCACGTCGCGAGCGAAGTGAGCGTCGCGATGCCCTGCCGCTGCATCTCGCGCACCTGCGTGGTCCGCACACCCGCGATCAGCGACGGATGATCGTCGGCGCGACGCTGGTCGGCGCAGTGCCTGCGGTAGCCGCACACGTCGCAGTGCGGCACGGGGTCGGGGTAGGTGTTCGGTGGCGGAGCGATCGCCACGGCCTGTGCGAGGCGCGCGCGCACGACACGGAAGTACGCGGCGAAGTCCGCCGTCTTGTAGCGCTCCTCCGCGCGCGGCGTGATGACCCGGAAGGCGTGCGGCGTGGTTCCCTGCAGTGGCGTCAGCAGCTCGCAGTACGTGCAGAGCTGGAGGATCGTGCCCGCCTTCGTCTCACAGGCGAGCTTGGTGTCGGCGGGTTGGTACGACCACGCGCCGAGCGCCGACGGCTCTTCGACGCGCAGGAGCACGTCGGCGATGCCGGTGAAGGCGCCGTCGGCGAGCGGCGCCTGCACGATCACGGCGTGTCCCGCGCGCATCGCCGCATGGGTGGCCGCCACGTCGCGGCTCGCGCGCAGGTCGCACACGGTGCGGCCCTCGCCGCTCAGCCGCGCCACGAATGCCGCCTCGTGCTCGAGCCCCCGCGCGAAGAGCGCTTCGAGCCCAGGGTCCTTGACCAGAGGGATCGCCTCGCCCGCACGCCTGCGCCGGTCGAGCTGCGTCAGGTGCGGGCAGGCGAGGTGGCCGGCGAGCGCCGTGGGAGTCAGGGGTCCGCGGGGTGCCATCGGGTCGTGGTCTCCTCCGCGGGGGAGTCTAGCGTCGTCGAGCGGTGGCGAGGATCTCGACTCTTGCGCCGCGTGGCAACGCCGCGACCTGCACGGCGGCGCGCGCAGGCGGGGCCTGCTCGGCGAAGAAGGTCGCGTACACGCCATTGAACGCGTCGTAGTCGCGGATGTCGGCGAGGAAGACCTGCACCTGCACGAGGTCGCCGAAGGTGCAGCCGGCGGCAGCGAGGATGGCGCCGACATTGGCCATCGCCTGCCGGGCTTCGTCGGTGACGCCGCCGGGGACGAGGGTGCGCGGCCCGGGGTCGAGGCCGATCTGCCCGGCGACGAAGACGAGATCGCCGGCGACGATGGCCTGGCTGTACGGCCCGATGGCCTTCGGGGCGTCAGGCGTGGCGATGACCCGGTGCGGAGGCGCGACGCAGGCGATGAGACCAAGGCAGAGGAGCTCGGGCTTGGCGTGCAGCATCCTGGCACGATCGGAGCTGCCACCGCGCCGCGCAACGTCGGGGCCCCGCGTTCCACACGCGTCGAAGTCGACGCGGCGAGTGAGCCGGCGTCGACGAGCGCCGTTGGGAACCTCGCGGGTCGACCCGCTTCCTGCGCTCCTCGATCCTGATCTGGCCCGGGGAGCCGGATCCGGATTCGATACCTGCTCCTCTGCTGCGACCGTGATCCACCGATGCCAAGCCTGACTCCGCGCCGTTCCGCCCTCGCTTCTGCCGTCGCAACCCTGGCTGCCCTGGTTGCACCTGCGCTCGCGCAGGGAACCCCCATCGGCTTCGTCGAGGACTTCGCCCTCGCGCCCGATCGCAGCAAGGCGCTCGAGTTGCTCATCCCCGGGACGGAGGAGCACTACGAGTACCAGTGCCGCGTGTACCACCAGACGGGCCGCTTTGCAGAAGCGGCGACGATGCTCAAGGCTTGGGAGAACCGCTACGGCCGCACCGGGCGACTCCAGGAGGCGGAGAACCGGCAGGCCTTGCTCACCTACACGCAGAACCCGGCCGCGACCCTCGGCCACCTGCAGCGTCAGCTCGGCCTGCGCTTCGATCACCAGCGCGAACTCGGCGGGACACCGCCCGATCTGGCGACGCGCCTCGATCCAGCGACCATCGCGGTGGACACGCTCACGCGGCGCGCGTTGCTGTCGAATCCGGGCGGCGTGAACGGCTTCACCGCGCGCGCCCTGCCGATGGTCGCCGCGATGCAGCTCGACGACGACCGGCTCATGAGCCTGTTGAGCCGGCTCGATCACCCCGACATCGCCAACCTCCCGGCGCTGGTCGTGCGCAACCTCGCGGATCGACGCAGCCGGGGTTTCGGGTCGCTGCAGATCCACAACGCGCTCCTGCTGGCGCAGCTCGAGGAGTGCCTGCGCCTGCGCGGCGACCTGCTCGGCAGCGAGGCGTTCCAGCACGCGTACCTGCGCCGGCTCGTGCCGAGCGCCGACGTGCAATGGCAACGCGACCCCTTGGCCCGGCTCGCGTACCTGGAGCGGCTCGGGGCTTTCGCCGATCGCCTCACGCCCGCAGAGAACTCGCTGAAGGCGCACGTCCTGTACCACCGCCTGCGCCACGACCTCGCCGCCGGCACGCTCGACCGCGCCCGCCTGCTCGCCTACCTGCGCCTGCCGCGGCCCGCGGGGTACGCGAACGCGAAGTACCTGGAGCGCAACCAGAACCGGCACGCCAACCTCGGCGCGACCTTCCCCACCGAACTGCCCGCGGTCGGCGACGACGCCGCCCTCGTGCAGGCATGCCTCGCGCACTTCCTGCGGGGCGACGCGAGCTACGAGGGGTTCAGCGAGGTCGTCGACAACGACTACCTGCGCCGGCTGTTCGCGGAGACGAAGATCCTCGCCGGCACCGGCGACACGGAGCGGTGGTACTCGCTGCTCGATGACCCTGGCTACTACGAGCGCTTGAAGGAGCGGGTCGACATCGAGTTCGCGCCGACGCAGCCGGCGTGGTACGGCGCCGACCAGCCGGTCTCGCTCGACGTCGACATCAAGAACGTGCCGACGCTGCTCGTGCGCGTGTTCGAGATCCACACGCTCAACTACTACCGCGAGGTCGGCAAGGAGGTCGACGCGTCGATCACGCTCGACGGCCTCGTCGCCAACGTCGAGAACACGCTCACCTACAGCGATGGTCCCCTGCTGCGGGTGCGCCGCCACATCGACCTGCCGGCGCTGCAGAAGCCCGGCGTGTACGTGGTGGAGCTGATCGGCAACGGCACGTCGAGCCGGGCGGTGATCCACAAGGGACGTCTGTGGTACACGGAGCGGCTCGGCGCGGCCGGACACGCGCTCACGGTCTGCGACGAGAGCGGCGTGCCCGTGCGCGGCGCGAGTGCCTGGCTCGGCGGGCGCGAGTACGTGGCGGATCGCGACGGCGAGATCGTCATCCCGTACTCGACCAAGCCGGGCGACGCGCGCCTCGTGCTGCGAGCCGGCGACTTCGCGACGCTCAGCACGCTGCGGCATCGCGCCGAGGCCTACCAGTTGAGCGCGGCGATCCACGTCGATCGCGAGGCGCTGCTGGCGCGACGCACGGCCAAGGTCCTCGTGCGCCCGCAGCTCCGCCTCAACGGCCAGGCCGTCAGCCTGGAGTTGCTGGAACAGCCGACCCTCGTCCTCACCGCGACCGACACGCAGGGCGTCGACGTCCGCCAGGAGGTGCGTGGCTTCCAGTTGCACGCCGACCGCGAGTCGGTGCACGAGTTCCGCGTGCCCGACGGCCTCGCGCAGCTCACCGTGCAGTTGCACGGCAAGACCCGCAACCTGAGCAACGAGCGGAGCGACGAGCTGGCGAGCAACGGTGCGACCTTCCGCGTCAACGGCATCGACCCGACCGACCTCACCGCCTGCCCTACGCTGGCGCGCACGGCGGAGGGCTACGTGCTCGACGTACGCGGCAAGGAGGGCGAACCGAAGGGCGACCGCGTCGTGCAGCTCACGTTGCAGCACCGCCTGTTCACGGATGCCGTGCACGTCACGCTGAAGACCGACGCGAACGGGCGGGTCCACCTCGGGTTCCTGCCGGGGATCGAGCGCGTCCGCGCCTCGGGGTTCCCCAACGACGTCGGCGAGTTCGCGCTCGAGGTCGCCGACCGCACCTGGCCCGCGTCGGTGAACGGCGTCGCCGGCAGCACGCTGCGCGTGCCGTACCAGGGCGAGGCCACGACGATCTCGCGCGCGATGGCGTCGTTCCTGGAAGTGCGGGGCGGCCAGTTCGTGCGCGACGCCTTCGATCGGCTGGCCCTGGCCGGCGGGTTCGTGGAGCTGCGCGACCTCGAGGCGGGCGACTACGACCTGTGGCTGCGCGAGGCCGACGTGCACGTGGCGGTGCGAGTGACCGCGGGTGCGGCGCGCAACGGCTGGGCGATGGGGCGCGACCGGGCGTTGCAGCTCAGCGCGCCTCCGCTGCACATCGTGAGCGCCGGCGTCGCCGGCGACGAACTGCGCGTGCAACTGGCGAACGCGGGTGCGCGCACGCGCGTGCACCTGATCGCGGCGCGGCACGTGCCGGCGTTCGATCCGTTCGCCTTCCTCATGGGGGGCGCGCCGCTGCCCGCGGGCGTGGAACCCGTCGAACACGGCGAGGCGAGCTATCACGTCGGCCGCGACATCGGCGAGGAGTACCGCTACATCCTCGAACGACGCTTCGCGGCGCGCTTCCCGGGGAACATGCTGCGGCGGCCGAGCCTGCTGCTGAACCCGTGGGCGCTCGACGAGACACCGACCACGATCGGGCTCGGCGGGGGCGCGGGCGGCAAGTTCGGCGGGCGGGGCGGCGGGCGGCGCAGCTCGCGCATGATGGGTGGTCCGGCTCCGGGGGCTCCGGCGCAACACGACCCCGGCACGTTCGCGAACCTCGACTACCTGCCGGCCGCGTCGGTGGTGCTCGCCAACCTGCGCGCGGACGCCCAGGGGCTGGTGCGCGTGCCGCTGGCCTCGCTCGGCGATGGCCAGCACGTGCACGTCGTCGCCATCGACGACACCGACACCGTGCACACCACGCTCGCGCGGGCGGAGGCGCCGCTGGCGCCGCGCAGTCGTCGCCTGCGCGACGCGATCACCGGCGACCGGCACGTGACGGAGCAGCGGCGGATCGAGTTCGTGGCGACGGGAGGCACGGCGGTGCTCGCCGACGGCGGCAGCGCGCGAGCCCAGACGTACGACTCGCTCGCGTCGGTCTTCCAGCTCTTCGCCACCCTCAACCCGGGCGCGGATCTGTCGCGCTTCGCGTTCCTGCTCACGTGGCCCGACCTGACTCCGGCGCGCAAGCGCGAGCTGTACTCGGACCACGCCTGCCACGAGCTGCACTTCTTCCTGCGGCAGAAGGACCCCGCGTTCTTCGCGGCCGAGGTGCAGCCGTTCCTGACCAACAAGTTGCACAAGACGTTCCTCGACCAGTGGCTGCTGGGCACCGACCTCACGGACTGGCTCGAGCCGCGCGCGTTCGCGCGGCTGAACGTGGTCGAGCGGATCCTGCTCGCGCGCACGCTGACCTCGGCCACGGCCGCGGTGCGGCGGCTGGTGGGCGAACAGTTCGACCTGCAGCCGCCGGACCTGGGACGCGCGGACGTGCTGTTCGCGAGCGTGCTCAAGAGTGGCGCCATGGACGACAAGGCCGCACTCGGCGCCAAGCTCGACGAGGTGCGCGCGCTGCGCAGCCTCGAGCGCGCCGGCGAAGTGGAGGAGAAGGCCAAGAAGCTGGCGGAGGCGCCCGAGGGCAAGCCGGGTGCACCCGCCGCCGCACCCGCGGAACCCGCGCCGGAGGCCGATGCCGCGCGGGCCGAGCGCGATGGCGCGGAGGACCTTCGCCTGCGCGAGGGACTCCTCGCCGACAAGGACGTGGCGGGGCGTGAGCAACAGCGGCGCCTGTACCGGGCGCCCGACCCCACCAAGCGCTACGTCGAGCACGCCTACTGGCACCAGCCCATCGAGGCGCAGGACGCGAGCCTGATCACGGTGAACGGCTTCTGGCGCGACTTCGCGCAGGCCGACCCACGGTCGCCGTTCACTTCCGCGAACCTCGCCGAGGCGACGCGATCCTTCGCCGAGATGATGCTGGCGCTGGCGGTGCTCGACCTGCCGTTCCGGGCCGGCGAGCACGCGGTGAATGCGGAGGGCGCCACCGTCACCCTGCGCGCCGCATCGCCGTTGCTGCTCGTGCGCAAGGAGATCGTCGACGCCGCGGCGGTCGCCGATGCCGAGCCGATCCTCGTCAACGAGAACTTCTTCCGCCTAGACGACCGCTACCGCTTCGCCGGCAACGAGCGCCGCGATGCGTTCCTCACCGGCGAATTCCTCGTCGACACCGCGTACGGCTGTCAGGTGGTCGTGACCAACCCGACGTCCACCCCGCGCCGCGTCGAGCTGCTGTTGCAGATCCCCGCCAACGCGATCCCGGTCCGCGCCGGGTTCGCCACGCGCGGCATGCCGCTGCAGCTCGATGCCTACGGCACCGCGTCGGTGGAGTACTTCTTCTACTTCCCGGTGACCGGCAAGGTGGCGCACTACCCCGTGCACGTCAGTGAGGCGGGCAGGCTCGTCGCATTCGCGGCGCCGCGCACGCTCGACGTGGTGGCGGAGCTGTCGCAGGTCGATACGACATCGTGGGCGTGGGTGTCCCAGAACGGCACGACGGAGGCGACGCTGGCGTACCTGGACTCGTGCAACCTGCTGCGCACGGACCTCGGCAAGATCGCGTGGCGCATGCGCGACCGCGCGGTGTATGGGGCGGTCGTCGCGCGGCTGCGCGGGCGCCTCGTGTACCACGACGTGCTGTGGTCGTACGCGATCCACCACCACGACGTGCCGGCCATCCGTGAGTACCTGCGGCACGCCGACGGCTTCCTCGCCGCCTGCGGTCGCGCGCTCGCCTCGCCGCTGGTCGACATCGATCCGGTGGAGCGCCGCGCCTACCAGCACGTGGAGTTCGATCCGATCTTCAACCCGCGCGCGCACCGCTTCGGCAAGCGCCGCGAGGTGCTCAACCGCGCGCTGGCCGAGCAGTACGGCGCGTTCCTGGCGATCCTCGCCGATCGCGACCGGCTCGACGCCGCGGACTGGCTGAGCGTCGCGTACTACCAGTTGCTGCAGGACCGCGTGGAGGAAGCCCTGGCGGCGTTTGGACGCGTGGACGCGGGGCGCCTGCCGACCCGCGTGCAGTACGACTACCTGCGCGCCTACCTCGACTTCTTCTCCGCGGAGCACGCGGTCGCGCGCGGCATTGCCACGCGCTACCAGGACTATCCGATCCCGCATTGGCGCTCGCGTTTCAAGGAGATCCTGGCACAGCTCGACGAGGCCGACGGCGCGGCGCGCGCCGGGGATGGCGACCCGGCCGCGCAGCAGGGCGTGCTCGCTGCGACGGAGCCGGCGCTCGAACTGGCGGTCGAAGGCCGGCGCGTGGCGTTGCGCTACCGCAATCTCACCGCGTGCGAGGTCAGCTACTACAGGATGGACGTCGAGTTCTTGTTCTCGACGCACCCGTTCGTGCAGCAGGGCGACGACGCGTTCGCCTACATCCGCCCCAACCTGAGCCAGGTGCGCTCGCTCGTGGCGGAGGGCAAGGAGACCGTGTTCGACCTGCCCGCGGAGTTCCAGAACGCGAACGTGCTGGTCGAAGTGCGCGCCGGCGGGATCACCCGGCGGCAGGCCTACTACGCCAACTCGCTGACGGCCCACTTCATCGAGAGTTACGGGCAGGTGCAGGTGACCGAGACCGGCAATGGCCGGCCGATGCCGCGCGTGTACGTGAAGGTCTTCGCCCGGCTCTCCGACGGCCGGGTGCGCTTCCACAAGGACGGCTACACCGACCTGCGCGGCCGCTTCGACTACGCGTCGCTCTCCGGCGAGGGCGGCGCGGACGCGTCGCGCTACGCGGTGCTCGTGCTCAGCGACGACCGCGGCGCGATGACGCGCGAGGTCGAGCCGCCGCAGCGGTGAGGAAGTGAGGGCGCTGAGGGCGCTGCCCGGGGCTTGCCGGAGTCCAGGGCGGCGAGCATGCTTCCGGGGTCGCGGGCACGCCGCCCGCGACAGGCCCTTTCAGGAGATGCTCATGCGGCCAGCGACCGGACTTGGTTTCGCGAGTGTGGGAACGGGTTTGCTCACTCACTCCGATGCAACATGTCGCTCAGTGCCACCTGGGCGATGGCGGCCGAACCGGCGAACGGCAGCACGCCGGGGCGGCTGCGCGTGATCGACCCGACCGGCACCTGGTGGGACGTCGCGCCGGACGGCACGCCGACCTGGACGCGCGAGATCGGGTATGGCGTGTGGGGACTCGTCCCCGCCAAGGCGAGTTCGCTCAACCTCAACCAGTCGGGAGGCACCGGCCATCGCGAGTGGTCCACGGACGCTGTGTACGGCGCGCGCCTGTGGTCGCGCCCGTACGTCCCCAACTATCTGCTGGTGAATCCGCCAACGCCGCGACCGTGGTGGCTCCCCGTGGGCATCGCACGTCCGTTCGTGCAGTTCGAGGAGGGGCATTGGGTCTTCCCGGCCACCGGGGCGTCGTACGACGACGGGTCCGGCACGCTCCGTTGCGCGTGGTGGTACAAGTACGGCTCGTTCCCCAATCTCATCCAGCAGGCGACCTACAGCGTGACCGGCGGGATGGCGACCGTGTCGGGCGTATGGGGCTCGACGCAGGCGCCCGAGCTCAACAACGCCCCTCCGCCCCGGTGGCCGCGGTCCACGCAGGGGTACCTGCCGTTGCGCACGGAAGGCGGCACCGCCGCCCCCACCAATGCGCAGTCGATCGCGATCGGACGCGTCCTGCTGGGGCAGACCGAGCCACAGGTGGTCGCGACCTGCATGGGCGGGCGCGTGATGGTGCTCTCCGGGGTCGATGGGAAGATCCTGTGGGAGAGCGACGACTTCGGCGTGGGCGGGATGGCCCTCGCGGTGGCCGACCTCGACGGCAACGGGTTCGACGAGGTCGTGTTCGCGCCGGTGTACAGCCCGATCGCCCACACCGGTGGCAAGGTGCGCTCACACCTGCGCGTGCTGAGCGGCAACAGCTCGGGGGGCATGACCCTCATCAGCACGGTCCCGATTGGCGATCCGAACAACGATGATTTCGTGGGCTACGGCGCCTGCGGGGTCGCGGCGCTCGCGCTCCCCAATTCGACCAGCAAGTCCATCCTCGTCACCACGCTGAACGGCGAGCTGGTGGTGTTTGCGCAGACCAACGGGGTCGTCGATCCCAACCCGGTGTTCCGGCGCGTCGTGGAGGGATCGATCGGGGCATACAACTCGATCGTGTTGGCGAACCTGGATCCGGTGGATCCCAAGCCCGAGTTGTATCTCGGAGGTTCGTCGGGGATCCGGAGGTTCGACCTACAATGAGAGCCTCTCGATTCTCGATGTCGTGCGCCGGTCTCCTCGTCATCGCCGGATCGATGGGTGCGGTCGTATCCGCGCAGCACGCGCCGGCGCGGCAACTGCTGACCTTCGGCGATCGGGTCCTGGACGATCGGATCCGCGACAGCGCGTACACCGCGATCGCCGCCGGCGGTAATCACACCGTAGCCCAAGCCGCGGATGGTTCGTTGGCCGTGTGGGGGGGCAATGTGACTGGGCAGTGCTTCGTGCCCGCACCTCCCTTGGGCTTGCGATACACCACGTTCGCCGCGGGCGCCAGCCACAACCTCGCGCTGAGGAGCGATGGGTCGATCGCGGCCTGGGGCTCGAATGCCGGGGGACAGTGCAACGTGCCCCCGCTCCCGCCAGGTCTGACCTACGTTCAGGTTGCGGCTGGGGTCCTGCACAGCCTCGCGGTGCGGAGCGATGGCTCGGCAGTGGGCTGGGGGTTAGACCAATTCGGGCAGGCCACGCCGCCGCCGCTGCCGGCCGGCGTAGCGTACGTCCGGATGGTGGGGAGCTCCGAGTGGTCGATGGCGCTGCGGAGCGACGGGTCGGTAATCGCATGGGGGGACACGGCGCAGTACGGTCAGCACCGCGTGCCATCCCTGCCGTCGGGCGTGCGATACACCCAGATTGCCGCCGGATACTACCATGCCGTCGCGTTGCGCAGCGATGGTGCTGTGGTGGCCTGGGGCCAGGGGGGCTTTGGCCAGACGGCGGTTCCGTCCCTTCCCCCGGGGCTGTCGTACGTGGCCATCACCGCCGGAGGTCGCCACAGCGTTGCGCTTCGCAGTGACGGCATCTGGGTGCCGTGGGGTTGGGATGCCTATGGGCAACTCCAGATCCCCGCTCCACCGTCTGGCATTACGTACAGCGCCATGTCTGCGGGGCTCGGCCACACCGTGGCGCTGCGCAGCGATGGGATGGTGGTGGCGTGGGGCCTGAACGACTACGGCCAGTGCCAGTTCGTGGGTGTGCCGCCTGGAGTCAGATACGAGCAGCTCGCCGCGGGGCACCTGTTCATCCTGGCCTTGCTGAGCGACGGGAACGCCGTCGCGGCCGGCTACAACAGCAGCCGCCAATGCAACGTGCCACCACTCCCGCCCGGGCTCCGGTACGTGCAGGTCTCGGCGGCGATGCAGTCGGGCCTCGCGCTGCGCAGCGATGGCTCGGCGATCGGCTGGGGCGAGAACATGTCGGGTCAGATCAACGTGCCGCCCTTGCCGAGCGGGGTGACCTATGTGCAGGTGTCGATGGGTGAGCAGATCAGCGGGGCGGTGCGCAGCGACGGTGCGGCGCTCGAGTGGGGTGCGCGCAACTACCTGTACCGGCCGACCAACGGAGTCGGCTACTCGCGGGTGGCAGCCAGTGGATACGTCGTCCTTGCGCTGCGCACGGACGGTTCGCTGGAGTTGTTCGGGACCCTGAACCTCGTTCCTCGCGGCAACGACTTCGTCGCGATCGCGACCAATCGCTCGCACAACCTGGCGCTGCGGAGCGACGGCACGATCGCCGCGTGGGGCGACAACTCGTGGGGGCAGACCGACGTACCGGCGCTGCCGGCCGGCGTCCGCTACGTGGAGATCAGCGCTGGCTGGAACCACAGCGTCGCCCGGCGCAGCGACGGTGCGATCGTGGTGTGGGGTGACAACCGCTACCACCAGAACCGCCTGCCAGTGCTGGCACCCGGCCAGACGCTCACGCAGGTGACCGCCGGTGGCAACTTCACCGTGGCGCTCTATGGGTCTGGCGGCTTCGAGACGTTCGGGCGGGGCTGCGCCGGGAGCAGCGGGCTCATCGGTCTGCGCGCCGCCGAGCCGCCGCAGGTGGGGCAGTCGCTGACGGTGACCTTCGCGCCGCCGCCGGCGTCGAGCGCGATCCTGCTCGTGGGCGTCAGCAACACCACGTCCACGCTCGGGCCGTTGCCGCGCGATCTGGCTTCGATCGGGATGCCGGGGTGCGCGCTGCGCGTGAGCACGGACCTGCTGCTCCCCGTGGCTGGCAGCCCGGCGCGCGCCACGCTCCCTCTGCCCAAGGACCCGACGCTGGCCGGTGTGCGCCTGCACGCTCAGGCCGTGATCCTCGACGCGGCGGCGAATGCGCTGGGCCTCGTGCTCTCCGATGCCGCGACCGCGGTGGTGGGGGGCTGAGCGGCTTCGGCGCGGACGCGTCGCGCCACGCGGTGCTCGTGCTCAGCGACGACCGCGGTGCGATGACGCGGGAGGTCGAGCCGCCACCGCGGTGAGCACGAGGGTTGTCGGCGCCGCCCCGGGTCTCTAGAACCGCGGCATGCGCACCCTCGCCGCGTTGGTGTCGATCTTCCTCGCCGTCGCGATCGTGCCGGCGCAGGTTCCCTTCGGGCATCTGGTCGTCACCGAACGCGACATGACCAATGGGCCGGGCATCCGCTACGTCGACCCGGCCGGCGGCTCGGTGGTGATCGTGCGCGGCGACCAGCCCGGGATCGCGTTGACCGATGCGCGAAGTGTCGCCGTCGACCCCGTCACGCCGGCCACGCTGTGGGCGAACGGCGGCGTCGGCTTCGTGACGCCGAACGTGTACCCGCTGCAGCCGCAGGGCAACGTGCACGGTGTCGTCTTGTCGTTCCGGCCGAGTTGGCCGGGCTTCGCGTACCCGTTCCGCTTCCTCAAGGGCTTCGGCAACGACCTGTATGCGACGGTGCAGGGCGGCAGCAACAACGGGGCGTACCACGTCGACGTGCAGTCGCGCACGGCCACGCGGCTGCCCATCGCGCTGCCGAACTTCGCGGGCGACCTCGCGCTTCTCGGCACTTCGCTCTTCGTCAGCTCCGACAGCGCACCGTCGAAGGTCTTCGAGTACCCGCTGCCCAACGGCCCGGCGCGCGAGCTGTTGCCGGCGACGCCGTTCCCCACGCTCAAGTCGATCGCGGTGCGCAACGGGCGGCTGGTGGCCGGGACCATCGGCGGCGACGTGCTCGACGTCGATCCGCAGACCGGCAACTGGGTCGTGATCCAGCAGACCGCGGCGGGGCCGCTCGTCGCGCTCGCCGTGCACCCGGTGTCCGGCGCGATCTTCGCCGCCACCGCCGGCGCGGTGTTCGACGTCAACCTGCCGAGTCAGCCGCTCTACACGTCGGCCAACCAGATCTCGGATCTCGACATCGGCGTGCACACGGTGGCGTCGCTCCTGCGCGTGGGCGAAGGCTGCCGCGACGGCGCGGCGACCTTGCAGCCGTCGTTCAGCTACCTCAACACGCCGAGCCTCGGCAACTCCGGCTACATCCTCGAGGCGCTGCGGTGCGGGCCCGGCAACCCGGCGGCGCTGATGCTGGGGGTGACGCGGGTCGATGTGCCGCTCGACTTCGTGGGCATGCTCGGCTGCCGCCTCTACTTCGCGACCACGATCATGACCCTGCCGACGGTCGCGTCGGGTGCGGGTGTCGCCACCACGACCCTGCCCATCCCCGGGGCGCAGGCGTTGAGCGGCGCGACGTTCCTGGCGCAGTACGCGGTCATCGCCATCGGTGCCAACCCCGCGCACGTGCTCAGCTCCGACGCGGCGATCTCGATCATCCGCTGAACCGCGCGCCGGCCGACGGCCCTTCAGCCACGCCCGCGCTGCGCGGCTCCGAACATCTTCGCCTTCGGGTCGCGCGGTGGCAGGTCCGCCAGCTCCAGCGTCTTCTTCTCGAGTTCGAGGAGCTTCTTCTCTTCGGCCTCCAGCTCCCGGAACTCCTTGTCGTATTCGGCGCGCTTCTTGTCGTCGGCGCGCGTGCGGCGCCCCTCGAGCGTGGTGCGGCGACCCTTCAGCACGCGCAGCTCGCGCAGGATGTCGCGGTAGGTCTTCGTGAAGTTGGCGGGGTTGGGTTTGACGTGCCCGGTCGCCGCGTTCTCGACGATCGTCGTCAGCGAGCGCAGCGCCGCCTTGTAGCCGGGCAGCGACGTCTCGCCGACCTGCTTGCCCTTGTCGTCGAACACCACGAACAGCGGCAGCTTCTTGCCGAACTTCGCGCGTGCGTCCGCATCGCCGGCGATGTCGATCCGCGCGCAGCGGAAGGCGCGCAGGGCGATGCCGAGGTCCTGGTTGCCGAAGATGATCTTGTCGAACGCCTCGCGCTTGGGCTCGTCCACGCTCGAGTCCCAGAGGTACAGGAACGCGAGGTGCCCCTTCTCCTTCGCGTCGACGACCATCGGCACCGATGCGAGGCGGGCCTTGCTCTCCACCTCGCCGTTGATCGCCGGCAGCTTGGCGTCGAGGAAGTAGCAGGCGTAGCGATCGAGGAACTCGTCCTCGCGGCCGCCGCGACCCTGCGCGGCGAGAGGAACGAACGTGAGGGCGATGGCGACGAGCGGGAGGGAACGGAGCATGCCGGAACTCGCGAGTGAGGGGGCGGGCGGGTTGGCCGAGGGATCATGCCGTGTCGTCGGGGCGGACTGCAAGGCGGGGCCGGGTCCGGCGGAGGCCCGGGTCCCGGTCCCTTACCCGTTGCTTGGCCGTTGCCCCAGCGGCATCTGCGCGAGACGGTCGCGCAGCAGGCCGGCAGTGGCGCCGTCTCCGCCGCGGACCACCGCGACGTGACGCCGAGGATGGTCTGCACGCACGTGGTCAACCGGAGGTCTGGGGGGGGGGTGCGGTCGCCGATCGACCGGCTGCTCGGGGGCGGATCGTGAGGGGCCGCGACCGAGTTGGACAGGTCCGTGTACCGGGGTCGGCGCACCGGCTGGCGCCAAGTGGCGCGGGGCGTGACGCTGGTGTCCGCACCCGATAGGCGGGCGAGCCCGCTGGGTTCGGGGGCGATGCACCGAACAACCGAAGACAAGAGTTGGACGGATCGTCGCATGGACAAGAACGCGCTGTTGATCGATCTGTCGGAGAGTGACCGGACGATGTTCGGGCGTGTCGACTTCGATCAGCAGCCGCCTGAGCAGCAGGTCTTCTCGGCCATCTGGGCGCTTGAGAGTCAGGTCAACAACGGCGAGTTCGCCCAGTTTCTTCAGCGTGGCCGATGGAGACTCAGCCAACTCAGTGCCGCGCGCCTTGAGGACGATCGGCGCCAACGCATGTGCGGACATCGTTGAGCGCGCCCTTCGCGTCGTGTCTCCCCGAGTGCTTCCGCACGAGCAGTCCTTGCGCGAGGACTTGGTCGACCAAACCGGCCAGGATGCCCGAGATGCGCTTGAAGTGCTCGATCAGGAGTTCTTCGCCTACCCCGACAACCTCACCGACCTTCTCCTCGCCTACGTTCGGACGCACACGCAAGTGTTCGGTCGAGTCGAGTAGTAGGATGACCGTCCAACTAGGCGCAGGAGTGGGACGCGCGCCAAGCCGCGCGCGGCTGAGCGCCAACTCGTTGACGAAGCCTCGTAAGCGTCCGACGGCCGCGCTCGCGGGAGATGGACTCTCGTCGTGATGTCGCGATGGTGGGTGCATGCGCAGAATTGACCTCGGTGAGCGGCCCAGGAGCCGCGATGACCTGGCCTGCTGGTATGCGGCGGCGCTGAGATCGCAGGAAGCGAGCGGGCTCAGCATGGCGGCTTTCGCGGCGAGGATCGGCGTCGCGGTGCCGACCCTGTACCAGTGGCGTCGCCGTCTCGCTTCGGCGGAGGGAGATGGCGCTGCCGACGCCCGGTTGGTGGAAGTCAGGGTGTCCCGGAGAGAGGCCGGCGGCGACAACGCACAGAGCCTGGTGGTGCGGGTTTGCGACGGCCGCCGCAGCATCGAAGTCCCGCGCAACTTCGACGACCGCGAACTGCGCCGGCTGATCGAGGTGCTCGAGGCGTGCTGACGTTCGGAGGCGGCCGCCTCTTTCTCGTGGCCGGTGCGACCGACATGCGGAAGTCGTTCAACGGCCTGGCCGGGATCGTGCGCGAGCGGCTGCTGGCGGATCCGATGTCCCGGCATCTGTTCTTCTTCTGCAACCGGGACCGCAACCGGATGAAGGTGCTCGTCGCCGACGAGTCGGGCATGTGGGTGCTGAGCAAGCGGCTCGATCGCGGGACATTCGCATGGCCCGCGGCCGACGCAGCCGTGGTGCGCATCGAGTACCGCGAGGAGCAGCTTGCACTTCTGCTGCGCGGCTTCGATGTCGAAGGCCTGCGGCCACGACCGTGGCGACGCAGAGTTCTTCAACATGCGTGAAGTTCTTTGCGCACCGCGGCATTGTCCGTCGCGTGACGTTGCTCGAAGCGCAGCTGGAGATCGCAGGGCTGAAGAAGCAGCTCGCTGATGCGCATGCCGCGATCGCCGACCGCGACGCGAAGATCGCGAAGCTCGCCGCCGATGTCGCCACGCTGCAGGCGGCGGTCAAGCAGTTGCTCAGGCACCGCGGTGGCGGCCATGGAGACCAGGAAGGACAGGGCCTGCTGTTCCCGGCAGCCGTGATGACGATCGAAGCCTCGCAGAGCGATGCGGGCGAGCACGTGGACGAGGAAGTGGACGACGGCTCGCGGCCTGCACGAAGCGAGCGTGGCCGCAAGCGCACGCCGGGCAAGATCGACACGACCGGCCTTCCTCACGACATTCTTCACGTAGAACGAGATGCTCGGCCGAACGGTGGTCTGGCGGAAGCTGCACGTCTGCCGTCTGAGTTTCTTCCTGCTGTTGGATGCCTGGCCCAGAGATTCCGCGTCAATCGGTTCAACCGCAGCGCCTGATCGAAGCGCTGCTCGAAGACAGCGGCCGCCGCCTTGGTCCTCCGGTCCTCTCGATCCCTTGGCGCCGCGCATCCTTCGCGGGCACCGCACCTGCGGTCGGTGTGCGGCCGCCGGTGGGAACGCGCCGGTGCCGATACACCGGGCGTCTTTCACGCTCGTCGACTGTCAGGAATCTGGCAAATCCTCGCAGCGCGCGAGCCTGCGTCCGAAGGCGTCTGCATGCGCCGCGGCACCGCAACGATCCCGACTGCGCCGTTCTGGGCCAGCGACTGTACGCGATCGCCGAATGCCACCCGGTGGACGTCAGCGACGTCAGTCGGCGCGGACCATCAGCCCGCCGCAGAACTCGGCAGTTCGCTCGGCGCCGCCGAAACCGATCGTGCCGGCAGCACGCGCTGCGGCGAGCGGTACGCGTGGGTCGGCGAGCATCTCGCGCACTCGGGCCAGCAGGCTCGCCGGGTTCACCGTGTCGGGCTCCATGCAGCCGACCACACCGAGCGCCGCCAGGCGCCGGGCGCGCACGAGCTGCTCGTGGCGGTGCATGACGCGTGGAATGAACAGCACTCGCTGTCCGAAGCGCAGCGCCTGCACGGTGGTGTTGTAGCCGGCGGTGCCCACGATCAAACTCGAGCGCGCCATCCAAGGGCTGCTGGAAGGCGCGAACTCCACGAACTGCGCCCCGACGGCACCGGCCTCGGCGCGGAAGCGCTGCAGCAGCTCGTCGGGGAGGAACGGTCCCGGCAGGATCGCGCTGCGGAACCCGGGGTTGCTGCCGGCGAGGCGCAGCATCGCCAGGTAGTTGCCGATCACCAACTCGCCGGCACCGTCGCCGCCACCGATGGTGACCGTGACGAGGGGCACCGACGGCTCGGTGTCGGCCGGCGCCGCGACGACGGTCTCCACGACCTGCGGGTCTTCGGTCACGTACTCGCAGTAGGTCGTGCGCGCGCGGAGGTCGTCGGGGAAGCCGTACTCGCGCGCCGTGTCGAACACGTCGGGCGACCCGTACACCAGCACGTGCTGGTAGTGCTTGCGCACCGTGTCGTACACGCCACGATCGGACCACACCGAACGGACCGCGGCCGGATCGTCGATGACATCGCGCAGCCCGATCAGCCGGATGCAACGGTCGCGCTCCTGCCCCATCCACTCCAGCGTGGGCAGCATCTCGCCCTTCATGCCGGTGGGCGCGTGGTCCACCAGCATCACGTGCGGATCGAAGTCGCGCAGCGTGCGCAGGATCAGGTTGGCGCGCAGGCGCAGCACATCCGCGTCGGGCACGCCCAGCGTGCGCGCCGAGTACTGCTCGGTGCCGACCTTGCGCACCGAGGGCAGCTTCACGTAGTCGACGCCCGCCGGCAGGGCGTAGCGGTGCACCATCGGCGAGCCGGTGAGCAGCAGGATCGACAGGTCGGGGAAGCGTGCGGTCAGCGCGCGGGCGATGTTGGTGCAGCGCTGCAGGTGGCCGAGACCGAGCGTGTCGTGCGAGAAGATCGCGATGCGCGTGCCGGAGCCGAACGGCACCAGGGGACCGCCCGCGCGGCTGCGCCCGGGATCCGGGCCCGGGGCCTCGACCACGCGCGGGGCGTGACCCGCTAGCGCCGTCGACAGGGCCGCCCGCAGCTGTGGTTTGCTGAACGGCTTCAGCACGTACCCGTGGGCGCCCACCTGCAGCGCGCGACCGACGGTCTCCTCGTCGCCGTAGGCGGTGAGGAACACGACCGCCGGATCGTGACGGCGGCGCAACTCGCGCGCCGCCTCGATGCCGTCGCGGCCGTCGCGCAGGCGCACGTCCATGAGCACGGCGTCCGGCGGGCGCGCATCCGCGAGGTCGAGCGCCTCGTCGGCGGTCGCGGCCACGCCGGCGACCTCGTACCCCAACTCCTCGAGCAGGACCCGCAGGTGCAACTGCACGATGTTGTCGTCCTCGACGATGAGCACGCAACGCGCTGCCGACATGTCAGGTCGCCTCCGCGGATGGCGTGAAAGGGAAGTCCACGTGGCAGTCGTGGCCACGCCGGGCCGCGTCACCCGCAGGGTTGACCACGAGTGCGCCGCCGATCTGCCGGCAGAGCGCATGGACCAGCTGCATCCCCAGGCGCTCGGAGTCGCGCGCGGCGGCGCTTGCTCCCCGCCCATCGTCGCTCACCTGCAGACGCAGGCGCGTGCCCAGCAATGCAACCCGGACCATGACGGTGCCGCCGGCCCCGGCCGGGAACGCGTGCTTGACGGCGTTGGTCACCAGCTCGTTGACGATCAGCCCGCAGGCCAGGGCCCGATCGAAGTCCAGGCGCACCGCGTCCACCTCGACGGCAACCTGAACGCGACCATTGGGCTCGACGTGCGCCTGGGCTAGGTGGCTGGCGAGCAGGCCGAGGTAGGTGCGCATGTCCACCGACCCCACGTCGCCGGCGCGGTAGAGCTGTTCGTGGATGAGCACGAGCGAGCGGATGCGGTCCTGGCAGTTGCGGAACTTGGCCAGCGCCTGGGGGTCGACCACCTCGCGCGCCTGCAGGTCGAGCAGGCTGGAGATCACCTGCAGGTTGTTCTTCACCCGGTGGTGCAGGTCGCGCAGCAGCAGCTCCTTCTCGCCCAGCGAGCGGCGCAGCGCCTCCTCCATGCGCTTGCGCTCGCTGAGGTCGCTGGCCAGGCACACGAAACCGCGTGCCGTGCCGACTTCCCCGCGGAGCACGGCGCCGGAGAAGGCGACCGGCACCGCGGATCCGTCCCGCCGCCGCAAGAGCTGCTCGCCACTGGTCACGTCGCTCGTCCGCATCGACTGCATCAGCTCGCCGGCGTCGCCAGCACAGATCGTCGCGAACGGCGCCGCATCCAGTTCGCCCGCCGCGTAGCCGAGCAGGGCCATGGCCGCGGGGTTCATGCTGGCGATGGTGCCGTCGGGTCCGAGCAGGAAGAACGCACCGGCCAACGAGTCGATGACCCCGTTGAGGCGGGCCACCGACACCGTCGAGGCCGCGAGGTGTTCCGCCATGTGGTTGAATGCGTTGGCGAGTGCGCCCAGCTCGTCGTTGGAGCGCACGCCGACGCGCGCGTCGAGTTCACCCGCGCCGATGCGACGCGCGGCTGCCTCGAGCTCGACCACCGGCCGCGACACCGTGCGCGCCGCGAACCAGCCGACGGTGAGCGCGAGCACTAGACCAGCCAGCCCGCTCAGCAGGCTCATGCGCGTCGCCCACGCCGAGCGGGCGCCGATCGCCGCCAGCTCTTCGGAGAGCTCCTCCTCGGCCGCCACCTGCAACGCCTGCACCCGCGGCTGCAGCTCGCGTCGCACGGTCGGCTCGAGCGTTTCCACGACCCAGGCCTGCGCCGCATCCGGGTTCTCACGCACCAGATGGATGACGCGCTGCACCGCGTCCCCGAACGGGGCCTCTGCGCTCTGGAGCTGGGCGATGGCCGGGCCCAGGCGCGCCCGCATGCCGTCGGACTCCGAGTCCCGCGGCGCGTCCGCGTCCTCGAGCCCGCGGCGGGCATCCGCCAGCAGGTCGGCGAACTCGGCGGACGCGTCCAGCAGGCGGTCCTCGGCGTCCAGGAGCGCGACCTGTACGCGGTCGCCGGTGCGGGCCGGTAGTGCGCGGCCCATGTAGCCGAGCCGCAGCAGCTCTTGCGTCGCCGCCAGACACTCCTGCAGGGTGCGCGCCATGCGCGACGCGAGTTCCATGCGGTGCATCGGACCGCGCAGCACCACCACCTGGACTCCCGCGGGCGTCACCGCCGGCAGGCCGGAGATCTCGATCCGCAGGCCTCCCCCGGCGCGGCGCTCCGCACGGGTCACGGTACCCTTGATCTTGTCGCTCGGCTTGAGTTCGTCGTGGCGCACCTTGCGCGCGTACCACTCACCCGCCTCGTCGACGGTGCAGCTCACCTCGACGCGCGCCCCGACCTGCGGGCTCCAGGCGCCGTCGGCAGCGCCGAGGACCGGCGGCAGCTCGGTCTCCGGGACGAGACGGATCGCGACGCCGAACATGACGAAGCGGTCGCGCGCGGCCACCGCCTGGATCGGGCCGCGCAGCTTCGGACGCCGTTGCCGCGCCAGCTCCTCGATGCCCTCCACCGCGAAGAACCCGGCGTCGTCCCAGACACCCTTCAGCTCCAGCGACGCGCCGACCACACCGGCCTCGTCGAGGGGTCGCAGCCGTTCCCGGCGCAGGTCGGCGACGCGCTCCTGGATACCACCGTCGATGGTGTGCGACACGGCGTGCGCCACCGCCGCCGGCACGACCACGGCGAGCACCAGGGCGACGATGCGGGCGCGCAGGCTCCAGAACCGGGATCGGCTCGGGCCTACCACTTCAGCCGCACCTGCGCTTCGGCCTTGAACGCGGCATCGCGATCGTCGAAGGCGGAGCCCGGTTCGAAGCGTCCGAGCACGAGCTCGGCCGACACGCGGTCCTCGTAGCGGTAGCCGAGCACGGCATCGATCTCCCAGCCGAGGTCGCCGGAGCGACCGTTCGGCCGGGTGCGCAGATCGGTGCCCGACCAGCTCGTCGCGGCATAGTCCTGGGCGTAGGTGTGCAGCACGACGTCGACCGAGAACGAACCCGGTCGCAGGCCGAACCCCAGCGTCGCCACCTCGCCGTTGCTGAGCTCTGGCAAAGCGATCTCGCCGTAGTACTTGAAGCTCGTCACGCCCCCGAACTTGGCGTTGTTGTCCTGGAAGCCGGACTGGCGGAAGCCGGTGCGCGTGTCGTTGGGATCGCGGCCGGGTGCGTAGGCGTAGCCGCCGTACACCGACGGCCGCAGCGGCAGGTCGAACCGGTACAGCAGGCCGACGTCGAACGCCCATCCGTCGATGTCCTTGTTGCCGTCGTGCCCGCGGGCCCAGGCCAGTTCCCCCCAGTGGCCCAGGCCCTGCCAGGGTCGCGAATACGAGCGGAGCCCGAACAGCGTCGGTTCGAAGTCGTTCGCCGAGCCATCGTCCACGTCGAGCCAGTAGGCGGTCAGCCACCACTTCGTGTCGAGGTAGTAGCGGGCGAGCGCAGTCAGCAGGGCGCGGTCCTCCGTGCCGTTGCTGTCCACGTCGGCGAACTCACGGCCGACGGCGCCGCCCGCCTCGAAGTGCCAAGCGCCGCGGCGCAGGTGCAGCCGCGCGCCGTCCAGCCGTTCGTCGTAGAGCCACTCGCGTTCCTCGTCGAAGTCCTGGCGGCCGACCTGCAGCCGCACGACCTCGTTGAGCAGGAGGTAGGCGTAGGCGCGCGTGAGGCTGTCCTGGTTCGAGTAGCTGTCGGGTGCGCCGGCGCGCCCGCGGTGCCGGTAGCCGGACTCGCCCTCGACGAGGGCGAACGAGCCGCGCTGGTCGATGCGCCAGAGCATGCCGAGCCGCACGCTGCCCTGCACCAGCGCTCGATCACCGGTCCGGCTGCCATCCAGGTCGAAGTCTTCGTCGTTGCCCGCCTGCCCGGCCAGTTCGCCGCCGAACCACAGGCTGTCGAACGGTCGCAGCGTGAACGGCACGCCCTTGCGCTCGTCGGCGAAGTACAGCTCCAGCGGATCCTCGTGCAGCGTGCGCTCGCTCGCCGCCTGCGCGGCGTCGTCGAAGCCCACGTCCGCGGCGGCCCGCAGCTCGACGCTGGCGATGGCGATGCGCTGCGCTGCCGGCTCGACCTTGCGCACCTCGCCCAGCACCTGGAATCTGTCGCGCGGCGTGCTCGCCCGCACCGTGCGCGCCAGCAGGCGGCCGTCGTCCTTGACCCGGACCTTCAGACGCACCCAGTCGCGCGGGGCGAGGGCGAAACGCGCCACCGCCCGCTTCTCGGCGTCTTCCCACTCGGTCTCGGGCGTGAGGAACACGTCGTGCCCCAGCACGGTGACCGCGTCGGCGCCGGCCGCCTCCACGGCAGCGGTGATCTCGACCTTGTCGGCCTTGTCGGAGGCCTCCCGCGGGGCCTCGTCGATCTCCGACACGTACGGCACGCCATCGCGGGTGCGACCCTTCGCCTCGACCCAGGTACCGGGAACGATGTGCGCGAGCACCTCGGTCGGCGCGGCATCGCCGGGCGCGCGGCACGCCGGCAGCAGCAGCAGGACGGCGGCCAACGGAAGCGCGAAGGCGCGGCTCATGTCCGGCGCTCCGTGCCCTGCGCGGCGCAACCGGCAAGGAGTTCTCCGACGACCTGCGCCCGCGACGTCCATGAATGCGCCCGCAGGCGCACGGGATCGGGGCCGTGCGGCACGGCCACGGCGCGCGCCACCGCGGCCGCGAACCCGGCGGTGTCGCCCGGGTCGAACAGATGCACGCCCGGCGCATCGGCGACCACGTCGGTCACGCAGGGCACGCGGCTCGCCACCAACGGACAGCCGAGCGCCAGGGCCTCGACCACCTTCAGCGGACAGAAGTACGCGGGTGCATCAGCCGGGTAGGGCGCCACTGCGGCGTGCGCCGCCTTGAGCACGGACGGGACCCGCGCATGCGGGACGCCGCCCTCGCACACCACGGCATCGGGATGCTGGCGGGCGGCGGCTGCGACCGCGTCGCGCAGCGGCCCGTCGCCCACCACCCACAGGCCGAAGCGGCGGTGGTGCTCGGCGTGCGCGGCGAGCAGGAATTCGACGCCGTGCCACGGCTTCAGCGAACCGACGAACGCCAGCACCGGACGCGTTCCGAACACCGCCGGGCGTTCCGCGGCGGGAGCCGCGGCGAACAGCGTCTCGTTCACGCCGTTCGGCTGCACGACGATCTTGTCGGCGGCGATCCCGCAGGCGACGAGCTGCCGGCCCAGCTCCCTGGAAACGACGAGCACGCGCGCCGCGGCGTCCAGCACGTCCAACGCCAGCGCCTGTGCGGCGCGCGGCAGGTGCAGCGAGCGGTAGCGCTCTGCCTCCTCCCACAGCGGCGCGTTCACCTCGACCAGCAGCGGCACGCCATGGCGGCGCGCGTACAGCAGCCCGGCGACGCCGAACAACGACAGGCGCTCGTACACGGCATCGAACGGCGCGTGCGCCTCCATGGCCGCCACCATCGCCAGCGCGCCGGACACCTGGGCGGCCTCGCGCGTGGCGCCGCTGGCGGCAGGTGCCGGCACCACCAGCACCGGGATCCCGGGCACGGCGCTCTGCTCACCCCGCGCGACGAACGCGTGCACCTGCGCACCGCTCGTCGCCAGCGCGCCGCCGAGTTCGCGGAAGTGCACGGACGCGCCCTTGCTCCCATCGATGGGGATGCCGGGATCGCTGCAGAGGTAGGCCAGGCGCAGGCTCACGCGGCACGCTCCTCCGCGTTCTCGAACCAGGTCCGCAGGCAGGCGACGTTGCGCTTCAGGTCGAACAGCTGGTGGACCCGCTGGCGTCCGGCCCGCGCCAGGCCGGCGCGACGCGCGGGGTCGCGCAGCAGCGCGCCGAGTGCGGCCGCCAGCGCGCCGGCGTGGCGCTCGGGCACCAGCACTCCGGCCTGACCGCCGTCGACGATCTCGGTGTTGCCCACCACCGGAGTCGTGACCACCGGCACGCCGGCGGCCATCGCTTCGAGCAGGACCGTCGGCAGGGCATCGCGGTTGCCGTCGGCGCCGATGACGCAGGGCAGGGCGAACACGCTGGCGCGATCGAGCAGCGCCCGCACCTCGTGGTGCGGAAGGGCGCCGACCAGCGAGATGCGATCGGTCGGGAGAGCGCGCACCTGCGCGGCGAGCGCGTCGGCGTCCTCACCGTCGCCGACGATCACGCAACGCACGTCCTCGCCGGCGGCGAGCAGCGTGCCCACGGCTTCCACGAGCCAGTTGAAGCCCTTCTTCTCGATGAGCCGGCCGACGCCGACGATCAGACCCGGATCGCGGCCGGACAGGCCGGCATCGGCGTACTCCGCCAGCTCGATGCCGTTGTAGAGGCGCCGGACCTTGTCCGCGTGCGCCCCGGCCAGGTGCTCGACGATGTAGCGCCGGTTGGCGTCACAGACGGTGACCGCGAAGTCGGAGTCGGCCACGAGCCGGGCATAGGCCGTCGGCCGCACCGTCGAGCGGTAGATGTCCTTGGCGTGACTGGTGAAGCTGTACGGAACATCGGTGAGGAGGTGTGCCACGCGAGCAACGCGCGTGGCGATGGTGGCGAAGTGAGCGTGCAGCCGATCCAGGCCGCGCGCCCGCACGACTCCCGCCAGCTCCACGCCCCAGCGCAGCACCGACCAGGGCTCCTGATCGGTGTCGACCAGCAGGTCGGCCAGCTCGTCGGCCAGACGCTGTCCACGCGTGCGCAGGGTCTCCGCCTGCGCTGCGAGCTGGGCGCGCAGGTCGGCTCCGCTGCGCTGCGGCAGGTAGACGACGCTGCCGCGCAGGCGGGCGAGCTTCTCGTGGAAGCGGCCGTCGTCCGGCCGCAGCAGCGACAGCACCGTGACGTCGACTCCTTGCCGTTCGAGCTCCAGGATCTCGTTGAGGACGAAGGTCTCGGACAGTCGAGGGAACTTCTTCAGTACGTAGCCGACGCGCATGACTGGTCACCGTTCACTGGATGACGAACCCGACATCGTCGCGGTCGTGCTCGAGACCGGTCTGTGGATCGTCGAACTGGACGCGCAGCGAGAAGCGCCGGCCCAACAGGATCGGGTTGACCGGAGGCAGGGGCATCCAGAGGAAGGACGCGAAGGTCGCGCCCGCCGGCAGCGGCAGGTCGAGGTTGGTGAGCAACGGCAGGCGCGCGCCGGTGGGATCCTCGAACCACAGCGACAGCCGCGTCAGCGTAGGCGTCGGGTTGGGGTTGGCGATCTCGACCACCATCGGCACGGGCCCGCCCTGAGCGACCGTGGGGATGCCGTAGCCATGCGTGCGGACGAAGGCCGGGACGCGGGACAGGGTCCGGTCGAGGGTCGTGTTGCCGGCGATGAGCACACCGGTCAGGGTCTCGGTGCGCGAGAAGCTGCCGCGCCGCGCGCGGAAGACCACGTTCCAGGTCCCGTTCGGCACCGCGGCGCCATAGACACCCGCGCTGTCCGTGTGGTCGCCCGGGGTCACCACCTCGGCGCCGCTCACCGGATCGACGAAGTCGAGGTCGACGTCGGCTTCCGGACTCCCGTCGTGGCCGCGAATCACGCCGCTCACGCGCGAGCCCGCCGGCAGCACGAAGTCCGGGAGCTGCAGCGGCCCGGAGACCGTGGTCGCTGCGGTGCGGTTGCCCACGAGACCGGTCGCGGCCGGGGGCTCCACCACGAAGCGGTACGTCCCGTTGGGTACGACGATCTCGAAGTTGCCAGCGACGTCCGACTTGTCGTGCGAGAGGTAGACCACCTGCGCACCGGGGGAGATCTCGACGTCGAGGTCGGCGTTGGCGACGGGGTTGTTGGCGCCGTCGACGACGCGGCCGCGCACCACCTCGCCGCGCGCCAGGGTCACGGCGCCGAGGTTGCGGGGACCCGGGGCGTAGAAGTTCAGCATCTCGCGCGCCAGCAGGCTGTTGCCGGCAGGCGGGTCGAAGCGCACGTGCAGCATCCCCGGCGGCGCGATCACCTGGAAGGCGCCGTTGGCGGCGGTGTCGTCGCCAGGCGTGACGACCTCGTTCCCGGTCATCGCCTCGATCACGTCGAGGTCGACACCGGAGACCGGCAGCTGCGTGGCCGCGTCGACGACGGTGCCGATCAGCAGCACGCCGGGCGGCAGCACCATCTGCCCCAGTACGACCGGGGCGTTGACCACGACGCCACGACGCTCGATCGACACCAGGATGTTCGCGGCCGGCGGCTTGGCCCGCACGCGGCAGGTGCCGACGGGGACGGTGACGAGGAAGTCGCCGAGCAGGTCGGTGCCGTCGCCGGGCGTGTAGTACTTCACGCCGGTGACCGAGTCGTAGACGTCGATGTTGGCGCCGGCCAACGGCGTGCCGACGTTGTCCACCACCTTTCCGCTCACCGGGAACCCGAACTCGAGGCGGATCATGCCCATGTTGGTGGTGCCGGAGACCGACACTCCCTCGAACAGTCGCGGGGCGTAGGCCGTGGACGGCTCGAACGCGACGTCGATCGAACCCGGGGGTACGGTCACCGCGAACAACCCGTTCACGCCGGTCACGGCGTTGGGCAGGTTGCCACTGAACTTCAGGGTGATGCCGACGAGGCCGACGCCCGACGCGTTCACCACCTGACCGATCAGCGAATCCGCGGACACACGGGCGGTGGTGAGCCCGAGACCGAGGAGGACACAGCACGCCAGACGGCGATCGAGGATGGAGCGGCGATCTTTCATGGGAGGATGGTCACAGGCAGGACGAGGGGAGCAGCAAGAGGAACCGCGGCAGCCGAGAGGAGCCCGCGGTGCAGTTCGATGGTGATGGGTACGGTCCCGAAGCCGCCGTTCGGCGGCGCGAGCGTGAGCGTGTTGGCGTTGGCGCTCACGGACACGGCCAGCGCCAGGCCCGCGTTCGTGCGCACGAGGACGTTGCCGGCGAGGGTGGCCGCATCGAGGTCCTCGGAGAACACGATCTGGATGGGCTGCGCAGTGGGATGGGCGCGCAGATCGGCGGGGATCGTCGCCAGCACCCGGAACGGCGCCGGCGTCGCGATCACGTCGCCTATGCCCGGGTGTCCGGGTGCCGGAGCGCCCCACACGCCCGGGTCGGTGACACCGCCCCCGGGCGGAGTGAATCCGGTTCCGATCAGCGGCGAGGCGGGCGCCAGGTGGAAGTCCTCCCACACCGGCGCACGGGCTTCGAACACGGTGAGCACGCTCGGCAACCGTGCCGCGCCGGGCGCCGGATCCAGGGTCACGTCCGCGCCGCTGATCAGGGTCGCCGTGCGCGGCACGCGGTCGTCGGCGAGTTCGAGGCTGGCCTGCGTCGGCAGCGCTTCCGGACGCGCGAGGGTGAACGTCGCCGCGTTGCGGGCGGTCACCTGGAGAAACCGACCCGGAGCCGCGAGGAAGGTGTCGGTCGCGCGCGTCTCACCACCGGCGAACGGCGACGTGCCGGCGAAGGCCGCGTCCTGGAGGTACGCGACGCACGCGGTCGCCGAGGACGCCACGCGTTCGCTCACCACCCCGCCGCCGAAGTTGGCGGCGATGACGCAGTGACTGAGCGCCAGCACCTTGTTCCCTTGCGCGGCGCGCGCGCCGGCGCCGCCGTTGCCCATGAGCACGCTGGAGGCGAGCGTGACGACGCCGCCGCCGGTCTCCGAAGTCGCCAGCACGCCATCGGTGCCGTTCGCGGTGCAGCTCAGCCGCTGCAGCGTCACGTCGCCGGTGGCGTCGGCGTCGATGTGCACCCCGGCGAGCTGGTTGCCACGCGCCACGCACTCGCGCACCAGGACGTGCGCGCGCCAGTCCGGAACCAGCTCGAAGTCGAGGTCCACCAGCAGCCCGTCCATGGCGTTCAGCTCGAACCTGCAGCCGCGGATGCGCACGTCGAACACGCCGCCGGGGGCGACCGGGTTGGGCGGTGCGGCGAGATCGCAGTCGAGTCCCTCGGCGCCGTTGCCGAAGAACCTGCTCCCCTCGACCACGAGATTGGCCGTGGTGCCCTCGAGCGCGACCATATCGTCGATGTCGATCCCCTCCTCGCCGTTGGCGTCCAGGTTGCACCCGTGCAACTCGATGTCGAAGGGGCCGCTGACGGACACGCCATCGGTGCGGTTCTCCGCGAAACGACAGGCCGCGAGGCGCAGGCGGTAGCCGCCGGTGCGCGCCGCGCTCCTCGCCCGCACGCCGCGCTCGAAGCAGCGCCGCACCGTCGTGGCGTGCACGTCGAACGACGCGTTCTGCGAGTCGATGCCGAACGTGGCGACACCCAGCCCGTCCAGGAACAACCCGTCGATCACCGCGGCAGGTGAAGCGTCGCCGACCACCAGCATCGGCTGCCCGGCGCCGCCCTCCAGCACGCTCGCGTGCGCCACGACCTCGCGGCCACCCAGGTCGAAGCCGGCGTCGAACCCGCCGTAGACCTGGACGCCGTTGACCAGGGTCAGAGACACCGCGGCGTAGGTGCCACCTCGCACCAGCACGTTGCGCCCCAGCACCGCAGCGGCGAGCAGGCCGTCGCCCAGGCGCGGGAACGCCGTCGCCGGAGTCGTCCCGTCGGGTGCGACCGCGGTCGAGGCAGCGTCCACGTAGATGATCCCGGCGACCCGGCAGCGCAGGGTGGCGCCGGTGGGCGTGTACGGATCGTTGCCGTTCACTCGGCGCACCCCGAGCCCGAAGAAGTGCTCGCCCGGCGCCAGGCCGGGCACGGTGACCGCGGTGCCTGTCAGCGGCGCGACCACCGGCGCACCGGCATACACGTCGGCGCGCTGCGTGGCATGGAACAGCGCCGCCTCGTAGTCGGCATCGGGCAACACGAAGTCCACGCGGGCCGCGTTCTCGCTCGGCGCCACCGCGACCAGGGTCGGGAGCAGTGGCGCTTCGGCCGCGCCGGCGGGCGGCGGCACCGCGCTGCCGCCGCCGCCCCGCAGGCCGACGACGCGGCCGCGTGCGCAAGCCACCACGGCGAACAGCAGCAGCGCGAGCGGTACGGCTTTGGGAAAGAGGGGGCGCAAACGGGGCAGGGGGAAGGGACCGAGTATGTGGACGATGGCGCGATCAGCAATCGGGGTACCACCCGTACTCGGAGCCGGCGATGTCCACATTCCATACGCCGGCTGACCGTCAACCGGTCGCGAACACTGGACCCCGGGGCGACGCGGCGCGGCGAGCGCCTCCTTGCCACGGTACGGTGAGCAGAATCACCACCGTGCCCGGGGCCCGCCTTCGCGCAGTTTACTGCCGGCGCGTGGTGATGGCGCGTGCTCCGTCGAGCCGGACCAGGATGCCGGCGCGCCCGGCCAGGTCGGGTTCGTGCGTGATCAGCAGCGTCGTCCGACCCTCCGCCAGGGTCACGATCGCGCGTGCCACCGTGTCGCGATTCTCGCCGTCCAAGCCCAGCGTGGGCTCGTCCAGGATCAGGATCGGCGCGTTGCGCACCATGGCGCGGGCGAGCGCGATGCGCTGGCGCTGACCCAGCGAGAGGTCGGCGCCACGTTCCCCGACGACGGTGTCGTAGCCCTGCGGCAGGGCGGTGATGAACTCGTGCGCATTGACCGCGCGCGCCGCGGCCTCGATGCGATCGTCGCCCACCGCGCCGGCGCCCATGGCGATGTTCTCGCGCACGGTGGCGGCGAACAGCGGCGTGTCCTGCATCACCACGCTGATCTGGGCGCGCAGCGACACCAGCGTGAACCCGCGCACGTCGTAACCGTCGAGGCAGACCCGGCCGCTCGTCGGGTCGTACAGACGCAACAACAGGCAGGCGAGGGTCGACTTGCCGATGCCGGATGGACCGACGACGGCCACGAAGTCGCCCGGCGCAACCGTGAGGTCGACGCCGCGCAGCACCTCGCGCCCCGGTTCGTACGCGAAGCTCACCTGTTCGAAGGTGATCGCCCCGCGCAAGGGCGGCGCGGGCCGGGCATCGGGCAGGTCGCGGACCTCGGGCTCGGTGTCCAGGAGGTCGAAGATGCGCTCGCCCGCCGCCATCGCCTTGGCGAGCCGGCCGGTGTACTTGGCGAGGTCGCGCGCCGGGTTGTAGGTGCGCCGCAGGTAGGTGAGGAACACGACGAGTTCGCCGGCGGTGGCCTCTCCCCCCAGGATCAGGTGCGTGCCGTACCACAGCACCAGCGCCGTCGCCACCGCCGCCAGCAGGTCGGTGGTGCGCTCCAAACGCGCCGACAGGCGCGCCGTCTTCACGTCCTGCTTCTGGCTCTCGTCGCTGCGCGCCACGAAGTCCTGGGCGAACACGTGCTCGAGCGACATCGCCTGCACACCCTTGATCGCGGCCATCGACTCGGCCGCCGTGGCGGCGAGCTGCCCTTCGCGCCGGCGTTGCTTCTTGGCCGCCTCGTGGATCCGGCGGCCGAGCCTGAACGTGGTGACCAGGAAGAGCGGCGCCGGCGCCAGGGCGAGCAGGGTCAGCCGCCAGTCGAGCAGCGCCATCACCAGCACCATGCCCGCCAGCACCAGCACGTTCGCGAGCAGCGGCAGCAGCGCGGTGGAGGTGACGTCGCGCAGCATGTTCACGTCGCGCGTGACCCGCAGCACCAGGTCGCCGGTGCGCTGGCGCGTGTGGAACGACAACGACAGCGCCTGCAGGTGCTGGTACACGCGCCCGCGCACGCGGCTCAGCACGCGGTTGCCGATCTTGGCGAAGCCGACGGTCTCGGCGTAGTCGAACCCCGCGCGCAGCGCGCTGGCGGCGACGCCGAGCAGCGCGCACAGCACGAGGAACACCGCCGGGCTGGAGCCGAAGATCGGCTCGGTCGGCACCGTGCCGGTCTTGCTGGCGGGGACGACCAGGTGGTCGAGCACCAGCTTCAGCGGCCACGGCTCGATCAGCTTGAGGCCGACGCCGATCACCACGCACGCGATGGTGGTGACGATCGCCGTCCGTTCGCGCCGGAGGTACGGACCCATCAGGCGCCGCGTGCGGCCGAGCCCGCGCAGGGTGTCCCGCAGCTTGCCGGTCATGGGGCGGTCGCAGCCTCCTGCCACGCGATCGCGGCGTCCACGAGCCGCGGTGGCAGCGCCACCCAGCGGCTGCGGAACCGGTACACGCACGCGAGGCGCACCAGTGCGCCGGCGGTGGCGATCCGCGCGGCCCGGCGCATCGCGTCGTCGCCGCGCGCGTACGCATCGATCCAGGCGCGGGCAGCGGCCGCCCCGGCGGTGGCGTCGCCCCCGTGCTGCGTGGCTCGCAGCACGAAGTGCGCGGCGAAGTTGCCGACGTCCTCGCTCGGGTCGCCCCGGCGCAAACCGTCGAGGTCGAGCAGACCGACCCGACCGGCAGCGAGGAACAGGTTGCGGTCGTGCAGGTCGCCGTGCACGACGCCGACGCCGGCCGGCGGCAGCGGCATGGCCGCGAGCGTTTCGGCGGCGCCCGCGCAGGCCTGCGCCAGGCCGGGGTCGAACGGCGCCACGATCGCGCACCACTGCGCCAGCGATCGCGGTTCCGAAACAGCGTCCAGCTCGGCGGCGAAGCCGGCGCGGTGGAACGCGAGAAGCCCGACCGCGAGGTCCTCCAGGTGGGCGGCCGTCAGCGGGCCCGCGGCGAGCACGTCGTGCAGGCTGACCCCGGGCAACGGCGCGAGGCGGATGGCGCCGAGCTCGGGCTCGCAGCCGACGACCGCAGGCACGTCGTAGGACCCGGCCGTCGCGCCGGCGCCCGCCAGCTGCCAGCGCCGCAACACCGCATCCAGCCGGTCCGGCGGCAGCAGCTTGACGAACTGCAGCTCGGGCTCGCGGATGCGCAGGGTCGCGCGCCGACCCACGCGGTACGCGACGATCTCGCCACGCGCCGCGTAGTGGCGCAGCCCCGGCAAGGCGCGATCCGCCGTGGGCTCGTGCTCGACGAAGCTGCCGGTGCCGAGGTCGTAGACCCCGTACGTGCGCTCGCCGGTGCCCTGCTCCACTCGCCCCGGCCAGCGCGTCGACGTGTTCGGGTGGAACACGAACTCGCCGCCGCGAGGCGCAGCGAGTGCCCAGGTGCGCACGGCCGGTGCGGGCGCCTGCGCCAGTTCCGCCAGCGCCGCCTCGACCAGGAACTCGGTAGTCGCGCGCCAGTCCGGTTCGATGTGGCGGTAGGGCAGCAAGGCGCGGTCCAGCAGGCCGCAGGCGGTGTAGAAGGGCAGCGCCGCCAGCGACGAGTCGGGGCGACGCGAACGGTACGCGTCCACCACGCGTTCGGCGAAGTCGACGTGCCCCGCTGCCGCGCCGTGCGCGGCAGCGGCGCGCGCGCTGCTCATGGCGTGGGCGCGCAGGTGTCCGAGGTCGAATGCCGCATCACCGCTGGCCGCGCGTTCGAAGTCCACGAGCACTAGGCGATCGTGCGCCACCAGGAACTGGTGCAGGTGGCAATCGCCGTGCAGGGTCGACGCCTGGGTCGGCGCCGCGGGCAGGTGCGCACGCAGCCGGACGCCGAGCTCCGCGAGCCGTGGGCCGAGTTCGGGCAGGAGCAGGGCGAGCGTCGCGGTCGCCTCGTCGACGTTGCCCAGCAGCGAGGCGGGCACCAGCGGGGCGAGGTCGGTGCCGGTGATGCCGTGCAACCGCGCCAACAGCTCTGCCACCGGCTCGGCGGCGGCCGCACCGCCGGCCAGATCGAACAGCTCGCGCCCCGGGACCTCGGTCTCCACGAACATGCGGCCGCCGGCGACGGCGCCGAGCGGCTCGGGCACGGAGGAATCGAGCCCGGCGCCGCGCAGGCACAGCATCAGGCGCTGCAGGCGCTCGCCGCGCGTATCGGTGAAGAAGCGCACGAACACCGCTCGCTCGGCATCCGCACCCGTCGCGTCGTTGCGAAGCGCGAGCTGACCGCGAAGGATCAGGCGACGCTCCGGCTTGTAGCGCACGCGCGTGAAGGTCGAGGCCCGCCCGCGCACCCGGAAACCCGCGCCGCCGATGGCCGGCAGCTCGCCGAGGAGGCGCTTGAGCTTGTCGGGCTGGGCCACGAAACGCAGCCCCCGCACCTGCGCGTCGTTGGGGAAGACGAACAGAACCGAACACCCGTCGTCCAGAATCCGTACACCGTCGCCGAGCGGCGTGGGCACGGCCCTGCCCGCGTGCCACTTCTTCGCCAGCTCAGCGGCGCGTTGTGGCGGATGCACGCGCAGGTACCCGGGGGTGGTGATGCGCTCGCCGTCGTCGATGCGGTGCACGAGATCGAGCGCGACGAGAACCCCGGCGCCCGGCTTCACGCGCAGGTACGTGGCTCTCGCCGACTCGATCGGCACACCTGACCCCACCAGCAGTGAGGTCAACGTCTGGCCGCCCAAGAGCGCAGCGGTCCAGGCGAACGCATCGAAGTCGGAGGGCATGCAGCGCGAGGATGCATGCTGGGGCATGGGGCGGGGGTGAGGCAACACCGGCATCCTGCAAGCGCCAGGCCAAGGCCAGCGTCCCACGTGCGACGACCGGCACCGTCCGTGCTCACCCTTCGGGCACGCCGAAGGAGGACCAGTACTCGTCGGCCCCCTCGGCGCGCAGCACGTCGGCGGTGCGGTAGCCGAACAGCACGGCGATCGTGCGCAGGCGGGCGGCCTTGCCGGCACGCAGGTCCGGGACGCCGTCGCCGATCATGGTGCCGCGGCCCGGGGGCAGCCCCAGCGCCGCCAGGGCGCGGTGGCAGGGCTCTGGGCTCGGCTTCTTCTCCGCCACGCTCTCGCCGTCGACCAGCACGGGCAGGAACGGCCGCAGGCCCAGCACGTCGAGGATGCGCTCGGCGAACACCGCCGACTTGTTGGTGACCACCGCCATCGGCCAGCCCAGCGCGTGCCAGCGCGCCAATTGCTCCAGCACGCCGGGGTAGGGCCGCACGATGCGCACGCATTGGTCGAGATGGTGCTCGCGGTAGAGCCGGCGGGCGCGACGCAGGTCGCCGTCGGCGCATTCCGGCAGCGCCCGCCGCAAGAGCGCGGTGAGGCCATCGCCCATCATGCGCCTCACGTCTTCGACGGAGAGCTCGGCCAACACGAACGCGGAACGCACGTGGTTGACCGTGGCCGTTACGTCGGGAAGCGAATCGACGAGCGTGCCGTCGAGGTCGAACAGCAGCGGAGGCTCGGCCATGGCGCGAGCCATGGTGCCGCGCCGCCGCCCCGAGGCAAGCGGGCCAGCGGCAGCGCGAGCCCGAGGTCGAGGGTTGAGCGCGCGGTCGCCGTGCGGAGCCGGTTCGTCGCGGGCGGTGGAGTCGCGCCCCTCGGCAGGAACCTGTCGACGGCGTTCAGCTCGGCCGTCGTTCCGCGCACTGTCGCCGCCACGCCAATCGACGTCGGCGATCTTGCGGCCTGCTTCGGCCCGCTGGCCGCAGCGTCTCGGAGCAGTAGGTGAAACAAGCTGCGTGTCCTGGCCCCGGCCGGGGGCTTTGTGTCCGCGGCGCAGCGATGGAAGTGTCCGGGAAGCTGGTGGGAGTGGTTCGGGAGGCGGAGGACTTCCTGGCTTGGCGAACGTGGACGGAGTTGGCCCAAGACACGGGGCGAGGAACCGTGCGACGCGCTTGACCGACGCGGTCTGAGGATCATGCGGACCAGACTCTCATGCGGACTAGCCCAACCTCCGCGTTCAAGGCACCAAGGGGTTGAGGATCAACGACTTACGTATCCGCTCTGTCCGGCCCATCTACCAACCGCGGCTGACGGTCCCACGATGCGGGGATGGCAAGCAGAACACGTTCGGGTCGGCGGCCGTTGCGCAGTGGGCATGACCCCGTGAAGATCCGCCGGCTGATGCGCCGGCGGGAGTCGGAGGGCCTGAGTTACGCGAGGCTGGCCCGGGAGACGGGAATCCCGGTCGGCACCCTGGCTTGGTGGGCGCACCGGGAGAGGAAGGAGCACGAGCGGTCGGCGGCGTGCGCTGCTCGGGCCGAGTTCGTGGAGGTGATCCCGAGCGGCGACGGTGATCCGACGGAGGCGATCAAGGTCCGGCTGCCAGGCGGCATCGTGCTGTTGGTTCCGTGTGACGCCGACGGTTCCTACGTAGCGCGCCTGTTGTCGGCGCTCCAGACCTGCTGAGCCTGCCGGTCTCGGTGCGCATCTACGTGGCGCGCGAGGCCGTCGACCTGCGGAAGGTTTTCGACGGCTTGTGCGCCATCGCCCGCGACGCGTTGGGGCTCGACCCGTTCACC
>CAYQMF010000044.1:0-44219 GCA_964418595.1 uncultured candidatus Brocadiaceae bacterium
AGCTCGCCGAGCCCGCCCTCGCGTAGCTCGCCGTCGCAAGCATCCCGTCATGTCACGCGCATCGCGGCCGGGCCGTCGGACGCTTACTTTTCACGCGCTCACGACTTGGCGCGAATCACATGGGCTGAGAGCCCCGGCCGCACGCGCTCCGCCTTCAGCTGTCAGCGTACCCGCATCAAGATGGACGTCATCTCCCCCACCGTGTCGGTCCTAAGAGTCAGCTTCTGAGTGACAGAGCGACCATCAGTTTCTGAACGCTCCATGAAGTTCAGAAACATTCGGTTGGTGCTCAGTGCGCGCTCCAGATTCTGGTCAGGCACTTCAGAGGCCGACAGTCTGACTAACACCCAACCGTCGGGAATCGCATGCACGCCTTTCGCAACTACCAAGTCTCCGATCGCCCACCCGTCGTGAGCCATCACGAGCTCAGACTTATTGTAGACTCTCAAGTAGCGATGATCAATCGTTGCCGCTCCGCGGTTATCCAGAGCGCTCTCCGCGACCAAAGTCAAGATCGCACCCAACAAGAGAGCGATGGGAATCCACCACACCCGGACCCTCACATGACCTCCACCAAGCTGGCCCCGGTTGTACAGGCGCACTGTACACGAAGTCTTGCGCCTGCCGTGACGCTTGCCGTAGCAATCGAGTCAAAGTATATTCCTATCGTTCTCCCGCCCAAGCTTAGACGCGACGTCGCAGCAGTTATCACTGAACCGTCACCATCCGCCGGGTTAACGAAGCGCCACCGCTGTGGCTCCATGTGGCACGGAATCTCCTTAGGCGGCGGCTTGGGGCCGGGATGCACCCATCCCGCAATCGTCACGTTGCACTTGCTCGGGCAGTTATTGTGTCTTCGCCCAGCTGTGAATCGAGCAATCATTCGACGAACATATTCCTCAACCTTCGCCCTGCATTCATTGAGAGCTGCGCTTCGTGAACGGTCTCGGGAGATGGAGCTGTGGATAGCAGATGTGAAGTTTGCCTGCACTGCTACCAGGATGTCTACATGCTTGCACTTGGTCTGCCATTCTGTCATCGTGGATTCCATCACCCCTCCGTCACCCCCGGCGAGAGCTCCCTGGGAGTCTCCCACTCGAGAAGCCGCCTCAACCACTCCACATCCAGCTGGCGGAGCCAATCCCTGTGCATGATCACAAGAGCAACGTTGGCGTGGCGAGTTCAGCACCATAGCTTGTGCTGGGATGTCCTCCATGCTGCCTCCTCCTCTACTCGGACGCAAGTCCGGTTGCTCATAGCCGCTAAGCGGTAATATTGTGCCCGCTCGCAGCTGCAATTTGGCATTGGCTATGCCCATAGGCCGCAACAAACGAACTGAGGCTAGATCAGTAGCGTTGCGTTCAGAGTTACAGACTTGACAAGTCATGATCCTGCTCCTAACATGGCTGTGATGCCCAGTCAGTGCAACGAGCGACCCTACGCTCCCGCTGATGGTGAACTTCATGCGCATTGGCTGATTCGGACAAGAATGCGCTTGGGCGTTCAGCGTTCGGAGACGGGTAATCTGCGCACTCGCAAACCCGCAATCGCCGGTCAGGGTGAACGATTCGCGAGAGTGTTGCTCGGGCGCCTGCAGAGGCGCAGGAATGACAAGGCATTGCCCAGACTCCAGTTCTTGTGGAGTTATACGTTGGTGAGGTTGAAGTGTACCGCGACGATGGCGAGGGCCACCTCACCATCGAGGATGAAGGAAAGGCACAGGTACGGCCTGGTGATGGAGGTGACCGCCGCCGGGAAGTCGAATCCGACAGTGAAAGTCGTCCCGAGCGTGGCTAGGTTGGTCCAGTTCTCGAGGTCGTCGCTGCCCTGGACGGTGACCGTGAGGTTCGCGTCCGTCCTGAGCACGACGAGGCTGAAGCTCGCTGCGTTGAACCCCGTGGCGTCGATGATCCGAGTGACCGGACCGATGGGTGGCACGGAGAGCGACGTCGTGGTGATGCAGAGCCGTTCGCAGAGCACGCCCATCACGACCTCCTGCAGGGCGGGGGAGAGGAGTCGTCCCCGCCTCCCGGAAGAGCTGTCTTTCCGAGTGGCGGCGTACGGGCGCGCAGACGGGTGCTGGTCGCGGCTTTCATGGTGTATGGCTCAGGCTACTGCTGGCTCACGGAGAGGGAGCAGGCGAGGATGGCCTTGCCGGAGCCGGTGATCGTGTACTTCATCCTGACGTACGCGCCAGAGATCGCGGTCACGGCGGTGAGGACCTTGTAGCCGACGACGGTGACGGTGGTTGCCGATCCCTTGTCGGACCAGTTCTCGAGGTCGTTGCTCTCCTGGAGCTGGCAGGAGACGTTCGTGGCCGTGAGGGCCTGCATGACCACGGTGCCCTGCGCGGCGTTGGCACCGGTCATGGCTACGGGTTGCGAGACCTCGGAGACGGGGCCGGTGGCACCGGCAGTGTCGAGGGAGAGGTTCTTGGCGAGTTGCTGTTCCATCGTGGTTGTTCAGGTGTTGAAGAGGTTGACGACGTACTGGAGCAGGCTCGAGTCCCCGGTGAGGGTGAATTTGAGCCGGAGGTAGGGAGCGGTGAGCGCGGAGACGGGTTCGAGGCTGGCGGCGCCGACCGCATCGATGTCCTGGGAGCCCGCGGGCCCCGGGGACTCTGTCCAGTTGATCTTGTCGAAGCTCAGCTGGAGGGTGAGGTTGACGGTCGGCGTGGACCCGGAGAGTTCCGTGGCGATGGTGAAGCAGGCGACAGCGTTGTGGCCTGCGGTGGCCATCGCCGTCGAGTAGGCGACTGGCGAAGCTGCCGAGAGTGCGACGCTGCCGCGATGGATGGCCATGTGTCGTGGCGAGGACCCGGTGCTGGAAATCTTGGTGTCGCGCGCGCTATCGGAGGGTTCACGCCCTCCCGCGACACGAGCCAAGTCTCAGGTGTGCGGAGGGGGCACATCGAGGAGCCGAATCTTGACCGCCAGGTTGGTCAGCGCCCGACGTACCGAGAATGGCGGAATCCCCACAACCCGAGACAAGTCCTTCGTGCCGGGGACTCCGCGTGCGAGCGCCATCACGAGCGTGAGGTCGAGAGGAGTCGCGCGTCCATCGCGGTTGCCCTTCGGCCCCTGCGTTGCAGCGAGCGGAGGATGTACGGTGTCCGAGAGCCACGCTCGCGTGCGAGCGGAGAGACTCGTCCCTGTCTCCGCGGTCGAGACGAGTTCCTCCAGGAGAGATCCAGGCTGCCGAAGGCGCACCCGGTGGTGGCGACGCGCGCAGTTTCGGGTTACCGAGGCGACGAACGCCCTGACGTCATGGACGGTGGTCGTGACCTCCAGGAGCGCGAGAACCGTGTCGTGGACGACGTCGTCGACCTCCAGAAGGAGGTCGCCCGGTTGAGCAAGCTGCTGTTCCGACCCAAGTCGGAGCGTCGGCGCTACGGCGCCGACAATCCCAAGCAGCTCTTCCTGTTCGTCGCCGACCAGGTTGCCGAGGCGGAGAGCACCGCAGAGGCCAAGGGTGTCGAGGGCTCGATCGAGGTCCAGGCGCCCGCCGACGCACTGAAGAAGAAACCCCATCAGCCTGCGAAGCGCCGCAGGGAGTTCCCCGATCACGTGCCCACCGTGCGGACGACCTACGAGTTGCCCGCCGACAAGCAGGTCTGCGCCTGCGGTGAGTCCATGCACGGGATGGGCGAAGAGGTCTCCCGCGAGCTCGAGCGCATCGAGATGACCATCGTCAACGAGATCCCCCGGCAAGAAGTACGCGTGCCGCAAGTGCGGCGATGGCGTGGTGACCACACCCGGCCCCGACCGGGTTCTCGACCGCGCGCTGCTCGGCCCGGGCTTCCTCAGCCACGTGCTCACCGAGCGGTTCGGCAACCACATGCCCTACTACCGGCTCGAGCAGAAGTACGCGAGCGAGGGCCTCGCGCTGTCGCGGACCGTGCTGCAGCGCTCGGCGGCGCGTTGCGCCGAGTTGCTCGAGCCGATCGCGGCACAACTCCAGCTCGAGATCCTGGCCTCGCCCGTGATCCACACCGACGACACGTCGGTTCGGCTGGTGCATCCCAAGAACGACGAGGCGTCACGCCTGGCGAGGCTGGGGGTCTACCTCGATCGGGAGGATCGGCACTGGTACGACTTCACCGAGACCCGGAAGCGCGACGGTCCGCAGCGTGTGCTCGGCGACTACCAGGGCTTCGTGCAGGCCGACGCCTACGCCGGCTACGACAGGTCAATTCTGCGCATGCACCCACCATCGCGACATCACGACGAGAGTCCATCTCCCGCGAGCGCGGCCGTCGGATGCCCGGCGTCAATTACATTTGTGCAGTGGCGACAACTACACTTGTGCATCCGCGGGGGGGGGTGACAGGGGGGACGCAGTCCCCCCTGGGGACTGGGTGAAGGCTGCGGGGCCCCTGCCGACGCGCAGCGTCGGTAGGGCGCAGTCTGAGCGCCCTGCCCGGAGGGCAGGGCCACCCCCCATGGGGGGTGCGAGTCGGCAAGTTCGCCCGACCAACGACGCGCCACGTTGCCCCAGGATCGACGATCGCGAGTCGCCTCGACCCCTGAGACCTTGGCGGATCAAGGTCGGTCGCGACCGGCGACCATCGCGACTACGCGTCCGTCGTCGACCTAGCCGGTGTGGCGACGTTGCGCTTCTTCGCTTCGTCGTCGCGCCAACTCGAGCCCGTCAGTTCGAGGATGACCGAGTGGTGCACGACGCGATCGATGGCGGCGGCGGTGGTCATCGGGTCCTTGAAGATCTTGTCCCACTGGGAAAACACCAGGTTGCTGGTGATCATCACGCTGCGTCGCTCGTACCGCTCGGCGAGGAATGTGAACAGCACCTCCATCTCCTCGCGGTCCTGTTGGATGTAGCCGATGTCGTCGAGGATGATGACGTCGAATCGGTCGAGGCGCCGCAGCTCCTTCTCCAGGGTCAGCTGGCGCTTGGCGATCAACAGATGCTGGACGAGCGCGAACGCCGGGCGGAACAAGAGGATCATCCGTCTCGTGGGCGTCGCTGCCCGCGACGCCGGCGCCAAGAACGGCGGCTCCGACCCAGCGGTGAGCAGGTGTCCAGCATGAGGGCCTGGAAGCGGAGGGGCGGGATCGGCCAGGTCAAACTGCAGTGGGCGCGGACGATTCGCGGGCTGCGAGTTCGCCGCGCACCTCAGCCGTCGCCCCTGCAGGGCACGAGCCCCGGTGGGATCGCCGGGAAGCGGAACACCGTCGTCGTGCCCCACGGTGACAACTCGCGCTCGCGGTCTTCGACCGGGGCGGTGACGACGATGCCGAGAGCTTCGCTCTCGCGCGTGACCCGCCAGTCGACGAGCGGGACCTGCGGCGCGGCCCACGCCTCGACGCGCTGGTCGTTCGGCGCGTCGAACCAGATCCACCAGCCCCGGCGCACGGAGCTGCCGTCGGCCCAGTCGACCCGCGCGCGGATCACCAGTTCGCTGCCGCCGACGTGACTGCCGGTGGGGGTGTCGACGAGGCCGAGGTACGAGAAGCGCTCGTCGCGGTGGCAGGTGAGTTCGGCGTTGATGTGGTCGACGTAGCCGAGGTTGGGGTCGAGCATCCACGCGCCGGGCGAAAGGTTGCCGCGCGCGCGGCGGAACCAATCGACGTAGGCGACGGGCTTGCCGCGGCCGTCGTACTCGAGCACCGCGGCGAAGGGCCACGCGCGGTCCATCGGCTTCACCATGGTCTCGCCCTTCCAGTGCGCGGCGCCGCTGCGCACGGGGCCGACCGCGAGCACCGGCTTGCCGTCGTGGCGCTCCCATCCCGACGTGTGCGCGTCGGCGCGGCGCCTGAGGGCGAGGCGCACGATCTCCTCGTGGCGCGGGCGCAGGAGCGGGCGCGTGTAGAGGTAGAGCTCGGCGTGCCGTGGCGCCGGCGGCGCGGCGCGTCGGGCCATGTCCGTGCGCACGGCCAGCAAGCCCGCGGTGGCAACGAAGAACCGGCGGCGGTCGAGGTCGCTCATCGCCGCGGATACGCCTCCTTCACCCAGGCGCGCAGCCGCGCGTCGAGAGCATCGAGGTCGAGGCCGGTGCCCGCGCGCAGGACCTCGGCGGCGTCGGCGCCCGCCTTCGCCGCGCGCAGCACGCGCGGCAGCGGCCGCTGCGACGTGATCGGGCCCGGCGTGTTGGGCGCGGCGGTGGGCTGCGAAAGGTAGTCGACGAGCGCGAAGGCCAGTGCGTGGTGGCGCGGCTCGAAGTCCGCGGCGGGGCGACCGAGCAGATCTGCGAGCGTCGGCAGCAGGGAGCCTTCGAGCAACTCGCGCACGCCGGGGCGCCAGCGCCCACCGAAGCATCGACGCGGCGCCTGCAGGCGTTCGAGCTGGCAGAAGTTCTCGCACACCTCGCCCGGTTGCCCGGCTTCGAGCCAATGGGCGATGCCTTCGTCGAGCCAGCCGTGGCCCGACTCGGTGAGCCGACCCACGGGCGGCAGCGCGGCCGTGACGACGTGGGCGAGGGCATGCGCGAGCCGGCGTTGGAGCGCGGCGTCGTCGGGCATCGAGCGCCGGTCGTGCAGCAGGATGGCGACGCGGCGCGCCGGCTCGACGACGCCGACGCCCTGCACCTCGAGCCCGGCGAGGTGGGCGGTGAGGCGGGCGCAGTCGAGTTCGTCGCGGAAGATGGCGATCGTGACGCGGCTGGTCGTGCTCTGGTCGGAGGCGACGTCGGCCTCGCCCAGGCCCAGGGCCTTCACGGCACGCGTGCGCAGGGCCTCGAGGCGCTCTGCGTAGAGGTGCGTCTGCGCGTGCACGTCCTTCGCGGGGCAATCGTCGATGGGTCCAGGGGCGAACCACAGATCGAAGTGCGCGGTCCGACAGGCGATGGGCGCGCGTGTGATGCCGGCCGCGGACACGAGCCCGCTCACTTCGCGCAGCCATGCACCCGCCGCTTCGCGTTGCCGCGCGAGGCCGGACTCGACGCGCGCACCGGCAGCGCACTTCGCGCACGCGACCGCAGCCGCGCCAGCGCACGCGCGACACCGGGCGCCCACGCTGCACGCGACCACGGCGGCCTCGAGATCGGCGGCGCAGACGCGACACGCGAGCGAACCTGCGTCGCCGCAGGTCGCGCACGGTTCCTGCGCGGCGATGGGTGCGATCACGCTCAGGAGCAGTCCGAACAAGCGGCGCATGTTTCGCCTCGAGACCGGCTCCCTCCGCCGACCATCATCACGCGACCGACCGCGGTTGGCGCGGCAGGTCAGGAATGCACGGGCGAGCGCAGGTCTCACCGACGCACCTCCGCGCAGACGAGGTTGTGGTCCGACAGGCTCCGCACGTCGCGCACCGTCGTTCTGACCGGGGTCGCGCCGCGCACGAACACGTGATCGATCCACGTCGACTTCGCTGCGCCGGCGGGGCGCGGGCGCGTGGGTATTGCCGGGCCAGGATCGCACGTCGCGAACTCCGCGCCGAGGCCGGCAGCGACCACGGCGAGGCGCGCGTTGAAGTCGCCGGCGACGACCACCGGTGCAGGCTGGCCGCGGGCGACATCGGCGAGGCGTTGCAGTTGCGCCGCACTCTTCGGGCCGGAGGACACGTGCGTGACGACGACCGTCGCCGTGCCCACGCGCACCGCCAGCAGCCCCTTGCCCGGATCGGACGCGAAGGATTCTCCGGCGACAAGCGCCGCGGGTCCGTCGGCGAGGAGCGCGAGGTACTCCACCTGATCCTGCAGCGCGGTCGACCCGTGGCGTGGCGACGGCACCCGCGGGTAGCGGAACGCCACGACCGTCCGAGGCAGCGTATTCAGGCTCGCGAGCTGATCGCCGCTCACCTCCTGCAGGGCGATCACGTCCGCGTCCAGCTCGCCGATCATGCGCGTGATCGCCGCGATGCGCTCGCGCTCGTCGGGCCACTGCCGCACGACGTCTTCTCCCCAGTTCTCGCCGTGGATCCGGTGCAGCACGTTCCACGTGGCGACGGTCAGCATGGGCGCAAGCTATCCGGCGTCGCACTGCGCCGGTTGCCTCAACCCTGAACCAGGGGATGGGCACGGACACCTCGGATTCGCGGTCTTCGCCGGCGACGACGGTGGATCGGTGGATCGTGCCGAGTTCGCTGCGCAGCCCTGGCGTTGCTGGCGCCGCTCAGGTTTCAGGTCTGCCTGGGCGCGGCATGCGCCGTCGATGGACGATGGACGAGGGCAGTTCGGCGACGGGCCCGCCGCGCGCGTCGCAGAGGGTGCTGCGCGCGCGGCTCACCTCCTATCGCAGAAGCCGGCGGCCGCAACCCAAGGGGTTGATGTCGTCGCTGGCGCGACGACCAGATAGGGCCGCCGGCGATGGCATCGCTTGGGGCTTCCAGGGCCGCTCGGACCTTGCAGTGGAAGAGACTACGACAAGGGAGCTTCGCCATGAATCGCGCGCGCCGCACGAGCTTCGCAGCCCTTGCAGCCTATCACGCTGCGCCCCGCGGTGGCGTCCGGCGGGCGCCGGGGCCCGACATCACCGCCGAGTGAGTGCGTCGGGAGGTATGTACCCGCGCTCGGCCAAGAAACCTCGAAGGCGTGTGACGCGCTGCGCGCGCAGGCGCGCAGGAGCCTCCTTGAGTTCAAAGTAGACCGGAGCACTCGCGCGCGTGAACGTCACGATCCTCGACTCGCCGATCCTGGCTCCCCCGATGCTCATGTAGCACTTGTCGTCGCGGGCAACGGGTATGTCCTTCATGATCTGCTTGACTTCCGCGATCAAGGCGGCGCCCACCTGCGCCGCTGCGCCCGCAGGTGCGGACGGCGGCAACGTGCTCGACGTTCGTAACGTCCGATCCCGCCCCTCCAGGATAGCTTCAGCCACCAATGCCCACCTGCCAGCTGCCCCTTGCCATTCCGCATGCTGAATCTCCTTGGTCAGATCGAGATCGCGTTCCTCGAGTAGTTTTCTGTCCTCACTCGATAGACGGGCAAGATTGTCTCTTCCGCAAATATCCGCAAGTGGGATCTGAGGCAGGCTCAAATAACTCCTCGAACTGGGGCTCTCGGGATCCTCTAGCTTGCGCAGCATGTCCTCGAGCGCCGACATTCCGATGTCGCTCTCGATGAGCCGCCGCGGCTTGAGCACGGGATCCGCCACACCGGGTCCCGACCCAACCTCCTCCGCTGGTCGCGGAGTCTGCGCATTCGCGCTGTCGGACATTGCTGCCTCCTCCCCCGGAACCGGCACATGATCGCGAGGCGCTTCCGAGACTGGCGATTCCGGGATCGATGTCCCACTCCTACGGCTGAACAAGGTCACCACCGCGACCCCGGCTGCAACGCCGAGCCCGATCACCAACGCCAGCCTTGACTTCGCCAATCTCTTGGATTCTGCCATGATGTCGATACAGAAGGACAGCGAATCGCCGTTTCGTGCAGTGCGTCGGGGTGGTCTGGCTTGGAGCGTCTGCGTCCTCTCGCGAGGGCGCACGCAAACTCAGCACTGTGACCCAACCCCGCAGTTCCGGTTCACCAAACCGGTACTAGTTTGGTCTAGGTATCCAACAACAGTCTAGTGGTCCGCACAGTCATGGCAGTTCAGTTGCACGACCAGAATCAGAGTGGTAGGCTGAAGTTGATCGAAGAACGTTGTCGTCTCGGCTTTGCCGCAAGCGATAGGATAGTCGCGAACTTGTTGCGTCACGTTCCCGCTGAATGGGCCAGTGGAAACGCCGCATCCTGGGCCAGGGGGGACGTCCACGTCGCATATGAAGTGCGCGTACGTGAACGTGCACCCAGCCGCAGTTTGGACATTGGTGTCGAACGAGTTCCTGCAGACCTTTGACGGGATGCACGGAGGTTCACCACCTGTCTCGTCGCAAGTGCCGTCACACCCACCTTCCGGGTTGTGGGGTGTGCAGGGTTGCGGCGCGTACGTGCCGGCCCCACAGGCTGAGCTAGACCCGAGGCCCCATTGCTCGCGTTCGCAGCGTGAGCAGTCTCGGGTGTAGTGATCTGCGCTCTCTCGAACGAGTGGCTGCTCGCGCGGTACGTCGTGGAAAGCTACCAACCCGACAAGAGCACCGAGAACCTTCAGTGCGGCCATGGCACGTCTCCAGGATGGTCTCACCCCGTTGTGGCCACCCCGTTGATGGCCAGCCATTTTTCGGAGTTGAGGGTAGCCAACGCTGGCCGGAGTTGTCAAGAAGAGTCTTGAGTATCTCTTTGCAGGCGCCCTTCGCTGCGGACCCCGGCGCGTAGGGCGCTGCCCGCTCCGCCACCTCTCGAGCCGGGACCTCAGGGTCGACGCTTCGCTCAGCTCAGGGGTTCGATGAGGCCCGCCGCGTGAGGCTTGGGATCACCGAGCCTCGCCGCCCGGGGGGACGTTGGTCCTTCGCCGCAGCAGCGCCAGCCGGAGCATGCGCATCTCGCCGCGCAGCGACCAGAGCGGCCAGTCCCAGGTTGCGGGCCGGTTGGGCTCGAGGGCGTGCCCGAGCCAGGCGCAGGCGTACGCGAAGAACGGCGCAGCCAGGGCCGGGCGCCGACCGCATCCGACGACCGACGCACCGACGAGCACGATGGCGCCGATGCCGCCGACGTAGTGCAGGATCCGGTTGCGTCGGCGCCGGTGCTGCGCGAGGTACCACGGCCAGAACGCTTCGAACGATGGGAAGGTGCGCGGCATGCGGGCGAAGGGCGCGCGTGCTACGGGGCGGAGTGCGTTGGGTTCCGGCGCGCTGACGCGGGTGCGTTCCTCACGGCTTGGGCCGACCCATCACTGGATTGCGATGTCGAGCGTGTGGCTGAGGCGCAGCCCCGCGATGCACGGCCCGGTGCCGACCGCGTACCCCTGCAAGGACACCGTCGATCCCACGAGCACTGTGCCACAGGGGATGCCGAGGGTGACGTTGGCGAGGTTCGGGAGGTGGACGACGGGGCCAGCGAGGTCGATCCCGACGAGGCAGGAGCCGCACAGCGGGAACGCCGGGGCCGGCACGCCGATGAGCATGCCGGGAAGGTCGATGCCGACGCCGGTGAGTGTGCCCGACACCGAGTGGCCCAGTGCCGCTCGGCCGGATGCCGTCATCCCCAGACCGTTGCAGCCGGTCTGCCGCAGCGACAGGCCGCCGGCGGCGTGGCCCTCGTAGGTCGCGAACACGATCGGGTCAGGCGTGACCAGGTCGTTGCGGAAGACGATGGCGTAGCCGGTGAGCGACCCGCCGCCGCTGGCGCGGGAGGCGATGTTGAGGGAGTAGGCGTCCATTCCGGAGCCGATCTCCTGCGGCGCTTCGTGCACGACGAAGGCACTGTTGACGACCGCGAGCGTGGCCGCGTACGCCGGGAGTCCGTTCGCATAGGTCACGACGTAGCGACAGCCATCGGTCTCGATGCGGGGGTAGTACGGGGCCGGGGCGGACAGCAGTGCGCTGAGGTTGGTGTTGGCGACGACCGTCAGCAGGTTGCCGTCCACGACCATGCCGCGCAGCCTGTTCAGGCCCGACGTCTCCTCGAACGTGACGCCGAACTGCGGCACCGGGGCGCCGCCAGCCGCCGAGGAGACGCCGGGCTCGATGTGGTTCGCAGCGCTGTTGTCGATGGTTCCGCGGATGGCGACGGTTCCGTTCCAGGTCAGCGTTGCGCCGAGCACGTCCCAGTCGGTGGCGGAGAACCGGTAGCGATAGACGATGAGCCAGCGCTGCTGCGAAAGCGTGGCGGCGAAGTTGGAGCGCGAGATCTGTGCATTCGCCGTGATCGTGTTGGCGGTGTTGTCGATCGGGCGCCGGAGTGCTCCGGGACCGGACGGAATCTCTCTCGCTGGCCCCGGAGCCGTTGCCACCGCGGGTTGCGTCGCTGGTCGCTGCGCCGGGTGGGCACCTCGGCACGCGCACGCGCGGGAACCTGATGTGCTAGGTCACCGTGCCAGCGCGGCAATCGTCGTCGAAGCGCTGCCGCACTTCGCCGGCCAGCGGACCGAGCACGTGCCCGAGCAGCGCGGCGCGGTTGGGTCCGTACACGACGCCGAACGCGACGTCGTATGGCGTGAGCAACCGGCCGAGGCCGGTGTTGGGATCGATCCGATAGAGCGTGATCACGCCCCCTGCGCCCAGGGCGCGCACGAGGAGATCGCCGACGGTGAACTGGCCGGACTGGCCGGGAACAGCGCTGGCAAACAGGGAGGCAACGAGGACCGGCGACGCGTAGGGCGGCGTGGCGGTCTCCATCCGGAGACAATGCGCCATGTTGGACGGGCCCGCGCCGATCCGCGGTTCACCACCCCGCGACGCCGATGAAGACTGTGGCGCCGCGCGTGGTGATCATCCCGAGCGCGTTGGCGGGCGGATCCAAGAGCCAGAACTGGCCGTGGACGGACTGCGCCAGGAGGCCCGCGTTGTCCGGCAACTGCACGGTGACCGACGTGGTGCCCGCGGCGCCGACGACGATCGGGATGCCCGCGCCCGGCTCGGTGAGCAGGCTGCATCCCGGCGCGCCGAGGAAGGCGAGGCTCAACGGCAGCGGCACACCGTTCCATGTCGTGGTCGACGCTCCCAGGTTCAGCAGGCCCGGGGCCCCCGCCGGGACGCTGGCGAGCGAGAAGCGGACGTTGCCGCCGACGACGGGAAGGCCGGTGGCCCCCGACGTCGGGAGTCCCAGGCTGCCGGCGCACGCGCTTCCGAAGAGCGTGATGCTGCCGGTGACCAGGTCCTTCCACGACCGGAGCGAGTACCGGATCTCCTCCCGCAGCATCTCGCAGTAGGCCCCCGCAATCGCGTTGAACGCAGCGTCTTTGTTCACGGCGTCGTTGAAGAACGCGCCCACGGCGTACCGCTGGATCCGGTAGTGCCCCGAGATCACGAAGGGCAGGCTCAGGTGCCCGAAGTAGCTGCCGTGGTAGCGGGGCACGCTCGGCCAGTCGTAGTTGCCACCCTTGGCGGCGTAGTCGACCACCTGGCGGTAGCTGGCGAGCTGCGTCGCCGACAGACCTTCACTGGCCGCCTCGGTGGTGATGATCGAGTCGATGCTGAGCGTGCCGACCGCCGGGAACGACCTCGTGTTCACCATCAGCTCGTAGAACGTGTCCGTGAACAGTGCCAGCCCGCCCTGTGCCACCCATGCGTGGAGGGAACCCAGGTCCTCGAGGGTGGTCTCGTTCGGCGTCGGCCCGCCGCATCCGAACACGTGGTTGATGGCGGTGCGCGGCATGCCGAGCACGCTTCCGGCAAGGGCGTTCATCGCTCCGGCCCCGAACGTGTCTACGACCTTCTTCGTGCGGGCGTTGTCGGAGTTCTCCATCATCGCGCGCAGGACATCGCCCAGGGTCTCGGTCACGACCGGCGGCCCGCCCGTGGGGCAACTCCCGCTCATTCCCAGCGGCGTCACTCCCGAAGCACCCAGGTTTGCGGCGTTCCGCGCACACTGGAACATGGCGTACACGTGTGGCAGCGTCTTGAGCGTGGAGGCCGGCTCGAAGCGGGTGCCCTCGTTCAGGGCGACGAGCATGGGGCGCGCGGGATCGTCGATGCGTTGCAACATCGCGCCTCGGAACCCGTCCGCGTTGGTGTTGAGGATCTGGCTCACCCGCGTGCCGCGGGCATCGAGATTGGCGTTGAGGATCACGTCGAACGTGGTGCTCGTGACGCGCTCGATGTCGACGACGCGCCGGCCCCACTGGTTCACGAGCTGGTTCACCTGAGACGTGGACTGCCCGAGGTAGTAGCCCCACACTCCGGCCGTGCGGTTCATGATGAGGTCGTAGGTGCCATTGCCCACGGGATCGAGGTCGACGAGGCGCGCTCCGTTCTGGGCGAGGAGCGAACTGACCTGACTCGCCGACACACCCAGGTACCACCACCACGCGCGCGCGTCGGAGCCCGAATTCTGGATCGCGATCGCCGAGTAGACCCGGGTCGTCCCGGCCTCATGGCCGTCGATGTCCACCAAACGGTAGCCGTACGTGCTCAGGTAGCCGGAGATCGTGGACGTCTGCGCGCCGAGGAAGAGGTACCAGTTCTTCGCGGCCGCACCGGTGTTGCTCACCATCACCACCGCGTAGCGCCGCGTGCCAGACGCGTCCAGGTAGCTCTCGATGTCGATCGGCCGCGCCTGGTTCTGGGTGAGTCGATCGCGCACGTCGGTGGTTGTCAGGTCGTAGTACCACCACCACCCGGTGACGTTGTACCCAGCGGTGTTGCGCACCATCGTCACCGAGAAACGTGGCCCGACCGGGTCGTAGATCTCGATGTCGGTGATCCGGTACCCGTCGTTGATGTTGTTCGCGATCGTGGTCGCGCTGACGTTGGCCTGCCAGATCTGGGCGACGGGTTGGGTGCTCTCGCGTTCGTACTGGGCGGAAAGCGTGGAGGCGGAGATGGACACCGCGACGAGAGACGGCAACAACAGGGTCGGATGCGCCATGGGGTAGCCTGGTTCCGGTTCGGGTCGTTCCCGGGGAGACCGGGACTCTGCGTCCAAGGTGGGGAGCACCGTGGCCTGGACAGGCGGACGCGGTTTTCTTGTGGCGGCACACACCCGACGCGGCACCGCAGTCCGGTGCTAGCATCGCGGGCCAATGGCAGCCGAAGCGCCACGCCCCGATGTCCCCGGTGCCGGTGGTGCCCGGACGACGGTGCACGTCCGGCAGGCCATCGCCGGCGATCAGGTGAGCCTCGATTGGCTCGTCGCCCGCCTGTCACCGCTGCTGCTGGCGCACGCCCGGTACCGACTCGGTCCTCTCTCGGCCCGGTACGATCCGGAAGACGTCGTGCACGACGCCTGGCTCGTGGTTCTGCCCCGGCTCGGAGACCTCCGGGCGCGCGAGGATCGGATGACGCCCGTATTGCTGCGCTTCCTCAGCACCGCCATCGTCAACCGGGTCCGCAATCTGCTGTGGGATCGAGCGCGGCGCGGCGAATCCGCCCCCGTCCTGGACGCGCCGGCCGACCGCAGTGGTGCCGTCACCAAGGCGATCCGCGCGGAGCGCGCGGCCGCTCTCCACACCGCGATCGCGCAGCTCGAGCCGGCAGACCGTGAGGTCGTCCTGCTTCGCGGCGTCGAACAGGTCTCGGCCGCCGCGGCGGCGGTGGCGCTGGGCATCACGGTCGATGCCGTGCACAAGCGCTACCAGCGCGCGCTCGCGCATCTGCGCCGCGCCGTCCCCGCGTCGGTGTTCGACGAGGTCGAGACGTGACCGACATCGACCCCGTCGACGAGAACGCCATCGTCCTCGCCTTCCTGCAGAGCTTCACGGCCGACCGCGCCGCAAGAACAGCTCCGGCGTCGCTCGGACACTACCAGGCCCGGTTCCCCGGCTACGAGGCCGTGATCGCCCGCGAGTACGCGGCGCTGATGCGCGAGGCCGGAGAACCCGCGGATGCGGCCGCGCGCGTCGCCTCGTCGCATGGATCGCGGTACGAGCCGCGCGGGGAGGTCGGTCGGGGCGGAATGGGCCTCGTCCTACGCGTGTGGGACCAGCACCTGCACCGCGAGCTGGCGATGAAGCTGCTGGCCATGCCGGACCCGGCGCACGCCCGGGATCCCGCGGCGCTGCGACGCTTCCTCGGCGAGGCCCGGATCACCGGCCAGCTCGCGCACCCGGGCATTGTCCCGGTGCACGACATGGGGCTCGATGGCGATGGCAGCGCGTACTTCACGATGGCGCTCATCGAGGGACGCGACTTCGGCGCCATCATCGAGTCGGTCCACGGGGGCGACGCCGAGTGGTCGCTGCCGCGCGCGTTGGGCGTGATCCTGCGCGTGTGCGAGGCAGTGGCGTTCGCACACAGCCGGGGGGTCATCCACCGGGATCTGAAGCCTGGCAACGTCATGGTCGGGATGTTTGGCGAGACCTACGTGGTCGACTGGGGCCTGGCCCGCGTGTCGGACGCATCGCCGCACGCGATCGGCAGCGAGCCAGGCGATCTCGACGCGCGCCGCACGTTGGCGGGAGACGTGATCGGCACCCCCGCGTACATGGCGCCGGAGCAGGCGCGCGGCGAGGTGGATGCCATCGGTGCCAGCGCGGATGTCTACGCCATCGGCGCCATGCTGTACCACCTGCTGACGCGGGCGATGCCCTACGCCGGCACGTCGCCCAAGGGCGCTACCTCGCGCGAGGTGCTGGCAGCGGTCCGTGAGGGCCCTCCCGTACCCATCGCTGCCGTGCGCCGCAACGTCGCCCCGGAGCTCATCGCCATCTGCGAGCGGGCCATGGCGCGGCGGTCCCAGGACCGCTATCCGACGGTCGCCGCGCTCGGTGACGACCTGCGCGCGTTCCTCGAACTGCGCGTGGTGCGCGCGTACGAGACCGGGGCCTGGGCGGAGCTGCGCAAGTGGATCCGGCGCAACCGCGCATTGGCGGCCACCGCGCTGTTCGCCGGGTTGGCGCTTGCCGGCGGGTTCGGCTACAGCCTGTACCAGAAGGCGAGGGCCGACGGTCGCGCCCGGGAGGCGGACGCGAGCTTCCAGGTGGCGCGCAACGCAACCGAGAGAATGCTCACGCGCGTGGCCAGGCACCGGCTCGCTGCGGTCCCGCAGATGGAGAGCCTCCGCCGTGACCTCCTGCGCGAGGCGCTGACGATGCACGAGGAGCTGCTCCGCAACCGGCGGGACGACCCGACGGCGCAGCTCGATGTCGCGCGCTCCCACGTGCACATCGCCCGCATCCACCGCGCACTCGGCGCGTACGCCGAGTCACGGCAGGCCGCGGAAGAGGCGATTGCGCGGCTCACCGCGCTCGCCGCGAATGACCCAGGCGATGTCGGAGCGCGCATCGGCCTCGCGGACGCTCGCGATGCGCTGGGCTATGTGCTGCTGGAGTCAGGCGAAGTCGCCGCGGCGACGGCGGCATTCCATGCTGCGATCGAGGACCTCTCGGCCGCGCAGCAACGTAGGCCCGACGACCCGGAGCTCATGGGACGGCTCGCCACCAGCCTCACCAATGCCGCGACGGCAGCCAGCCGCGACGGCGGCTGGGCGGGTACGCTCGGGTACCGGCGCAAGGCCTTCGACCTCGCACGGCAGCGGATGGCGCTGCAGCCGGGCCGGGACGAGTCCCACGACCTCGCGGCGAGCGCCGCCATGAACCTCGGCCTCACGCTCGCCAACGTCGATGACCTGCCGGGTGCGGCGGAGCACCTTCGCGCGGCCTTGGAGTACGCGCGACCGATCTCGCCGGAGCACGAACGCGACGGACGTCGCCGGCACCTCGTGGGCAGCGCGTGGGTCAGACTCGCCATGGTGCAGACCCGACAGGAGGACCACGCCGCGGCGCGCGCGTCTCTCGAGGCCGCGGTCGACGGCCTGCGGGAACTCGTGCGCGACTTCCCCAAGGTCATCGAGTACCGCCGTGAACTCGGCGCAGGCCTCAACAACCTCGCCGGCGCACTTGGCAAGGTCGGGGAACCCGCGGCGCAGGTCGAGACGCTGGGCGCCGCAGCGAAGGAACTCGAGGACGCCGTCGCGCTGGCACCGGCCGACACGTTGAGCGTCCAGTTCCTGGACGAGACGCGCCGCTGGCGCGTGCAGATCCTTCTCGACGCCGGCCGCCACACCGAAGCGGCCCAGCACATCGACGCGGCGGCCCGGAGCACGCTGGCGCCACTGCCGCCCCTGGATGCGGCACGCCTGCGTCTCCGGTGCGCCGACCGCGCCGCCGCCGACACCTCGCTGTCGGACGCGGAGCGCGCTGCCGCGATCGAGGAGTTGCGGGCCGCGGCGGTCACCTCGCTCGCTGCGGTCGCGCCCGCCGACCCCGACCCCCTCGATGACGACGAGTTCGTCTCGCTGCGCGGCCGCGCCGACTACGAAGCGCTGCGGGGCAATCGACGTTGACACGGGCGCGGCCGCATTCTTGGCACGGCCGCAGAGGGCCGCCTCAGCGCGGGCGGAGACCGGGCGCGTTGCGACCGCGGTAGACCCTGAGCGGCCCTGGAAGCCCCGGAGGATGGTCGCTGCGTCGGGCGAGCTACTTCGGCACGCGCACGCGCGGGAGCTTCTTGTGGTGGTCGCTCCAGAACTCGGCCGTGCGGTCGGCTCCGATCGTCCACTGCAGGATGCCGCCCGATGGATCGGGGAGCGGCGTCACGGTCTGGCCGGCCGCGTGCTGCACGGCCATGCGCAGCGCGCGGACGGAGGCGATGGTGCCGAGGCGCGTGGTCGTGCTCGAGCCGAGGTTGGGCATGAGGATGCGCGTGGCGGCGTTGGTCGACGTGGCCGCCTTGGCGAAGAGAACGTGGAGGGTCGGCACGTCGACTGCTCCCCGATCGGCACACAGGCTCTGCACTGCAGCGGCGAGGCGGAGCTGTTCGAGGCCGTGCTCCGCGAGCGCGAGGCGCGGCGAGAAGCTGTGGCGCCAGGTCGCGATGGGTCCGAGCGTCGCGTTGCCGGTCGCGAGCGCGTCGGCGCCCTGGTTGGCGAGGAGCACGGCCTCCGCCGCCAGCCAATCGGCGTCGAGGCGCAGCGTGGCGTCGAGGCTGGCGAGGCCGTCGGCGAGTGCGCGCAGGGCGTCGGCATCGAGATGGCGCGGCAGGCCCGACCACTCGACGGCGTTGCTCGTCACGATCGCCAGCACCGCGCAGCCGATCATCTGCTCGATGAGCAACGGCGAGTGCGCGAGGTCGCGGCCGAGCTGCAGCACGTCGAGAAGCCCGCGCACCGCCGCCATGCCGTCGCCCGACTGTGCGGCGAGGATCGCTGCGAGGACGCCGGCGTTGGCGAGCTGGCGCGCGACGAGCAGGTTCTGGACCGGGAGATCGAAGCCCTTGCTCCAGTCCATCGGTCGACGGCCGTCGCTGGCGTGCGCGCCATCGCGCAGCGCGGCGAGCGCCGCCGCGTGCGTGGCGACGGCTTCACCAGCGGTGGGCCCCTGGCGCGCCGGCTCCGTGTTCGCCACGCCGGCGAGCTTGCGGCCTTCGACGCGGCCCAGGTACGCGAGGTGCGGGGGGTCGTCCGGCTTGCCCATCAGCGCGAACGCGCGCTCGTAGTGTGGCCAGGCGCGCTCGTTCGCCGCTTCACCCCACAACACCGCACGCGTCGGTTCGCGCGCTTCCAGCTCCGCCTGCGTGCGCGCGGCGGCGGCACGGAACGCGTCCCACCGGGCCGCGCCGTGCCACGCGCCGATGACAGGGACGGATCCGATCAGGAGCGCGATGGTCGCCACGATCGCCCAGCCCCAGGCGCGCGCCCGTCGCGGCGAGGACGGCGCGACGGGATCGGTGTTTGCGTCGCGTGCCGGGCTGCGCAGGGGCGGGACGAGCGTGACGGCGGCCATCGTCGCCTCTATCGACCGGCCCTGCCGGCCGCCTCAGTGTTGCGTCAACGCGCCCATGTCCTTGACCTCACCCGGCTCCAGGGAGAACGCGGGAAGGAGCCCGTTCAGCGATCCGCCCGAGAGGGTCAGGCAGTAGCGACCCGGGGGCAGGCCGCGGATCCGGAACCGGCCATCGCGCGTCGTCAGCGCCTGCACGAATGCGACCTCGGGGCCCTCGCGCCAGCCAGCGGCCGCGGCCATGCGCCACACGCGGACCTCGATACTCGCGATCGGGTTGCCCTTGGCATCCTCGACGACGCCCAAGACCTCTGCGGCCGCGCCGAGGCGGATGGTGACATCTGCGTGCGCCCCTGGTTTGCCGATCGCGATCTCATCCAGGCGCGCAGCGAGGCGCAGCGTGGCTGCGATCAGGGTGAGTGGTACCGCGGCGTGGCCGAGACGGCGGAACGCGAACGTGCCGTCGGGGCCGGCGCGGCGATCGATCCCGCGCGACGTGTAGCCGGGCGTGTTCGATGGCGCCGATAGCGTGAGCGCCGCGAACGGCACCGGGTTGCCGTCGGGGTCGAGCACCCGACCGCGGACGGAGCAGGCCGGCACGGCCGTCAGCTCGAAGGTCGGGGCGGGCGGCGGCAGGGCACGGAGAGGATTGCCGCGCTGTTCCACGACCAGGATCCAGACGTCGTCGTCGATCGTGGCGAAGAGCTGCCGTCGCCATCCCCCGGGTGTGTCAGCGGCAAACGTGCCGTCGGCCTTCGTCACCGTGTGCACGCGCGAATCCTCACTGCCGTGATGCACGACCAACCGTACTCCAGCCAGCGGCTGCCCCTTCGTGTCGCGGAGCCGGCCTGCCACGGGACCGTACGCGGCCGACCTCGGGTCGAGGACCACCGTCGCCGCCTTCCCGTCGACGGTGAGGCCGTGCTGCGCGAGCAGGTGCCCCGTGCTGCGGCTGCAGAGGTGGAGGCGGAGCAGGCCACGGTCCAAGCCGCGCAGCGATGCGTGGCCCTCGGCGTCGAAGCGCAGCTCGCGCTGCCCGCAGCACGAAGGCGCCGGTGCCATCCGCGACCGTGCGCTGGAGGATCGCGCCGTCGGCTTCGCGGTGCAGCACGACCGTCGCGCCGACCAGCGGCGTGCCGAGCAGGTCGGACACTTCGCCGGTGAGCGGGATGATCGTCGCCGGTGGCGGAGCGACAGCGTCGCCTTGGCCGGCGAGGGCGAGCGTCAGCGCGCAGACCGCGATGGCCCCCGACCCAGCAGCTCTGCTACACCCGCGACGCACCCGCGGGATGCTACCAGCGGCTCAGCGGTTGGGGCGCGACCGCAGGAAGGCGAGCCCGAAGGTCGTGATCCGGTTCTTGTCCTCGCCCTGGGCCAGCCCCGGGGGCACCGCGCCGCGCAGGTTCCAGAACACCGAGTCACTGCCGTCGAGGAACACGGCGTCGCTGAACCCGGACTCGGCCAGCCGGTCGCGGAGATCGTCGATCTTGAACGCGCTGCCGTGCGGCTTGACCATGGCGAGCACGAACCCCTCCTTCTCGGCGATCGCCACCACGGTGTTGCCGTTGAAGGCCCCGCGGGACGACTGCCCGCGGTAGAACTCGTCGCGACCCGCGTCGGCAGGATCGTTGGTGGGGAACTTCTTGCCGCCGAGGATCATCGCTCCGAGGCCCGAGAACCCGTGCAACGTGTCCGGCGGCGTGTCGCCGCGACCGATGCGGATCTTGCGGTTGTTGTCGACGATGAGGAAGGCGCGGCCGGGGCGTGCCTCGCCGATCCTCCGACCGCCCTCCACCGTGAATCCCATGTGGCCCTGCAGGTCGGGAGCGAGGGTGCCGGATCCCAGCGACATGCCGGGCGCCGCGCTCATCGTGCCGTTGTCGGCGAAGCACCCTGCGATCGCCAGCGTGTCCGGCTGCGCGGCCAGGAAGGACTTCACCGTGTCGGCGAAGAACTCCTTCTTCGCGCGGTGGATGACCAGCATCTCGATGCGGCTGTCCATCATCGCGCCGCGCAGCACGCCGTCGGTGATCTCGGCGAAGCCTCGCCCGTCGGCGATCTCGCGCGGCCAGTTGAACCGCGTGAGGAAGCGGGGACCCAACGACACCTCCGTCACCATGGCTACCTCCCGAGTGCCTTCGCGGTCGCATCGAGCGCGCCGCCGTGTTCTTCGCCGAAGCCGTCGAGCTCGCGCTGGACGGGGTCGCTGGTCGGCGCGGCCGGTGCCTCGTTGAGGCTCCGGCGCACGAGCGGCTGCGCGCCGCGCGCGGCGAGCACGCGGTCCATCGCGTCGGCGAAGCGGCAGTGACCGTCGCCGATCACGATCGAGTGCATCGAGCGCACCTGCGCTGCGGTCTCGCCATCGAGGCGGCCGCGCACGACGCGCTGGGCGGCGCAGTCGCGGAGCAGCGCCATCTGCTGGCGCAGCGAGCGCGCCGACGCGGCCGCGTCGTCGGTGTAGGTGACCGGACGGTCGAGCTCGAGGCGGACCGACCCGCTGACGCCATCCGCGATGGTCGCGTCGCCGTCCACCGGCGGCCGGAAGAAGCGGCGTCCGTCGGGGGCCGCGAAGACGAACTCGAGCCGCGTGCCGCCGAGCCGCATGCGCCCGGTCTCCGGAAGCGGCTGGCCGTCGAGGCTCTGCACGGAGGCCATCACGTTGCCGTGGCGCGTGAAGACCGCGGGCTCGACGCGGACGCGGATGGTGCTCGTCGGCCCCTGCTCACACGGTGAGTCGTCGGCGATGCGCGCATAGAAGCGGCAGGCGAAGGTCTCCTCGTCGCGCACGAACTGTCGCTCCGTCGGACCGGGGTTGCGGCGCCGGTCGGCGTCGCTGAACAGGCGCGCCTTGCAGCCGGCCGCCGACTCGTGCGCGCGCGGGCACGGCCAGCGCCGCGGGTCGGGCGCCAGCGCGGCGGGGAACAGGTAGAGCAGCACGCGGCGGTTGGGCTGGTTCGCCTGGTTGCGCGCGGCGTGCTTCGCCGGGGCGTTGAACTCGCGATCCTGGTCCTGCGAGAACACGAGCACCGGGTTGAGTTCGCCGCAGCCCTGGAAGTCGGCCTTGCCCTGCGCGTCCTGGCCGCGCCCCAGGAACTCGGTCTTGCCGAGCGCGACGGGGAACAGGCTCTTCATGTAGCGTTCGAACACCTGGGCCCGCGGCACCGACGTCGCCGCGCCCACCGTGCGCCGCATGGTGTCGTCGGCGCCGTTGTGCCGCCAGTCGTCGCCGCCCTGCGGGTGGTCGTGCAGCTCCTGCCACACGTCGACGCGATGCGTGAGCAGGCCGAACACCGCCTTCGCGCGCCGGCCGCTCAGCAGCTTGTTGTACTCGTCCTTGCCGACCGGATCGGCGTGCCCGAACAGCGACAGCAACGGGAGGCGACCCTGGGCGTCCTTGTGGCGCTGGCGCAGCGGGTCGAGGCTCGCGAGCAGCGTGGCCACCGGCACCGAGCCCGTGCTCGGCTGGATGAACGACGAATCGAACGCGAACACCGCGTCGCGCAGGGCGAGGCACGCGACCGGCCGCAGGTCGAGTTCGACGACGTTGAACTCCGACCCGGTCGTGGGGGCGACGCGCAGGGGTTCCTGGCTGCGCCGGCGGAGGCTCGCCGCGGTGCCGGCCGCGGAGTCGTGATGGAAGCCGTGAACGGGGTCTGCCATGGCCGGTTGCCGGCGCAGGCCGCGCCGGAGGTCACGGCACAAGGAGAGGCGGCGGCGACCCGGACCGAACCGCCTTTCTCCGGAATCCCCCGCGCCTCACACCGGCGCCGGCGCCTTCTTCTTCCCGAACACCCCGCGCACCTTGTTCCGAATCGCGATCCCGGCCTTGCGGCGGGCGTCGACCAGGAAGGTCTCGAGCTTGCGGGTCTCCTTGCCGCGCAGGGCGTTCCAGCCGATCTGCGCGACGCGCCAGGGCCGGCGCGCGAACGAGGTGCCGTAGAAGTTGGCGAGGATGCGGTACTTCCAGCGCGTGAGCTGCTTCGCCGAGAGGTGGTCGCAGTAGTTGTTCTCCGGCAGCAGCTTCTCCTCGTTGGCGAAGATCGGCGTGAGCAGGAAGTCGTCGTTCAGCGCGATCCGGCCGCGCCCGAGCAACTCGCGGTAGAGCTGCGTGTTGGGGATGGGGAAGAAGAAGCCCACGGCGATGTCGTCGATGCCGATGAGCGCGAGCTTGCGCGCGAGCGCCGCGGTGAGGCGCAGGTCGTCCGCCGTGTCGTGCGGGAAGCCGATGACGATGAACGCGGTGATGTTGAGGCCGTTGCGCACCGAGGCCTTGGCGGCGTCGAGGAGCGACTCGGTCTTCATCCGCTTCTGGATCAACTGCCGCGTGCGCTCGCTGCCGCTCTCCGGGGCGAAGGCGAGCGAGCGGCCGCCGGTCTTGGCCAGCAGGCTCGCCACCTCGTCGTCGACGACCTCGCAGCGCGTGCCCGACGGGAACTGCCAGTTGATCGGCAGCTTGCGCGCGAGCAGTTCGTTGCAGAACTCGATGATCCAGTCGCGCTTGACGATCGCGGTGAGGTCCTGGAAGGGGAAGTTCGTGGCTGCGTAGGTCTTGTGGTAGTGCTCGATCTCGTCGACGACGTCCTTGGCCTCCCGCGGGTACCACTTCGTCGTCCACATGTTGGGCGAGCTGCAGTACGTGCACTGGTACGGGCAGCCGCGCGTGGCGAGGATGGGGATGGTCTTGCCCATCTTCACGCCGTTCACGTAGTTGTGGTGGTTGTAGGTGTCGATGGCGAAGAGATCCCACGCCGGCCACTCGATCGCGTCGACCGCCTTGTTGCGCGCGCGCACGCTGGCGCTGCGCACCGGCTTGCCGTCGGCGCCGCGGTACACCACGCTCGCGATCGCGCCGAAGTCGCGTTCACGCTTGCCGAGCTCGGCGACGACCTCGACCGCGCCTTCTTCACCTTCGCCGAGCACGATCACGTCGATGGGCGCCTGCTCCATCGAGTGCTCTGCGAGTCCCGTGAAGTGCTCGCCGCCGCACAGAAGCGGCGTGTCCGGCCGGGCCTTCTTGATCGCGATCAACAGCTCGCGCACCAGCGGCCACGAGAACGACCACATGTTGGTGACGCCGATCACGTCGGCCTGCGGATCGAGGCGCGCCACGATCTGCTCCACCGTGAGCCCCAGCGCGAAGAGCTGCTTGCGCGCGCCCTGCGTGACCTGATCGGGTGCCTCGGCGACGGCGTCGATCACGCTCACGGTGTGGCCCGCCTTGCGCAACGCGGCGGCGATGTAGGCGAGACCCAGCGGCAGGCTCGGGCGCAGCGCCGTCATGGCGTGCACGTTCAGGTAGACCGGCGGGTGGATGAGCTGGACCTTCATGGGCGGCGGGCGAGCGGAGAAGCGAGGCGTGGCGAGCGAGCCAAGGATAGCCCCGGCGCGACGCGCCGACGCCATCGAGCCGACGACAACGGCAGGACGATGCGGGGAGTGGCATCCGCAAGGGCCATCGACGCGCGGCGCGGAGGGCCCTGTGGGCGGGCCGGTCCGGCCGACGGCATCGGGCTCAGGAACACGGCTGGCAGGCGACGCGCGGGCCGGCCTCAGGCCTGCACGTCGCCCAGCTCGAACCGGCCGGCGGCGGAGGGCGGGACGGTCGAGGAGCGCCACGGCAGGCGATCGTCGACGCTGATCTCGAAGGTCGCGGGTTCGCGCCGGACAGCGCCGCGTTCTTCGATCCGACCGTCGCGGCCCGTGCGCGCGTGGAAGGTGTCGCTGCCGCCGTCGGCGTAGCGCGCGGTGATCGCGACGTCGGCGTTGCCGCGCGGGGCACCCGTGGCGTCGACGAGGCGCGCGCCGAGGTCAGCAGGGCGGGGGAGCGTGAGGGTCTGTTCGGCGAGGTCTTCGCCCGCGCTGACGGTCAGAGTCGGCGTCGCGCACCGTGGCCCGCGCGGGAAGCGCATGACGACCAGCCGCATGGACCGCACCGGCTGGTAGACCTGGAAGCGCGTGCGCCCCTCGGCGTCGAGCACGCGGGTGTCGCCGTGCAGGGAGTTGCGGCCGTTGGCGTCGGTGAGCCACAGTTCCGTCGTGATGCTGTCCACGCGGGCCTCGGCGTCGACGACGCGCAGCGGAAGCGTCACCGGCTCCATCACCTGCAGCTCGACGCTCGCGGTCTCGCCGCTGGCGAAGCGGCGCTCGACGAACCGCGGCGCGGGCCCGGCGCCCAGGCGGTAGGCGCCCGCGCCGGTCGTGAGGCGCAGCTCGAAGGCCCCGTCGGCGTCGGTCTGCGTCGACGCATCCCACAACACCCGTGCGCCGAACTCCACCTGCACGCGCAGCCCGGCCGCGGGTCGCTGCGAGGTCGCCGTGGTTACGCGCCCGCGCACGACGATCGGCGCCTCGACGGCGAAGTCGCGTTCCATCGTCTCGCCGGCGCTCGGCACGAACGGGTCTGCGCTCCGCGGCGACAGCTCGATCTCCCCGCCCTCGAGTCCCACCTGCACGAGCTGCGCGGCGTAGGTCGCACCGGGCTGCAGGTCGGTCACTTCGTAGCCGCCATCGGCGCGCACGTTGCCGGTGCCGACGAGCTGGCGGCGCAGGCCGGTCCGGAACACCGGCACCGGTGCATCGCGCAACGACCCGCGCACGCGCACCGCGAGCCGGTCGGTGTGGTCGCTCGTCATCCCCCGCACCCGCCCGCGCAGGATGGCGCGCGCCTGCCAGCGCAGCTCGGCGAAGGCATCGGTCGCGACGGCGAGGAAGAAGTCGCGGCCGTGCGCGGTCGAGTCGACGCGCAGGTCGCAGTGTGTTGCGTCGGCCGCGACGCCCACCGCGAAGGTGCCGTCGGCCTCCGTGAGGGCGAGGCCCGGGCTGTCGGCGAAGTCCGCCGCACTCCAGGCCTGTTCGACCGACACGACGCCGTGGCCGACCCCGCTGCCGTCGGGCGCGAGCACGCGGCCGCGCAGCAGGCGCCCGGGCACGAGGTCGAGCACGACGGCCTCGTGCGTCGCGGCGGCCACGTGCGCGATCGCACTCGCATGACCCGGCGCCGAGGCCGACACCTGCGCCGGTGCATCCGGCGCGCGTCGGGGCAAGCGGAAACGGCCGGCCCCGTCGGTCGCCATGCGCGCGGTCCGGGCGTGGTCGACCGGCTCGTACTCCAGACGGAGGCCCGCGGGCGCGGCGGCCGATTCGAGCAACACGACCATCGCGCCGGCCAGGGGCCGGCCGGCGACGCCGCGCACGAGGCCTTCGACCCAGGCTTCGGTGCGCGGGGTTTCGGGCAGCGCGGACGCGCGGGCCGCGGGCTCGCCCTGCGCCGCGGACACGCCCGTCCGCTCCGCCGCGAGCGTCGTCGCGCGACCGTCCTCGACCGACGCCCCGGGCTCGCCCAGCCGGCCAGCCGCGACCGCGAGCGCGCCGGCGAGGAGCGTCAACGCGCCGATCACGACGAGCCAGGTGTTCCGTTCGGAGCGCGCGCGTTGCGGTGGTGGCTTGCGGTCGGCGGGAGCCATGCGACGACGAGCTTAGCTCTCGCGCGCGGCAGCGATCCATCCGCGCGCTGGGCAACGTCCGATCGTCGCGGTACCGTCCGCCCTGGACCATGAGAGACCGTCCCGTCAACGTCGCGCTCGTCGGCCTGGGCTTCGGCGCCGAGTTCATCCCGATCTACCAGGCGCATCCGCACGCCAACATCGTCGCCATCTGCCAGCGGTCGCGCGCGCAGCTCGACAAGATCGGCGATGCGTTCGGCATCGAGCGGCGCTACACGAACTACGCGGACCTGCTGAAGGATCGCGACGTGGAAGCCGTGCACATCAACACACCGATCCCCGACCACGCGCCGCAGTCGATCGCGGCGCTGGAGGCGGGCAAGCACGTGGCGTGCACGGTGCCGGCGGCGACCAACCTGAAGGACCTCGAGCGCATCGTTGCGCTCGTGAAGAAGACCGGGCTCCGCTACATGATGATGGAGACCGTCGTCTACAGCCGCGAGTACCTGTTCGTGAAGGAGCTGTACGACCGCGGCGACCTGGGCCGCCTGCAGTTCCTGCGCGCGTCGCACCAGCAGGAGATGGCGGGCTGGCCCGGCTACTGGGAAGGCCTGCCGCCGATGCACTACGCGACTCACTGCGTGGGGCCGGTGCTCGCCCTCACCGACGCGCGCGCGGAGCAGGTGTCGTGCCTGGGCTCGGGCCGCATCGACGAGAAGCTCATCGCCAAGTACGGCTCACCCTTCGCCGTCGAGACCTGCCACATCAAGTTCAAGGGCAGCGACCTCGCGGCGGAGATCACTCGCTCGCTGTTCAACACCGCGCGCCAGTACCGCGAGAGCTTCGATGCCTACGGCTCGAAGCAGTCGTTCGAGTGGACCCAGATCGGGCACGAGCTGCCGGTGATCCACACCGGCGAGACGCCGCGGCGCGTCGAGGTGCCCGACTACGCGAGCCGGCTGCCCGCGCCCATCCGCAAGTTCACGACCCAGGGCGTGTACGACTCGGACGCCAACCAGCACCTGTCGTTCAAGCAGGGCTCCGGCCACGGCGGTTCGCACCCGCACCTCGCGCACGAGTTCGTCACGGCGTTGATGGAGGGGCGCGAGCCGTACCCGAACGCGGCGCGCTCGGCGAACTGGACCGCGGTGGGGATCCTCGCGCACGAGTCGGCGATGGCCGGCGGCGCGATCAAGAAGCTGCCGGAGTGGACGCTGGGGTGAACCGCGGGAGTGGTTGATCAGCAGATCGATCCGAGCAGATCGGCCATGCGCCACAGGGCGAACCCGAGCGCCGCGAGGCCCATCACTCCGAGCATGCTCAGCGTGATCCAAAACCCGGGATGCCGGACCGCCCACGCCCGCCACGCGACGAACGCCAGGGTGGCCACCGCGGCACCGGCGCTCGTGGCCGCCGCCACGAAGTAGTCGGGCCCCGTGGCGTTGGCGATGGTCGTGAACTGCACGCCGAAGCCGACCGCGATCACCACGAAGTACGCCACCGTGGTGGCGATCAGGTCGAGGACGGAGGGGCTGGTGCGTCGGCCCACGCCGACAGACGGATCAGTGGCAGGCACGGGTCCGACTCTATCCCGACGATCATGCTGACGCGCAAGGCCGGTTGGACGCGTGCCGGCGTCCAGCGTAGGCTGGCCCGCATGGTCCGCTCCGTCGACGTGATCCCGCGCGTGCGTGCCGTGCTCGAACGCGCGCCCCTGCGCTGGGCGTACCTGTTCGGCTCGTGTGCGCGCGGGCCCGAGGGTCGCGACGTCGACATCGCGATCATGCCCGAGGTCGGTGCGTATCCCACGGCGGTGGCCTGGGGTTCTCTCATCGCCGAACTGGAGCCTGCGGCCGGCACGACCGTGGATCTCGTCGATCTGCGCACGGCACACCTGCCCATCGCGAGCGCGGTCCTTTCCGCGCGAGTGATGCTCGTCGATCGGGAACGCGACCATCGGCACGCGTGGGAGGCAGACACGACGTCCCGCTGGCTCGACTTCAAGCCCGCCTGGGAGCGCTATTCCCGCGTGCGCAACGAGGCCGCCGCAGCCCGTCGCCGAGGCGTCGGCTGATGGTCGGTCGTGACACCATCGCACGCCGGCTGGACGTGCTGCGGGACGCGCTCGCGGACCTGAAGCGCTACCGCGCGAGGTTCTCGGCCAACGACCTCCAGACGGACCGCGACGCCCAGCACATGGTCCTGCACGCCATGTTCCTGGCCGCCCAGGCAGCGATCGACATCGCGCTCCACGGCACGGCGGCCACGGAGCAGGCGCAGTCGACGACCTACCAGCAGGCCTTCGCGCTTCTGGCGGAGTCGGGCATGCTCGATCGTGACCTCGCGCGGCGGATGATGGGCTGGGCCGGCCTGCGCAACGTGCTCGCCCACCAGTACGCGGCCGTCGACATGGCGCGGATCGCGGCGACGCTGGCAGGCGAGCTCGACGACCTCGATGCGTTCGCTGCCGCAGTCGCGGCCTGGTGGTGAGGCGAGGCTCGCTCTCGCGGTGGGATCGAAGACTCCGCCGCTGGCGTACCGGCGGCGCTGGCGGACGACCGGACAGCTCGTCGCCGTCGACCATTGTCGTGTCCCGCGGACACGTTGGCGGCCGGCGCGAGGCGAGTCACTGCGCTACGCCGCATGGACCCGCACTGGGATGCGGTCCCCGTCCTGTCCAACGCCCGGACCCCGCGGTAGCGTCGGTCGCCCTGCCACGCGAGACGGCCACGTCTCGCGGTCGCGAACCCAGACCGCGCACGCCAACCGCTCATGAACGTCACCCCGATCCTGGTTGCATGCCTGACGGCGGTCGTCGCCGCCCAGAACGAGGTCCGCTCCTTCGACACGAAGCAGCTCGAGACCCGCTTCTTCTGCGAGGGGGCGACCTTCGGCGACCTCAACCGGGACGGCAAGGCCGACATCGTGGCGGGCCCGTTCTGGTACGAGGGCCCGGAGTTCACCAAGGCGCGCGAGCTGTACGAGCCGAAGCCGTTCGAGACGAGCGTGTACTCGGACAACTTCTTCGCGTTCGTGCACGACTTCGACGCCGACGGCTGGAACGACGTGCTGATCATCGGCTTCCCCGGGCAGGACGCGGCGTGGTACCAGAACCCGCGCGGTGAGGAGCGGCGCTGGACGAAGCACGTGGTGTTCGTGGGCGTCGACAACGAGTCGCCGACCTTCACGGACCTCGTCGGCGACGACAGGCCGGAGCTGGTGTGCCAGCACGAGGATCGGCTCGGCTACGCCGTCGTCGACTGGAGCGCGCCGGAGAAGCCGTGGGTCTGGCACCCGCTCTCGGTGACCGGGATCGGCGGGCGCTTCACGCACGGGCTCGGCGTGGGCGACATCGACGGCGACGGGCGCAAGGACGTGCTGTGGAAGCACGGCTGGTGGCGGCAGCCGGAATCGCTCGCGGGGGATCCGACCTGGGAAGGGCAGGGCGTCGCGTTCGCCGGCAACGGCGGCGCGCAGATGCTGGTGTTCGACGTCGACGGCGACGGCGACAACGACGTGGTCACCAGCGACAACGCGCACGGCTATGGGCTGGCATGGTTCGAGCAGACCAGGGCCGCCGGCAAGATCGGCTTCCAGAAGCACAAGATCATGGGGAGCGAGGCGCGCGAGAACGCCTACGGCCTCGTGATCGGCAACCTGCACGCGCTGTGCGCGGTCGACATGAACGGCGACGGGTTGACCGACTTCGTCACCGGCAACCGCTACTTCGCGCACGGCGGCCGCGACCGCGCCGACGGCGAGAAGCCGAGCGTCACGTGGTTCGAGCTGCGCCGGATCGACGGCGTCGTGAGCTTCGCGCCGCACGAGGTCCATGCCGACTCCGGCGTCGGCACCCAGGTGGTGGCCGGCGACATCGACGGCGACGGGCGCGCCGACGTCGTGGTGGGCAACAAGAAGGGCACGTTCGTGCATCTGCAGAAGGTGCGCGCCGTGTCGTCGCGCGAGCGGCGCGACGAAGAGCGGCGCAACCTCGCGCGCGCGCAGCGGGCGGCGAGCATCGACCGGCAGGGCGTGCTGCCCAAGGGTGCGGACGGCCGCGCGCTGAACATGGACTTCGAGACCGGCGACCTGCGCGACTGGACCGCCACCGGCGAGGCGTTCACCGGGGCGCCGAGCGACGGCGACACCGTGGCGAAGCGGCGCAACGACATGCGCAGCGCGCACACCGGCCGCTACTGGGTGGGTACCTTCGAGCCGCAGAACTCCGACAAGCCGCGCGGGACGTTGTCGTCGGCGGCGTTCACGCTCGAGCACCCCTTCGCGAGCTTCCTGGTGGGTGGCGGGCGCGACCGCTCGACCCGGGTGGAGATCGTGCGCGCCGACACCGGCGAAGTCGTGTTCACCGCATCGGGGCGCGACGACGAGGCCATGGTGAGCGTCGACGTCGACCTCGTGGATCACGTCGGGAAGCAGGTGTTCGTGCGTCTGGTCGACGATGCGACCGGGCACTGGGGGCACATCAACTTCGACGACTTCCGGCTGCACGCGGAGCTGGCCAACACCGCCGCAGCGACGCCGCAGGGGTTCACGGCGGCGGAGGCCACAAAGCGCATGCGCGTGCCGGACGGCTTCCGCGTGCAGGCCTTCGCGAGCGAGCCCGACCTGCACCAGCCGGTGGCGCTCGCGCTCGACGAGCGCGGCCGGGTGTGGGTGGCGGAGGCGTTCTCCTACCCGCGCCGCCAGAAGGAAGGCGAGGGGAAGGACAACATCCTCGTGTTCGAGGACCGCGACGGCGACGGGGTGATGGACAAGCGCACCGTGTTCGCGTCGGGCCTCAACCTCGTGAGCGGGCTCGAGGTGGGCTTTGGCGGCGTGTGGGTGGGGGCGGCGCCGTACCTCATGTTCATCCCGGACAAGGACGGCGACCTCGTCCCCGACGGCGAGCCGCGCATCCTGCTCGACGGCTGGCACTACGAGGACACGCACGAGACGCTGAACTCGTTCACCTGGGGCCCAGACGGCTGGCTGTACGGCTGCCACGGCGTGTTCACGCACTCGCGCGTGGGCAAGCCCGGCACGCCAAACGACCAGCGGCAGCGGATCAACGCCGGCGTGTGGCGGTTCCATCCGCAGCGCGAGGAGTTCGAGGTGTTCGCGCACGGCAGCAGCAACCCGTGGGGCATCGACTTCGACGACCGCGGCCAGGCCTTCATCACCGCGTGCGTGATCCCGCACCTCTACCACGTGATCCAGGGCGCGGCGTACCGGCGGCAGTCGGGGGAGCACTTCAACCCGTACGTGTACGACGACATCACCACGATCGCCGACCACCTGCACTACGTGGGAGCGAGTCCGTGGGACGGCAACAGCCTGTCCGACTCGGTCGGCGGCGGGCACGCACACTGCGGCGCGATGATCTATCGCGGTGGGCGGTTCCCGGCGCAGTACCAGGGCGCGATCTTCATGGACAACATCCATGGCCATCGCCTCAACACCGACATCCTGCATCGCGCGGGGTCGGGGTTCAGCGGCAGCCACGGGCCCGACTTCCTGGTGTCGAACGACAAGTGGTTCATGGGCATCGCCATGGACTACGGCCACGACGGCAACGTGTGGCTGATCGACTGGTACGACAAACAGAACTGCCACCTGAAGGACCCCGAGGTCTGGGATCGCAGCAACGGGCGGCTCTACAAGGTCAGCTACGGCGACGACGCCGTGCCCGTCGCCGACCTGCATGCGAAGACCGACGCCGAACTCGCCGCGCTGGTCTTCGACCGCAACGAGTTCTACGGTCGGCGTGCGCGGCGGCTGCTACAGGAGCGCAAGGCCACGTCGGTGGCGGCCACGCTGCGCGCGGCGCTCGCCGACCAGGACGAGGCGCAGCGGCTGCGCGCGCTGTGGGCGCTGCACGTGACCACGGGCCTCGACGACGCGCTGGTGGACACGCTGCTCGGCAACGACTCGGAGTACGTGCGGGCGTGGACGATCCAGCTCGCGCTCGAGGACCGCGCGGTCACCGAGAAGCAGACCGCCGCGTTCGTGCGCATGGCCGCGGAAGATCCTTCACCCGTCGTGCGCCTGTATCTGGCCTCGGCCATGCAGCGCCTGCCCGACGCGGTGCGCTTGACGCTCGCGGAGCGGCTGGCGGCGCACAGCGAGGACGCCGAAGACCACAACCTGCCGCTCATGGTGTGGTACGGCGTCGAGGCGGCGGTGGCGTCCGACCCGGCGCGCGCGCTGGCGCTGGCGCGCACGGCGACGTTGCCGCAACTCCATGACTTCATCGTGCGCCGGCTGAGCGAAGCGGGCGGCGCCGCGCTCGACGCGGTGATCGCCGCGGTGGCGGAGTGTCGCACCGCAGCGGAGGCCGCGGCCCTGCTGCGGCCGGCGCAGACCGCTCTCGAACGCCACGGCGAGGCCGACATGCCGCCGAGCTGGACGCGTGCGTTCGACGCGGTTGCGAAGCTCGGCGATCGCGACACGCAGGAGATCGCCGTGTGGCTGGGCGGGATGTTCGGCGATGCGCGCGCGCTCCCGCAACTGGGGCGGCTCGCGGCCGACGCGAGCGCCGATGGCCGGCAGCGCGAGCGGGCCCTCGACCTCCTGGTGCGCACCAACGGTCCGACCGCGGCGCAGTCGGTGAAGGGTCTCATCGAGGACGAGAGGTTGGGCGTGCGCGCGATCCGCGCGTTGTCGTCGTTCGACGACACCAGCACGCCGGCGCTCCTGCTCGGTCGCTACGCGCGCCTGGGCAACGACGCCCAGCACGCCGCCATCGGCACCCTCGCCGGCCGCGTCGAGTGGGCCAAGGCGCTGCTCGTGGCGGTCGAGGGCGGGTCGGTGGCCAAGGAGGCGCTGGATGCATCCGTGCGCCAGGATCTCGCACGACACGCCGACGCCGACGTCGACGCCGCGCTCACGCGGGTATGGGGCCGCACCAAGATTCCGACCGACGAGATCCGCGAGCAGATCAAGAGCCTCGAGAAGAAGCTCACGCCGGCGGCGCTCGAACGCGCGGACCTGACGAACGGGCGGGCGCTCTTCGCCCGCACGTGCATGACGTGCCACAAGCTGTTCGGCGCCGGGGTCGACTTCGGCCCCGACATCACGGGCTCCAACCGCAAGGACCTCGCCTACATCCTCGGCAACATCCTCGACCCCAACTCGGAGGTGGCGCGCGACTACATGATGACGCTCGTCCACCTGAAGTCGGGGAGCGTCGTGTCGGGGATCATCGGCGACGAGACCGACACCGCGATCACGGTGCGGACGCAGGTCTTCTCGCAGGTGGTGTCGCGGCGCGACATCGCCCGGATCGAACGCGTGGAGGTGTCGATGATGCCGCCCGGCCAGTTGCAGGGGATGAGCGACGCCGAGGTGCGCGACCTGATCGCCTACCTGGGCGGCGACAAGCAGGTGCCGATGAAGGCCACCGCCGACAACGCGGCGCTGTTCTTCAACGGCAAGGACCTGAAGCTCTGGACCGCGAACCCCGATGTGTGGAGCGCGGTCGAAGGCGAACTCGTCGGCCGCACGGCGACCGGCCTGCCGCACAACGACTTCGCGGTGAGCGACTTCTCCGTCGGCGACTTCGAGCTGACCTTCGAGATCAAGCTGGTCGACGACGCCGGCAACAGCGGCGTGCAGTTCCGCAGCGAGAGCCTGCCGAAGGGCGAGATGCGCGGCTACCAGGCCGACGTCGGCCCGGGCTGGTGGGGCAAGCTGTACGAGGAGAACGGGCGCGCGGTGCTGTGGGACAAGTCCGGCGAGGCGCACGTCCGCAAGGGCGAGTGGAACAGCTACAAGATCGTCGCGGAGGGCGCGCGCGTGCGCACCTGGATCAACGACCAGCCGTGCGTGGATCTGGTCGATCAGCCCGGCGCGCGGCAGGGCGTGATCGGACTGCAGGTGCACTCCGGCGGACCGACGGAGGTGCGGTTCCGCAAGCTGGTGCTGACGCCGAGGTGACAGTTCGCGGCGCCGGCTTCGGTCAGTGCTGCCGCGGCTCCGAAATCATCGCGGAGCCCTCGTCCCAGGCCGTGCCGATCGGCATCGCGTCGTACACGCGCATCAGCTCGTCGTGGGGCACGTTCTCGCGGTCGAGGTACTTCGCGCGCAGCGCGCGGCGCTCCTCGATGGGCCTTTGGTTGAACGCCGCGATGCGCGCACGGCGCTGTTCCCGAAGAAGCGCGCCCTCGTAGTCCTTGACCGCGGCGATCGAAGGGTAGCGCGCGAGCGGCATGACGACGATCACGTTGGCGCGTTGGCCACCGACGTGCCCGCCGGAGCCGGTGATGATCCGTTCGTACCCTGGCAGGAGAGGCGGCGTCGGTCCGTCTGCGGCGACGACGGTGTAGAGACCACGCTCCATGGCATCCATTGCGGCCAAACCGACCTCGACCTTGCGAAGCTTGCGCGCGCGTACGACATCGGCGTCGAGGCCTTCGTCTTCACCGGTGCGGGCGTCGTCAAGAGCGGCGCAGTGCAGCTGATATGCAGTAAGCCGCATACGTCGCAGGTAGTTCAACTGTTGGAGCGATAGCTTGCCTGGACTGGGGAAGCTCCGGTACTCCAGAGGGAGCTCTTCTCGGGCAGCTCGGTCCTTGGCGGCGTCGGGCCGACTCGGAGCGAGAATCGCCCGTCCGGGGTCGCCGGGACTTCCGTCCGTCGAGTGGGAAAGAGGTATCGCCCCGCCAGCGATTGGGGCTGGGATACCAGCACCGGAGTCCAGGTGGGTTTCGAGAGTGGCCGAACCGCCAAGTCCGTACACTACGCCCACGAGCACGACTGCCGCGATCCAGACCAACGCCAACCAGAACCGTGCGCTGTGGTTCGAGGAACGACTCTGCATCGGCTCTACTCGCACGCGGTACACTTGACTCTCATGATCACACCCGCGCACAGCGTCGAGCTGCTCGCGGTTTCGTAGATGCCGACGAAGACTTGGTTGCCCGTCCTGGCTCCTGTCTCGTCGCACCCGGTCGCGGAGCTCGTAAGCGTTCCGAAGTCGTAGTTGAGGACGTTGAGTCGCGCGGGCCAGCCGGTCTTCTCGGCCCAGACCCCGCCCGGGTAGCACTCCTCAGGCCGATCGTTGTAGACGATGAGTTCGAGATCGTAGCTCCAGGAACATCCGGCGGGCCCCGTGCACTCGAACCACCCTGTGCAGCTGCCGTGATTCAGCGACTCGTTCGAGATCTCGAGGTACCCGAACATGTCGGGTCCGCCCCCCGTACAGTCGCAGGGCACGTCGAGCCACTGCATGTCCTGATCCTTGACGGCGGCGCACCCTGTGCAGGGCGCCATCCTCGGTGCCGGATTGGCCGTCAGGGCGGCGGTCCCTTGGGACAAGGTCGACATAGTGACCGGTCGCACGGCAAGCGCCGTGGCGACGAAGACGAGTGGAAGAGCGAGACTGGACGCGAATCCGAGCATGAGCCTGGCCTCGACGGTCGGGGAGGATCGACGGCGCCGCCGACATGGTGACGCACTCATTTCCCAAGAGGGGGGGGGGCACCGTTTTGTTGGTTGCACACCATTCGATTGGGTGGGCAGGGAGGACTCGTCGTGAAGTCGCGATGGCAGTCGGGAGGGATCTGCGCGTCGACCGTTCGAAAACCGGACACCACAGGCGACGCCGATCGCGCTACGTTTCTCAACCATGACGGAGACTTCGGCGAACGGCGATGAGGCGCGGCCACTGCGTCAGGAGGACTTGGATGCGGCGCGTTCAGCCGGCGCCGCCGGGGCCCGTACTGTGACGGCGCGCGGCGATGTGATCGCTACCGCGGCGGAGCGCACGGTCGACGCGCTCGTGTCCGCGGTGATGCAGGGCAAGCTGGTTCAACACGTGCGCGGTTGGGGGCGCGTCGTGGGCAGGAACATCGCACGGGAGTTGATCGCCAAACCGCGACGGCTGTGTATCGACGACACGGCGGCGCCGGCGAAGGATGCATCCACTCTCCAGGGCGCTGAACCGGGAGTCACGGAGCGACTCGCGAGCCTGCTGGCTGACAAGCGCGTGGTCCTGACGAGCCGGCAGCGACAGGTCCTGTCCGCCCTCGATCCGAATCGGTCGGTGAAGGCGAACGCGGCGAGTGTCGGGATGACCCCATTCAGTCTGCGACGCATGCTGCGATCGGTGAAACGACGCCTGGGTGCGCGCGCTCGCCCCGATCGCCAGAGCGGCGGATGAGGCCTGGTATCGCCGCGTTCCTGTTCCACCCGATCTCGGGCGCGGCGCTTCGCGCCGCGGGAACGACGGAAGCACGGAGACCCGGAAGGCAGAGAAGGGGGCGACTTCGCCCGCTGGCTCAGAACAGGTGGCTGCCCGTGGCGCGAAGTGCCACGGCGGCTTCCTGACCGCGCCCCGCTCAGGCCGTGAAGTGATCGCCGACGATCTGCGCGACCGCCGCGGTCAGCTTCTTGCCCATCGGGATGTGCAAGAACTCGTTGGGGCCGTGGGCGTTCGAGCCCGGCCCGAGCACGCCCGTGATGATGAACTGCGCCTGCGGAAACTTGGCGCCGAGCATGCCCATGAAGGGGATCGTCCCGCCCTCGCCCATGTAGACGGCTTCCTTCTTGAAGTAGGTCTGCGAGGCGCGCTCGACGGCCTTCGTGAGCCAGGGCGCGGAGGCGGGGGCGTTCCAGCCGGCGGCGGCGTGCTCCTGCGAGAACGTCACCTTCGCGCCGTACGGCGGGTCCTTCTCGAGCAGGTCCTTCATGGCCTGCGTCGCCTTCTCCGGGTCGGCGGTCGGCGGCAGGCGCAGGCTCAGCTTGAGGGAGGTGTAGGGGCGCAGCACGTTGCCGGCGTTGGTGAGCGCGGGCAGGCCGTCGGCGCCGGTGACGGCGAGGAACGGGCGCCACGTGCGGTTGAGCACCGCCTGCGCGAGGTCCTTCTCCATCGGGTGCGCCTTGCCGGCGAACGGGAAGCGCAGTTGCAGGTGTTCGCCGAGCGTGCGCGACGCGACCTTGGCCTGCTCCAGGCGCTCCGCCGGGATCTCGGCGTGGAAGTTCGCGGGCTTGATGCGGCCGGTGCCCTCGTCCTCGATGCGGCTGAGGAGCTGGCGCGCGATGCGGAACGAACTCGGCACGATCCCGCTGGCGTCGCCGGAGTGCACACCCTCCGTGAGGATGTCGACGCGCAGCGTGCCGGCGGCCATGCCGCGCAGCGACGTGGTGCACCAGAGCTGGTCGTAGTTGCCGCAGCCGGAGTCGAGGCACACGACGAGGCTCGGCTTGCCGATGCGCGCCTTGAGGTGGTCGATGTAGTGGGGCAGGTCGTAGCTGCCGCTCTCCTCGCAGGCCTCGATGATCACCACGCAGCGCGCGTGCGGGATCTTCTGCTCCATGAGCGCGCGGATCGCGGTGAGCGACGCGAACGCCGCGTAGCCATCGTCGGCGCCGCCGCGGCCGTACAGCTTGTCGCCCTTCTGCACGGGCAGCCACGGGCCGAGACCCTCGAACCAGCCGGTCATCTCCGGCTGCTTGTCGAGGTGGCCGTAGAGCAGCACGCAGTCGTCGGCGCCGCGCTTGGTGGCCTTGCCGGGGATCTCCATGAAGATCAGCGGCGTGCGCGGCTTGCCCTGCGCATCCTTCAAGCGGATGACCTCGAGCTTGAGGCCTTCGATCGCCTGCTCCTGGCACCAGCCGGCGATCAGCGCCACGGCCTTGTCCATGTGCCCGGCCTTGACCCAGTCGGGATCGAACGCAGGCGACTTGTTGGGGATGCGGATGTAGTCGACCAGCATCGGCACGATGGACTTGTCCCAGGTGCTGTCGACGAGAGCGATGGCCTTGCCGGTGTCCATGCGCGCGAGCCTACGCAGAGCAACGCGCGCGCGTGAGGAGAAAGCCCCCTCGTGTCGCGCTGCGGCGCTCGTATGCTCCGACGCGAATGAAGTGGCAGCCGATCGCGGCGATGCTCGGTCTCATCGCCCTCGCCCTGTGGCTCGTCGTCGGCGGCGACGACGACGTGGCCCTCGTCGACGGCGCGCGCGGCGTGCAGCTCCGCCTGGGTACCGGCAAGGGCGTCGTCGAGGTCCTGGAGGCCGACGGCCGCCCGGCGACATACCGCGTGCGCTTCGCGGGGGAGGAGCGGCCGGCGCGCGTGCTGACCGCGGCCGAGTTCGAGGCGATCTTCGGCGCGGAGCCCCTGCGGCTCGTGCAGGAGCCGAGCCCGAACTGGGCGTTCCACGTGCTCAACATCACGAGCTGGCCGGGGCTCCTGTGGGTCGTGGTCGGCTTCTTCGGTCAGGCACTGTTCTTCGCGCGCATGCTCGTGCAGTGGGTGGCGAGCGAGCGCGAGAAGAAGAGCGTCGTGCCGCTCGGCTTCTGGTGGCTGAGCCTGCTCGGCGGCGCGATGTTGTTCGGCTACTTCGTGTGGCGCCGCGACATCATCGGCGTGCTCGGCCAGACGACGGGGGTCGTGGTGTATGCGCGCAACCTGCGCCTGATCTACAAGGCGCGCGCGGCGGCGGCGTGAGCCTGGGCTATCCTGCGCCGCTCCTGGAGTGACGCGATGACGAAGCTTGCGGTCTTGGGCACCGGTCTGTTGGGCAGCGGCGTGGTCGAGAACCTGCTCGCCAAGGGGCAGGCGGTGCGGGTGTGGAACCGGTCGCGGCCAAAGCTCGCCCCGCTCGTGGCCAGGGGCGCCGTCGCCTGCGACACGCCGGCGGCGGCGGTCGCGGGCTGCGCGCGCGTCCACCTCGTGCTGGCCGAAGACGACGCCGTCGACGCCGTGGTCAGCGCCCTGCGCCCCGGTCTCGGTGCCGGTGTGCCGATCCTCGATCACTCGACGAACCTGCCGGCGCGGGTCGCCGCCCGTTGCACCGCGCTCGCGGCGGCCGGCGTGCGCTACCTGCACGCGCCCGTGTTCATGTCGCCCGACAACGCGCGCAACGCGACGGGCCTGATGCTGATCGCCGGGCCCGCGGCGGAGGTCGAGCCCCTCCTCGACGGCCTGCGCGGCATGACCGGCACCGTCTGGCACTGTGGCGAGCGCCGCGACCTCGCCGCCTTCCACAAGCTGGCCGGCAACGGGATGATCATGGCCCTGACCGGGGTGCTGGGTGACCTGCTGGCGATGGGAAGGTCAGCGAGCCTCGAGGCGAAGGACGTGCTCGCCCTGTTCGACGTGTTCAAGGTCGGCGGCGGGATCCCGTTCTTCGGGCAGCGCGTGGCGAAGGCGGGGGAAGCGCCGGCGACCTTCGAGCTGGCGATGGCGCGCAAGGATGTCGGGCTGATGCTGAAGACCGCGGGCGAGCGGGCGCTGACGGTGCTGCCGGCGATCGCGGCGGCGATGGATCGCAGGCTCGCCGAAGGGGCCGGGGCGCAGGACTACGCGGTGTTCGCGAAGGGGCGGTAGGGGGCGAGTCGGAAGGGGGCGAGTGGGGGTACGTTTCGGGCACGGGCTCCGCTCCGCGGTGCTTTGCACCGCGGAGCTGGGCACGGACGCGTTCACGGGACGGGAACGGGGAGAGGTCGGCGCGAATCGTCGGAGGCGTCGGGCCGCGCGCTCGTCCGTGCCCCCCTCTCCCCTTCTTTCCCCTTCCCGTCGTGAACGTGCCCGAGCCCAGCTCGTCGGCGCGCAGCGCCGACGAGCGGAGCCCGTGCCCGACGTACTCCGCGCCACGCACCCGACGCTCCGCACCCGCCTCCCCCTCACTCCAACTCCAACCCCTTCTCCTCCTCTCGCGTGATCCCCGTCTCGAACCGGCTCCCCAGGTACACCCGCTTCACCGTCTCGTTCTCGATGATGCTGCGGGCATCGCCTTCGGCGATCACCTTCCCCTGATCGAGGATGTAGCTGCGATCCGAGATGCGCAGCGTTTCCGCCACGCTGTGATCGGTGATGAGGATCGCGATGTTCCTGGCCCGCAGCGTCACCAGGATCTTCTGGATCTCCTCGACCGTGATCGGGTCGACGCCGGCGAACGGCTCGTCGAGCAGCAGGAGCGCCGGGCGCGTGGCCAGCGCGCGGCTGATCTCGAGGCGGCGGCGCTCGCCGCCGGACAGGGTGTTGGCCTTCGAGTCGAGCAGTCGGGTCAGCGCCAGCTCGTCGAGCAGCTCGATGGCCTGGTCGTGTCGCTCCGCCCGCGGCACACCGCGCGCCTCGAGCACCGCCAGCACGTTGTCGAGCACGGTCATGTTGCGGAACACCGACGGTTCCTGCGACAGGTAGCCGAGGCCTTGGCGGGCGCGGCGGTACATCGGCATCTTGGTGATGTCCTTGCCGCGGAAGGCCACGCGGCCGCTGTCGGGACTCACCATGCCGACGACCATGCGGAAGGTGGTGGTCTTGCCGGCGCCGTTCGGACCGAGCAGGCCCACGATCTCGCCCTCGTCGACGCGGACGTTGACGTGGTCGACGACGCGACGGCGGCGGTAGGTCTTGCTGAGGTTCTCGGTGACGAGGAGCTCGGCCATCAGCGGATGACGTCGAACCGGTTCGGGCCCACCGGCCAGATCGGCCAGAAGCTCATCACCGGGCGGCCGAGCACGTGGGCGCGCGGCACGAACTGCACTTTCCCGCTGAAGGGCTTCCAGGGGCCGTTCTCGCCCTCGAACCACACCGCGCGCGCGCCGTACGACTTGTCCGGGTCGGTGCCGAGCACGGGCTTGCCGCGCAGCACGTGGACCTCACCCACGAGGTCCGTGAACACCACCGCGTCGTGCTCCGGCACGATCACCGGATTCTCGTCGGCGTCGACCGGGTCGCTGAGCCCGCGGGCGCGGGCGTTGCCCACCACCTTGCGCGCCGACGGGTTGCGCGCCGGATCGACGAGCCGGCCCTGTTCGTCGACGCCGACCGTCAGCGCCGTCCACTCGCGCGCGTCCGCCGACTGGTCGGGGTTGTCGCCCATCATGAAGTAGTGGCCTGCGGGCACCTCGATCACCTCGCGGACGCCGACGCTGCCGCGCTTGTAGTGCAGGTCGCGGTCGATGCGCAGGTCGCCGAAGCGCAGCGTGCCGCCGCCGCGGACGGCGATGAAGGGGGCCACCCCGGACACGTACGAGCCGCTCGCGGCGCTGCGCGGCTGCATGTCGACGTCGTCGAGGACGAGCCAGGGCAGGCACTCGAGTTCGCTCACCACGTCGCCGTCGCGTTCGAGCCGGAGCTGGCCGTCGAGGTGCGTGAAGCGGATGGCGGTCGCCTCGCCGACGGCGAGTGCGAACGCGACGCTCTCGCCCGCCTTGACCTCCTTGCCGTCCTCCTTGATCCACAGCTTCGCCTGCCCACCGATCAGGGTCGCGCCGAAGCGCAGTCCCTTCTTGGCGGTGCGCTTGACGTCGAGCTCAATGCTCACGTCGTCGACGGTGGCCGACGGCGTGAGCACAAACGCGATGCGCGCGTCGGGAACCCCCTCGAACGGAATGCCCGCGAGCTCCGTGCTGGCTCGCATCGCGCGCGCCACCGAAGTCGGGTAGCCGTCGTAGATCCGGTTGCACACGCCGCCGTGGCCGGCGTCGACGTAGCTGAGCGTGACGCTGCGCTGAGGCTCGTTGCTCACCTGCAACGTGTCGCCGTCCTCCGTCCAGCCGCGCGTCGGCTGCGGCGAGAAGTAGCCGTCCAGCGCGCTCTTGCCGCCGTCGAGCTGCCTGCGCGCGGGGAACAGGTTCATCCAGATCCGCGACTGCAGCTTCGCCGGCCGCCGCAACGGCGTCTGCTCCTTGCCCGCCGCGTCGACCGGCACGAGATTGCCGCCGGCGATGAGGAAGCGGTCGCCGGGCAGGCCGACGATGCGCTTGACGTAGCTCTGGATCTGGCGGATGGGGTAGCGGAACACCGCGATGTCCCAGCGCTTGGGATCTCCGAACGCGTAGCAGAGCTTGTCGACCAGCAGGCGATCGTGCACGCCCGCCTCGCGCGACCCCATCATCGTCGGCTGCATCGACGGGGTCGGGATCATGTAGGCCTCGATGAGGAAGGGCTTGAGCAGCACCGCGAACAGGATCGCGATCGCGAACGACTCGATGTTGTCGCGCACCGGCCGCAGCGACTTGCGCTTCTTCGTGGGGGCCACCGCGTCCGCAGTCACCGGCAGCGCCACGTCCGACACCTCCACCATCAGTCGTCCTCGTCGGCGCTGAGGACGGCCAGGAAGGCCTTCTGGGGGATCTCGACGCGCCCGACCTGCTTCATCCGCTTCTTGCCCTCCTTCTGCTTCTCCCACAGCTTGCGCTTGCGGGTGATGTCGCCGCCGTAGCACTTGGCGGTCACGTTCTTGGCCAGCGCCGCGATGTTCTCGCGGGCGATGATCTTGCCGCCGATGGCCGCCTGCAGCGCCACCTCGAACAGGTGGCGGGGGATCTCCTTGCGCAGGCGCTTGAGCAGGGCGCGGCCGCGCTGCTCGGCCTGGTCGCGGTGGCAGATCATCGAGAGCGCGTCGACTTCGTCGCCGGTGACGAGGATGCGCACCTTGACGAGGTGCGCCGGCTGGAAGCCCTTGATCTCGTAGTCGAGCGTGCCGTAGCCGCGCGTCATCGACTTCATCTTGTCGTGGAAGTCGAACAGGATCTCCGCGAACGGGATGTCGAAGCTGATCATCACGCGCTGACCGCCGTAGTGCTCGGTCTTCACGTAGATGCCGCGTCGCTCCGTGCAGATCTTCATGATCGCGCCGATCGCCTCCTTGGGGACGACGATGTTGCAGCGCGCGATGGGCTCCCGGTACTCCTCGATGCGCGACGGGTCGGGCAGCTCGGAGGGTGAGTGGATCTCCTGCTCCGTGCCGTCCATCATCCCGATGCGGTAGGTCACGGTCGGCGCGGTCTGCACGAGGTCCATGTCCTCCTCGCGCTCGAGGCGCTGCTGGATGATCTCCATGTGCAGGAGACCGAGGAACCCGCAGCGGAAGCCGAAGCCGAGTGCGTCGGAGGTCTCCGGCTCGAAAGTGAACGACGAGTCGTTGAGCTGCAGCTTGTTCAGGGCCTTGCGCAGGTTCTCGAAGTCGCCCGGGTTGGTGGGATAGAAGCCGCAGAACACCATCGGCTTGGGCTTGCGGAAGCCGGGCAGCGGCTTCGAGCGCCGCTTCTCGTCGAGGTACATCACCGTGTCGCCCACGGTCACGTCCTGCAGGGTCTTGATGTTGCTGATCAAGTAGCCGACTTCGCCGGCGCTCAGCTCGGCGGCGGCGCGGAACTCCGGCGCGAACTGGCCGACCTCGAGCACCTCGTACTGCCCCTGGGTGCCGGCCATGTAGACCATGTCGCCCTTGCGGATCGCCCCCTCCATGATGCGCAGGTACACGACGACGCCACGGTAGTCGTTGTACTCGGCGTCGAAGATCAGCGCGCGCAGGTTGGCGGTCGGGTCGCCCTTGGGCGCCGGGATCTTGGCGACGACCGCCTCCAGCACGCGGTCGCAGTTCTCGCCGGTCTTGGCGGAGATCGGGATCGCGTCCTCCGCGGCGATGCAGATCGCGTCCTCGATCTGCGCGGCGACCTCGTCGGGGCGGGAATGCGCGAGGTCGACCTTGTTGAGGACGGGCAGGACGGTGAGCTTCGCCTCCTCCGCGAGGTGCGCGTTCACGACCGTCTGCGCCTCGACGCCCTGGCTGGCGTCGACCAGGAGGATCGCGCCCTCGCACGCCTGCAGCGACTTCTGCACCTCGTAGTTGAAGTCGACGTGGCCCGGCGTGTCGATCAGGTTGAGCTGGTA
>CAYQMF010000045.1:0-10888 GCA_964418595.1 uncultured candidatus Brocadiaceae bacterium
TCGGCTGCGTCTCCGGCTTCTCCATCTACCCCAACACCAAGATGGACTGCGAGCGGATGGTCAAGATCGTGCTCGAGTACGGCGTCGAGCAGATGGTCATCAACAGCGCCGCCGACTGGGGCGTGAGCGATCCGCTGCGCGTGCCCAAGACGGTCGCGCTGCTCCGTCGGGCGGGCGTCGCCGAGTCGGACATCGAGAAGCTGGTCTGGCACAACCCGATCGACTTCTTCGCGCAGTGCGGTCGCCTGGACAAGCAGGCGCTGGAGCAGCCGCCCCGCCGCAACGCGAGGGAGACGTTCGAGGGAAACTCGGTGCTGCGCGGTCAGACGCCGGCCAGCCCCTGAGCCGCCGAGCGCGCGCTGGCCACGTCGCGTGATCCTGCCTACCATCCCCGCCCCTCCATGGCCGACCTGTCCGATGAGATCGCGCGCCGACGGACGTTTGCGATCATCTCGCATCCGGACGCGGGCAAGACCACGCTGACCGAGAAGCTGCTCCTGTACGGCGGCGCCATCCAGGAGGCAGGAGCGGTGAAGGCACGCCGCGGCCAGCAGCAGACGACGTCCGACTGGATGGACCTCGAGCGCCAGCGCGGCATCTCGATCACGAGTTCGGCGCTGCAGTTCGACTACCAGGGCTACCGCATCAACCTCCTCGACACGCCCGGCCACCAAGACTTCTCCGAGGACACCTACCGCACCCTGGTCGCCGCCGACTGCGCGATGATGCTCATCGACGGCGCCAAGGGTGTGGAGACGCAGACGATCAAGCTGTTCAAGGTGTGCCGCGATCGCGGCATCCCGATCATCACGATCGTCAACAAGATGGACCGGCCGACGCGGTCGCCGTACGACCTGATGGACGAGGTCGAGAAGGTGCTCGGCATCGCCTGCGTGCCGATCACGTGGCCCATCAAGGTCGACAACGAGCTGCGTGGCGTCTACGAGGTCGACCGCCGGCAGATGCACCTCTTCGAGCGCACGACGCACAACGCGCAGCGGGCGCCGGTGAAGGTCTCGGGGCCCGACGACCCGGCCCTGCGCGCGCAGGTCGGCGAGGAGGGTTTCGCGAAGCTCATCGAGGACCTCGAGACCGTCGCCACCTGCATCGAGCCGTTCGAGGGCGCGCGCTTCCTGCGCGGCGAGATCAGCCCGGTGTTCTTCGTGAGCGCGCTGGTCAACTTCGGCGTCGAGAACGTGCTGCAGCGGTTTCTCGAGATCAGTCCCCCGCCGGGTCCCCTCGCGACCGTCGGCGGCTCGATCCCACCCGACGCACCCTACTTCACGGGGTTCGTGTTCAAGGTCGCCGCCAACATGGACAAGCAGCACCGCGACCGTGTCGCGTTCCTGCGCGTGACCTCGGGCCGCTTCGAACGCGGCATGTCGGCGTCCCACGTGCGACTGCGGCGTGAGGTGCGGCTATCCCACCCGCATCGCTTCTTCGGTCAGGAACGGATCATCATCGACGAGGCGTGGCCCGGCGACGTGATCGGACTCATCAACCCGGGGCTGTTCCGCGTCGGCGACGTGCTGACCGCAGGCGCGCCGTTCGAGGCGCAGAACTTCCCGCGCTTCGCGCCGGAGATCTTCGTGCAGGTGCGCGCGTTGGACCCGTCGATGAGCAAGGGGTTCGGCAAGGCCCTGGAGCAGCTCTCCGAAGAGGGCGTGGTGCAGGTGTTCTGGCCGCGGATCGGCGCGCGCGAACCGATCCTCGGCGCCGTCGGCGAGCTGCAGATCCAGGTGTTCGAGCACCGCCTGGAGCACGAGTACAACGTGAAGCTGCGGGTGCAACGCCTCGGCTACACGCGTGCCCGCTGGATGGTGACCACGACGCCCGACCTCATCGACCTGTTGCCGATGGTCGTGAAGGACGAGTCGGGCAGACCGGTTGCGCTCTTCAACAGCGAGTTCGAAGTCAGCTACGCGCGGGACCGCTACAAGGATCTCCAGCTCCTCGATCACCCCCCGAGCGAGGAGCAGCGGATCTGAAGGCCGCGGCTACTTGCCGCGGTCGGTGCCCGGCGGCTTGTCGCCAGGTGGCTTCTCGCCCGCCTGCACGCGCTTCGCTTCATCGAGCAGCGCGTTGATCTGCGCCGCCATCGGCGCGTAGTCCATCACGTCGAGGACGCGCTTGCCGCGGCTGTCGAGCTTGAACGACGCTGGGGACAGCGGGGGATCGACCTGCACGTCGTCGATCTCGATCACGAGGATCTCCTTGCCCGCGGCGAACTGCGCCATCCGCACGACCGCCAGCGGAGTCTCGCTCACCACCACCTCCACGGTGTCGGGGTTGGGAAGGCCGGCAGCCTCCGGCTCCTGGCCGGGACGCGACGTACCTCGCAGGACCCAGTGGTCGATGCCGTCCTTGACGAGCTTCTTGTCGACCTTCAACTCGAACTGGCGCTGGAGGCTCACCAGCAACGCCGACCCGAGTGGCCCCTCGTTCTGGCCGGGGATCGCCCCCGGCATCCCATCGTCCCCCAACTGCTTCGCCGCCGCTTCGACGGTCTTGATCAGGTCAGGGCTCATGGTCGTGAACACCTCCCCCTGGATCGGGTCCAGTTCGCGCATCCACAGGCCGTCCGGCGTGCGCACGACCTCGTGTTCACCTTCCATCGCGTCCCCCATCCGCATCCGGCTCGTGGTATGGAAGTGTGTCGCCCCGAGGACACGCAGCGTGCCGCTGGTCTCGAACACCGCCCCGTCCGGGTGAGCGCTGCGTGTTCGCATCTTGACGCTCACCGCGGTGATCGCCTTCTCCTTCGCCTGGATCCGCGCGATGAGTTCGGCGACTCCGGGCTGCGGCGGCGCCGCGTCCTGCGCGGCTGGACAGGGCAGGGCCGTGAGGAGAAAAACCAGCCAGATGGATCGTTCCGTTCGCATCGTCGGTGCGCTCTGAGTGGGCCGTAGGATACCCGCACGCCACAACTCCCGTGCCGCCCGTTCCGGCCCAAGCAGCATGACCGTTCCAACCCGAGCGTTGCGTCTCCTCGCCACCGCCCTCCTCCTGGCCGCGCCCGCCGTAGCAGACGAGGTGCGCCTCACCGATGGACGCACGTTCTACGGCGAGGTGAAGAACCGGGGGGAAGTCGTGGTGGTCGAGACCAAGGCGGGGCCGGTGTCCGTTCCGCGGCGTGCCGTGCAGCAGATCCGCACCGAGTTGGAGCTCACCGCCGAGTTGGCGAACCTGGCTGCCCGCTGCGATTCCGCGTCGGCGTTCTGTCACCTCCACTTGGCGCATGTCGCTCGCGACTACGCACTCGATGCAGCGATGTGGAACCACCTCGACCGCGCACTGCAGGCCCAGGCTCGCGACTCGGTCCGCGAGCGCATCGACGAGTTCCTCGGCACGCTCGAACCAGAATTGCTCGCGGCGCGATGGCGCAAGGCGTCGGCCCCGGTGCGGGCCCGCGAGATCCTGCTCGGCCTGCCCGACGACGCCGGCATCGCGATGCGGCTCGCCGCCACGCGCGTCCTGGCCGGGCTCGATGGCGCCGACACCGAACTGCGCACCCGGGCCCGCAGCGCCACGCTGCCGGCGCAGCGCGCCGTCGCCAATGCCGCGATCTGGGTGGGTGGATCCGACGAAGACCGCCACTTCGTGTACCGCACGGCCGTACTCGACGATGCGCCAGGGGTGCGTAGCGACGCGATCGACCTGGCGCGCCCCCACTTCGCCAAGGCCGGCACGGAGTACCTGACCCCTGCGCTCCTGCACGACAACCCCAAGGTGCGCATGCGCACCGCGGCAGCCCTCGCCGACCTGGGCGATCCGTCGGCCGCCAGCGTTCTCGTGCGGGCGGCACCCGTGGCGGCGGTCGGTGGTGACTACGGCGGAGTCCGTGCCCACGCCGCGTTCCTCACTCAGCAGAGCTACATCCGGGACTTCGACGTGGAGGTCGCGCAGGCGTCGTTCATCGCGGACCCCAAGGTCGACGCGTTGACCTACGGCACGGTCCTGGACGTGCGCGTGGGCGCCGTGACGACGACCCGCATCCAGGTCGTCGAGGCGTTCCGCAGGGCGATCGCCAAGCTCGAGGGCGCTGATCCGGGGACCGACCCGGCGACCTGGGCGCAGTGGCTGGCTGCGCGGCGCAACTCCTGAACAGCCTTACCCGCCGCCGACGAACGCCACGATCTCGAAGCGATCACCCGCAACGACCGGAGTCCCAGCATGTCGCGCCCGAGGCACCAACTCGCGGTTGCGTTCGACTCCAACACGCGGCCCGAGCACACCCAGGTGAACGAGCAAGGCCGCCACATCGAGCCCGGCCGGCACGCTTCGCTTCTCGCCGTTCACCGTGATCTCGATCTCCGGGTCCATCAGTCGACGCGCTCCAGCACCACGACCTTGAGGTACTCGGTCTGCGGGAGGCTGAGCCACACCGGGTGGTCGAGATCGGCCATGATCCGCTCACGGAGTTGCACCGAGAACGGCACGCCCGCCGCCGCCTGCCGCAGCATCGTCTCGAAGCCCGGTGCGGTCATGTGGTGGCTGCACGAGCAGGTCACCAGGACGCCCCCCGGCCGCAACAGGCGCAGTGCGTGCCCGTTGAGATCGCGGTAGCCACGCTCCGCCCCCGCCAGTTCGCGCTTGCTCTTCGCGAACGCGGGCGGGTCGACGACGATCAGGTCGAAGCTGCGGCCCGCTTCGCGCAGGCTCCGCAGGGCGTCGAAGGCGTTGGCCTGTAGCGTGGTGAGGCCGGCGAGACCGTTGCCGGTCGCCGCGGCCTGCGCGCGTGCGAGCGCAGCCTCCGATTGATCGACCGCGAGACATGACCGCGCACCACCCCGCAGGGCGGCCAGGGCGAAACCGCCCTGGTAGCTGAAGGTGTCGAGCGCCTCGCGCCCGCGCGCCAGATCCATCACGCGTCGCCGCGCGGCGCGCTGGTCGAGGTAGAACCCGGTCTTGTGTCCGGCCATCACGTCGACCTGGTGCCGCACGCCGTGCTCCACGATCTCGACCGCGCCGACCGGCTCGCCGTGCAACACGGCAACCTCGCGCGGCAGGCCCTCGAGTCCCCGCACCCGCACGTCGTTGCGTGCGATCACGGTCGATGCGCCGGTGATCTCGAGCAACGCGGGCACGAGCACGTCGTACGCGTGTTCGAGCGCCGCGACGGTGACCTGCACGACGAGGCAGTCGCCGTAGCGATCGACCACGAGCCCGGGCAGGCCGTCGCCTTCGCCATGCACGAGCCGGACCCCGGCCAACGGATCGAAGGTCGCGCGCCGTCGCACCGCGATCGCCACGCGCTCGCGCAACCACGCGGCAGGCTCGAGCGCGTCCGGCGGTGGCCCCACCCCGCACAGCCGCACCTGGATCTTCGAACGCGTCGAGTAGAACGCGAGCGCACTCGCGCGGCCCCGCGCGTCGATGACGCGCACCAGGTCGCCATCCGATGCCGTGGCGCGCACCAGGTCGTCGGCGTAGTACCATGGCTGACCGCGCGCGAGCAGCCGTGATGCCTCGGCGCCGAGGACCACCTCACCGACCCCCATCATCGGACTTCCACGCGGCGCAGCGCCTCGCCGTAGCCCACGCCGTTGTTGAAGATCATCGAGCGCGCCGCGTTCAAGCCCAGCGTCGGACGCAGGATGTCGGTGTACGCCAACTGGGTCGCGAAGCCGCGCAGCGCGCGCTCCTTGCGATCGATCACGTCCGTGATGTCGACGAGGACGTCGGGCACGAGGTGATTCCAGATCTCGTAGCCGAGGGCGCGACCGGGCCAAGCTCTCCGCTTGAGCGCACGGAACACCCCGCAGAACAGCGCCCGATGGTCACTGTTCCCCTCGCCTTCCCACGGCATGTAGACGATCTCCGGCGCGTACGAATCGATCTCCGCCTGCGCGAGCCCGGCCAGGAGATCGAGATCGCCGTCGGTGATCACGCAGCTGTCGGGCAGCCCCCAGAAGCCCACATCGTCGACGCCGAGTTCGTGCAGACCCGCCCTCGTCTCCGCGCGCCGTCGCTCCGTGTAACTCCCCGCATCGAACTTCCCGTCGGGATCGCCGGCCCGACCATCGCTCGCGACGACGACCCGCACGGGGTCTCCCTGCCGACGGTGCAGCGCTAGCAGCCCGCCCGGACCGATGCACTCGTCGTCCGGATGCGGGGCGAAGCACAGCACGCGCCCGGCGGGCGGCGCGCGCCAGACGTCGGGCTGCGGCGCGGACCACGGCGAATCGTCGGCTGGTATGTGCATGCTCAGCACGTCTCTTACCACCCGTCGCCGCTGCCACCGGCTACAGGAGGTCGGAGTCACCCAGGGTGAGGTAGAAGTTGTCGCGGTAGTAGACCGTGTCGAGGCGGGTGGTTGCCACGACCAGGAAGTACGAAGTGCCGAGCACCATGAACCCCAGACGCTGGAACGTCAGGAAGCGCGGATCGACGTGATTGAAGAGCGTGCCGAGCACGTGCGCGCCGTCGGTCACGACCGCTCGCTCGCACTGCGCGATGAGCGCCACCGTCGCATCGTGGTCCGCCGCTGGTACCAGCCAGTCGACGATGTAGCCGGTGTTCGGCCGGAACCAGTCGCTGACGCGATACACGCACAATCCGCGCAGCACTCTCGATCCGCGCTCCCGGCACTCGAACAACGAGTAGCGGACATCCGGGTGGTCGGCATAGCGCCAGTTGAGGTAGCGCTGGTCCCGGACGAGCGCGAGTCGCGTCTCCGCGGATAGGCGCGCCCACAGGCCATCCGCATCCGGACCGAACCGCGAGACCTGGACGACCTCGAGGTCGCCGGGCGCGCTGCGCGGCAGGAACCCCGGTCCGGTCTCGCGGAACAGGATGTCCCAGTCGCGAATGTTCAGGTAGCCGAGGTATCGCTGCCCCGCCCGCCACGCGGGGATCGGCCAGCCGAAGGTGAAGAGGTTCTGCCCCGGCTCTTCGCCGAGGAACAGGTCCATCCACAGCCGTCCGGTCTGGGCGAACAGACCCGGACGGCCGCCATGGCGACGCCACCGGGGCAGGACCACCAGATCGGCGGACTGTGAGGCCAGGTTGAGGACCCCCTCCGCCCAGATCCGCACCGGAATCCCGGCGTAGGTGCTGACCACCGAGCCATCAGCGACCTGCTCTCCCAGGGTGATCTGGATGCACGCCGTCGGGTTGTCGCGGAACTTCCACTGCCAATGCGCAAGGCTCCGCGGCGGAATGCGGCCGTCCGCGGTGGGGAACACCTGGTTGTAGCAGGTGAGCAACGCCGCCTCGTCGCCGGGGCGATACGCGCGCAGCCGAATGGGATCGACCGAGGGGATCGAACTCACGGTGCGATTTCGAGGGGCGGCACCGTCCCGGCGAGCCGGCGGTGCACCAGGCGCACGAGGTGGAGGTAGCCGGGCAACGGGCTCTTGCCGGCCTCGAACCCGAGCGCCTCGAACAGGCCACGCGCGGCTTCGTTCTCGCGACGGATGACAGCCCAGAGCCGCCCCCACCCGAGTTCGCGTGCCCGCACGACGGCCTGCGCGAGCAGCGCGCGCCCGACTCCTTGCCGACGCATGCCCGGGCGGACGATCAGCGTGACCTCCGCCGCGTGATCCGGGGAGACGTCCAAGCGCATGAAGCCGACCGGGTCCCGCGCGAGGTCGAGTGCCGCGGTGCACTCGATGCTCGGGTCCTCCGTGAGGCGGCGGAGCAGCCGCTCGGGCGCGAGGTCTGGCACGCCGAGCCCCGCCGCGTCCAACCACGGCCCGAGCAGCGCCAGATCTGCGCGTTCGAACCGGCGGAAGGTCAGGGATGGCTGCGGCGAACTCACGGGGCGGAGCTTACTGCCGGTACGTGGCCGTCGAACGCAAATCCTTGACCACGCTCACGCTCGACGTAGCATGGTCGCCCTTCGCCGGCCCGTGATGCACTCGCCTTCGGTGCATCGCGTGCCGGAACTCCGAGCGCTCCGTTCGCCCAGCGCCGGTTCGGTCGATGCCAACGGCCGATTCCGGTGTCGGGGTGGCGGTGCGTTCCGCTGTACAGTTCGACCAAGCTCCGATGGCAGGCTCAGACATCGTTCGCTACATCGACTCGATCGCCCGTGACAAGGAGATCGATCGCGAGGCCCTGTACGCCTCGATCGAGCAGTCCGTGGCCCTGGCGGTGGCGAAGAAATACGGCATCGATGACCTCGAGCTCACCCTCGATCGCCAGACCGGGCAGTGGAACTGCAACTACGAGGTCGACCTGAAGGGCGAGGGGCGCATCCTGGCCCAGGCCGTCAAGCAGGCGATCATGGGTCGGGTCCGCGAGGCCGAGCGCGACGTGCTCTTCGACGAGTACGAGCAGCGCGTCGGGGAGATCGTCACCGGTGCCGTGCAGCGCTTCGAAGGCGACGCGGTGATCATCAACCTGGGCCGGAACATGGAGGGCATCCTCCCCCGCGCCGAGAAGGTCCGCGGCGAGTCCTACAACATCGGTGAGCGCCTGCGGGCCCTGGTCCTGGAGGTGAAGAAGGTCGGGTCGCGAGTCAAGGTCATCCTCTCGCGCGCGCACCGGGATCTCGTCCGCGCCCTGTTCGAGCTGGAAGTGCCGGAGATCGCCGATGGCGTGATCATGATCCGCCGCATCGAGCGCGAGCCGGGCTACCGGACCAAGCTGGCCGTGCACTCCACGGACACGAAGGTCGACTGCGTCGGCGCGTGCGTCGGTGTGCGTGGCACCCGGATCAAGGCGATCATCGACGAACTCAACGGCGAGCGGATTGACATCATCCGCTGGAACGACGACGCCGAGTCGTTGATCACCAACGCGCTGAAGCCCGCAGAGATCTCGCACATCGAGCTCGACGTGCAGAACAAGAAGGCCCTGGTCCTGGTCGCCGAAGATCAGCTCTCGCTGGCCATCGGTCGCAAGGGCCAAAACGTGCGGTTGGCGAGCCGTCTGACGGCCTGGGACATCGAGATCATGACCCGCGCCGAACTGGAGAAGTCGATCGCGGAGGAAGACGCCGCGCTCGAACCCAGCGACGGCGAGGAAGCCTCCACCGAAGCGGCCACCGCGGACGGCGCGTCCGAGGCGGATGCCCAGGTGACTCCCGAAAGCGGCGAAGGCGACCACGATGCCGACGGCGCAGAGTCGGTCGACGCGGTCGAGGTGGCGAAAGACGGTGGCGCGACGTCCCCCGCAGAACCCGATGTCACCGGGCCGCAAGGCGGTGCAGGCTAGAGCAGCAACAGGAGCCCTTTGAGCAAGGTACGCGTATACGAACTGGCGAAGGACTACGGCATGAAGGGCCCGGAGATGGCGGACTTGCTCCGCTCGCTCGGGTTCGACAACGTGAAGTCCCACATGACCGTTCTCGATCCCGCCGACCAGCTCATGGTGGTCGCGCGACTCGAGGCGCAGGGTCTCACCGCCGGCGCCACCACGTCGACGGGCTCCGACGACACGGGCGAGGACGACCCTGGCGTTCCCAAGAAGAAGCTCGCCAAGAAGTCGCTCCCGCCACCGCTCGCACAACCGAAGAAGAAGACGCTCCCGTCGGAGGCGCCCGCGGCCGCCGAGGCACCCGCCGCAACGCCGGAGCCGACGCGGGCACTGCCGACGGCCGCCGCCGATGCCGCCGTCGCGGCTGAGCGCGTGCCCGCCCCGTCCGCCCGGCGCACACCCCAGCCCTCGACCGCTCCCACGAAGGTAGAGCCCCCCGCCCGGTCGGAGCCCCCTGCCCGGTCGGAGCCCCCTGCCCGGTCGGAGCCCCCTGCCCGGTCGGAGTCCCCTGCCCGGTCGGAGTCCCCTGCCCGGTCGGAGTCCCCTGCCCGGTCGGAGCCCCGCACGCGGCGCGACGCCGACGCACCCAAGCCCTCACCCTCGGCCGACGCCGACGCGACCGAGTCAGCCGCAGTGCCGCCCGCCGCAGTGCCGCCCGCCGCAGTGCCGCCCGCCGCAGTGCCGCCGCCAGGAACCAGGACGTCGGGCGGGCCCAAGACGACACCTGCCAGGCGCGAACCAGCCCAGGGCGAGCCGCCCGCGACCGCCGCAACGTCTGCTCCCGCCACCGAGACCCCGGCGGCGAAGACTGCACCGGCCGCGGCTGCAGGGAAGGGCACCCACGAGCCAGTGCAAACGCCCGCGGCGGCAACGCACGCTCCTGCCAGCGACCCCGCCGCCGACGTCGCGCCGAGCGAAGCAGGCGCTTTCGGCGAGGACGCCGCCGTTGCCACGCCAGACGACGAAGGGGACCCGGACAGGGCCGGACCGCAGGTCAAGCGCCTGCTCGTGCCCCAGGCCAAGGCGCAGGTCGTGGGTCGCATCGAGCTGCCCCAGGAGACCATCCGCGACGCCACGAGGCGTTCCGCCCCTGCCGCGGACAAGGGGGTCGCTGGCGCTCGCCTGCGCCGGATGGCCCTCCAGAACACGCAGCGCTCGGCGGTGGGCCGCATGCGCGGCAAGGGCTTCACGCCGCCGCCGCGCTACGCGCGGGGTGGCGGGCGCCGCTCGTCCGTCTCGGTGCCGATCGACCCCAACAAGGTCGTCGAGATCCAACCGCCGGTGTCGATGAAGGCGCTGTCGGAAGCGTTGGGGATCAAGGTCAACGAACTGCTCACGACCTTGCAGTTCAAGATCGGCATCCGCGGCAAGACCATCAACTCGTTCCTCACCGCAGAGGATGTGGAGCTGATCGCGCTGGCTGTGAACCGCAAGATCAGCCTCGTCGAGGTGAAGGCGGCCGAGGACGAACTGCTGCAGGCGCTCGACACCGAAGCCGCCGACGCCGAGACGTTCGAGCGCGCCCCCATCGTCACGTTCATGGGGCACGTCGACCATGGCAAGACGTCGCTGCTCGATGCGCTGCGCGCCAGCGACGTCGCCAAGAACGAGGCCGGCGGGATCACCCAGCACATCGGCGCCTCCCGCAACACCCACGAGAGCGGTGCCGAGTTCGACGTGCTGG
>CAYQMF010000045.1:10898-43553 GCA_964418595.1 uncultured candidatus Brocadiaceae bacterium
ACGCCGGGCCACGCCGCGTTCTCCTCGATGCGCGCCCGCGGCGCCAAGATCACCGACGTGGTCGTGTTGGTCGTGGCCGCCGACGACGGCGTGATGCCGCAGACCGAAGAAGCCATCGCGCATGCCCGCGACGCCGACGTCCCGATCGTCGTCGCCATCAACAAGTGCGACAAGCCGAGCGCCAACCCGATGCAGGTCATGCAGCAGCTCGCGGTGAAGGGCCTGCAGCCCGAAGAGTGGGGCGGCACGACCCAGGTGGCGCAGGTCTCGGCCGTGACCGGAGCCGGCATCGACGACCTCGTCGAGAAGATCATGCTCGAGGCGCACATCAAGAGCCTCGGCGCTCGTCCCTCGGCCCCCGGCGCGGGCGTCGTGATCGAGTCCAAGCAGAGCCCTCGGGAGGGCGTCGTGATCAACGTGATCGTCATGGACGGCACGGTGAACGTCCGCGACCACATCCTTTGCGGGAACAGCTTCGCGCGCGTCCGCGGCATGATCGACGACCACGGTCGCCAGCTGAAGACCGCGGGCCCGGCCACGCCGGTGACGCTGCTCGGCGTCGACTCGCTGCCGGAGCCGGGTGAGAAGTTCTACGTCGTCACCGATCAGAAGAAGGCGCGCGAGGTCGCCGAAGACCGCGAGCGTCGCGCCCGGGCGATGTCGCTCGCCCAGCGCAGCTCGACGGCGATCACGATCGACAACCTCACCCAGCACCTGGCGGCGCAGAAGGTCAACGAGATCAAGGTGATCGTGAAGGCCGACGTGATGGGCTCGCTCGAGCCGATCCGGAAGTGCCTGGCCGACCTCGCCACCGACGAAGTCAAGGTCAACGTCATCCACTCCGGACTGGGCGGGATCACCGACAGCGACGTGAGTCTGGCGGAGGCTGGTGGCGCGATGGTGATCGGGTTCAACACCGCCCCCGAGTCGACGGCCCGGCAGCACGCCGAGCGCGCCGGCGTCTCCATCCGGCTCTACGACGTGATCTACCAGCTCATCGACGACGTCAAGCTGGCGATGGAGGGCACCCTCGCTCCGGAGGAGGTCGAGAAGAACCAGGGGTTCGCCGAGGTCCGGGCCGTGTTCAAGTCGAGCCGGTTCGGCTCGATCGCTGGCTGCTACATCAAGGAAGGCTCGGCCTTCCGCAGCAGCAAGGTCCGGCTGTCGCGCGACGGCAAGCTGATCTACACCGGCCAGGTGTCGAGCCTGCGTCGCGAGAAGGACGATGCCCGCGAAGTGAAGGCCGGGTTCGAGTGCGGCATGACGCTCCGCGACTGGCAGGACATCCAGGAGGGCGACCAGCTCGAGTTCTACGACGTGTCGCTCGTCAAGCGAACGCTCGACTGATCGCCACGAGATCCCGCCCAGGACCCGACGGCCACCCTTCGCCACGCAAAGCCCCCGAGATCGTCGTGCTCCACATCGGCGTCCTGCAGTTCTGCATCGAGATCCCCTACGCGACCTCGCTGAAGGACAAGCGGCGGGTGGTGCAGAGCCTCAAGGAGCGGTTGCGGCGCGAGTTCAACGTCTCCGTCGCGGAGATCGAGTCCCTCGACGAGATCACGGTCGCGACCATGGCGGTCGCCATGACCGGCAACGACATCCCCTACATCAACGGCGCTTTGGACAAGCTGCTCAATCTGCTGCACGACTCGCGCGACGGCACACTCTCCGACCACCAACTCGAGATCTTCACACCGACCATCGGCGGTGACGCATCGTGAACGAGCGACGCCTGCAACGGCTCGAGTCCACGATCAAGGCGAAGGTCGCCGCGGTCCTCGTGCGCGACATGTCGGACCCGCGACTCGGCATCGTCACCGTCACGCGCGTGCAGCTCGACCGCGAGCTGACGCTCTGCAAGATCTATTGGAGCGTGCTGGGTGGCGAGAAGGAGCGCAAGGTCAACGAGCGCGTGCTCCAGCACGCCGCCGGCTGGATGCGGCGTGAGGTCGCCGAGGTGATGCGGACCCGAACGGTGCCGCGGGTCGAGTTCGTCTTCGACGAGCGGATCGTCGGCGCGATGCGCATCGACTCGATCCTCAAGAACCTGCGCGACGAGCGGAGCGCCCGGGCTGAACCCCTCGAGCCGGTCGACGCGCACGGCGAGCCGCTCGGCGACGCTGGATCCGACAAGGCCGACCCCGACGAAGACGACTTGCCGGAGGATGACCCCGTCGACGACTGGGACGACGAGGATTCCCCTCCGCCCGACCCGCGGGCGCGGTAGCCTCCGCCCCGTCCTCCAGGCGTCCTGGCCTCCAGGCGTTTTGGTCCTCCGCGAAGTCCTGCCCGCGAGGCGCCGTCACCGCGCCCTCCTCGCCATGAAGCACGTTCGCCTCTCGTACGGCCTGCTGGCCGTTCTCCTCCCCGGCGTCGCCGTCGCCCAGGACGCCGACTCGGCCAAGCACGCACAACAGCTCCGCGCCGCGCTCGTCAAGATGAGCAAGCTCAGCGCCATCGGATTCCGGACCATCGAGGTCCAGGATCCCGCGTTCATGCGCAACGCCGGGATCGGCGGCGGCCAGGAGACCGAGGTCACCGGGGCAACCGCCGGCGGCCTCCTCACCGCCAGCATCGAGGACGACCACGTCGCCTTCGCGAGCGGACGCATGGTCGCTCAGCGCGAAGACGGCGACTGGAAGCTCCGCCACGACTGCCTCGTCGATGGCGGGCAACTCCCGTTCGTGCACGACCCGCTCCGCGCCTTCGCCTTCTTCGCCGATCTGCCAGAACGCGCCCTGCGCGTCGCCCAGGTCGAGCCAGGTCGGTCCAAGGACCGCGACGTGCTGGTCTACACGGTGACCTTCACCGGGTCCGACGCACAGGACGTGGCGCTGGCCGGCCTGCTACCCAAGGCCAGCGGTGGTCCGGGCCGCTTCATCATGATGGGAGGCGGCGGCATGCGCATGCCGCCGCCGGAGGTGACCGTGGACGCCGCGTTCTACGTCGATCCCACGACCAACGAGATCCTGCGCCTGCACAGCAAGACCTACACCAAGTCGAGCATGGCGGGCGGGATGATCGTGCGCGTCGCTGGCCCCGGCGGCGTGGCGATCGAGCAGGACGAGGAGAAAGAGGAGGCCGACGACGGATCTCCTCCGGCGATCAAGAAGGGACTGCCCGAGCGCAAGCTCGGCAAGGACCTGTCGCTCACCGAGTTCGATGTGTCGTACGGCAAGCACGGCAACGCGGAGTGCCTCGCGCTGACCCCGCGCGCCAAGAGCCTGCTCGGCATCGAGTAGCCGGCCGGCCTCGCAAGCTCACGCCTGGACGAGCAGCGTCCTGGTCGTCTGCGGGCCGAATTCTCCGATCAGGTTCCAGCTCGACGCGCCCGCATCGCGCAGGCGCCGCTCGACCTTCGCGGCGTCGTGCGCCGCGACCGCGAGCAGGAGTCCCCCGGAGGTCTCCGCATCGAACATCATCGCCGCGAGGGCTGGATCGACCCCCTCCTCCACGGTAGCGACGCTCTCGAGATAGCTCTGCCCGCGCTTCGTGCCGCCACTGAACACTCCCGCCTGGGCCAGGGCCAACGCCCCGTCGGCGACCGGCACCGCCCGCGCCTTGATGCGCAACGTCAACCCCGCCCCGGCCGCCATCTCGTGCGCATGGCCGAGCAGGCCGAACCCGGTGACATCCGTCGCGCCGTGTACTCCGAGGTCGCTCACCGCCTCGCACGCCGCCTTGTTGAGCATCGCCATCTGCTCCATCGCTGAGCGCGCCGTCGCGGCGGAGACTTTCTCCTTCTTGATCCCCGTCGAGATCGGCCCCATGCCGATCGGCTTGGTGAGGAAGAGCACGTCCCCCACGCGCGCGCCACCGTTGCGCCAGAACCGCTCCGGGTGCACGAGGCCCGTCACCGACAAGCCGAACTTCACCTCCGCGTCCACCACCGAGTGGCCGCCGCAGAGCACGGCGCCTGCCTCGGTGACTTTCTCGAGGCCGCCAGCGAGGACTTCGCCGAGCACGTCCATGTCGAGTTCCTTCGGCCAGCCCACGAGGTTCATCGCGGTGATCGGAGTGCCACCCATCGCGTACACATCGGAGAGTGCGTTCGCCGCGGCGATGCGTCCGAACCAACGCGGGTCATCGACGATCGGCGGGAAGAAGTCGACCGTCTGCACCAGCGCGCGGTCGCTGTCGAGACGGAACACCCCCGCATCCTCGAACCCGGCCGTGCCGGCGAGGAGGTCAGGATGCGACGGAATCGCGAGCTTCTGGAGAACCTGCCCGAGGCTCCCCGCAGGCAACTTCGACGCTCAACCCGAACAGCTGGCGTAGTTCGTGAGGCGGATGGTCTTGGGCTTGTCGTTCATGGCGACGGGATGCTACGCGAGCTTGCCCGAGACAAGGTCGGCGACCTCGCCCAGATCCTCGCCATCGAGACTGCGCAGGTCGAGCAGCACGCGGTCCTGGTCGAGCCGCGCGAACACGGCCGCGCCGGGCCCGCCACGGAGTCGGGCGCACGCGCGCTCACCGCCGGGCAACGCGACCGCGAACGACGGCAGCGGGCGAGCCGGGTTGGCGCCGCTGCCCGCGAACGATTCGGTCTCGACGACTTCGGGTCGGAGCGACGCGAGGCGGGCGGCGAGATCCTCGGCGGCGACGCGGAGTCCGGCCGGCGAGGCCTGGATCGCACGCAGGGTCGGGATCTCCGCCAATGGATCCCCATCCCGGTAGATCCGCAGCGTCGCCTCGAGTCCGGCCAGGGTCAGCTTGTCGCATCGGAAGGCCCGATACAGCGGGTGCATCCGGCAGCGCGCGACCAGCTCTCGCCGGCCGACGAGGATCCCGCACTGCGGGCCGCCCAGGAGCTTGTCGCCGGAGAACAGGACGAGTCCGACCCCGGCGGCCAGGCTGGCGCGCACGCGTGGCTCGTCTTCGAGGCCTGCAATCGGAGCGTCGACGAGAAGCCCGGAGCCGAGATCGTCGGCCACGACCACGCCCTCGTGCTGGCCGGCGAGTGCCTGCAGTTCGGCCAGGGTCGGCGCACCCGTGAAGCCCACGATGCGGAAGTTGCTCGGGTGGACCTTCAGCAGCATCGCGGTGCGCGGGCCGATCGCACGCGCGTAGTCGCGCAGGTGGGTGCGATTGGTCGCCCCCACCTCCACCATCGCGCACCCCGCCTGGGCCATCACGTCGGGCATGCGGAACCCACCGCCGATCTCGACGAGTTCGCCGCGCGAGACCACGACCTCGCGGCCCTCCGCCAGCGCGCGCAGCATCAGGTTCACCGCCGCGGCGTTGTTGTTGACGACCAGCGCGCCCTCCACGCCCAGCAGCTCGCGAAGGAGACCCGCCACCGCTTCCTCGCGCTCGTTGCGCAGGCCGGAGACGGGATCGACCTCCACGATCGCGTAGCGCGCCGCAGCCGCGATCGCCGCCACCGCAGCGTCCGCCAGCGGCGCCCGCCCGATCCCCGTGTGCAACACGATGCCGGTAGCGTTCACGACACGGGCGTGGTGCATCGCGAGGGCACGGCCGACATCGTCACACACGGCCCGCGCGGCACCGGCACCGGCGAACAGCGCGGCCACCGCGTCGGCTGCCAACGTGCCGCCCAGCGCCCGCGCCCGGATGCCATCCAGATAGCTGCGTGCGACGCGCAGGAGCGCAGGCCGCGGCAACGTCGCGAACTCGGCCCGCCGCAGGAACGAATCCAGCGACGGAATGGCGCGAAGCGCGGCGGACGTGTCGCTCTTGCTGCTGTCGATTCCCGTCATCGCGGCATACCATACCACCCCCTCGCCATGGAGAGCGCTGCCCTGCACCTTCCGGAACCCGACCCGCGGGAACGTGCGATGGCAAAGACGCTGGGCACCAGCGAACTGATCGCGCGTGTGCTGCTGGCGCGCGGGATCGACGATCCGGATCGGGCACGCGAGTGGCTCCGCCCCGACCTCCGCCGGCTGGCCGACCCGTTTTCCTTCACCGGCATGGAGCGGGCCATCGAGCGGGTGCGCCAGGCCATCAGCCAAGGCGAGCGGATCCTCATCCACGGCGACTACGACGTCGATGGGATCACCGGCTCGGTCCTCCTCCTCAAGCTGTTCGGTCTGGTGCAGGCCGACGCCAAGGTGCACATCCCGGCGCGCGAGGACGGCTACTCGTTCACCGCCGCATCCGAGCGCGCGGTCACCGACGGCGGGTTCTCGCTCTGCATCTCCGTCGACAACGGCACCAACGCCGTCGACTCCATCGCCCGCATCCAGGCCGCCGGCTGCGACGTGATCGTCACCGACCATCACGGCACGCTCGAGAACACCGCCCAGCCGCACACCCTCATCAACCCGCGCCTCCCCGCCGCGGGCTACCCCGACCGCGAGCTGGCGGGCTGCGGCGTCGCGTTCCGGCTCGCGGCGGCGCTCGCGGCGTCCTTCTCGCGCGGGCGTGCCGAGGGCGCCGAGTTCCGCGAGTTCCTCACGGAGGCCATGGCGTACGTGGCGCTCGGCACCATCGCCGATGTCGCACCCCTGCGCGGCGAGAACCGGATCCTCGTCCACCATGGCCTGCGCGCGCTCGCGCACAGCCCCAACCCCGGCCTGCGCGCGCTGATCGAGACCGCCGGCATCTCCGGCCGGGTCCCCACCGTCGACGACGTCGCGTTCCGGATCGCGCCTCTCATCAACGCCGCCGGACGCATGGGGAGCGCGGCCGACGCAGTCGCCCTGCTCAGCGCCCGCGGCTACCACGAGGCGCAGGAGGCCGCGAAGGTCCTCGAGGCGCAAAACGAGCGCCGCCGCACCGTCGAGCGCGAACTCCTGGAGGATGCCGTGGCGAAGGCGCAGGCGCGGCCGGAGGCCATCCTGGTGCTCGCGAGCGAAGGCTGGCACGCCGGAGTCCTCGGGATCGTCGCGGCACGCCTCACCGACGCCACCGGCAAGCCCACCCTGCTCCTGAACATCGAAGACGGTCGGGCACGCGGGTCCGGACGGTCGGCGGGCAGCCTCGATCTCCGGCAGGCCCTGGCCGACTGCACCGACCTGCTCACCACCCACGGCGGGCACGCAGCAGCGGTCGGCCTCGAGTTGCCGGCGGGACAGATCGACGCGTTCCGGGTCGCCATCAACGAACGCTGCGGCGCCGCCGTGCGCCCACGACCGACGCCGCCCCCCGATGGGCAGGCCAGCCTCGCAGAGTTGGACGTGCGCGCCTTGCGGGCACTCGAAGCGCTGGCTCCGTTCGGCACGCGCAATCCCAGGCCGAGCTTCGTGACGGAGCGGGTCCGGCTGGTCGGGCGACCCTGCCTCGACCCACGCGGCAACGACTTGCGCCTCCGCGTCGCCCAGGCCGGCCAGGTCCTGCCTGCGCGCCTTGCCAACGGCGCTGCGAGGTGCGAAGAACTGCGTGACCGGCGCGAGGAGTTCCGACTCATCCACACGCCCCGCTTGAGCCGATGGTCGGACGACGGCCCCATCGAACTCGTGGTGACCCACCTCGAGGCGATGCCGCAGTAGCCCCCTTCGCCGCCTCCATGACGAACCACGCGCAGGACACCGCATCGCCACCCGTTCCACGCCCCCTCCTCCAGCGGGCATGGAACTGGTTCACTTCGCTGCCCCGCCGTCTCTACGACTGGGTCATCCACTGGGCATTCACTCCGTACGCCCTGCCCGCGCTGATCCTGATCTCGTTCGCCGAGAGCAGCTTCTTCCCGATCCCGCCCGACGTCCTGCTGATCCCGTTGTGCATCGGCAACCCGAAGCGCGCAGTCGCCTTCGCGGTCTGGTGTTCCATCGCATCCGTGCTCGGAGGCATCGCCGGCTACGGCATCGGCATGTGGGCCTGGGATGCCGGCGTGCGGGACTTCTGCTATGCGTACATCCCGGGTTTCACCCCGGCGGTGTTCGGCAAGGTGCAGGCGCTGTACAGCGACTGGGACTTCTGGATCGTGTTCACCGCGGGCTTCAGCCCGCTGCCCTACAAGGTCTTCACGATCGCGGCGGGCGTGTGCGGCATCAACTTCTGGACCTTCGTGCTCGCGTCGGTGGTGTCCCGCTCGGCCCGGTTCCTGCTCGAAGCGTTCCTGCTGCGGCGTTTCGGTGCACCCGTGCGGGACTTCATCGAAAAGCGGTTCGGCCTCGCGACCCTCGCCTTCTGCGTGCTCCTCGTCGGCGGCTTCGTGGCGATCAAGGCTCTGCTGTGAGCGCCCGCGCGACCCCGTAGGTCAGCGCCAGATCCTGACCTCCGGCTCCAGTTCGACCCCCGCGTGATCGCGTACGCGCTGCTGCACCAGCCGCAGGAGCGCGAGGAAGTCGGCGCACGTGCCGCGACCGCCGTTCACGAAGTAGTTCGCATGCTTCGCGCTCACCGAGATGTCGCCGACGCGCAGGTTCTTGCAACCGGCGTCGTCGATGAGCTTCGCTGCCGCGGCACACGCGGGATTCTGGAAGACGCACCCCACGCTGCGCTCGGTGACCGGCTGGGTCGCGTTGCGCTTCTTCAACGAGGCCTCGAGCCGCGCGAAGATCGCCTTGGGGTCGTCGGGCCGCAGCTCGAACGTCGCGTGCAGCACGATCGCCCCGGCGAGCCCGCCGTCGCGGTAGCGCGGTGCGAACCGGCTCTTGTCCCAGACCTCGATCTCGCCGCCAGGGTTGACCACCGCGAGCGACACGAGGTGCGCGAAGGTCTCGCCATCGCGGGTCCCGGCATTCATGGCCACCGCTCCCCCCACGACCGCGGGAATGCCGGTGAGCAGTTCGAGGCCGGCGAGCCCCGCATCCTTGGTCTGGCGCAGGAGCGACGGTAGCGACACGCCGGCACCGGCAGTGACGCGCTCGCCATCGCGCACCGTGCGGTTCAGCGCGCCGAGCGACACGACCACGGCGTCGATGCCTTCGTCGGGCACCAGCAGGTTGCTGCCGCCGCCCAGGACCCGCAGTGGATACCCGAGTTCGAGGCAGGCGCGCACGAGGCGTGCGACCTCGTCCTCCGTGAAGGGCTCGACGAACAGGCGCGCCGCACCGCCGATCCGCACGTGGGTCAGCGGTGCGAGCGGCACGTTCTCGCGGATCACGCCGCCGAACGCGCCCAGCGCCACGCGCAGGTCAGAGGAACGCAACGACTTCCTCCACCACCTGGTCGATGTCGCCGGCGCCGAGCAGCAGCACTACGTCGCCGGGGTGATAGACGCCGCGCAGGCGGTCCGGAAGCTCCTGCACGCGCCCGCCCGAGTCGGCCAGGGTGCCGTGCGAGCGGATCGCGTTCACCAGGTCCGTCGCGCTGACCCGCGACGTGATCTCCGCACTCTCGCGCGCGCCGTAGATGTCGGCGATCAGGCAGTGGTCTACCGGCGACAGCGACTCGGCGAAGTCCGGCAGCAGGGTGAGCGTGCGCTGGTGCTGGTGGGGCTGGAAGGCGGCGAGCACCCGCCGCCCCGGGAACCGCGTGCGCGCCGTGCGCAGGACGGCGCGGATCTCCGCGGGGTGGTGCGCGTAGTCGTTGACGAGGACGCCACCGCGCAGGCCCTCATGCGTCTCGAAGCGCCGGCGCACGCCGCCGAAGCCCTCGAGACCCCGGCACGCGCCACCGGGATCGGCGCCGACGAGGCTCGCCATCCCGATCGCAAACAAGGCGTTGGTCACGTTGTGCCGACCGGAGACCGCGAGCTGCACCGGCGGCAGACGTTCGCCGTGCACCACCGGCACGAAGCCGAAGCGTCCTGTGCTCTCGCTCACTTCGATCGCGCGGATGTCGGCGAACAGGCCGGTCCCCAGGCGCAGGACGCGCACGCCCTCGCGCACGCCGCGCGACACGCTCTCGGGCACGTCCTCGTGCAGGAACACGGTGCCGCCCGGATGCACCTTGGCGAGGAAGCCTGCGAACGCATCCTCGAGGTCCTGCGTCGTCGGGAAGCAGTCGAAGTGGTCGTGGTCGAAGTTCAGGATCGCCGCCGCGTACGGCCGGTAGTTGTGGAACGACCGGTTGAACTCGCAGGCCTCGATCACGAACAGGTCGGTCGCACCTCCGTGGCCATTGCCGCCGAGTTCCGGGATCTCTCCACCGATGAGGAACGACGGATCGAACCCCGCGCCGCGCAGCGCGCAGACCGTCATCGCCGTCGTCGTGGTCTTGCCATGACAGCCGGCGATCGCCAGGGTCTGTTTGCCCTCACCCAAGCGGGCCACGGCCTCCGCGTACACCAACGGCTTGAAGCCACGCTGCTCGCACTCGATCAGCTCCGGATCGGTACGAGGCACGGCGGCCGAGGCGACGACGTAGCCATTCGTGCCGTGGATCCGCTCCGGACGGCTGCCGACCCACACCGGGATCCCGGCCTGCTCGAGCGCCTGCAACGTGCGGGACGGCGCGCGGTCACTCCCCGTGACATCGCCACCGACACCGTGCAGGAGCCGCGCCAACCCGGAGACGCCCGACCCACCGACCCCGATCAGATGCACGCGACGACTGAACAAGTTCAAGTCGTGGCCTCCAACCGCGCGAGATCCTCCAGGATCCGCGCACAGGCGTCACCGGGGACCAGGCCGCGCGCGCGATTGCCCATGGTCGCCAGATCGGCTGGCGCGGACAGCAGAGGCGCCAGGATGGAAGCCAGGGTCGGCGGGTCGAACCGGCTCTGTTCGACGACGATCGCCGCGCCCGCGCCCTCGAGCACCTTGCCGTTGTGCCACTGGTGCCGGTCGCGATGGTGTGGGTACGGCACGATGAGCGCAGCGCGCCCCACCGCCATCAGCTCGGCGACCGTGCTCCCGCCACCGCGACAGATCACCAGGTCGGCGGCGGAATACAGCGTCGCCATGTCGCTGGCCAGCGGCCGGACCAGGGCACGCAGGTCGCCGCGGGCCCCGTCGTAGGCGGTCCGCACCGGCTCGTCGCGACCGCTGCCGGTCAGATGCACGACCTGGACAGGCGACGCGAGCGTCGTGAGAGCGGCTGGCACGACCTCGTTCAAGACCGCCGCACCCTGGCTGCCGCCGAAGACGAGGAGCACGGGACGATCGCTGTCGAGGCCCAGTTCCGCACAGGCCCGCGCGCGACCCATGACGCCGAGTCCGGTCCGCAACGGGGTTCCCGTGACCAGCGCGCGCTGCAATGGGCGCGTCGTCGGCAGGCCGAGCCAGATGCGGGATGCGAGGCGGGCGAGCAGTCGGTTCGCGCGCCCCGGAACGGCATTCTGTTCCATCAGACACACGCGGATGCCGAGGGAACGTGCGGCGAGCGCCACGGGCACCGTCGCTCGCCCGCCAGTGCCCACGACCAGATCGACCCCCTCTTCGCGCAGCACGCGTCGCGCCTGGAACAGCGCACGGGCGATCCGGAACGGCAGTGCGACGCCGCCGCCTAGTGCCACCTCGCGCGTTGCGAACCCCGATCCCCGCAGGAACGTGCGCTCCGTGTCGCGCCCCTCCGTCACGAGCATGGCGTCGCGCCCGTTGGCGCGCAGCGCGCGCGCCAACGACAACGCGGGAAGGAGATGCCCTCCCGAGCCGCCGCTCACCAGACACACGCGCCGCACCATGGGATCGGGATCAGCGACCGTCCTTGACCGGATCCCGGCTCGGGAGCTTGAGCTCCATGCCGGGCTTGAGACGAAGCGGATCGAGGCCGGGGTTGGCCGCCACGATGTCCTTCCAGCGCGCCGTGTCGCCCAGCTGGCGTTGGGCGATGGCCCCGAGCACGTCGTTCTTCTGCACGACGTACACGTCCCGCCGCGGCGTCGGGGTCGAAGCCTCGGGGGCGCGCGCGATCCCCGGCAGCTTGATCTTGGTACCGGGCTGCAGCCTGGTCGGTACCAGCCCTGGGTTCTCCTTGAGGATGTCACGCCAGTGCTTCTTGGCGCCGAGCTGTTGCTCCGCGATGGTCTCGAGGGCGTCACCCTTTTGCACATCGTACTCGCGCGCCACGCCGGCGGCGGTGGCAACCACCGGACCGGGCGTCACACCGGTGAGTACCGCGTGCTCGGTGGAGCTGGCCGCGTCGCGCACGCCGGCCAGCGGAACGGCCGTCTCCAGCGGCGGCGCCGCGGGGTTGCGCACGCTGCTCGAGGAGAACTCGCGACGCAAGCGCTCCACGACATCGTCGCGCGCCGGCGGCGGCGGCGTGACCGGCGCCTGGTTCCGCTCCACCTCCAGCGCGGTGGACGAGGTCGGCGGCAGCACCGCCGGATCGCCACCCCACAGGGCCACCCCCAGGATGAGGAAGATCACGACACAGAGAACGTAGAGCCCGTAGCGTTCGAGTTGACCCATGGTCAGTCCCTCCGAGTAACCAGCGGCGCACAGCTCGCGCGCACCGCGTTGCCAATGATTCCCATCGCCGCCATGCAGAACAGGAGGTTCGTGCCCCCCGAACTGACGAACGGCAGATCGATGCCCTTCGGGGGAACGACCCCCGTGACGACGCACAGGTTCATCGCCGCCTGCAGCGAGATGGCGAACGTGAACCCGAAGACGATGTAGCGCGCGAACGGATCGCGGCAGCGCCCCATGAGCAGGTAGCCCGCGATCGCGATCACGGCGTACGCGGTGAGCACCAGCCCGCAGCCGAGCAGGCCGAGCTCCTCGCCGATGATGGCGAAGACGAAGTCGTTGTTGGCCTCCGGCACGTAGCCGAGCTTCATCACGCCGGTACCCAGGCCGCGGCCGGTCAGGCCGCCGGAGCTGATCGCCACCAGCGACTGCGACACCTGGTATCCGGGTTCGCCGCCGAAGAAACCGGCGACGCGCTTCTGGATGTAACCCTGCTGCAGCGCGAGAAACGCGAAGCCCGCGACTGCGGGCAGGCCGACGAGCGCGAACCAGCGCAGCTTGACGCCGGCGACGATGGCGATCGCCGCAGCGATCGCGAGCGACAGCAGGGCGTTGCCCATGTCGGGCTGCAGGGCGAGGACCAGGGCGAGCACGCTTGCGGCGCCGATCAGGGGGCAGAGTCCACGCCAGAAGGTGCGGATCTCCGCGCCCACGCGACCCACGTGCGCGGCGCAGAACACGATCAGCGTGAACCGCGCGAACTCGACCGGCTGACCGCCCCACGGCAACCAGCGACGCGCGTAGTTCCGCTCGGGTCCGAACAGCGCGGCGACGAGGCAGAGCCCCACCCCGACGACGAGCGCTGGTCGAGCCAGGCGCCGCAGCCACGGCAGCGGTGTGATCGCCAGCGCCAGGAACGCCAGCGTCGCGAGCGCGAGCTTGGCACCCTGCTCCTTGATCGCGAGCAGGACGCCCTTGTTGACTCCCTGCACCGACATCGCCATGACGATGCCCAGGCAGCAGAGTGCGGCCACCGAGAACAGCATCGCGTCGAGGCTGCGCGGATGCCGCCCCCGCGGCGGGGTCTCGGTGGCTGCGATGGTGAGTCCGCTCGTTCCCATCACCGCACCTTGAAGAGCGCCAGACTCGACATGGCGAGCAGGCTGGCAACGATCCACGCACGCACGACGAGCCGGGACTCCGGCATGCCGCCGAACTGGTAGTGGTGGTGCAACGGCGCGCAGCGCAGCACCCGCTTGCCCCGCGTCTTGAAGGACACGACCTGCACCATCACGGACACCGCCTCTGCCACGAACACGCCGCCGACCACCGCGAGCACCAGCTCCGTGCGGCTCACCAGCGCCGCCACGCCGAGCGTGCCGCCGAGGGCAAGGCTGCCGACGTCACCCATGAACACGAGAGCCGGCGCGGCGTTGAACCACAGGAAGGAGAGCGTCGCTCCGAGCAGCGCGCCGAGCATGACCGTGAGTTCGCCGGCGCCCGGGACGTGCGTCACGAGGAGGTAGCGGGCCAGTTCAGCGTGCCCCACGAAGTAGGTGATGCCGGCGTAGGCCACGGCGGCAATCGCCACGCAACCGCTGGCGAGGCCGTCGAGCCCATCCGTCAGGTTGACGGCGTTGGCGGTGCCGGTCAGCACGACGACCGTGACGACGACGAACGGGATCCCGAACCAGACGCCCAGCGGGAGCGACCAGCCCGCGACGAAGGGCACGTACAGGCGCGGCCCGCCCTGGGCAGCCTCGAGGCCGGCAGGAACGAGCAGCGCCCACGCCACGACCAGCGCGCCCAGCGTGAGGAGCCCCTGCTTGGCGCGCGCGGACAATCCGGCCTTGGCGGTCCGCAGCTTGATCCAGTCATCGAGCAGACCGACGCCCGCGAACCAGACCAGGACGAAGAGGGCCCAGAGCGAGAAGCGGTTCGCGCCGTCGAAGCGCATGCACAGGACGCACGCGAGCAGCATCGCGACCACGATGAAGACGCCGCCCATCGTCGGCGTCTTGTTGCGTCCGCGGTGCAGTTCCGCCAGCTTTGCCGACGCGGTCTTCTCGGTGTTCTCGCGGAGACCGAGACCGCCGAGCCAGCCGATCACCCGTGGCCCCAGCGCCAGCCCGAGCACGAACGACAGCATCGCCGCGAGCGCCGCCCTGAAGCTGATGTACCCGAACAGACCGGCGCCGGGGACATCCGCGAACAGGGATTGGAACAGCTCGTAGAGCACTGCTAGGTGTGGGCTACCGCGACCCGCTCATCGGTCGTCGCCTTCTGTTGCCCGCGTTGCTGGAGGGCCGCCGTGAGGGCATCCACGAGTCGGTCGAACCCGACGCTGTGCGAGGCCTTGCACAGGAGCCGATCGTGCGGCTGCAGGACTGCGAGGAGACGTTCGATGGCCTCGCCTTGATCGTGTGTGCGCAGGATGCGACCGGCTGCGAGGCCGGCCTGCTCCGCACCCGCCGCGATGCATGCCGCCCGGCTGCCGACCGTGACGAGGATGTCGATGTCGCGCGCCGCGACCTCCGCACCGAGTTCGGTGTGCAGGTCATCGCTGCGGGGGCCGAGCTCCTTCATCTCGCCGAACACGACGATGCGACGTCCGGATGCGGGCAGCCCCGCCATCGCCATGAGGGCCGCGCGGGCCGACGCCGGGTTCATGTTGTAGGTGTCGTCGAACACCTGCACGCCGTAGACCTCACGGCATTGCAGGCGGCGCGCCGTCACCGGCATGTCCGCCAGGGATGCCAGCACGAAGTCGAGGTTCACGCCCAGCTCCGTGGCGGCCGCGATCGTCATCAACGCGTTGCTGACGTTGTGCGAGCCCAGGAGCGGAATGGTCACCGCCCGCTCGCCCTGCAGCAGGAACGACGTGCCGAGCCCGTGTGACTTGATGTCGGTCGCAAACCAGTCGGCAGTCTGCCCGAGTCGGGTGCGCACGACCCGGCCCGCCACGGCCGGGACGAGGTGTGGGGCGGTGCTGGGATCGTCCCCGTTGAGGATCGCAACGCCCCCCGGAGCGAGCGACCGGAGCAGCATGGCCTTCTCCCGCGCCACGCCCTCGAGCGAGCCGAGGCCATCGAGATGGGACTCCCCGATGCACGTCACGATGGCGAGGTCCGGCTGCGTGATGCGCGCCAACGCCTCGATCTCCCCCGGCGCGTTGGTACCGATCTCCACCACTGCAGCACGCGTGTCAGCACTGATCTGGAACAGAGTGAGCGGCACGCCGATCGAGTTGTTGAACGACTTGGGCGAGAACACGGTGGGCAACGCCTGCGACAGGACGCGGCCGAGCATGTTCTTCGTGCTGGTCTTGCCACACGAGCCAGTGATGCCGACCACGCGCACGCGCGAATGCAGCCGACGCCACTCGGCGGCGAGGCGGCCGAGCGCGGCGCGGGTGTCTCCGACCTGCACCACGAACCCGTTGCGCGGCAGGCTCGCCGCGGCGAGAGGGTGCATGACCACTGCGCCCGCGGCACCGCGCGCCAAGGCGTTCGCGACGAACGCGTGACCGTCGACGCGCTCACCGGGCAGCGCGATGAAGCAATCCCCGGGACGTGCGTCGCGGCTGTCGGCGATGAACCGACGAACGACGCCCGTCCCACCCTTGCGCGTGATCGAACCACCGGTCGCAGCAGCGATGCCGGCGGCAGTGGGGCGGAATGCGCCGGAACGAGGACCACCAGTCGGAGCGGGCATCACCATCACCCCCCCCACCCCAACAGGGCCTCGGAGGCAACCTGGGCGTCGTCGAACGGCACGACCGAGTCGCGGAGCAGCTGGTAGGTCTCGTGGCCCTTGCCGGCGATCAGGACGACGTCACCCGGCGCCGCATCGGCAACCGCCTGGTGGATCGCCCGTTCGCGGTCGGCGATGCGGTAGTAGGCGCACGCCACGTTCGTGAATCCGGCCTCGACGTCGTCGAGGATCCGCTCCGGCGACTCGGAGCGAGGATTGTCGCTCGTCAGGTAGGCCACCTGCGCGAAGCGGCTCACGGCCTTGGCCATCAGCGGCCGCTTCGTCGCGTCACGATCGCCACCGCAGCCGAACACGACACGCAAGCGCCCGCCGCCGAGGCCCGCCAGCGTCGCGCAGACCTTCTCGAGCGCGTCGGGCGTGTGCGCGTAGTCGACGAAGACGCGCACCAGGTGGTTCGGGGCGACCCGTTGCAGCCGACCGCGCACGGGCTGGGCCGACTCGAGCGCCTGGGCGATGGTCAGTTCCGAGATCCCGAGCGCGACGCTCGCCGCCGCAGCGGCGAGCGCGTTCTGGACGTTGTGCGCCCCAGGAAGCGGCAGGTGGATGTCGACATTGCCGTGCGGCAGGGTGAGCACGAAGCGGGTCCCCTGCAGGGTGCAGCGCAGGTTGTCCGCCCGCACGACCGCGTCGCGATCGCAGCCGAAGGTGATCAGGTCGACGGTCGGCGGCGTTGCATCGATCATGGCACGACCCGCCCGATCGTCGAGGTTGATGCAGGCGCTGCTGCCGGGGAGGAGCATCTCGAAGAGGCGGGCCTTCGCCTTCCCGTACGCGACCATCGAGCCGTGGAAGTCGAGGTGGTCCTGCGTGAGGTTGAGGAACACAGCCGCCCGGAAACTGGTGGCCCGCACCCGCTCCTGACTGAGGGCGTGGCTACTGACCTCGGCGACGCAGGCATCCAGGCAGCGATCCGACATCTCGCGCAGATAGCCCTGGAACCGGATCGCGTCCGGCGTGGTGTTCGTGGCGGGGAGACACCGGCCGTCGAACTCGTACGCGATCGTGCCGAGCGACCCGACCTTCCAGCGCGCGGCCTCGAGACAGCCGCGGATCAGGTGCGAGGTCGTGGTCTTGCCGTTCGTGCCGGTGACGCCGACGACGGGCAGGGTACGCGACGGATGCCGGTAGAACATCGCCGCCACGTCCGCCATCGCGGCGCGCACGTCGTCCACGATCAGCACGGGAACGGCGAGCGGCAGCGGTCGCGCCGCGACGACGGCCACGGCACCGCGCGCCACGGCCTGTTCGGCGTATGCCCCGCCATCGTCGTGTGTCCCCGGAACGGCGAAGAACAGGCTGCCTGGCCGGACCTCGGAACTGTGCGCAGCGAGCCCGTCGATCACCAGCTCACGGAACCGCTGCGCCTGCAGTGGCCGAAGCAACTGACGGATCGCGCCCAGACTCGAGAGACCTTGGCTCGTGGCCAGGCCCGAGGGAAACGCAAGCTCTGTCATCACCGCCCTACCTGTCGTTCGACGGAGTGACCGTTCTCCGTCCCGGATCGCGAGCGCTGACCTGCTGCGACCGGACCGCGCCCCCCTGTACGCCCGCGGTATCGAGGACACCGAGAGCACGAAGTAACAGGCGAGACGCGGCGAGCGCAGCATAGCGACCGCCGTAGAAACCTTCAGCACGGTCTTTCTGAAGGACGCAGAAAGCGACGAAGCGCGGCGTGGCCACGGGCGCGAAGCCCGCGAACGACGCCGTGCGATTGCGCGAGCCATCGGGCAGCGTGCGCACGGACGTGCCGGTCTTCCCGGCGATGACGCCAGGGGCGAAGCCGAGGCCCTCGATCATCTCCGCGACATGCCGGCCGGTCGCGCCATGCGCCTTGCTGACCACCCCTGCCATCGCGGCCTTGATCCGGTCGAGATCCTCCTCGCGCAGGAACGGTGGACGCGCGGCCGAGCCCGCGCGCTGCAAGGGTACCTGCACGCCGTCCCGTTCCACCGCCGCGAGCAGCCGCAGTTCGCGCGGCTGACGCGCGAGCAGGGTCATGTAGGCCCGCAGCATCTGCACCGCGGTGACGGACGCCTCGTAGCCGAAGCACAGCGATGGACCCGTGTAGTGCCAGAACATCGTCGCACCGAGCGAGGGCAGATCACGCTTGCGCCCGCCGGCGAGTTCGCCCGGCAGCCCGAGCCCGGTCCGCGAACTGAGCTGGAACGTCTCGACGTAGTCGTCGAGGCCCTGCGGCCCGAGCCGCAGCCCGAGCTTGACCGCTCCGACGTTGCTGCTCTGCACGATGACCTCGTGCGGCGTGACCACGCCGACGGCGTGGTCGTCGACGATGCGTCGACGCCGCTTCTGGTCCACCTGGCCAGGCGGGTCCACCCACCAGCCGCGACCCGGGGCACCCTCGGAGCAATCGATCCGCTCGTGGTCCCAGTCGACCCGGCCCTGTGCCAGCACCATCGACAGCACCAGCGGCTTCACGCTGCTGCCCGGTTCGAACACGCTCTGGATGGGGGTGAAGGCCGCGGCACGCGGGTGGGCCCCCGCGACCCACGATCCCATGGCGAGGATGTCGCCCGTCTCGACGTCGGCCAGGACGAGCGCGCCCCAGTTGGGCTCCGTCTTGTACGTCGTCACGACGTCGGCCACGGCGTGCTCGAGCTCGGCCTGCGCCGCGGCCTGCAGATCGAGATCCAGGGTCGTGGTCACGGTCCCGGCCGCGACCGGCGTCGCCTCGTCCTCCTGCCAGTACCGGGTCTTGGACGCGCCGCGCAGCAACGTGCGCTCGCCGGCCTGGCCGGCGCGAAGGCCGTCGATCGCCTCGATCCGTTGCCGCACCTCGTGTTGGCGGTCCCGCTCGGCGATGAAGCCCACGGGACCGACGCAGGCCTCCCCACCCGGATAGACCCGCTCATAGGTCGTCTGGAAGTGCAGGTGCAACGGCCTCCATTCCCGTTCCGCGGTCAGTCGGGTCATGGCCAGGACCGCCGCCGTCGAACGCAGATCGTCGGCGACCAGGAAGTCGAGCTTGCGGCGGACGAGCGCCGGCCGGGTCTCGCGCGCCGGACGCAACTCGACCTCACTCTTCTCCTGGTTCTGAGCCGCCCGGGCCAGTCGACCCCGCAACACCTGCCGCGTGGCAGCCCGACGTTCCGTGCTCGGTGCCTCACCCGCGAGGACAGCGCTCGTCAGCTCGTCGGCGAGCAGATCCAGCCGGCGCTCCGCTGCCGCCGCCCCCGCCGCGGACTTCTCGAACGACAGGTAGTACTCGCCGCGGACCTCATGGCCTGGGACGTCCTCTGCCAGGACGCGACCGTGGCGATCCAGGATGCGCCCGCGCGGCGCGGCCTCGACGCGAGTCTCGTGCACGGTGCGAGCCACGAGCGCACGGCTGCTGGTCGCCGCCTCGACCTGCAGGCTGGTGAGCTTGTTGGCCACGACCGCAAGCAGGAGCACCACCAGCAGGAGCGCGACGGCCGCCCGGAGCGACTCCCCTCGTGCAATCGTCCCCTCGTCCATCGACTGTTCGCGCATGTCTCATTCCTCCCGGTGCTCGCGGAGTTCGTCGGCGAGGGCGTCCCGAAGACGGGGCAGCGCGCACGCTGCCGCCAGCCCACGCGCTCGCTCCGCCGCTTCGTATTCCAGTGCGCGCAGTTCCAGCCGCATCGCCTCGATCCGTACCCGGGCCCGCAAGCTGGCGATGCGTACGGACGCCGTGGTCACGCCGAGAGCAACCAGGGCACCGAACGCGAGCGCCGCACACGCGCGCGCGATCATGCGACCGCCTCCCGCTGCACGCCGTAGCGGAGCTTGGCGCTGCGCGCGCGAGGGTTCGCCGCGAGTTCGGCAGCGGAGCCGAGGATCGGCTTGCGCTCCGGCAGGTCGAAGTGCGCCCGGAGGAAGTGCTTCACGATGCGATCCTCGAGGCTGTGGAACGAGATCACCACGAGTCGACCGCCCGGAGCCAGGCAGGCCCGGGCCGCGGCGAGGCCACGCTCGAGCTCGCCGAGTTCGTCGTTGATCGCGATCCGGATGGCCTGGAACGTCCGGGTTGCCGGATGGATGCGCGAGCGTCCGCGCGCCGGCACGCAGCGCGCCACGAGGTCTGCCAGCTCGCCGGTACGTTGCAAGGGGCGAAGCCGACGCGCGCCGACGATCGCGCGGGCGATGCGGCGCGCGAAGCGCTCCTCGCCGTACTCGAAGATCACCCGGCTCAGTTCGGCCTCTGGCACTCGCGCCAGCCACCGCACGGCGGTCTCGATGCGGTCATTGCCCTGATCCATGCGCATGTCGAGCGGGCCGTCCTGCAGGAACGAGAAGCCGCGCCCGGCCGTGTCCAGTTGGAGTGAGCTCACGCCCAGATCCAGCAGCACACGGTCGCACGATTCCTGCCCTTCCTGTCTCAACACGTCCTGCATCCCAGAAAACGAAGCGTGGTGCAGCGCGAAGGAAACCACGCCGCCGCCCTTGGAGACCGTCTCCTCCAAGGTGCGGCGTGCGTGCCCCAGAACGGCTGCGTCGCGGTCGATGCCGATCAACCTGCTCCCGGAACCCGCCGCCAACAGGATCCTGCTCGCGTGGCCACCTGCGCCGACCGTGCCGTCGACCACGACCTGACCGGGTCGTAGGTCGAGCGCCACGAGCGTCGACTCGACGAGTACCGGGCGGTGAACGCTGACCCGTTCACCGCCCGCTTCCTCGTGGGGCCCCGACTGGCTGTCACCTGGCATCGTCCTCGCTCCAACACCGCCCGGAGTGGAGTCGAGAACGTCGCGCGCGCACGGCTGACCGGCACGTGCACGCGTTGGCCTCAGATCGCGGGAGCTGCCGCTGATCGTTCGACCGGTTTGTCAAAGAACTCACGGAGTTTGCGCGCCTCGCCAAGAGCTGCGGCCCACCCCTGAGGGGTCCAGATCTCGATGCAGTTGCCCGTCCCCACGAGCACGACCTCGCCGTTGGCGGAGAGTCCGAGGAACGCTCGCAATGCCTCGTTGATCAGGATGCGGTTGCTGCGGTCGGGCTCGACGCGTTCCGCGTGCCCGAGCACCACCCTGCGCACCGCCCGCTGGTAGCTGTCGGCGATCGCCGTCGCCTGCAGGCGCTGCTCCGTCGCTTCCCAGGACGCGCGGTCCATGAGCAACAGGCAGCCGTCCAGGCCGGCGGTCAGGGTGAAGGAGGCCGCGTCCTTCGGCGGAATCTCGTCCATGAACCGCTTGGGGACGATCAAGCGGGACTTCTCGTCCAGCGTATGAGTCGAGGTCCCAAGGAAGCTGATCATGGGTGATTCGGCGCGACGGCCTCACAACGACCGCCACTCTACCGCCCCTCAACTCCACTTCAATACCTTCGAGCCCCACCAAACTGGCTGTCTGGTTACCCTCTGGCTCCACGATCCATCCCCTAGGGGTAAGCAGGAGTGACATCCACAACCAGCAGGGGATCGAGCCGCAGAGGTTCTGGGGCGAGGCAGCGCCAAAAAAACGCCGCCGGCCGCACCCGCGCAAGTCGGATGCGGCCGGCGGCGGCGGAGCCCGCGAACAAGGCGCAGGTCAGTTCTGCTCGAACCGGTAGACCGTCGCGAAGGACTCGAGGCTGGGCGAGACCGGTGGCGAGGCATCGACGTTGTTCTTCATGATGAACCGCCAGTTCATGTAGCGCAGCTCGTTCGGCCGGAACGAGTCCGCCGGTCCGGCATAGCCCGCGAGGAACGCCGCGTCCGTCAGACGGTTCGGATCGTCGACGTAGTCTGTGACGTGCTCGTTGTAGGGATACGTCCAGAAGTTGCGCGCGACGTTGTTCACATTGAACTGATCCGAGTACTTCCGCATCCCGGCGTCGCCCGCCTTGCGGGGATCCAAGGGGAAGTTCAGATGGTCGGGCTTCACCTGGTTGCGGTTGCGCCAGAACAGGAAGTTGCAGTCGATCGCGACCCACGGCCGCGGGTCGACGATGCTCGCGCCTCGATACTGCGGGATGATCTCGGTGCCGCCTGGCAGGGTGCTGAGCGCGGGCTCGAACAGGGTCTGGAACCGCGGCACCGTCCCCAGGGGCAGCACGTTGGCCGCGCCCGCGGGGTAGAAGGGTCCGAGGCGCGGGTCCTGGATAGGGAATGCCGGGTCCACGCGGTTGGGGTTCAGGATGTCGACGAAGCCGGCGGTCACGACGGTCTGGCGCTTCAGGAAGTCGTACTGCGCCCAGTAGAACGTGTTGTCGCCGGAGGGCGTGGCCTGTCCGTTCGACGGGTTGATGCCACCCGAGGCAAGGCTCCAAGCCTGCGAGCCCGGGGCGACGATCCGCGTCTGGCCGTTGGCGACGCCGCCAGCGGAGTAGACGCGGAAGTTCGGGATCGAGGACGACGTGATCGCGAGGGCGACCTGCCAACCGTTCGCACCCGACGCAATGTAGCCGCGACCCACGGGCTGGTTGGCTTCATCCGGGTACATCTGGAAGTCGGCGAGCAGCGGAAGCGCGATCGGGGCGACGAGCCCCCCGGTGAGCGTCTCCTGCGTCTGCTTGTTGCGCACGTGGTAGTTGTTGGAGTTGATCCAGCGGCCGAAGTTGAAGCTCAGCGCGCCGTTCAACGTGCGCGTCACGAACCGCCCACCACCGCCCAGGAACGGCGAGATGATGTAGGGCTCCCACACGCGGGCCGACGAGTTGACGTCGGCGCTCAAGCCGGCGGCACCACCCTGGGCCAGGACCGTCTCGTCGCGCCACACGAAGTAGGGCTTCTCGAGGGGCGGCAGCGGGTGGAACCGGTTGACGTTGTTGGGCTCGGTGAACGCCAGCGTCGCATCGATCACGACGTAGTGGTCGAGGTAGCCGACGTGCGGCGCTGGATTGTGCAGCGACCCGGCCTGCTCCGGCGCGCCACGCAGATCGAGGTTGTGCGCGAAGTTGCCCTGGAACCGCGTGGTGAGCCCGGAGTTGCCGATGGCATCCGGCAGGGAGCTGGACGCACCGACGCAGTTCTCCGGCCGGTACTCGGAGTGTCCGAGGTATAGGCTCATGCGATCGAACTCGTCGAACACGATCGTGCTCGTCGTGTGCGGCGCCCAGTGGACCTCCTCGACGTCGAGGTTGAAGTCGAAGGGATCGACGCGCGAGAGGTTGAGGTCGATCTCTCGCCACACCGTCATCAGACGGCAGCCATACGGGTTGAGCGGGTTCTGGATCGGCTGGCCGAAGATGGCCGTGGCGGAGTTCGCCGCCACCTGACCCTCGCCGGACATCTGTTCCGGGCACCAGCGCAGCTCCCCGTCCTGCGACGGCGGCGGCTGCTGGTTGAGGTTGTCGGCCACTTGCGAGATGCGCGCCGTCGGCCTCGCATGGATGCGCCCGTTGATGTAGTTCACCGCGCCGAACAGGTCCTCCAGCGGGAAGGACTTCTCGTTCACCGCGCCGCCGGTCTGCCGGATCTCGTCGGCCATGAAGTACGAGGGGCTCATGTCCTCGTCCAGGGCGGCGAAGCGGCGCGCGATGTTCGCGACGCGGTTGTTCGGGAAGTAGGGCTGCCCGTTCAGCTCACGCACGTCGAGCGTGAAGCCAACCAGCATCGAATCCTGGATGCGACCGGCGTTGGCGAGGAAGTCCAGCTGGTTCCCGGCGAGGTCCTTGATCCCGTCGAGCCCGCCGATGATGTGCAGGTAGTAGGTGCGCAGGGCCTCGTTCTGCGGCTGGCGCAGCGTGTCGTCGAGATAGAACCCGAGCGGCGGCTGGAGGCGCACGGTGGTCTGCGAGCCGTCCTCATCGAAGCGCGTGCCGACGACGAGGTGCGGCGTCATGAACTTGTTCCGGTCGAACGACGCGGGGTCCATGAGGCTGTCCGCCAGGTAGCGCTGGATCGCCATCTCCCCCTGCGGACCGAACAGCGGCTTGGTCGCGAAGAAGAAGCTGTCCTGCGCGCGCACGGTGGTGAGATCGAGCGGCTTGCTGAACCGCACGATGGCGGCCGCGAACGGTGAGATGTTCTTCGTGGGATCGGAGCCGCCGTTCGCGTCGGGGATCGGCGACGGCGAGAATCGCACGAAGTACTGGGGGTCGTCGCTGCCGAGCCCACCGTCGTTGGACTCGAACTCGGTGATGAGCACGGACCGTGGCGCGTTCGCCCGCAGCCACGCCTCGCGTTCGACCCGATCGGCCGGGTAGCCCGGCATCTTCGCCGGGTTGACAGCGGTCAATGCCGCCTCACGCCGGACGAGCAGCAGGGTGTGCTTGTTGTCCGCTCGGTCCTGCGGATCGGCAACGACCTCCGTGATCGCGAGCAACGCCGCCGAGCCGTCGGCCGAGACCACGCGCACCGCGTCGCCAGCATCGATGCGGTGGTGGACCGTGTCCTTGTAGACGGTGAGCAACTGGGTGAAGGCATCGACTTCCTCCACGCGCTCCAGATACATCAGGATCTCGCCGACGATGCGCGGCGGGACCGGGTCGCGCCGGAAGCCCTTGGAGATCTCCGCCGAGTCGTCCAGCACGTTGCCCGACCGGAGGTCGCGGACGATGCTCGCCTGCGCGGCGTTGTTCTTGCCGGTCAGACCCGCCTCGAGGTCCCGCTTGATCCCGGGGATGGCAAGCGGACCCTCGGTCGCGATGGCGATGCGGATGTTCGCACCGATCTGGTTCGACGATGCCGGCAGCCCACCGGCCTGGTTGCGGACCTGCAGGCGCACGCCTTCCGAACCGAGCAACACCGGATCGAGGATCAGCTGCGAGCCGCGCGGCACGACCCGCACCGGGATGACCTCGAAGTCGCCAACAGGATTGGCGTCGTTCGGATCACCGACGATGCGCAGGATCTGGACGGCCTCCGAGTTCTTGATCCCCGTGATCCCGCTGCCATCCACCGTGTAGAAGAACGAATCGTCGATCCGCAGGTCGGCCGAGAAATTGAGCCGGATGGCCCCGTTGCGAGGCACGACCGTGAACGGGGTCTGGGTCGTGTCCTGGCCGAACCGTCCGGGTGTGATCCGCCGCGTGCGCGTGTCGAGTGCATCGAACGCGCTCGCAAAGTCCTGGGTGCCGATCTCGCGCGTGATCAACAGCCGCGGCTGGAGGTTGTCGGGATTGGCGGAGATGAAGTCGTAGAGGATCTCGTTGTCCCGCTTGTTCCGACTCGCCCCATCCCGCTCGTCGACGATGTCGGCGCCGATCAGCACGTCGCGCTGGTAGAGCGCGCTCGTGAAACCACCACCCGGCGCAGCGCGGAACCCGTACACGTCGACCAGCGCGCCATACTCGACCGAAACGAGCGAGGCGCCCGCGCCCGAGCCGACACCCGAGGGGCCGGTGCCGCCGTTGCTGCAGCCGGTCGTTGCGAACAGCCCGACGAACGCCAGCGAAGGGAGTACCAGCGACGCGAGTGCCAGCGACGCGAGCGCGGCGCGAACGGACGGGTGGAAGGAATCACTGCGAGTCAAAGCTTTGCCCATGACTTTCGAGGCGACCCCGAGGTCGCCGGCGGAGAGGGTAAGTCGTTGGTGGTCAGATCGTTCAGTCGGTCCGATGGGTTCGCGCGGCAACCCCGCCCCCGGCCCGACGACGTGGTCCCGGCCAGGGACCGTGTCGACGGAAAGGAGAGGGTCGATTCGGCCTGGGGCAGCCGGAGGAGAGTCGCCATCGGGATGTTACTACAGATCGGCATCGGAAGCGCCATCGCAGATCCCCGCGAGGCCGGGCCGATGCCAACGGAGTCCCGCACGGATAGCCACGTCGGCGCGGCGGGGTAACAGCACAGGGTTACGTTCCTCGAGGGCATCAGCCCATCGTCGAGCCACCGCACACGCTGATCGCCTGGCCGGTGATCTCGGTGGCAGCGTCGCTCACGAGGTACGCCACCATCTGCCCGATCTGCGCCGGCATCACCATGCGCCCCAGGGGCACGCGCCCCAGCGCCTCGGCCCTCGCTTCCTCGTACGAGACCCCGGCCCCCGCGGCCAGCAGCTCCATGCCTTCTCGCGCCATCGCCGTCTCCACCCAGCCTGGACAGATGGCGTTCACCGTGATCCGGCGCGGCGCAAGCTCGAGCGCGAGCGCCTTCGTGAATCCGATGACACCGTGCTTGCTCGCGCAGTACGCCGTGTACCCGGGGACACCGAACTTCCCCAGGACCGACGAGATCGAGACCACCCGCCCACCCTCGGGCATCGCTGGCACACAGGCCTCCGTGAGATGGAACACTCCGTCGAGGTTGGTGCGCACGATCGCATCCCACCGATCCGGCCCCGCGCCACCGCACCGGTTGGGTCCACCGGCTCCCGCGTTGTTCACGAGCACGTCAACCGCCCCCCCCAACTCGCGCGCGGCTTTCGCGACGGCGCGCGCCACCTCCGCGCGATCGCGCACGTCCAGGATCACCGCCGAGACACGTCCCGGTCCCGGGGACCCATCGACCGTCTCCGCCAGCGGCTCCGCTCGCCGCCCAGCGACCACGACGTCGGCGCCCGCTGCGGCGAGTACCCAGGCGATCGCCTTTCCGATCCCGGTCCCGCCGCCCGTCACCAGGCAGCGCCGCCCTTGCAGGTCGAACTGCACCATGGTCAGGCCATCCCGAGCACGGCGCCCACCAGCCGTTCGATCCCGGCCGACACGTCGCGGATCGGCGCGTCGAACATGTACGCCGGCGTCGAGACGATCTTGTTGTCCGTGTCGACGACGAACCCGGTGACTTCGCACACCTCGTGCACCGCGCCCATCGCCGCGAGCGCCGAGGCCGTGCCCGCATCGTCGCCGATCGTGAGCCTCGCGCGCACCGACGTGCCCTTCATCGCCGCGGCCAACACTGCGGGGGAGATGCAGATCACACCGATCGGCTTGCGAGCCGCGTGCATGGCACGCAACAGATTCGCCACCCCGGGGTGCGTCGTCGCCTGCGCGCCCCGCACGGCGAAGTCGCTCAGGTTCTTCGCAGCGCCATAGCCGCCCGGCAGGATCAACGCGTCGAGGTCGGCAGCGCGCGCTTCGACCAGGTCGCGCAGCCGGCCGCGAGCGATCCGGGCTGCCTCCGCGAACACATCGCGCCGGGCACCCGCGACCACATCTCCCGTCGCATGGTCGACCACGTGCATCTGCGCCGCGCGCGGCGCGAAGCACACCGCCGTGGCGCCGGCGCGATCCAGATGCAGGAGGGTCAACACCGCCTCATGGATCTCCGACCCGTCCAGGTATCCGCAACCAGAGAGAACGACGCCTACGGTCTTGGCCTGCTTCATGCGCACCTCGGGGCTCCTTGTAGCAGACGCGAGCGATGATCCGCACCCGCCCTTGACGGGTCTGCGCAGCGCGAAGACAAACGTCCCCGTGGTCCGTCGTCGTTGGTTGCCGCTCTGGGCTGTCCTGGTCGTCCTGGCCAACGGCTGCGCGACGCCCGCTCTGGAATGGCCCGGGCAGGAACCCGAGGATCCCAAACCCAGCGGACCCCGCTACCTGCGTTTCTACAAGGAGGCGCACTACCGGGCGCTCGGCGACCGTTTCAGCGGCGGCGTCACGAGCGCCGACTTCTGCCGGCAGCTGGCTGCGGCCCGCGTGCTGTACCTGGGCGACCACCACAGCGATCACGATCTGCACGCACGTATGCTCGCGCTCCTCGACGAGCTGAGGGATCGCGAGTTCCGCCTCCACCTCGGCCTCGAGTGCCTCGGCACGGAAGACACTCCGGCGCTCCAGTCCTACCTCGCCGGCGACCTCGACCTCGAGGTGGTCGCCGAGCGGGCGCGCGATCGCTGGCCGGGTTCGTGGCTCACCTCCCGGCGCCTCGACCAGGCGTTCTATCGCGAGCTCCTCCGGCGTGCGAAGGCCCACCGCTGGCCGGTGTTCGCGCTCGAACCCACGCCGCGGCTGCCGCTCTTCGAGCGCGATCAGGTCATCGCCGGCCGCGTGCGCACGGAGGCCGACGCACATCCGAAGGACCTGATCGTCGTGATCGTCGGGCACACCCACCTGCTGGGTGAAGGCGCCCTCATCGAGCGGGTCGGCCTGCCACACGTGGCCATCGGGGCACGCCTGTCGGTCACCCTCGCGGCTGCCGGAGAAGCGCAGGTCTGGGCGCCGACGCACCGGTTCGCCCGCGCCAGTTCCGGCGTGCTGTTCGCTCTGCCCCTGCCCCCGCACGCTGAAGACGCGGACCGCTGAGCGCCCCTCACTCCACGCGGCCCCGCCCGCGCTTGATCTCCCCGCGCCGCTTCTTCGCCTCGAGCCGGCGGTCGCGACTCCCGCGCGTCGGCCGCGTCGGTCGGCGGACCTTGGGTCGCACCAGCGCGCCCGCCAGCAGGGCACTGGCGCGCGCCATCGCCGCCTCCAGGTTCTGCGCCTGCGAACGATGCTCGCTGCACACGATCTGGAGGCGACCTTCGCCGTCGAGACGCGTCGCGAGCCGCTCCGTGACGCGCGCGACGTCGGCTTCTCCCCAGCTTTCACGCAGACCCTGGAGGTCCACGCGCAGGTCGACCTTCGTCTCCACCTTGTTGACGTGCTGCCCGCCCGGACCGCCGCCGCGCGCAAACTGCACGGTGAGCAGATGCGGTGGGACCACGCGCCGGGCCGTCACGCGCAGCTCAGACAGCGCCATCGTCGCTCACCCAGGCGTGCATCGGAGCAGTGCCGGCGACCCTCGCCTGCGCCAGGCGCGCCGCCCCCACGGCACCGGAGGTTGCACAGAGGCTCGGTGGAACGGTCACGCCGCACGCCGCGAGTTCCGCCCCCACCAACGCGCGAAGCCCGGCATCGCGCTGCAACAGGCCACCGCCCATCACGACGCGCAACGCCGCGGTCGGCAGACCGGCGCGGTCGGCGGCGGCGAGCGCGAGCGAGGTCAAGGCCCGCGCGCAGTCGGCAACCAGCGCAGTCGCGACCGCGTCGCCTTCGTCCCGCGCTTCGCCCACCAGTCCGCAGTGCGCCGCCAACGCGCCCGGTGTGACGCCCTGCAGGTAGCGCCCCAACTCGCTGGCGTCGCGCAGCCCGCACGCGCGAGGGAACGCCGCGGTCAGCGTGGTCGCGGGGCCGAGACCGTCGATCGCGGCGATGGCCGCGGCTGCCCCGCGCCGCGCCAGGTCGAACGCGCTGCCCTGGTCGCCGAGCAACCAGCCTCTCCCACCCACCCGCCGGAGTCCGCCGGCCGCGTCGCGGGCGATGGCGAACGACCCGGTGCCCGCCCACACGGCCACCCCCGGCCCATCGGCGAGGGCGGCCGCGCCGGCCACGATCGCATCGCCGACGACGACCACGGGCAGCTCCACACCGCGCGCGGCCAGCGCCGAAGCGAGCTCGCGGCGTGCGGCAGCGCTGCCGGCGCCCGCGATCCCGGCCACCACGCCGGCAACCCTGGCAGGCGCTGCGCGCTGCGCCATCGCGAGCAGCTCGCGCAGCGCGTCGGCGACGTGCGCTGTCCCCATCGTCGCCAACTGCAGCCCCACGGCCCGCTCGCCCGCGTGCAGCACTCCGCCGCTCGCGCCCACGATCGCCCATGCGGTCTTCGTCCCACCGCCGTCGACGCCCAGGAAACACTGCGCGGGAGGTGCGAGCTTCGAATCCATGAGGGTCGAGCGCGCATCCTCGCGCAACCCGCCGCCCATGCAAGCGGGCCAATCCGTCCTGTCCAGCCGGTATCGTCCTTGCCAAGGCGCGAAGGCCAGCGCAGCGAGACACCGTGGCCCGAATCGGCGCTTCGAGAACCATGTTCGTCCGTCCCTGGATCTGGCTCCCTTTCCTCGCAGTCTCCGGCTGTGCGGTCATCCGCTTGCAGCCGAAGCCGATCGAGGCGAGCCGCGCGTTCGCGGTTCCGGTCGGCGCCGGCGATCGGATCCTCGAGATCCGGGTCCCGTGCGGGACGGTCGAACTCGATCACGGCGACGCGGTGAGCTGCGAAGTCGAGGCCCGGGCCATGGGACCGTCGCGTGAGGCGGCTGAAGCCCTCGCGGCGCGGATCATGCTCGTCGACGACACCCCCGGGGACGGCGTCTGCGTCGTGCAGTTGTCGATGCCGCCCGATGCCGATCTCAGCACTCGCGTGGTGGTGGCGGTACAGGCGCCTCCCGCGCTCGCGGTACGGGTGTTGACGCGGCGCGCGATGGTCGTGGTGCACGGGTACCAGGGTGCCGTCGAGGTGGACTCCGAGTCCGGCAACGTCGCGGCCCGGCTCGGCGGTGGCAAGATCGACGTGCGCACGGTGACAGGCCTCGTCCGCGTGCACGGAGCCTTCTCCGCCGTACGGGTGCGCTCGGAGGCCGGTGACACGCGGATCCTGGTTCCGGCGACCACCGACGCGCTGGCCGTCGACGTCGAAGCGACGCGCGGCGCCGTCGACCTGGAGTTCGCGACCGGGGGAAGCGCGAGCCTCGACGTCCGGACGCGCTCGGGCCGGCCGGTCCTCACCGACCTGCCGGTCGTCTGGATCGAGGACGGAGTCGACGACGGGCAGCGCTGGCAGCGCTTCGCCGGCCAGATCGGCACCAAGGAGGACGCGACGCGCGCGATCACGGTCGTCTCGGAGTCGGGCCGCGTCAGCGTCCGCACCCTCCCGGGCACCTGAAGCGTCCGCTAGCGCAAGAGCTGCACGAGCGCCGTCGCCAGTGCCTCGACGTCCGCGTGATCGTCGGCGCTCATGACCGAGCGCACGAGAGGCACGCCCTGCGCCGTGGCCAACCGCTCCACGACCTGCAGTTCGGCCGCTCCGATCCGCGCGTGCGTCGCCAACAGCAATGGCGTCCCCCGCCGCCGGCATGCGGCCACGAACTCGTCCAGGGTCAGTTCGAGTTCGGCGGGCGTCGCCAGCGGCACTGCGGGCGCGGACGGTCGGAGCAGCGCCGCGAGCAGGCACCAGGGCGAGTCGACCAGCGGCGCGACCATGGCTTGCCGGGCGCTGCGCGGCCCTTCGCCGAGGGCATCCCACGCGTCGATGCCGAGCACGACGGCAACCGGTCGGTATGGATCCGCGTAGAAGCGCTCGTAGAGCAGGATCTGCTGCAGGGTGTTGGGGAACGCGGTCGCCACGACCGCCGCGCGCAGTGGGCGGCCAGACGTGTGCGCCGCCCGCGCCGTCGCCTGCACGGCAAGGTGGTGCGCGCGGTCGAGGTTCGCCTCGAACAGCGGTCCACCGCCGAGGAAGACGATGCGGGGCTCGTTCTGCTCGCTGGCGCGCCTGGGCGAGTGCACCTCGTTCTTGCCGTGCAGTTGCCGGGCGAGCGCACCGAACGGCGCCTGCCGCGACTCCGGGCCGAAGTAGAGATCCAGGCGGGCGTCTTCGAAGGCGCGCAGCCGCGACTGCTCGATGCGGCAAACGGCCTCCAGCGCGAGCAGCGCGATCCCGGCCGCGCCGGCACAACGGAGCAGCGTTCGCCGGGCACGCCCCGGGAACGCGATCGCGAGGCCGAGCGGCAGCGCCAGACCGGCGAGAAGCACGACGCTGTCGACCTCCGGCGTCGCGCCGACGACGAGCACGCCCTCCAGCCACCGGCGACCCAGCCACCCGGCGATGACCACCGCCAGCAGACCGACCGCGCCGCGCCACGGTCGCGCCCGGCTGCGCGCCAGAGCCAGGCCCACGACGAGACCCGCCGCCGCCAACCCCAACCGGTGCCAGAGCCCGAATCCTTCCCGCGCTCTCGGCTCGACCTTCAGGTAGCGCACCGCCGCCTCGCCGCCGCGCACGACGAAGGCCAGACTCCCGTGTTCGTCGTCCGCGACGAACTGGGGCAGCCGCCGCCCGGCGACCACGGCGTCGGCAGCACGTCCGCGCAGTTCCAGCCGGATCGAAGCCGGTACTCCCGCCGCCAACAGGACGCCGCCGCGCAGGTCGTCGGAGAAGAGCGCGGCCTCGCGCCGGCGGAACGCTGGCCCCTCGACCGTGGAGGCCATCCGCAACACGCCGAACCGTCCGTGCGCGCCGACCGGCTCGACGCGCCGGAAGACGATGTCGAGTTCGCCGCCGGCCGGCACCTCGACGGTTGCGAGCACGTCGCAGTCGCCGAAGTCGTACGGCAGGATCAACGGCACCGCCTCCGTGATCGCCAGCGGCTTCTCCCCCGGCGTGGCCAGGTTGAAGGGCTGCGTCTGGACCGGCTCGGCCGGTGCGACCGGCGCAGCGGCGACCCACAGCGACGCCGCCATCGTCAGCGCGCCCGCGCCCGACCAGCTGATCCAACGGACGATCGAGTGGAACTTCGGCAACGGGCGAGATCCCTTGGCGGAGGGCGCGGATCCTAGTTTGATCACGCACCGTGGTCACTGGCGTTCTCCTGCGCGCTCGCGGGGCGGTCCTTCCGCACGCGGTGCTCCCTGCCGCGCCCGCACCGCATCACTGCGTCGAGATCCGCACGCAGGCCGGCCGCATCGCGAGCATCGTCGCCGGCTCCAGCGACAGCGGCCACCACGACGGGATCCTGCTCCCCGGCTTCGTCGACCTGCAGGTGAACGGCGCCGGCGGGCGCGACGTCGCCGAGGCCACACCCGACGCGCTCGACGGAGTCGCGGACGCAGTCTTCCGCGGCGGGGCGGTCGCGTTCCTGCCGACGCTGATCACCGCGCCATGGCCGGCGCTGCTCGAACGCATCGCGGCGCTGGCGCGCTGGATCGAGAACTGGCGCGGCGTCGGCGCCGAGCCCCTCGGCATCCACCTCGAAGGTCCCTTCCTGGAGAGCAGCGGCGCCCACGACGAAGTCTGCTTCGTCGATCCGACCGCGGACCGGATCGCCGCGCTGCTCGCCGCGGCGCGCGGCCGCCTCGCGCT
>CAYQMF010000046.1:0-43080 GCA_964418595.1 uncultured candidatus Brocadiaceae bacterium
CCTGGCTGCGCAGCCAGTACAAGAACCTCGAGGTCGTCTACATCGTGCACGACGCGGTCGCGCGCATCGTCGACCAGCACACGTTCTTCCACCTGCGCGAGTCGGGCGGCACCAAGATCAGTTCGGCCTACGAACTGTGCCTCCGCCTCATCGAGGACAAGTACCCATCCGACCAGTGGAACGTCTATCCGTTCCACTTCTCCGACGGCGACAACTGGTCGTCGCGGGACACCGAGCGCTGCGTCGACCTGCTGCAGGCGAGTCTACTGCCGGCGACCAACCAGTTCTGCTACGGCCAGGTGAAGAGCGCCTACGGCTCCGGCCAGTTCAAGAAGGACCTCGACCGCGCGTTCAAGAGCAACGACCGCGTGGTGACCACCGACATCCCCGATCGCGACGGCATCCTGCCCTCGATCAAGGCCTTCCTCGGCAAGGGGCGCTGACGTGGCCAACCTGACGCCGGAGCTGGCGCTGATCCGCGACGAGACCCGCGAGCTGGCCGCCCGCTACGGGCTCGACTTCTACGAGGTCGTGTTCGAGATGGTCGACCACGACGAGCTCAACATGATCGCGGCGTACGGCGGCTTCCCCACGCGCTACCCGCACTGGCGGTTCGGGATGGAGTACGAGCAGCTCAGCAAGAGCTACAGCTACGGCCTCTCGAAGATCTACGAGCTGGTCATCAACAACGACCCTTGCTACGCGTACCTGATGCGCAGCAACTCCGTCACGGAGCAGAAGCTCGTGATGGCGCACGTCTACGGCCACTGCGACTTCTTCAAGAACAACCTGTGGTTCAGCAAGACGTCACGCAAGATGATGGATGTTATGGCCAACCATGGCGCGCACATCCGGCGCTACATGGACCGGCACGGCGTGCAGCGCGTCGAGGACTTCATCGATGTCGTGCTGTCGATCGACAACCTGATCGACCCCTACGGCCCGTTCATCGAGCGGGGCAGCCCGGTGCCGGAGCGGGAGGGTGAGCAGGCACCGGTGAAGGTGCACAAGATCGCGGCCAAGGAGTACATGGACCGCTACATCAACCCGCGCGAGGCGCTCGAGCGCGAGCGGGTGCGGGACGTGGCGCTGCAGAAGCGCCAGCGTTGCTTCCCGGCGCAGCCGGTCCGCGACGTGCTGCGGTTCCTGCTCGACTTCGCGCCCCTCGAGACCTGGGAACAGGAGGTACTCGCCATGCTGCGCGAGGAGGCCTACTACTTCGCGCCGCAGGGGATGACCAAGATCATGAACGAGGGGTGGGCCGTGTTCTGGCACTCGACCCTCATGACGCGGCACCTGTGCGACGCCTCGGAGGTCGTCAACTACTGCGACGCCCACGCCGGGACCCTCGCCACCGCGCCGGGTCAGATCAACCCGTACAAGATCGGCGTGGAGCTGTTCCGCGACATCGAGGACCGCTGGAACAAGGGCAAGTTCGGGGTCGCCTACGACCGCTGCGAGGACCCGGAGGAACGGCGGCGCTGGAACACCGGCGCCAACCTCGGTCGGCAACGCGTGTTCGACGTCCGCAAGATCTACAACGACGTTTCGTTCATCGACGAGTTCATCACGCCGGAGTTCGCCGAGGACCAGAAGCTGTTCGTGTGGGGCCAGAACCCGCAGACCGGCGAGTACGCGATCCTCGACCGCGACTACACCAAGGTGAAGGGGCAGCTCCTCGACGCGCTGACCAACTTCGGCCAGCCGATCATCCAGGTGGCGGACGCCAACTACCGCAACCGTGGCGAACTGTACCTGTACCACGACTGGCACGGGACCGACCTGCTCTTCGAGCACGCTCTGCAGACCCTGCGCGGCCTGCACGCGATCTGGAAGCGGCCCGTCCACATCGAGACGCGCGAGAAGGGCAAGCCGCGCCTGATGAGCTTCGATGGCGGTGAGCCCGCGGTGCGCGAGATTTCCGGCAACTCCAGCGCCGTGGCCGTCGCCAGCGGCGTCGGATCGGACGCCGGCAAGAGCAGTTGATCCGGCCGGACCTGCGGGTATCGATGCCCGCGTGCACGCGCAGCGGCTGATCTGGACGTGGTACCTGACCACGGTGCTCGTGGTCGTGGGCTGCGTCGCGGTCGTGGACGGTCGGTTGGCGAGTCCCGCACATCTGGCGCTGCACCTGGCCCTCCTCGTCCTGGTGCGGGCGCTGCCCTGCTCGGGCCGCTGGGCGCGGCCGGCGTGGGTCGGGTTCGTCGTCGTCGGGTTGCCGGCGACGTTCAGCGCCGTGGGGATGGTCCTGCCCGCGATCAACCCGGTGCCATGCGAGTGGACGTGCATCGCCGGCGACCGCGTCCTGCTGGGCGCCGACCCCACCGTGGTGCTGGGACGTGGGCTGGTGCCCTGGCTCGTGGAGATCCTGCAGCTCTGCTACGCGAGCTTCTACTTCCTGCCGATCGTGCTCGCCATCGCGCTGGCCCGGGCCCGGCAGTGGGTGGCGTTCGACGACGTGGTGGACGTGGTCACGTTCGGCTTCCTGTTCAGCTACCTGGGCTACCTCGTCTTCCCGACCTTGCCCCCGTATCGCTTCCTGGAACACGATGCGCCCCTGCAGGGCATGGGGTTGGCCGAGCAGGTCCATGCGCTGCTCCACGCGATGGAGGCGAACCGGTTCGATTGCATGCCGAGTGGTCACACGATGCTGACGCTCGTCACCCTCGGCCTCGCGTGGCGCTACGCGCGGCGCACGTTCGTCGTGCTCTTGCCGATCGGCAGCGGACTGGTCCTCGCGACCGTGGCGCTGCGCTACCACTACGCCGTCGACGTGCTCGCGGGGGCGGCGTTGGCGCCGGTGAGCGTCGTGCTCGCCCGTCGCGCGAGAGCCGGGCTCGGAGCACTCGCCGGTGCGGGCGATCAGGGCAGCGCGTAGCGATCGTCGCGGCGCTGCACGAGCGGATCCGTGCGCAGCAACTCGGGCAGGACCTCGGCGAACTCCGCGAGGTCGGGGCTCGCCGCCAGGATCTCGTGGATGCTCAGGGCCCGGTCGGCGGCGCGGATGACGAGGCGCACCCTGTGCATGAGGTGCGTGCGCACGCGACTGCGAGCGGGGATCACGAAATCCCCGGCGAGGGGCTCGAAGCGGCCGTGGCGACGGAGGAGATCGGCCAGGAAGTGGGGCGTCAGGTAGCTCCCGCCCAGGTCATCGGTGCGCAGCCAGGCGACGATGCGGTCGACGCGCGCGTAGCCGCCGGCTCTGGCCACCAGGGTGTCTACGGCGTCGTGGAGGCGGGCGAGGCGCTCGGTGTCGAGCGGGTAGTTGGTGATCAGATCGACGCGGTCCGGCGCGCTGCCGACGAACAACCGGTTCTCGCCGAGCAGGCGGGCGCGGATCCGGCGCGTCGTCTCCGGCTGGTTGGCCAGAAACCGGTGCAACGGGATCTCGCCCATCGCGCGGCGGAGCTCCTGCCGCAGGAGTTGCACGTGGGTCGAGGTACGGTGGGCGCGCGAGCAGAACACGCCGCGCCCCAGCGAGCGCAGTGCGGGATCGCGATGCAGGATGTCGCGGATCAGGTAGACGTGGCTGCCGGTGGCGCCGGGGTCGACCAGGTCGACGAGACAGCAGACGCGATCCTCCGCCACGATCAGGTCGCGGATCCGCCTGGCCTCGGGCTCGGCGGCGTCGAGCGCGTCGCGGTGACGCGCGCGCAGGTCCCACTCGTCGGGACCGACGCGCAGGAAGGCGGTCGCCGCGTGCAGCGCGTCGATGAGCCGGGTCTTGCGCGCCGTTCCGAAGCGATCGCGGTAGGCGAACAGGATGTCGCAGGCCTGGCGCGGGCCCGGGCGGCTCGCGAGGATCTCCTCGATGCGGGCAGCGAGCGACAGCGATCGCTGCCGCAGCGTGTCGCCGTGGACCGGGTCGGCCACGATCTCGACCGTCGGCGCATGCTGCAGGAGCGTCGCGAGCACGCCGGTGGCGAGCGGGGGAAGGCCGGTCGCCGTGAGTTCGACCTGGGCGAGGCAGAGCGGGATGGGGAAGGTCAGCGTGGGGAGGGCGCGTTCGAGTTCCCGCACGATCCGAGGGTACGCGCCCGTCGGCAGCTCGAGGAGCTGGTCGCCGTGCATCGAGAGCGACGCGGGGGTGAGGAACGCGAGCAGACGTAGCGCCGTCTCCGGGTCGGTGTCGGGTCCCAGCAGCTTCCGCAACGCACTCGTGGGTGCGAGGTCGGCGCCGCGGACGACTCCGTGCCGCGCGGCGAGCTCGGCGGTGACTGCCTCCCGCAGGCGCCGCAGCAGCCGACCACCGCGGGCGAGGAGTGCCGCGCGCGCCTGCTCGAGATGCCGTTCGACGCCGTGGATCTCGACGCGCAGGTCGCGGGCGAGGTGCGTCGTGGTGCGCCGGCGTCCGCGCACGCCAGCGACGTGCTCGATGACGAGCCGATCGGCGGGATCGAGCGGGCTGAGGAACTGGTCGAGGAAGCTGCTGGTGCGATGGGTGCACCCCTTCGGCACCAGCGCCACGCGCTGCGCCAGCGCGGTCTTGAGGGTACGCAGCCCCTTCGCGCCGACGCCATGGACCGCGGCGACGGCCTGTGGGTCGGCGCAGCGGAGGTCGCCCAGGGTGCGGATCCCGCCGCTGGCCAGGGCGCGCCGCAGCCGCGCAGGCAGGCCGAGGTGCAGGAGCGACGTCCGCAGGAGGCGACTCGGCCACAGCGTGCCGGGGGCGGCAGTGGCGAAGGCCGCGTGCAGGGCGGCGACGGTGACCGCGTCGAGTCCGGGGATGGTGGTGAGCGCTTCTGGCGCGGCGGCGAGCCAGGCTTCACGCCGGAGCAGACCGAGCCGGGTCAGGACGAGGCGTGCCCGGCGAGGGAGCATGAGGCCATCGAAGCCGGCCCGTCGCCCGGCGGGCAGCGGGCGACGGTGCGCGTCGAGGTGACGACAGACCGCCCGCTGGATCCGTTGCCAACTGCGCGGGCCGATCCCCTTGGTCGCGAGCAGTTCATCCTTCTCGAGGGCCAGCACATCGACGACCGTCGAGGCGCCGGCGGCGCGACAAGCGGCGTCGACGCGCTCCGGCAGCGCGAGTACGGCGATCGACGCGCGCAGCGCGACGGCGTCGACCGCCGGTGCGTAGATCCAGATCTCGCGATCGGAGGCTTGCCGGCCCCCTTGCATCAACGCGACCTCGGCTGCACGAACCGGAGCCGCGGGAGAGTCGGTGCCGCCAGCGCCTGCGCGGTCGCGAGGGCTTCCTCGCCGATGGTCGCGCGCAGGTCGCGCGGATCGACCCCCGCGCGCAGGAGGGCCGCGCTGGCCTGGACGCGCACGCCCGGTTCCGCGGCCTGGCGGAGCACGCTCCACAGCCCCCTCGCCGCAGGCTCGGCGGGCAGGCGGCGCAGGAGCTGCACGGCGCGGAGTCGCGCCGGCGCCGAAGCCAACGGCTGACGCGTGATGGCGTCGACGGTGAGCGCCGGATCGAGGTTGGTGAGCGCGACGACGAACGCCTCGCCGAACGGTCCGTCGGTGCCGTCGAGATGCGGCGGAAGGATGAGATCCACGATCTCCTCCGCGCGGAGCCGGACGGCGGCGGTGAGGAGGCTCGGGGTCGTGCGGGCCCCACGGGTCATGGCGTCACGAAGAGCCGCGACGACTTCGGCACGCGTCTCGGCGCCCGCGGTCTCGATCCCCGGGGTCAGGGCCAGCGCGAGGGCCGCGTCCTCCGCGACGCGGGCATCGTCGGCCCGCAGCGCGCCGACCAGGAGCAGCGCGCGTCCGCGCACATCGGCCGCGAGGAGGGCCTGGGCGTGGGCGATGACCGCCGACGTGGCGAGGGGCAGGCCGCGGCCGCCACCCGCACAGGGAACCAGGACCTCGCCCCGTTGCCGCAGGCAGGCGAGCAGACGCTGGCCGGGCACGAGGCCCTGGAGCGCACGACCACACGTCTGGCCGTCGGGCTCTTCGAGCGTGACGAGATCCTGGGCATCGCCCTTCAGGCGCCGCTCCAGGCGCAAGGTCACCCGGATCGATGCTCCGGGCTCGGTGCGCACGGCGAGAGTACGGACCACGGCGACGACGTCGGCGCGGTCGAGCATCGAGGCGAGTGCGCTCGCCTCGTCCTGGCCGGGCGCGACCGCCGCGAGGAGGGCGAGGGCGAGCCCAGGCGTGAAGATGCGGGCGCCGCTCACCGCAGCACCAGCCGTTGGCGAAGGTAGGCCATGTTGAGGTCGCGGAAGGAGTAGTCGAGCAGGACGAGCGAGTCGTAGCCGACCGCCGCCGACATCACATCGGCGCTGCCGGCCACGTCGTTGTGCAGCGAAGCGTCGCCATGCAGTCCGATCGGGTTGGCCCCGTCGGCCACGAGGCCCACCGAGTGCCCGATCTCGTGGGCGAGGATCACGCCGATCGCGGCGGCCCAGTCGTCGGCGGCGGTGAAGATCGCGTCATGACGCGTGCGCTGCGTGTTGGTCGCGCTGCCGTAGTCGAACGTCGCGGCGACGACCGTCGCGTCGTCCGGATGCGCACCGGCCGGCGTGCCGCCCATCTCCGGGGCGAGCGGCAGGAAGCGCCGGGCGAAGGTCGTGACGAACCCGGGATAGACCCGGCGGTGGATCTCGGCCTGGAACAGGAACAGTTCGCCGGGGAACACGCCGAGTCCAGGCCGCGTGGCGATGTTCTGATCGTTGACCTGATTGTTGTACTTGTCGAAGAACGCCCGGCCGAGCACGCCCGTCGACTCCGCGCCATACACACGCCGCGCCGGACCCTCCGGATCGAGGCCGCCCAGCGCAATCGGCATGTGCGCGACACCGAGAGGACGGCGCACGCTCAGGCGCATGGCGACCGACCCCGCGTCGATCGCCGCGCCATCGGCACGCCGGCCGAGCATCTGGTTCGTGCGCGCCACCACGGCGTCACGCACGAGGGCGTGCATGCGTGCATTGATGCCGGCCGGATCGCCTCGCGTGGCAAGGCCGAGCTTGACCAGATCATCGAGGAAGTCGGGCTGGCCGTTGCCGTCCCGATCGAGGTCGGCGCGCACCCACACGACGTGCGTCCGCTCGAAGGGCAGGCGCTGGGCCTCGGCTGGCACGACCTGGAACGTCAGCGGCGAGGACACCGCTTCGTTGCCGCTCAGGTCGCTGACTCGCGCGACGACCTGGTATTCGCCCAGCGCGAAGGCGAGGTCGGCGGGTACGCGCCACGTGAGGCGATCCCGGGTGATCGTCGCCAGTTCGAACAGCCGTGCCGAGGTCACCGGTGCGCCCGACCCGATCACCTCGATCGAGAACGTGCCGGGGTCGAGGGCGTAGTCGGTCGGATCGTTCGCCACGACGTCGAGGGTGAAGCCGGCGGGCGGCACCTGCATGCCGGCCTTGCGGGTGTCGGCCGTGTTGTTGAGGGTCACCCGCACGACCGGCGTGGTCACGTCGACCCGCGACGCGATGCGGAACTGGTTGACGGTGTCTTCGAGCAGCCAGTTGCCGGAGGCCTCGACGATGCCGCCGGGCCCGCCGCCGACCGTCACCCGATACCAGGCGCCGGGGGTCCAAGGGACGAGGGGCCGGAACCGGATGACGCGGTTTCCGCCGAGCACCTGCAGCGTGCCCGGCACCGGCGAGCCGCCCTGCGTCGTCACGCGGAACGAGGCCTCGTTGACGGTCGTCGGGTCGATGGCCGCATCGAACAGCCCGCTCACGCACGAGCCGACCGGCACCGCGGACGAGCCCTCGGCCGGCAGCAGGATGAGCCCGGGGAGCGACGCATCGTCCGTGGTGGTGAACGCGAGGACGAGGTCCTGGGCGAGGGTGTTGCCGGCCGCATCGCGTACGCCGTCGGGGCCGCCGGCCACGCGCAGTTCGTAGCGTTTCGACGGCGCCAGCAGCGCGGACGGTGTGAACGTGATGCGGGCACCGCCGAGGGCCACGAGCCCATCGACCGGGGCGGTGGGGGACGAGAGCCTCACCGTGGCAGGTCCGACCGACGCCGGGTCGAGAGGCTCATCGAAGGTGGCCTGCGGCGCGACGCTGATCGCGACCCGCGTGGCGTCGGCGACCGGCAGCGAGGTCGCCAGCCGCGGCGGCGTAGCGTCGGCGCCGACGGAGAGGGTGCGCGCCAGGCCCACGGCGAGCGCGTTGCCCGAGACGTCGGTGACGGCCTGCACGCCCGCGGCGATCGTGAGCGTGCACGTCGTGCCGGCGACCAACGGCTTCTCCGGGACGAGGCGGAGTTCGCGCTGGTCGGCGCGCGCGATGAGGCGGAACGGGAGGATGTTGGCGAACTGATCCGTGAGGCGCACGGCGGCGGCCTCGACGCTGGCTGGATCGACGGATTCGTCGAAGAGCAGCCGAAGGTGCACGTTTGGCGACACGGTGCTGCCGCCCGAGGGCCAGACACTCGTGAGCACCGGCGCGGTGTTGTCCTGGGCGGTCCGGAACGATGCGGACCAACTCGTGGCGAGGACGTTGCCGGCCCGGTCCGTGACGCCGCGATTGCCGCCGCCGATCACCAGGATGTGCGTGCGGTCGCCGCTGAGATCGACGCGAGGGTCGACGACGATCCGGTTCGGCGCCGCGAGCGACAGGTCGCACGCGAGGTTGCGGCCGAATGCGTCACGCACGTACACGTTCGTCGCCGTCACCGACGCCGGGTCGAGCGGCTCGTCGAACGTGAGCGACAGGTTTGCCAGCCGGTCGACGTTGGTCGCCCCGGTGTTCACCGAACTCGCAGTGAGCCCGGGCGGGCGCTGGTCGAACGTGCGGAACGTGAACTCGGCGACCTCGGCGAGGATCCTGCCGTTCGTGTCGCACACGAACGGCGAGAGATGGAAGAGATAGTCGGTCTCCGCGGTGAGTGGCGCACTCGGCGTGAAGCGCACGGTGCGGCCGGCGCCGAGCTGAGCGAACGCCCCCGCCACATGGTTGCCACCGGCGGCGGGCTGCAGCCAGACATCGGCGTCGGTCAGGCACTCGCCGACGATCACGCCGTCGAAGGTCAACTCGATGGTGGCGTCGAGCGGCACCTGCACGGCGTTGGAACCGGGGGAGTGCGACCGCAGCACGAGATCGCCGGTCAGCGACTGGGCCGCGCCGTTGCCGGCTCCTCCGGTGCTCTGTCCGCCCCCGCCGCACGCTGCCGCCAGCAGCGTGCACAGCCCGAGGGCCGTCGTCTGTGTTCTTCCCATCCCTGGTGCGTCCTCTCCGAGGTGAATGCCCGTGCATCGACCTCGCCCTGGCCGGGCTTGCGTACGGATCAGCACATGGCGATGACACCGTCGCGTCCCGGGCGCGCGGCGAAGCCTCGCGCACGCGGTTTGCGCGGGCGGCGACCACGCGTCGGCGTCATCGGTGGTTGCGTGCCGGCGGCGGCCGAGCTGCGCACGCGGACGTCGATGGTGCGCGGTGACGAACGCCCGGTGCTAGCGACCGCCCGGCAGCATGTCGACGCAGCAGCGCTCGGCAGCGCTTCGGCGTGGCGACGCGGTCAGCGCGCCATCCGACGCATGCGCCACGCGACGAGGAGGAACATCGCGCCCGCCGCGATCAGCGTCCCCGACACCAGGGCCACCAGGATGGTCGGGATCGCGTAGATCAGGATGCCGAGCGTGACGAGGGCGACACCTGGGGCGAACACCAGCCACGCGTGCGGGCCGCGCGCCAGTTCGCGCGCGGGCCCGGTCTGCAGGTCGACGAAGAGCCGGCGCATCGGCTCAGCTGCACCCGCTCGTCGCGCCACACGAGTCGCACTTGAGGCACGTGCCGTTGCGCACGAGGGTGAAGCCGCCGCAAGCGCCGCAGGGGTCGCCCTCGTAGCCCTTGAGGCGCGCTTCCGCGACCTTGGCCCGCTGCACCAGGATGTTCTGCGCCTCACGCACGGCCGCGACGCGCGCGGAGGCGTGGCCGTTCCCCTTGCGGTCATCGGCAGGCTTGCCGGGGCCGCGCCTGCCCTCCACCGCCTGCGGCTCGGCGACGCTGGCGCTCGCGCCGCGTCCGTTCGTGGGGGATGCACTGCCAGGGGAGGGTGGCGAACCGGGTTGCTCCGGGCGCACGGCCTTCTGCGGCGCCATCCCGACGCTGCGCGGGTGGAGGTCCGGCGCGCTGCTGGGATGCACCGGCTCGTCTGCGGCATGCGTCTTCTCCGACACGATCTCCTCGTCGGTGAACTCCGGTTCCGTCTGCTTGCCCATCGTGGTGTGGCGCAGGTCCTCGTCGTTGACCTGGCACAGGTCGCTGCGATCGAGGTAGCTGATGGCGAGGTCGCGGAACACGTAGTCGATGACCGACGTGACCATCTTGATCTTGTGATGGCCCGCGACCATGCCGTTTGGCTCGAACCGGGTGAACACGAACGCGTCTGCGAACTCCTCGAGCGGCACGCCGTGCTGCAGGCCGAGCGAGATGGCGATCGCGAAGCAGTTCATGAGGCTCCGGAACGCCGCGCCTTCCTTGTGCATGTCGAGGAAGATCTCGCCGAGCGTACCATCCTCGTACTCGCCGGTGCGGAGGTAGACCTTGTGGCCGGCGACCACGGCCTTCTGCGTGTAGCCGGCACGGCGGTGCGGAAGCCGGCGGCGCTTGGCGAGGTAGCGGTGCACCACGCGCTCCGTGATCTTCTCGGCGACGCCCATGACCGCCGCCGGGAGGTTGCCGGTGTCCTGGTCGGCGTCGTCGGTGACGGTGTTCAGCGGTTGCGACAGCTTGGAACCATCGCGATAGAGCGCGACCGCCTTGATCATGCTGCGGTGCGACATCTCGTACACGCGCCGCACGTCGTCGACGGTGGCGTCGTGCGGCATGTTGATCGTCTTGCTGATCGCGCCGGAGATGAACGGCTGCACCGCCGCCATCATGTGGACGTGCGCCTCGAACGGGATGTAGCGCTTGCCCTTGCGGCCGCAGCGGTTGGCGCAGTCGAAGACGGGCAGGTGCTCGTCGCGGAGATGCGGGGCACCCTCGACGGTCATCGTGCCGCAGACGTAGTCGTTGGCGGCGGCGATGGCGGCCCGATCGAAGCCCAGGTGCGCGAGCAGGTCGAAGTCGGGGGTCTGCAACCGGGCGTCGTCGAGGCCGAGCTTGCCCTTGCAGAAGTCGTCGCCGAGCACGTGCCGGTTGAAGATGAAGCGGAGGTCGAACGCGGCCTTCAGCGCGTCCTCGACGCGCCGGATGGCGGCGTCGTCGAAGCCTTTCGCTTGCAGGGCGCGGTGATCGATCCCCGGTGAGCCGGCGAGGGTCTTGCGACCCACGGTGTACGCGACGATGTCGTCGACCTGCGACGGCGTGTACCCGAGACGCTGCAGCGCGGGTGGCAGGCTCTGGTTGATGATCTTGAAGTAGCCGCCGCCGGCGAGCTTCTTGAACTTGACGAGCGCGAAGTCCGGCTCGACGCCGGTCGTGTCGCAATCCATCACCAGGCCGATGGTCCCCGTGGGGGCGATCACCGTGACCTGGGCGTTGCGATAGCCGTGCTTCTCACCCAGGGCCAGCGCCCGGTCCCAGCCGGCGCGGGCTGCGGCGAGCAACTCCGCGGGGCACTCGTCGGCGACGATCGCGTGCGGCAGGACGGAGAGCCCCTCGTACGCACGGCTCGGTTCAGCCCATGCGGCGCGGCGGTGGTTGCGGATGACGCGCAGCATCGACTCGGCGTTGCGCGCGTACCCCGGGAACGCCCCCAACTCCTTGGCCATCTCCGCCGAGGTCGCGTACGACTCGCCACACATGATGGCGGTGATGGCGCCGGCGATGGCGTAGGCCTGATCCGAGGCGTAGGGCACGCCCATGCGCATGAGGATCGTGCCGAGGTTGGCGTAGCCGAGGCCGAGGGTGCGGAACTCGTAGCTCTTGCGGGCGATCTCGTCGCTCGGGAAGCTCGCCATCAGCACCGAGATCTCGAGCACGACCGTCCACAGCCGCGTCGCGTGCGTGAACGTCTCGACGTCGAAGGTGAGGTCGGGCCGGACGAACTTGCCGAGGTTCAACGACGCCAGGTTGCAGGCCGTGTCGTCGAGGAACATGTACTCCGAGCAAGGGTTGCTCGCGCGGATCGGCCCATCGGTGGGGCAGGTGTGCCACTCGTTGATGGTGGTGTCGAACTGCACGCCCGGATCGGCGCAGGCCCAGGCCGACATCGCGACCTTGTCCCACAGCTCGTTGGCGTCGACGGTCTTCTGCACCTTGCCGTCGGTGCGCCGGGTCAGGTGCCAGGGCTCGTTCTTGGCCATCTTGGCGAAGAACGAGTTCGGCACGCGCACGGAGTTGTTCGAGTTCTGTCCGGAGACCGTGGCGTAGGCCTCGCCGTTCCAGTCCGTGTCGAGGACCGGCATCGTGAACTCCGTGTAGCCCTGCTGCGCAAGCTGCAGGGCGCGCTGGATGTAGCTCTCCGGCACGGCCTGGCGCCTGGCCTCGACGAGGGCAAGGGCGAGCGCGTCGTTGTGCTTGGGCCGCGTCTCGACGCCGACCGCGCCGTTCTGCGTCACGGAGCAGGCCGCGATGACCGCATCGAGGTGCTGCTTGCACATGCGCGACCCGGCGACGAGGGCCGCGACCTTCTGCTCCTCGCGCACCTTCCACGTCACGAAGTCCTCGATGTCGGGGTGGTCGAGGTCGAGGCACACCATCTTGGCGGCACGCCGCGTGGTGCCGCCCGACTTGATGGCCCCCGCGGCGCGGTCCCCGATCTTGAGGAACGACATCAGGCCGGACGACCGACCGCCGCCCGACAACGACTCGCTCTCGGCGCGGACTGCCGAGAAGTTCGTGCCGGTGCCGGACCCGTACTTGAACAGACGCGCCTCGCGCGTCCACAGGTCCATGATCCCGCCCTCGTTGACGAGGTCGTCGCGCACCGACTGGATGAAGCACGCGTGCGGCTGCGGGCGTTCGTACGCGTTGCTGCTCTGGGTCAGCTCACCGGTCTTGGGGTCGACGTAGCTGTGGCCCTGCGCGGGGCCGGTGATGCCATAGGCCCAGTGCAGGCCGGTGTTGAACCACTGCGGCGAGTTGGGCGCGGCGACCTGGGCGGCGAGCATGTAGCTCAGCTCGTCCTGGAACGCCTGCGCGTCTTCCTTGGTGTCGAAGTAGCCGTGCGACTCACCCCAGTGCCGCCAGCAGCCGGCGAGGCGGTGGAAGACCTGGCGCGCGTCGGTCTCCGCACCCAGCACGGGCTGGCCCGCGTCGTCGACGCGCGGGTTGCCGTCCGCGTCGACCTGGGGCACTCCAGCTTTGCGGAAGTACTTCTGCGCCAGGATGTCGGTGGCGACCTGGCTCCAGGCCTCCGGGACCTGGATGTCCTCCATGCGGAAGACCACGCTGCCGTTGGGATTGCGGATCTCGGAGATCCGCTTCGTGAACTTCAGGGATGCGTAGGGAGACTGCCCCCGCTTCGTGAACCGCCTTGCGATCTTCACCGGCTTCCTCCTCGGACGCACTCCGGGTCGGCGCCCGGGGTGCCGTGGCAGTCGGATCGGCGGCGCGCGCGTCCGGGGTGGGCGAGGTGAGTTGCCACCGTCGACGCGGGCCGGCCGGTCTGGAGCCTCCGCCCGAGGGAGACGTCGCGCTTCCTGTAGCGATCGTGCACCTGGGCTTCGCCTCTCCGAGACCTGATGTCCGTTGCACAGCACCGGAGAGGGCGCCCTCCGGAGGCCCGAACGCGCTGGGGGCAAGACCGGCGCACTGCCCGTCTTTGACCGCACCCGACAGCGCTGATCCAGGAAGGGCACCATCTATAGTGTCCTGCGGTCGACGGCAATCCCAAAGCTTGAGAAACGCCGCCTTGCGATCGGCGTGCCGGACGAACGGCGCGATGGACCGTGACGGGCGGCGTCGCTAAGGTCCGGACCGTGCGAATGTTGGCGGTGGGATACGGCGCGACCGTCGCGCTTCTCGTGTTCGGGCCGAGGCTCCCGGCCCAGGTCGATGCCGTCCGCCGCGAGGTGCGCGGGCTCGAGGAGACCGGCGCCAAGGTCGGCGTGGCGGTCGTCGACCTGGCGGCGGGTTCGCTGTGGTTCGAGCACGACGCGCGCGTCGCGCTGATGCCGGCCAGCAACCAGAAGCTGCTCACGCTCGCGGCGATGCTCGATGCCGTCGGCGTCGACCATCGCTTCGCGACCCGTTTCCGTCTGTGCGCGGGCGTGCTCGAAGTCGTGCCCAGCGGGGATCCCAACTGGACCACCGGCGGCGAGCACGACCCGGAGCACATCGTCGCGGCCGTCGCCGGCAAGCTGCGGGCGCTCGGCGTGACCAGCGTGCGCGGCGTGCGCATCGCGCGCGACACGTTCGGCGACGAGACGCGGCCGGATGCGTGGAGCGCGTACGACGCATCCCTCGGCTACTGCGCGCCGAGCGGCGGGCTCGTCCTCGACGCCGGCTGCTTCGAGGTCTCGCTCACCCCGGGCGGGACGCAGACCCTGGTGCGCACGATCGCGCCGGCGATCGAGTTGCCGGTGGCGGGGACGATCGCGGTGACCGCCGACCGGGCCAAGGGTTCGGTGTACGGCGTTGCCGCGACCGCCACCGGCCTGCGCGCGTACGGCGCGCTCTGGGACAAAGCGGGCACGCGCTCCGTGCGTGGCGCAGTGCAGGACGGCGTCGGCCTGTGCGAGCGGGTTCTCGCGGCGTGCCTGCAACGCAGCGGCATCGCCATCGAGCCGACGGCGGGCGAGCGCGACGTCGCCGAGCTGCACACGCACGCGTCGCCGCTGGTCCTCGCGCTCGAACCCATGATGAAGGACTCGAGCAACTTCCACGCCGAGCAGCTCGCGCGCGCCTTGGGGGCGTTGGTGTCGGGCGACGGCAGCTTCGCCGGCGGCCGGGCCGCAGTGCAGGCGCAGATCGAGAAGCTCGTGGGTCCGTGGCCGGGCCTCGCGATCGACGACGGCTCGGGTCTGTCGCGGCGCAACCGCGTGTCGGCGGCCTGCCTCGCCACGGTTCTCGCGGCCGCGGCTGCCCGACCGTGGGGTGAAGTGTTCGTGCAGAGTCTGCCGGAGGGCGGCGAAGGCACGCTCCGCCGGCGCCTGCGGCAGCCCGGCGCGTCTTGCGTGCGCGCCAAGACCGGCACGTTGCGCGACGTCTCCGCACTGTCGGGGTACGTGGACCGTTCCGACGGCCGGCGCTTCGCGTTCGTCATCCTCGTCAACGAGGGGCGGCGTGGCACCGCCGCGGCCGCACGCTGGCGCGCGGCCCAGGATCGCATCGTCGCGGCGATGGACGGCTCATGACCGACCGGTCCGAACCCGGCACCGATCTGCTGCGCACCTGGCTCACCGACATGGTGCCGGTGGCAGCTGCCGCCGGCGCGGTCCTGTTGCGCTATCGGCGCGAACTGGCGACCGTGCGCACGGAGTTCAAGGGTCGGCGCGAACTCGTCACCGTCGCCGACCGGGAGGCGGAGCGCGTCGTCGTCGAGCATCTGCTGCGCGCGTATCCGGATCACGCGGTGCTCGCGGAGGAGGGAGTCCTCACGCCGGCCGGCAAAGCCAGTCGCGCGTCCGACTTCGTGTGGGTCCTCGATCCGCTGGATGGCACGACCAACTTCGTGCACGACCTGCCGCACTTCGCGGTCGCCATCGCGCTGGTGTGGCGCGGAACTCCGGTGCTCGGGATCGTGCATGCGCCGGTGCTGGCGCAGACGTTCACGGCGGTGCGCGGCGGCGGCGCGCAGCGCGACGGTCGACCGATCACGGTGTCCAAGACGGCGCTGCTCGCCGACGCCATGCTCGCCACCGGCTTCAGCTACGTGCGCAACGAGCCCGGCCGCGACGACAACAGCGGGCGCCTCGCGCGGGTGCTGCCGCTGTGCCGGGATCTGCGGCGCTTCGGGTCGGCGGAACTCGACCTGTGCCACGTGGCCGACGGACGCTTCGATGCGTACTGGGAGCTGTACCTGGCGCCGTACGACGTGGCCGCCGGCGCAGTGATCCTGCAGGAGGCCGGTGGCCGCGTGACCGATCTCGACGGGGGTGGGGACTGGCTGTTCGGCGGCCAGATCCTCGCTAGCAACGGTGCGATCCACGCCGACACCCTGCGTGTCGTGGGGAATCGGGCGGGGTGAGCGCCGGCCGCGGCCGGCGGCGGAAAACCAGCGCGAGGGGGGTCGCGCGCGCGTTCCTCCGGCCGCCGGTCCGGTAGAGTTTGACGCGTCTGCCCGCCCACCCTTCTCTCGGTCCCACACGCATGCGTTACTTCCCCCTCGTCGCCGCTTCGCTGGCGTTCGCTTGCACCCTCTCGGCCCAGGCCGTGGAGATCCCGGTCCGCTACGTCGCGCGCTCGCTCGACTCCGGCTACCTCGACAATCCCACCGCCGCTGCGATCGTCGTGTTCCGCGGCGAGGTGCGGGTCACCGGCGCCCTCAACATGGCGTTGTACTTCGACCGCACCAACCTGCCGGCGGGTTCGCGTCTGCGCCTGATGTCGATGCACGACGGCGCGATCGAACTGTTCAACGGCGCGACCCTGGCCGAGTACCAGAACTACTCGTCGTGGTTCAACGGCGACGCGGTGCGGGTCGAGCTGATCGCCGGGCCGGGGACCACCGCGAACCGCGTGCAGGTCGTGCAGGTCGCCGCCGGAGAGGCGTTCATCGCCAGCCCCACGACGATCTGTGGCCCCACCGACGATCGGCAGCTCAGCTACGACCCACGCGTCGCGCGCCAGTACACGACCGGCTGCACGTCGTGGCTGATCGACAAGCACACGGTCATCACCGCGGGACACTGCACGGCGAACGCGACGCAGCAGGCCCACTTCAGGGTCCCGCTCTCGAACGGGAGCCAGCTCGTCCTGCCGCCGCCGGAGCACCAGTACCGCTATGACGTGCCGACGCTGCGCCGCCTGGACGCTGGCATCGGCCAGGACTGGACGGTCGCCTCGACGCTGCGCAACGCCACCACCGGGTTGTATGCCGGGCAGGCGCAGGGCGCGCACTTCGAGCTCGTGCCGCCGCCGGCGTTCGCTGCGGGTCAACCCATCCGCATCACCGGGCATGGGACGAGTTCGGTCGCCAACCGGACGCAGGTGCAGCAGACGCACGCGGGCCTGCGGGTGAGCGTGACGCAGGCCAACGGGCTCGGCTACACGGCCGACACGACCGGCGGCAACTCCGGGTCGCCGGTGATCCTCGACACCACCGACCAGGCCATCGGCGTGCACACGCACGGCGGTTGCACGAGCACGGGCGGCAACAACTACGGCACGGGCTACTCGCGCGCCGACTGGGCGGCGGCGGTGGCACAGGTCACCGCGCTCAAGCGCCCGGGCTGTTACGACCTGTTCGGCAGCAGCTGCGGCGCGGGCACTCAGCCGCGCCTCGCCAACAACGGCTTCCCCGACCTCGGCATGACGATGCGCGTGGAGGTGACCTCGGCGCCGGTCGCCGCGCCCGTGGCGATGGTGTTCGGCACCCGCCTCGCTGCGCCGATCGACCTGGCGTTCCTGATGATGCCGGGCTGCCGGCTCTACGCGAGCGTGGACTTCGCACCCGTGGTGGCCGCGGACGGCACCGGCAAGGCGTCGGTCGTGGTTCCGATCCCGAACAACCTCGGCCTGCTCGGGGCCAAGGTCACCAACCAGGGCGCGGTCGTCAATGCCGCGGCCAACGGCGCCGGAATCGCGATGACCAACGCCGGCGAAGCCACCGTCGGTCAGTGAGCGTAGGTGCGTGACGTGGCGTCGCGGGTCACCGCGACAGCCACTGCAGGAAGCGCCACTCGAGGCTCACGGGGGTCGGGCCGGCGTCGCTGAGGCGCTCGGCGTACACCTTGCGGCACGCCAGCTCGAACGTGACCCGCCCGTCGCTGCCCGCCATCGAGCGCAGCAGGGCTCCGAACTTCGCGGTCGAGTCGGCCTTGCCCTTGCCCGCGTCTTCTTGCAACCAGCGCACGAACGCACTGCGGTACGCGCGCAGCATCTCCTTGAAGTCGTCGACGTGCGTGGCCGGCACGCTGGGCAGCCCGTCGGGAGGCGGACCGAGGAACGGCGCCGTCACGACGTGGCGGGTGCCGTCCTCCCCGGCAAGCGCGAAGCTGCCGAGCCGGTCGCGGGCTTCCTTGCTCTCCGTCGCCTTGCCGCCGGCGCGCTGGCCGAGCTTCAGGGGCTTCACGAAGTAGTCACGCCCCTTCGTGCCGCGCCACTGGCTGTCGAGGTTGATGCCGGCGAGCGAACCGCCTCCCGACGCGCCCCCGGCCACGAACACCGAGCGCGCGCCCGCGAACGCGCCCTTGCCAGAACCACCGGTGCGTGCGTTGTTCTCCTTGAGGAGGGCCACGACGAGGTTCTGGCTGAGCCCCGCCTCGAAGTCGCGGTCGATGCTGTCGCCGAAGGTCGTCACGCACAGCGAGCTCGCACAGCGCTGCAGCACGTGCTGCAGGAGGCCGGACTTCTCGCGGATGTCCATGCGGATGCCCTCGTCACCGCCACCCTCGGGTGGCGCGTACTCCATCGCGATGAGCTGCAGGACGCGCGGGCGCGATGCCCATGCTTCGCTCGAGTCCTTCAGGTAGTCCTGCCAGAGCAGCTCGCGGTTCTCGGGCGCGAGCGTGCCAAGGAACGCCCCGGCCTCCGCGAACGCGAGGCGGCTCGGGGTCAGCCAGACGCATGCCCGCCGTCGCGCGTCGAGGCCCAGCGCGTCGCTCACGGCGGTTGTGAACGCCTCGGCCGCGGCACGCACCGTGTCGTTCGCCTTGTCGAGACCCAACTCGTGCGGCGTCGTCGTCGGACGCCAGGTCTTGACCCAGGCCTGCACGGCGCGCGCGCCGAGGTCGACCTGGGCCGGGACCGACGCGCCCAACGTCCACTGGATGAACTGTCGCTGCAGGTCGCAGAGTGCGCTGACCGCCTGCTGCAGCGCCAGGAAGTCCTCGCGCCCGGCACCATCGGCGTCCATCAACGTGACGTCGAAGATCCCCACGCGCAGGATCAGGGCGCGGCCGGCGAACACGTCCTTGTCGAGGTCGTAGCCCGCGTCCGGCCGGGCACCGAGTCCATGCCGCTTGACGAAGCGGTCGGCGTGGGCGGCGAAGGCGGTCTCAGCCTGCGCGCGCGTCGGGACGGTGGACAGGAGTAGGCCGAGGAGCAACGAGAGCGATCGCACCGGGCGGATGATAGCCACGGCTCGCGGGCCGCGACCGCGCACTTCCTGCCGCGCGTTTCCCGGGCAGGCGTGGGTTCGTATCCTGCCTTCGATGAGCGGCACCAAGACGCGATGGCTGGTCCTGTGGGCTCTGTGCCTGAAGGCCTGTGGGGGGACGCCGAGCAAGCCGGAACCGACGCCACCGCAGCCGACCACCGGCAGGGAGCCTGCGTGGGTGACGCTTGGACGGAGCGAAGCCCATCCCGACGCGGCGTTCCTGCAAGCGGTGACCGCTGCGCCCATCACCGACTCGGTCGCGGCGGCGCGCGAGGCCGCGGAGCAGAAGGGGCGCGCCGCCCTCGTCCGCCAGTTCTCCTCGCGGGTGCACTCCGAACTGCGCGTCGACGAACTCGTGCGCGCCGTCGACGCGGTGTCGCGCACCGATCTGACGATGGAGGAGACCGTGCGCATCGTCGGGGAGGGCACGCTGGAGGGCGCGCGCGCGGTGGCGTTCCACGTCGCGGATGGTTTCGCGCACTGCCTGATCGTGCTCGACCGTGCCGCGGGTGCCTCGGAGCTCGGCCGGCGCATCCGCGATCTCGACAACGACGCGGCGGCGCTGCAGCGGCAGGCCAACGCGGAGTCCGCACGCGGCGCCAGCTTCGCGCTCCTGCTGCAGGCCTTCGACAGGGTGCGCGAGGCGCGCATCCAGCGGGTGACGTTCGCCGTGCTGGCGGGACGGGCGATGCCCAGGACCGGCGACGTGGGCGAGACCGTGCTCGCAGCGTTGCACTCCGCCACCGCCACCATGCGGCTGGCGATCGAGGCGGGCCAGGGCCAGGGCGCGCGCGTCGGTGCCTCGCTGGCACAACCCCTGGTCGCTCGCCTCACGGACGGCTCCGGTGCGCCGGTCGGCGGAGTCGAGCTGCGCTTCTTCCTGGAGGGCAAGGCGCGTGCGGAGCTGGCGCCGCCGGTCGTGGCCACCGACGGCATGGGCCGCGCGCGCGTCGAGGTGCACTCGATCCAGGGCTCCGGCGAGCGGACCAACATCGTCGCCTGCGGCATCGAGGGGCTGCTCGCCCGGTCCCTGGCAGGTCCCGCTGCTCGGGGCGAGTACCTGCTGCCGACCCCGGCGACGACACCTGTCGTGTTGACCGTGGCAGCCACTGCGCACGGCGCGGCGCACGGTACCGACGGCATCGCGGCCGGCCTGCGCGAAGCGCTCGCGCGTGCGGGCTACCCGGTCGTGGACCCGGCGTCGGTGCAAACCTATCTCGCGGGGGTCAGCCTCGCAGACGCGCCGGTGGCGCACTTGCGCGAGCGCCTGGCCGGCAAGGCGGCGATCCTCGTGCGCGTGACCGCCAAGGCGGAGGACGCCGGCATGCGGCGCGACGAGGTGCGCGCGCGCGCACAGGCGTCGGTGCAGATCGTCGACCTCGGGACCGGTGCGCTCGACGAGTTCGCGAGCGATCCGGCCGACGGCCTCGGCGCTTCGCACGCCGAGGCTGCCGAGCGGAGCCTCGCGCGCCTCGGCGAGGTCGCGGGCGGAGCGCTGCGTGCCCGCCTCGACGCGCACCTCGGTCTGTGAGGCCTGTGCTGCAAGGGCCGCGAATGCTCGCCCGGCGCGCAGGATTCACAGCGAAGGTCCCTTGCCCTCGGCTCTTCCACTGCGAGGTCCGAGCGGCCCTGGAAGCCCCAGACGATGCCATCGCCGGCGGCGCGATCTGGTCGTCGCGGCAGCGACGACATCGACCCCTTGGGTTGCGGCCGCTGGCTTGCGATGTGCTGTGCTTCAGCGTGCGCGCCGTGCCAGCACGAGTGTCTGCTCGCTGAAGAAGGCTCGCAGCGGTCGGCGCGTCACCGCGCGCAGGCCGGCGGCGTGCAACTCGTCGCGCAGCTGCCGCCACCACACCGCGCACCGGCCCGAGGTCCGACCCAGGCGCGCCCGCAGCCAGCGGCGCGCGTGCTGCAGGGTTGCGGCGTCGAAGTAGGAGAAGATGATCGGCCCGTCGGTCACGCGGGCCAGCTCGGCGAGCGCCCCGACGCGTTGCTCCCGCTGCGGAAAGTGCTGGAGCAGGCGATGGCAGAGCGCGCCGACGAAGCTGTCGTCGGCGAAGGGCAGGGCGAGGATCGATCCGCACGCGCGGACGGCGCAGGCGCCGGCGGCGAGCATGGTCCGATCGCGGTCGACGCCGACCACCGCGGGGCCGAGGGTCGCGGAGAAGCGGCCGGCGCCGCACGGCACGTCGAGCCAGGTGCCCGGCCGGGCCCCGGCGGTGGCCAGCAACTCGGCCAGGACCAGCGCCTCACGGCGGTGGGTGACCGGGCCCGAGCCCGACCGGAAGCGTCGGTCGCGGTAGTGCGCGGCGTAGCCCGGCTCGCGGCGGTACGGAGGATCCAGTGGGCTGGGCGGTGGGTCGCGTTGGGATCCGCAGCGTTCCATGCGGGCGTCATATTCGATGCCTCAAGTCGGGAGCGAGCGGTGGTCGAGAGATCCGGGGGCGGCAGAGTGCGACCGTCCCATCGGAAGGCGGAGATGGCAAACCAGCGGAATGAGGTGGCGGACGATCGGCGTTCCGAGCGCCGCCAGTTGGAAGGTGACGTGACCGTCGAGATCCTCGCGCAGGAGATCGAGGGCCCTGGCGAGAACGTGTCGGAGGAGGGCGCGCTGTTCGCGACCACCGGTGCGGTCCGGGTGCGCGTGCTGCTCCCGGGCGAGCCCACCGCGCGGGCCGGCGAACTCGTGCGCCTGACGCCACTCGGCGGCGGTCGTCTCGGCCTCGCCGTCCGATTCGACCCTAGGCACGCCTGACCCCGCCTGGGCCGCAGCGGGTAAGATCCGCGCGCGATGGGCAACCTGCGCGACCAGTTCCAGAAGGCGAACCTCCTGTCCAAGAAGGACGCCAAGCGGCTCGCGCACGAGGAGCGGGTGCAGCGCACGGAGATCGGGCGCGAGGGCGTGGAAGCGGCCCAGAAGGCACACCAGGCCGAAGTCGAAGCGCTGGCGGCAGAGCAGCGCGCGAAGCAGAAGGAGACCCAGGCGCAGCTCGACGCCGAGCGGCGCGTGGCCGACGAGCGCGCTGCCTGCGAGCAGATCCTCGAGAAGGACGTCCTGCGCCCGAGCAATGGCCGGGCTCGCTTTTACTTCGCGATCGAGGACGGCTCCTTGCCGTGGCTCGAGCTGAGCGACATCGACTGCCGTCGTGTCCAGGCTGGCGAGTTCGCGATCACCCGAATGGGACCGCGGTCGTCGCACGACTACGGTCTGCTCGGCCTCGCCTCCGCCAAACGCATCGCCAGGCTCCACCCCGACAAGATCGCCTGGTGGCCGTCGGCCGCGGGGCGGCGAGAGTAGGCGAGCTGCCATGGCGGTCGCGGCACGACCGGTAGGCACCTGCGATGGCCGAGCAAGCTCGGCCCCGTTTCCGACGGAGCGCTCGCAGGAGAGGCGCCACGGGAGCGCCCGCGGCTCGTGCCTCGCCGCGGGCGCTGCCATGGCGGTCGCGGCCGACGACAGGTAGGCACCTGCGATGGCCGAGCAAGCTCGGCCCCGTTTCCGACGGAGCGCTCGCAGGAGAGGCGCCACGGGAGCGCCCGCGGCTCGTGCCTCGCCGCGGGCGCTGCCATGGCGGTCGCGGCCGACGACAGGTAGGCACCTGCGATGGCCGAGCAAGCTCGGCCATCGCTCGCCTAGAACTCCACGTCGAGTGCGCCGACGGCCTGGCGGCAGGACAGGCGCAGCCGTCCCCGGCCATCGGCGCCGAGCACCTTGATCACGACTTCGTCGCCCTCCTGGACCATGTCGCTCGGGCGCTGGCCGGCGCTGCCGACGAGTTCCTCGACGGGGACGAGACCTTCGTTGACGTCGTTGATGCGCACGAAGGCGCCGAAGTCCTTCACCCCGGTGACGGTGCCGTTGTAGCAGTTGCCCACGCGCAACACGCCGGCGGTGCGCTTGATCATCTGCATCGCCCGCTGCGCGGCGTGGGCATCGGACGCATACACGAGCACGAGCCCACTGTCGTCGATCGCCACGCGCGTGCCGGTGGCCGCCTGCACTGCGCGGATGTTCTGACCCTTGGGGCCGACCAGCGCGCCGATCGAGCTGGGCATGATCGCGGTCTGCGCGACGCGCGGCGCGTGGCGCGACGGCTCCTGCCGCGGTGCCGCCAGCACCTTGGCCATCTCGCGCAGGATGTGCAGGCGGCCGGCGCGCGCCTGTTCGAACGCCTGCTGCAGGGTCTGCGGTGTGAGCCCGCCGATCTTGTTGTCGAGCTGCAGGGCGGTGATCCCGCGCTCCGTGCCCACGACCTTGAAGTCCATGTCGCCGAGGTGATCCTCGTCGCCGAGGATGTCGGACAGGATCGCCACGCGCGCGCCGTCGCTGATCATGCCCATCGCGATGCCGGCCACCGGCCGCGCGATCGGCACGCCGGCGTCCATGAGGGCCAGGGTCCCGCCGCACACGGTGGCCATCGACGACGACCCGTTGCTCTCGGTGATCTCCGACTCGAGGCGCAGCGTGTACGGCCAGTCGTCGAAGGAGGGGAGCAGGCGCTGCAGCCCGCGCCGGGCGAGCGTGCCGTGGCCGATCTCGCGCCGGCCGGGTCCGCGCAGGGGCCGCGCCTCGTTCACGCTGTAGGGCGGGAAGTTGTAGTGGAGGATGAAACGCTCCGGCTCGACGGTGGCGAGCCCGTCCACCCGCAGCGCGTCGTCGCCGGTGCCGAGGGTGCAGGTGACGAGGGCCTGGGTCTCGCCGCGCGTGAACACCGCCGAGCCGTGGGCGCGGGGGAGGAGGCCGGTCTCGCCCCAGATCGGGCGCACGTCGCTCGAACCGCGGCCATCGAGGCGCTGGCCGGTCGTGAGCACCTGTTCGCGCACGGTGCGCCACTCGAGGTCGGCGAAGCCCTTCGCGCTCGCGGTCGCCGTTTCGGGGGTGACCGTGGCGAAGTAGGCGTCGCGCGCCGCGGCGACCGCGGCGCGGCGTTCCCCCTTGCGCGGGTTGGCGAGCGCGCTGGCCAACGCTGCGATGACGTCTGCGCCGGGGGCTTGGAGTGGGGGCGGCGCGGGCGTGACCACCGGGCTGGTGCCCACGGCGGCGCGTAGTTCGTCGAAGGCGCGACGCAGGCGCGCGGCCCACTCGTCGGCCTGCGCGATCGCCGCGAGGCAGTCGGCCTCGCTCTGCTCGGTCGCTTCGCCTTCGACCATCACGAGGCCGTCGGGTCCGAAACTGCACACGAAGTCGATGTCGGCTTCGGCACGTTGCCGCATGCCCGGGAACGGCACGAACGCGCCGCGATGCCGCGCGATGCGCAGGCCGGCGGCGGGACCCTTGAAGGGGATCGCCGCGATGTGCAGCGCAGCGCACGCACCGAGCAGGGCAAGGCTCGGGATGTCGGCGGTCGGCTCGGCCGAGAACACCTGGGCCTGGATCTGGACTTCGTTGAGGTACGCCTCCGGGAACAGCGAGCGCACGGTGCGATCGATCAGACGCGAGACCAGCACCTCGTGGTCGGTGATGCGCCCTTCACGCCGCAGGAAGCCGCCGGGGATCTTGCCGGCGGCGGCGTACTTCTCCCGGTACTCGACCGTGAGGGGAAAGAAGTCGCCGTCGCCGCGCGGCGGGCCTTCCACCACGGTCGCGAGCACGACGTTGTCGCCGCTGCGCGCGACGACGGCACCGCTGGCCTGGCGGGCGAGACGGCCGGTTTCGAAGGTGAGGGTCGTGCCGGCCAGCGTCAGCTCGACGCGATGGCCCGTCGGTGCGGACATGCGCCGATGATAGGCGCGGCTGCGGCGTCTTCGAAGCGCGCGATCAGCTCTGGAAGCACGCCGGCGGCCGGCGGATCCGATCGACGTGCCGCGACAGCGTGCGGAACAGGCGCTGCCGCGAGCGCATGATCCGGATGGCGACCGTGCCGACGGGGATGCGCAGGCGCCGCGCGGCCTCGTCGTAGGAGCGACCCTGCTGCACGCAAAGCTCGAACACCTGCTGGTACGTGGCGGGCAACTCGGCTACCGCCTCCTGGAACGCCGCCATGAACTCACGCTCCTCCGCGACGCGGGTCTGCGAACCCACTTCCGGGATGTTGGCCAGCCAGTCTTCCTCCTGCTCCGGCCCCGCACCGGTGCCGCCGAGGCTGCTCACCGGGCGCGGCGTGCGGCGTTGCTGGCGCAGCGTCGACAACGCCTGGTTGCGCGCGACCTCGAACAGCCAGGCGCGGAAGCTCGTACCCGGCTGGTAGAGGCCGGACTTGAGGAACACCTTGCCCATCACCTCCGCGGTGACGTCGTGGGCCAGGTGCGAGTCACGGAGCAACCCGAAGACGAGGTGGTACACGCGCCTTCCGTAGCGGCGCTCGATCTCGCAGAGCCCACGTTCGGCATCTCCCGAACCGACGAGATCCATGAGTTCGTCGTCGGTGAGCTGGGCGTCGTCGGGGAGGCGAGGGGCGGGCATGGACCCTGCTCAGCAAGGGTCGTGCCGGGCTGCCGACGTGGCGGCTCGGGCGGCTTCAAGATGCTGCAAACAGGGATCTTGCAGCGATCTCCGCGGACGCGGCCGGGGCGCTGGTGCCACTTCTGTGCGGCACCCGCCGCCCCCAACGTGTGGCACCTGGGTTCGTCAGACCGGAAACAGGGCCCTGCCCCCTTCGAGTGCCCGGTCGAGGAGATCGAGGTTCCGGGCGCGGTTGGGATCGCCCGCCGTGTGGGTGAGGTGGCCGAAGCGGAGGCGTCGCAGGGCGAGGTACACCAGCGTCGCCCGCATGCCCCACTCGCAGGCGATGCGCGCCGACCCCACCAGGTCGCCGAAGTACCGGGCGAGCAGGCGACTGCGCCAGGCGTCGCCGCGCGCCGAGTGCGCCCAGAACCAGGCGATGTCGTGATCCGTGTTGCCAGCCCCGACGCGCTCGAAGTCGACGAGGAACGCCTTGCCGTCCTGGTCGACGACGATGTTCGACTCCGTGTAGTCGCCGTGCACGGCGCCGTGGGGTCGGGTCTCCGTCCACTTGAGCGCCTCCGTGAGGACGCTGAGGATCCGGGGCCAACGACGCTCGCCGATCACCGGCGCGACGTCGTCGTACATCATGCGCACGCGGTCGAGGTAGCTGACGACGTCCCAGCGGTTGACCGGGAAGTCGCGCCGGCCCAGGAGGACCTCCGGCCGGATCCAGCGCAGCGCCTCGAGGAGATCGAACACGTGGTCGACGCCGAGCGTCTCCTCGACCGGACCCGCGGCCGGGACGATGCGCTGGAGCAGCAACCACTGCGGTGGGTCGCCCGCATCGATCGCGACCGTGCGTGGCGCGGGCACGCGCCGGCGGTCGCGGTCGATCGTGTCGAGGAGGCGATAGAACGCTGCCTCCCGCCGCGCGTAGTCCGCGACGCGCACGTCCGGGGGGTAGAACCGGCTCTCTTGGGGCGGCACGAAGAACTTCAGGAGGAAGGGGCTGCCATCCTGCCCGACGCAGGGGATGGGCAGCGACGTCTTGTGCCCGGAGACGGGACGTCCGGCCGACGGCAGCTCGACGAGCCCCAGCTCCGTCAGGACGGCGCGGGCTGCGGCGAGGTCGGCGGCAAACGGATTGTGTTCGTCACCCACGCGTGGCGGTCACTCGACTTCGACGGTGACCGACTTGAGCGTCGCGACCTTCTTGTCCTCGAACCAGTGCTCCACCTCGACCCTCACGCGGTCGACTTCGCCGGCCACCGGGATGCGCACCTGCCGGGTCTCGACGGCACTCAGCTCGCGCTCCGAGCTGATCTCTTCGCGCTGTTCCGCGAGCGCCTTGCCCTGACCATCGAGCGCAGTCGTCACCACCACGAACTTGCGCAGCGTCAACCCAGGGATGCGGTGCCCGGCGCGGTTCTCGATCGCGAGTACGAGGTCCTTGCCGTCGGCGCTGGCCTTGAACGCGAAGGCCTTCGCGCAGAACTCCGGGTCGCTCGGGCCGAGGATCTCGTGACGACGGCCCTCGCGCATTTCACCCACCGGTTTGCCGGTGACCATGCTCACGGCGGAGTGCCGCGACACGACCGGCATGTGGCAGCCGACGCAGCTCTTGCCGTGCTTGTCGAGCCCGGAGGCCTCGAAGTCCTTGGCGAGCGGCAGGACGGGCCCGATCTTGGTCGAGTGGCAAGAGGCACACAGGGCGGTGGAACCGGCCTCCGTGAACGCGGGGTTCTTCTCCGTCGGATGCGCGTCGGTCTTGGCGCCGAAGGGGCCGTGCATGGCCTGCTCCTTCTTGTGGCAGCTGACGCAGGTCACGCCCTCCGCGCGCAGGTCGTCCCGGGTGGCGGGCTTGCCGCCCAGCTTGTCGAGGACACTGGTGGGGATGTGGCAGGGGTAGCACACCTCCGGCCGCTTCTTGTCCTTCAGCGCGGTCTGGAAGACCTCGTCCGTCCACGCGTTGGCGTGGGCACGTCCCTTCCACTCCGCGTGGATCTCGGTGTGACACTTGCCGCACGTCGCTGCCGAGTCCGGGTCGTCGCTCGCCGGGGCGGAGCACGAAGGGTCGGTGGCATGGGGCGGGACTTCGGGCAGCAAGGCAGCGGCGGGCAGCAGGCAGATCGCGAGGCGGAGGAGGCTGGTCGAGCGCATGGCGGGGAGGGTACCGACCAGGGCCACGGCCGGCTACCGCCCGGGCTTCACGATCGTGAGGGACCGTTCAAGATGCGGCGGGCTCGGGCCCGAGAAACAGACGGGACCTCCACGAACGCATGGCGCCGAAGAACGAGAACGCAACCGAGCGGGCCGTACAGGTCCATCTGGCCCAGGATCTCAAGGCGCGCGTCGGCCAGATCCTCGACTCGGTAGGCCAGCTCGAGACCTCGCGCCTGGGCGAGGACTTCGAGCGCCTGGCCGATCGGCTGGCAGACATCTTCCGGCGCCGCCGCGTGACGCATGCGGCGAACAACGACGTGCGGGATCTGCTGTGCGAGACGTTGTTCTCGGGACTCAAGGGGGCCTTCCAGCAGTTCCTGCGCTCGAACGACGCGACCGATCCCCGCCGCGCGGCGGAGGCCGTGCTCGGCTCGCTGATCGCCGCCGACGTGTGCGCCGACTTCGCCGCGGCCGTGGAGCGATCGGCCGGAGATGCCAACGCAATGGCCGAGGCGTTCAGCCTGGGCGGCCTCACCGACTTCATCAGCGTCGAGGAGATCCTGCAGCTGCTCGGCTCAGGCAAGCACACCGGCCGCCTGCGCTTCGAGCACTCGAGCGCCAAGCTGGACGTGTACTTCCGCAATGGGCACGTCGCATTCCTCAACCCCAGTCGCCTGCACCGTCGGGTCCTGCCGACGCGCGATGCATCCGGCTGCCGCGAGATCCCGCAGAAGGTGATCGATGCGGCGGAAGCCGCGTACGAGGCGGACGGCAAGCCGCTCGTCGAGACCCTGCAGGAGCACAAGTTCTTCCGCGAGTCCGAGGTCCGCGACGCGGGCCGCCTGCTCGGGTCGGAGGTGCTCTACGGCCTGATGACCGACGAGGAGCCGATGATGTTCACGTACGTCCGGCTCACTGACGTGCCGGAGTTCGTGGTGAAGTACGACATGCGCCTGGGGGTCACGCCGATCCTGCTCGAGGGCAGCCGGCGGTTCGACGAGTCGAACAACATGCGGCAGGTGTTTCCGGATCACGACGAGCCGGTGCGGATGAAACCGGACGCGCTCGTGCGCCTCGCCAACGTGACCCTCACGCCGCTCGAGCTCAAGACGCTCGCCAACCTCAACGAGGGTGTGTCGCCCCGCGAGCTGTCGGCGGCGATCGGACTGCCGTTGTTCGAGACCCTCTCCATGCTGGTGCGCTTTGCGCAGCAGGGAGTCGTGGCGTGTCCGGGCGGCGAGGCGGCCCTGCGCGACGTGGTCTGCGGGATACAGAACACGCTGCAATCGGCGCTGCAGGCGCTCGACGCCAACGAGGATCAGGTCGCCGTCACCAACGCCCTCGACAAGGCGTTCGGCATCGGCGGTGACTTCACGTCGCCGCGCGGTCCCGGCAGAAGCTGAGCACGCACAGCTCACGTCCCGGCCCTTGCGCCGCGCGGGCGTGCAGTCGGAAGCCGGCCGATGCGAACCACGCCTCGACACGGCGCGGGGCGTGCGCGAACCGCGCCGGTGCGCGCCCGCGGAGGAAGGTCCACATGCGGCGCCAGACGGCGTGCACCGACCACGGCCGGAAGACGGTCACCACGACAAAGCGATCGGCGACGCGTGCGGCTTCGTCGACGACGCGGCGGGCGAGTCCGGCCGGCAGGTGGTGCAGGAACCGGAACACCACGACGCCGGCGACGGCGCGTGAAGCGACGGGGAGCCTGGTTGCGTCGGCGCGCGCGCGGGCGACGGTCGCTCCGGCGGCGTCGAGCATCGCCCGGGCGCGATCCAGGGCGATGACGGCGTGGCCGCGCTCGCGCAGGAAGTCCCACAGGCGGCCGGCGCCGCACGGGCTGTCGATCAGCGTCTCACCCGGTCGCCCCGGCCAGATCCGACGCAGCAGCTCCAGCTCGCGCGCGGTGCGCCCGGCGTCGCGGCGGACGTAGGCGGCGCTCTTGCCCGCCCGCTCGTAGCGCTCGTGTGTGGCAAACGGCTCGAGGCGCCGCAAGTGCCACCGCGCGTCGTCGCCGGCGCCCGCCGCGCGGAGCAGCTCCACCGCCGCCCGCATCGCCAGCCGCGCCGAGATCGGGCTGCGCCGCAGCGAGCGCGCTGCGTGCACGAGCGCCCGATGCCGGGCGCGCCGCGAGTCCCGACCCAGGCTGGCGTTGTGCAGATCGAGCAGGGCGAAACCGCCGCCATCGAGGACGAACACGTGGTCGGTCGCGAGGTCGGGAAGACGCACGCCGCGCTCGAACGTGGCACCGAGAAAACGCGCGGCGGCCAGCAGGACCGGGCGGCCGGCGCCGGCCGCGAGGCGCGCGTCCAGGGGCTGGCCCGGGAGGCGCGCGCACAGGAACCAGGAAGCCGAGCCGCGGCGGCCCACGGCCACCACGCGTGGGGCGCCGATCCCCAGCGCGGTCAGCGCCGAACACATCGCCGCCTCGCGTGCGGCCTCCGTGGCGACGCGCGGCCGGTGCAGCGCGAGGCTGAGGCGGTTCTTGGCCTGCACGCCGGCGAAGACCTTGAGAAACCAGACACGCCCGTCGGCCTCGAGGCGGTGCACTTCGCGCCGACGGTTGCGTGGTGCGGCGAGCCCGACGGAGCGATCGAGCGCGTGCCGCAGGCTCGGAAAGAGCGCTCGCTCGTGGTCGTCGGCGTCGAGCAGGGACCAGGTGGCGGCGGGCATGGCGTGAGCGCCGGCGACGAGATCGTTGCTCCGCGCCGGCGAGAGCGCATCATCCTCGCCGCATGCCGCAAAAGAAAACTCCCACGCCGGCGCTGACCCGCGAGCTGATCGCGGCGCTGCCGAAGTCCGACCTGCACGTGCACCTCGACGGCAGCCTGCGGCTCGCGACCTTGCTCGAACTCGCTGCGGAACGCCGCGTGCAACTGCCCAGTCGTTCGCCCGAGGGCCTGCTGCAGTCCGTGTTCAAGCTGGCCTACCGCAACTTGCCGGAGTACCTGCGCGGCTTCGAGTTCACGGTCGCCTGCCTGCAGGATGCGCAGGCGCTGACGCGCGCCGCCTACGAGCTGTGCCTCGACTGCTGGGCGGAGAACGTGCTCTACGTGGAGATCCGGTTCGCGCCGCAGCTGCACGCGCACGCCGGGCTGGACGTGCGCGCGGTGCTGCGGGCGGTGGCGGCGGGGATCGCGCGCGCCAAGACCGAGATCAACGCGAGCGAGTCCGTCACGAGCGGCACCGTGCCGGCGTTCGACGCGGGGATCATCGTGTGCGCGATGCGCTTCTTCCTGCCCGAGTTCAGCGCCCACTTCCGCGCCTACTTCGATGCGCTGCCGACAGCGTCGCGGCGCACGATCTACGGGTTGGCGTCGACGGAACTGGCGCGCGCGTCGGTGCTCGCGCTCGAAGAGGACGGAGTGCCGGTGGTGGGGCTCGACCTCGCGGGGCAGGAACGCGGGTTCCCCGCGAAGGATCACGTCGAGGCGTACCAGCTCGCCCACGACCACTTCCTGGGCAAGACAGTGCACGCCGGCGAGGACTACGGCCCGGAGTCGATCTTCCAGGCGATCACCGACTGCCATGCGGATCGGATCGGGCACGGCACGTGGCTGCTGTCGGCGGCGCACATCCAGGACAAGAGCATCACGGATCGCAAGGGCTACGTGGCCAAGCTCGTGAACTACGTCGCGGACCGACGCATCACGCTCGAGGTGTGCCTGACGAGCAACCAGCAGACGATCCCGGAGTTCCGGCGGGATCTCGCCAGGCACCCGTTCCGGGCCATGCGCAAGGCGCGCCTCAGCGTGACGCTGTGCACCGACAACCGGTTGGTCTCGCGGACGACGATGACGGACGAGGTGTGGAAGGCGGTGAGCACCTTCGATCTCTCGCCGAGCGAGCTGAAGGACGTGCTCATCTACGGCTTCAAGCGCTCGTTTTACCCGGGCCCGTACGTGCGCAAGCGTGAGTACGTGCGCAGCGTGCTCGACCGGATGGAGACGCTGATGGACGCGCACGGCATCGTGCTGCGCCCCGGCAAGCCGTAGTCGCTTCGCAAGCCGTCGTGGTTGGTCAGGCGAGGCGGCGCGGCGCGAACAACGGCGCCGCGGGATGCGTGGCGCGGCCATGCACGATCTGCTCGGCGAGCACGGCGCCGCCGAGATAGGCGAAGCTGAGGCCGTAGCCGTTGAAGGCCAGTTGCACGAAGGTGTCGCTGCGTCCGGGCAGGGCGCCGAGGAGCGGCAGGCCATCGGGGGTGCCTGCCATGATCCCGGTCCACGCGTGCGGGAACGGCACGTCGCGCAACGTCGGGAAGTGCCGCGCCACGTAGGCGCGCAGGTTGCGGGTGATCTGTTCGTTCACGACCGAGTCGTCGCGGGTGCCCTCCTCCTGGCCCTTCACGCTCCAGCGCATGCCGCCGATCACGAACCGGTTGCCGTGGGCGCGGAAGTACTCGTAGCAGAAGTTGCTCGACATCGCCGCGTTCCCGAACGGCGCGATGATCGCGTCGGGGAGGGGATCGGTCGCGATCACCTGACCGCGGAACGGGAACACGTGGCGAGCGAGGAACCCGGAGTCGTCGAGCTCGTGGCCGAGTGCTGCGGTGCAGAGGACGACGATCGGCGCGTGCACGGTGCCGCCGGCCGTAGTGTGTACGCTCACCCCGGTGCGCTGCCGCGAGAGGTGGGTCACCGGGCAGCGCTCGAGGATCGTCACCCCCGCAGCCTGCGCCTGGCGGGCGAGGCCGCACACCATCGCCGCTGGTTGCACGATCGCCTCGCCCGGCAGCGCGAGCGCGCCATGGAAGTCGCGGGCGGGCGGCAGGCGGGTGGCGAGCGCGGCTGCGTCGAGCAACGTGTGTGGGATGCCCTCGGCATCGAGTAGCCGGGCCGCCTGGATCAGCTCGGCCTGCTCGTGCTCGGACTCCGCGAGGCGAAGGCCGCCGCCGTCGACGAGATCGCACTCCGGGACGGATTCGCGCAGCTCCGCCTTGAGCGCCGTGTTGTTGTCGCGGATGAACTGCCAGAGCAGGCGGGCGCGTTCCGCGCCGAACTGGCCGACGATGCGGTTGTAGTGTTCGCCGAGGCCGAGCAGCAGCTGACCGTCGTTGCGTCCACTGGCCCGGCCCGCAACGAGGCCGGCCTCGAGCACGACCGTGTCGACGCCGGCACGACGGAGGTGGATGGCCGTGCTGATGCCGGCCACACCACCGCCAACGACCACGACATCGGCGTGGTCCGGCACCTGCGGCAGCGTCGGCGTGAGCTCTGCCGTCTGACGGACCCAGAGCGAGGCGTGGGTGGCGCGTTCCACGTCACTCGCGCCGGGTGACGGTTCCGTCGCCGTTGCGGTCGAGGCGGCGGAAGACTTCGCCCGCGCCGCCGAATTCGTCTGGGGTGACCTTGCCGTCGCCATTGAGGTCATAGCGGTCGACGAAGTCGCTGCCTTCGATGCTGCGCTTGAACCGCTCGATCTCGCTCTTCGTGACGTAGCCGTCACGATCCAGGTCGACGCGCACGAACAGATAGCGCATCTCGAACTCCTCCTTGTCGAGGCGGCCGTCCTTGTCCTTGTCCCAGGTCGCGAACGGGATCTCCGGCGCCCGCGGTCGATCGTCGGCGGCGCCGAGGTCGCGGCGCCGGATCACTTCGGCGACGGCGCCGACCATGGCCGCGACTTCATCGGCTTCGAGCAGGTCGTTGCGGTTGCGGTCGAAGCGGGGCATGAGGACGACGATGTCTTGCGGGAGTTCACGGGCACTCAGCGTGCCGTCCTTGTCGCGGTCGTGCTTCGCGAACAGCTCCTCGGGACTGGGCAGCGCCTTGCGCACCGCGGCCAGCGGGTCGGTCGCCGCCGTCGCGTCGCGCTCCGCGAGTTTGCGGTCGCGGCCGTCGAGCACGCCGTCGCCATTCGCGTCCAGCGTCCGGAATGCCGTCGCGCTGCCGGTCCACTCGGCGGGCGTCACGCGGCCGTCGCGGTCGCGGTCGAACCGCGCGACATGGCCGAGGCGTGCCGGCAGCAGGGCCTCGAAGGTCGTACGCGCGCGCGGCTCGCGACGCGCGGCCTCGCGCGCGAGGATCAGGCGCTTGGCGCCGGCGCTGGCGCGGAACTCGGGCCAGCTCACTGCGCCATCGCCGTCGGGGTCCAGCGCCTTGAACTGCTCGTCCGAGCCTGGGAACTCCGCGCGGCGCACGATGCCGTCGCCCGAACCGTCGTAGCGGGCGAACACGGCCTTGAGGTGTTCCTCCTGTTCCGCCGTGTACGTCTGCGCGGCGACGAGCGCCGGCAGGAGGAGCGCCGCCAGCAGGCGCGCGCGCACGACACCGGGCCTCATCGTCCACCACCTCCGCGGAGCTGACCTTGCGCAGGTGACGGCACGGGCGCGGCCAGCACGCGCTGCCGTTCGGCGGGCGTCAGGTAGCGACAGCCCTCGTGACTGACGTCTTTGATCGCCCGGCCGTCCTCGTCGCAGAGCCGATCGTGCGCGAGTTCCTCCAGGGCGAGGTCGCGCACGCCTTCGATGCCCGACCACACCGCAGCCACCGTGGCACCGGTCGAGGACATCTTCGTCACGTCGACCATCGTGCCCAGGCCGCCGGCGCCCACGGCGACGACGAAGTGCTGCAGGAACGGAGCGTTGTAGGTGCGCAACATCGTGAGGCGGCCGGCGGCGCCGTACACGCGTGGCGTGCCCTCGCGTGTGGGCCGCGGTCGCACAGGGTCGGTGATGTCGACGATCCGTACCCGCTGCTGACGGTTGTCGTCGGGACCCTCCTCACCGAGGAGATAGAGGTAGTCGTGCTCGCCGGACCGCTGGCCGCCACCAGGAGTGCCGAGATCGAAGACGGTGTTGAGCGCGACACCGCGGACGTCGCCGCGCGCGTAGGCCAGTGCTGGCGTGCCCGACACCTCGTGCAGGACGCGGGGCGCCTCGGGTTCCGTGAAGTCGACGAGGCGCGCACCATCGAGGCCACATGCGACGGCGGCGAGGTGACGTGCGGGACTGCGCTGGAGCCGACCGTCGGCGGCGCGGCGCGGACGCGATGCCTGGAACAGGACGGCCACGTCGAAGGCGTCGTTGGGCTGGGCACTCTCGAAGTTGAGGTCGACCTCGGCGAGGAGCCGTGGCCGGTCGGGGGCACTCACGTCGACGATCACGAGGCCGCCTGGGCCGTCGGCGACCAGGAGCCACGGCCAGGCGAGAGCGAGGGCGCGTGCCTCGACGGTGGGGAGCACGGCAACCGGCTTCGCCTGGGTGGGGCGTTCGACCTCGAAGATCGCGACGCCGGCCAAGCCATCGGCGACGAAGAGATGGCGACCGGCAGCCAGCAGCCGACGGGGATCCTGCAGGACCTTGCGCCGCGCGATCTCCGTGGGCGTCGTGGGTGCCGACAGGTCGAGCGTCACCAACTCGCCGGACGCCGTCGCGACAAACGCATGGGTGGCCCGACCGCGCACTTCGTCGAGGCGCAGGGCCAGCGCGCGCGGCTGGCCGGCGACATCCGCGCGAGCCAACGGGCGGGTCTGCGCCGGGGTCTTGGCGTCGAGGCCGATGGTCCAGAAGCCGCGCTGGGTGACCGCGAAGCCGAGTTCGCGCGTCATCCGGAAGTTGCTCGAGCCGGTTCCGTACACCACGCTCGACGTGTGGCAGTCGGCGCACGCACGGGCCTCCGCACGCGTGGTGTGCATCTGGTGGGGGATCATCGTCACACCCGAGAGTCCCGCGGCGGTCACGGGCGCGTCTTGACGCAGCAGCGTCTGGCCGGCGGAATCGTGCGCGGAGCCGACCGTGGAGAAGCCCACCAGCCACGGGGCGATCCGGCCCTCGTGGTTGAAACCGAGCCGGAGCTGGTTGAACGTCGCGAACACCTTCTCCTGGGTGGTGACCCGGCCCGGCGTCCGCTCGCCGCTCAGCAGGTCGAGCTGGGTGAACTGCTCGTTGCGATCGAAGTGGAAGCCGAAGAAGTTGGCGTTCCAACCGTTGTGGCACGTGTAGCACTCGAGCCGTGCATGCGATGGGTTCATCGCCGCCGCAGCGCGCGCCGAGTAGCGCGGGTGGGCCGGATCGAGCAGGTGCTTGACCTGCGTGACGAGGTGGCGCTTGCCCGTGACCTTGGAGACGAGACTCACGTCGTCGCCCACGCGGAACAGGTTCTTCACGCGGCGGCCGCGCGAGGTCATGAGATCGCTCACGCGGTCGAAGGTGCCGTGGCAGGTTTCGCACTCCATCTCCACCGCGTGATCCATGTTGGGGTAGATGTCGCCATCACCCATGGTGTCGCGCGCGGTGTGGCAGTCGATGCAGTGCAGGCCCTTCTCGTGGTGCACGTCGGGCGGCGTCATGTCCGGATCGCGGATGTAAAAGACCCCGTTCTGCAGCGAGTCGGTGGTCCCCGGCACGTCGGGACCCGCGGGCATCCCGGGGACGAGTTGGGCGAGGCCACGGAAGTGCAGCCCGATCGTCGCGTCTCCGTAGTGGCAGCGCGTGCAGGTCTCGGTCGGGATCCTGGTCGTGAACCGGTGCGCGAGTGGGTGCCCGGGTTCGAGCTTGTCGATGGTGCGATCCCGGGAGCGCGAGCGACCGTCGTCGGCGTATGTCACGTGGCAGGCGGCGCAGCCTTGGCCGCGGTAGTCGCCATCGAGACCGAGCCGCCCATCGACGGCGCGGCCATCGCTGTAGAGGTGGCACTGCATGCACGCCTTGCGCGGGAGGTCTGCGTAGTGGGTGGCGATACGAGAGGGATTCGCGCCGCGGTCGAAGGCCGGCACCTGTCGCGTGCCGCGCACGGCGTGCGGTCCGATCCGTCCGTCCTCGTCGCGCACCGGAAAGACGCTGTAGGCCGGAGCGCGCTCACGGCTCAGCCCGTGCTCGTAGAAGCCGTCGCCGAGATGGCCCGCGGTCGTGCCGTGCAGCGACTTGTGGACGTCGGAGACGAGTTCGTCGTGGCAGGGGCTGCACGCGATCGCGGCGACGCGGAGGTTGCTCGGATTCACGAAGCGTTGCCAGGCGAGATCCCAGTCGACGGGCAGGACGCGCTCGTCGTTCGGCACGGGCTTCGTCGGCTGCACGTGCGCCGTCGCCTTGTCGCGGGCTTGTCCATCGCCGCCGTGGCAGTCGACGCACGAGAGCTGGAAGCCCGGATGGATGTCCTCGATCCCGGCGTGGCAGGACAGGCAGCCGGCGTCGTCGCCGGGGCTGCCGGAAGAGGACGGGGGGGCGACGGTCGGGACCGTGTTGCCAGCGCCGCCCGGCCACAGCCACGGCGCCGCGAGCACGAGGACGAGCGCGGCTGCGCGCCGGCGACTCATGGTGTCAGAGCCTGAGAAACGAGCCCTCTCTCAGGCCCTGACGCGGCCGCGGCGGTGGCCGTCAGGGACATGCTGAGAGGCTGTAGCCTGGTTTCCTTCACAGCCTCTCAGCGGAAGATCTCGCGGATCACACGCGCCTTGCTGTGCGCGGGTGCCTTGGCCGTGAAGAGGCTCAGCGCGGTCGGACACACGTCGATGGTCCGCGCCTCCTTGGTCACGACCTTGTCGCGCTTGAAGTCCGGGCCCGCGGCGATGAGGAACACCTCGCGCATCTCCTCGGACTGGTCGCCGTGGTCGAGGCCGTTGCGCTCGTTCAGGTTCTGATCGCGCCCGAACTCGGGCAGAACCATGATCGCCGTCGTGTCGCGCAGCTCGGGGTCGGCCTGGATCCCGTCCCACAGGCGACCGAGTTCGGCGTCGTTGCGCCGGATCACCTCGACGTAGGAATTGAACGAGCCGTGCGCGACGTCGTGGGCCTGGAGCGTGATGCCGAGGACGCGCGGCCGGAACACACGGAGCAGGTTGGCGCCGACCCGGATCGCCTTCGCGTCCGGGGCGCCGGGGCCGGTGATGCGCGTGTTGCCGCCGGCCAGTTCGTCGAGGATGAAGCGCTCGACGGCGCGTTGCCGCGCGGGATCTGCGGTACCGCGACCGGGCGCGCCGCCCCCGCCGCCCAGGGCGTCGCCCAGGCGGGCCAGCGCCTGGCGGTCTGCGTCCGTGTCCTCCTTGGGCTTGCCGAAGGAGTCCATGAGCTTCTTGAACTCGACGTTGAAGATGCCTTCGCCATCGAGCACCTGAGCGCCGGCAGCGGCACCGTAGTCGGCGTGGTCACTGTGCGCGAAGAGTCGTCCCTGTGCGCCACTGGCCGTCGATAGCCACACGTCGCCGGCATCCAGCCCGACGTCGCGCCGGAGGTACTCGAACAAGGTGGGGTTGGTGCCGCGCTCGTTCTCGCGGATGCCGAGTGCCTCGACGTTGCCGGTGAAGATCGAGAGCGCGGCCCCATAGTGGCCGACGTTCTCACAGCGCACCTTGGGCAGTGTCACTCCGCCGCTGGCGATGCGCATCAGGTTGGGCACGTTCTGTGGCGTGCCGAGTACTTCGCGCGTGCGAACGCCGCCTGCGAAGGCGACCAGCACGAGCCGTTGGGTCTTGCCCCGCGGCGTCGGGAGGGCAGGAAGTGCGACGGCGGCGGCCGCAGTGCCGAGGAATGCGCGACGGGTGAGAGGACGGCGCATGACGGCGCGGATTCTAGCAGCCGGTGCGCGCGCGGCACCCTCCCCGTCAATACGAGGCGTAATCGGCCGAGGTGAGCAGGGCGCGCACGAGCCGTGCGACCGACGCCGGAGGCGCTCCCTGGACATCCGCGACGCACGCCGCAGTCTCGTCGGCCGTCGGTTCCCGGCGCAGGAACAGGGCGAAGCAGCGCGCGACGAACTGCGCGTCGGACTCGCCCCCGGCGCGGGACGGGAGGCGGGCGCGGCCGGAGTCGAGGATCAGCTTGACCAGGACGGCGCGAAGCGGGGCCGGGTCCGCCATCGCGAGCATCGCGTTGCGGGTCATGCGGAGTTCGTCGTAGGTCGGTGTGCGGCCGAGGAGATCCAGGTAGAGCGAGCGGGCGAACTGATGGTGGGACAACGGTCGCGGTGGGCGTTGCGGATCCTGGTAGCGCGGGCTCGCGATCCAGCCGGCGAGCACACCGAAGAAGGTCCCTGGGTCGGCGTGCACCGCGGCGACTTCGGCGTCCGCGTCCGCCGCGAGGCCGGTCGCGAAGAAGCGGCGGTGGTGGCGATCGAGGAGATGGCGCGTGCAGCGCGCGTCGGCCAGGGTGAGTCGTACGACATCGGCCTGCGACTTGCCGACGCCGCCGAGGAAGCGCGTCTCTCGCCCGTCGTACACACGCTTCCCCGCGTCGAGGATGGCCGTGTTGCGCCGGTCCTGCACCTCGAGGCCGAGGCACTGTTCGAGCACCACCGTGACGAACGTGTCGTTGCCGGGGTTGCGCAGCGAGAAGCCGGAAGACACGAGGATCTCGCCGAGCGCCGTGCGCACGTCGACCTGCCGCGCCCGCAGGCGCCGCGGCAGGTCGAGGATGGCGGGGGTCGTCGGTCGGAAGTTGTCGAGCAGGAGGAAGTAGAACAGTTCCTCCTCGAGCCAGACCTGCATCGCCTCCTCCGTGCTGTAGAGCGCGGTGGCGATCGCGAGTGGGTCGGCGTCCGCGTAGGCAGTCGTCTCCGCCTGGGTCGGTGTGCGGTGCAGGACGTCCAGGCAGATCCGGCGGAGGAGGCGCGGTGACGTCATCGCGCCGAAGGATACGGCAGGAGTTGCGCGGCTCGTCGCGGGGCGCGCGCGTTCAGCGACCCTGTCCGCCCCGACCCTGTCCCCCAGCACCCTGTCCCCCAGCACCCTGTCTCCCAGCACCCGGTCCGCCAGCACCCTGTCCACCCGCGCCGGGGGGCGTCTCTCCGGCCCTCACCTTGAGGGTCAGGGCCGAGGGCTCCACCGACTGTTGCACGAAGACCGTGCTCTCCGTGCTGGCGATGCCCTGGCCCTGCAGTCGGAGCTGCCACTCGCCGACCTTGAGGTCGCGGACGTCGAGCTTGCCCTCGCGGATCTGCGCAAAGCGGAAGGAGGGGAGATCGCGCCACTGCTCCGGAGTCTTGCCATTGGCCTCCGTGCGCAGGACGAGGGACGCGGAGCCCCGGGTGAGGGGCTTGTCATCGGCTTCCTGCAGGACGGTCACCGCCAGCGATCCCGCGCTCAGCACCACGCGTCGGGTGATCGACGAACTCGGCGAGACATCGATGGGCTCGCTGTGGATGGTGCCACCGCCGCCCGGACCACCGCCGCGTCCGCCGCGACCGCCGCCGCCACCCGCGCCGCCGCCGTTCCTGCGGACCACGAGGTCGTAGCTGCCCGGGGGCACGTGCTCGATCTCGAACTTGCCCTCGGCGTCCGTGCGTGCCGAGAGGCCGCGCCCCATGACGCGATTCAGCATGCGCTCCATGTTGTTGCCGTCCGAGCCGGGCGCGCTGGCCGGTTGCGTAGCGGTCAGGGAGACTTCGAAGCCCGCGCCCGGCGCCCCGTTGAACGTCACGTTGCCCTGGACGACGCCCGGGCTCTCGGCGTGCGCATCGAGGTCGAACTGCACCTTGCCGCCTTCGGCGATCACCACATCGGGACGGTTGTCGCCACGCAACATGTCCGCGACCCGGTTGGCAATGCCGCCCATGCCGCGGCCACCGCTCGCGCCGGCGTCGAGCGTGACCCAGTAGCTTCCCGCCTCGATGCTCTCGATGCGGTAGCGATGCTCGGCATCGGTCCGCGCGGTGAGGCGACGACCGGTGCTCGACATGAAGGCGACCGTGTAGCGCGTGCCCGGCGCGCCGTTGCGCACGACGCCGTGCACCTCGGAGGCGGGGACGATCGGATAGGCGAGCGGGTCGGTGTCGCGACCGTCGGCGACGAACAGGTTCTTGTCGAGGCTGCCGTTGAAGCCATCCGCCTCGATGCGCAGCCAGTAGGCACCACCGCGGACCGGCTTGAACGTGAACTTGCCATCGGCGTCGGTGTGCACCGTCTGCAGGCGCTGGCCGCCCTCGCCGCGCCGGAAGTTGGCGAACGGATTGTCGGGGTTGGCCGTCGGCGCGGTCTCGAACTCCGGCAGAAGCAACTCGACACGCGCCCCGGGGAGGGCTTCGCGCGTGACCCGGTTCTCCACCCTGCCCTGGACGCGGGACCCCTTGCGCAGGGGGATGGTGACCTCGGTTTGGCCCTGGCCGACGACCAGTTCGACCGGGCCGGCAGCCATCATGACGTAGTCGGGGGCCGCGACGTCGATCGTGTAGCGACCGGGTTGCAGGCCGCCGACCTCGAAGCGGCCGCCAGGATGGGCGATCGCACGGCCCGGGTCGCGGGGCACACGGCCGGTCGGCCCGAGGCGGTCGCGCAGGTAGGCCTCGCGGCTGTCGCGCGCTGCGTCCTGGGCTGCCCGCTCCGCCTGGCGCTGGGCCTCGCGAGCCGCGGCCGCAGCAGGGTCCTGCTCCTCTCCCCGTGTGCCACCACGACGCCCACGGCCGCCGTTCTGGGCGCCCCCATTCGGGGCACCGGTTGCCCCGGCACCGGCTTCGGCCACCGCCACGCCGCGTTGCCCAGGCGGAGCGGCCGCGCCGTTGTCGCCGCCACGACCGCGTCGCCCGCCGCCAGTGTCGCCGCCTCGGCCGCCGAAGGCGCCGTTGTCGCCGCCGCGACCGCCTCGACCCCCGAAGCCACCAAACCCACCGTCGTTGTTGTCCATCGCGCGCACCGCCACGGCGAAGCGCTCGAGAGGCTGGCCGGTCTTCTCGTCGATCACCCGGCCGGCGACCGCCAGCGCGGGTTGCATGCGCATCACCACCCGGGCCTCCTTGGTCGGGTCGATCGGCTCGCGCTCGTCGTTCACGAAGCGGGGGTGTTCCACCGTCAGGCGCAGCGGAGCCGGCGGCAGGCTGTCGAGCACGAACTCGCCCTTCTTGTCGGTGCGCGTGCGGCGTTCGATGCCGCTGAACCGCCGCATGACCTCCATCGGATCGGCACCACCCTCGCGCACGGCGGAGAACGCCGCCAGCATTGCCTCGCGCGAAGCGCCGGCCTGCACGCGTGCGTCGGCGATCGGTGTGCCCGCCGCATCGAGGACGGTGCCGCGCAGCTCGACGCCGATCACCAGGCGAAGCTCACCCGCATCGGCGCGCTCGCCCGACTTCGCCTTGATGGGGGAGCTGGTCGCCGCGAGATGCTTGGCTGCCGTCGCACGCAGGCGGAACTCACCCGCGGGCACGCGGCTCATCGTGAAGTGGCCGGACTCGTTGGTCTTGGTACCACCGACGAGTTCCTCGAGCCGGGAGTTCTCGGCGCCGCCGCGACCGCCGCGGCCGCCCCGACCACCGCCCGGGCCCCGGCCGAACCCGCCACCCGACTCCGCGTAGTGAACTTCGGCGCCTGCCAGCGGCCGGCTGTTCGAGTCCAGCACGAAGCCAGTCACCGTCACGCCGGCGCCGAGCACGATGTCCTCGACCTGCACTGCGCCTTCGGCGGCGCGCCAGTCCCGGCGCACGATCACGGGAGCGAAGTCGGTGTGGAGGACCTCGATCTCGAGGGAACTCTCCGCGAACGCCTGGCCGGCGATCCGGAACCGACCCTCCGCGTCGGTGATGGAGGGCTCGGCGACCGGCCGCGATCGGAACGCGCGCCGTGCTTCCTCGCCGCCGCCGCGCCCGAAGTTGAAGCCGCCACCGCCCGCACCGAGATTGCGCCGGAAGTGAACGGTGACCCGGGCACCGGCGATCGCGGGCCCCGCGTCGCTGAGCACGCGCCCACTCATCGCCAGGTGGCGGGGTGGATCGTCGCCTTCGTCGTCGGTCGCCTCGGCGGCGGCGCCCCCCGCGACTTCGGCTCGGGTCGGGCCCTGGGCGTCGTCGAGTGCCATCGCCGTGCCCGGCTCACTCTCGTCCGTGGAGTTCCACTCGGTCGGAGAGAGCGGGTCGCTGCTGCCCTCCGCGCCGCCGGAGCCGAAGAGCACGTAGCCCGCGCCCGCGAGGAGGACGCTGCCGAGCGTGAGGACCAGAGTGCGGACCTTGTTCATCGCGCTGTCTCGAGGAGAGGAGGTTCAGGCCGTGCGTGTCCCGCGCGACCAGGGCCGGCATCGCGCTCGCCCCGTCCTGTCGGACGCGGGGGCGCGAAGCCGGAGCGCGCGGAGTGGAGCCAAACGGAACTCACTCCGGCGCCGGGCAATCACGAGGTGCCGTTCACTTGGCGGGCGCGCAGCCGACCTTGATGCTGAAGTTGCCCTTCTGCGTCGTGTCGGTCTCGATCTCCATGGTCTCACCGTTGCGGTCCATCGAGCGCACCGTGTTCGACTTCGACTGGAGCGTGCCCGTGATGTTGAGCGACTGGATGGCGCTGGCGGCCAGATCCACCGTCAGCGTCCCGGTGATCTCGACGCTCACGGAGCCTTCCGATTCACCCTGGGGAGCCTGACCCTCGCCACCCTGGCCGCCGCGGCCGCCCCGCCCACCGAACATGCCGGCGAGGCCGCCACCCAGGCCGAGCTTGGTGGGGTCGCCCTTGCCGGACACGGTGCCGCTGAGGCTGATCGTCGCGACGTTGTTCTCCACCTTGACAAGCTTGCCGGTCACCTTCGAGCTCACGCCTTCCGCGCACAGCACCTGGAGCTCGGG
>CAYQMF010000047.1:0-42210 GCA_964418595.1 uncultured candidatus Brocadiaceae bacterium
TGCCGAACCAGTCCCGCCTGTCGTCCTTCAGGGGTGGGGAGCACAGAACGGATACCCCGTACGTGTGGCGCAGGCCGTTCGAGGTCGCGAGGCCGTTGGGCGTGCCGGGGTCGACCACGCCGAGCTGGTGGTGCAGTTCGACGCCGAGGAGCGAGGGCGGGATGAAGACGGGGAGCGCGAGGGTGCCTTGGCCGGGGACGCCGGGAGCGCCGCCGAGGACCACGGGGACGGTGATCAGGGGCGCTGAGGGGTCGAGGTAGAAGTTCTGGCGGGGGCCGAACACGTCGAGGAAGGTGCCGGCGGTGGGGCCGAGGACGACGACGCCGAAGGCGCCGCCGAGCGCACCGCGCACGCGCAGTTCGAGGAACTGGTCGATGCGGCGCGGGCCTGAGGCACCGAAGGTCATGGCGATGCCGCCGCTGCCAGGACCGCTGGTGCCGCGCTGTTCGAAGCTGCCGCGGGAGGTCACGGCGCGGGCCTTCGCGAGGATGTTCTGGGAGCCGAAGATCTGCAGCGCGTCGGCGGCGCCGTCGCCGTCGAGGTCGGCGATGAGATTCGGCGTGAAGATTTCCGTCGCGGCGCGCACGAACGCGCCCTGGCCGGTGCCCAGCAGGGTGGTGGTGGCGTAGGCGACCTCGTGGCCGGGGTAGACGAGGATGTCGGCGATGCGGTCGCCGTCGACGTCGGCGATCTGCACGAGGCGGTCGGTAGCGCCGCCGAAGTCGGGGAACGCGGCCTGGCGGGGCTGGGCGGTGAACACGCCGGTGCCGTCGTTGTGGAACACGACGAGCGTGCTCTGCTGCGAGCTCGGGTTGCGCTGGGGCAGCACGAGGTCGAGGTCGCGATCGCCGTCGAGGTCACCGACGGCGGGTCGATCGTGGTGGCTGTCGACGAGGGTCGTGATCAGCACCTGCGGGGCCGCGAAGTTGCCGCCGCCGAGGTTGAGCGCGGTGCTGTAGGACGCGCCGCTGTTGGCGAGGAGGAGGTCCTTCAGGCCGTCGCCATCGAAGTCGGCCATCGCCTTGACCGTGGCGGCGAGGTTGCGCACGAACACGAACGCGCCGGTGCTGGTGCCGCGGTAGAACGAGGCCAGATCGACATTGGTGCTCGAACCGGTGGGCATGTCGGTGGTGACCACGAGGTCGGGGATCCCGTCGCCGTCGAAGTCGGCGTCGTAGGCGCGCCACGAGTACGAAGGCGCGAGCCGGTCGGGCAAGGGCGAGAAGGCGAAGGCACCCAGCGCGAAGCGACCCGGGGCGACCTGCCGCACGTTCCACACGCCGGGCGTGACCGGGGGGTTGCCGAAGGCGCTCACATCGATGAGGGCGTCGTCGTCGCCGTCGCCGTCGAAATCGCCGATCGCCATGCCCTGCACGTGCTGCTCGGCGATGGGGCTCGTCCACGGCGTGGACGTGAAGTTCGCGCGGCCCGTGTTGATGTGGCCGCCGAACGGCGTGATCGAGTGGTCGATGTCGCCGTCGCCGTCGCCATCGCGCAGACCACCGAGGGGATTCTCGGCGCCGAACCAGGCCCCGGTCGAGCGGTTCAGCGGTCGCGGCTTGGGAGCGCCCTGCGAGAAGTACACGACGCGCCCGGCCACGAGGTCGACGTCGCCGTCGCCGTCGACATCGGCGGCGCCGGCGATGTGCCGCGCGCCGAGGCCGGCGACCATGAAGCTCGGGGCGAAGCCGCCGGTGCCGTCGTGGATCGAGATCTCGAAGTTCGACGCGCGCTGGTTGGGGAGCGGGGGACCGCCGCCGCCACCGCCACAGCACACGCCGTCGAGGTCGCCGTCGCCGTCGATGTCCGCAAACGCCGTGGCCGGGCCGCCGACCCGGGACGTCTCGACCGTGAACGCGAGGTTCGCCTGGCGGATGATCTGGTACTCGCCGGGGCCGTTCGGCATGCCGAAGAGCACGAGGTCCAGATCGCCGTCGCGATCGATGTCGCCGACCGCGGCGTCGAGGAGGCTATCGCGCACGGTGAGGGCCGGCGCAGCAGTGAGGCTCGCGCCGGTGTTGCCGATCACGATCGGCAGGATCTGACCCGGCGCGTAGCCGAGCACCATCGCCACGTGCGTGCCGTCGGCCAGGGCCAGCACGCGCACGCTCTGGCCGTAGCCCGGGACCGTGATGTCGTGGATGGTCGGCAGCGAGCCGGGCGTCGTCGAGAGGTGCGCCGCGACGCGCAGCGTGTTCGGACTCACGCCCGTGCTCATCACGACCACGTCGTCCTTGCCGTCGTGATCGAGATCGGCGACGGCAAGATCGCGGAGGCTCGTGCCCGTCGGTCCCGCCTGCGGGCCGACGATCGTCGGCGGGCCGACGCCGTCGAAGTAGTAGCAGCCGACCAGGTTCTTGGTGCCGAGCACGATGTCGTCGCGTCGTCCGTCGCCGTCGAAGTCGCCGGGGAGGATCACGTTGTTGCCGAACCACGTGGGTACCGACGAGGACCACACCGGCAGGAAGCGCCCCTTGCCGTCATTGCGATAGACACCGATGACGCCCGACGCGGTGCCGAAGAGCGCGCCGACGGCATCCGGGTAGGGATCGCCGTCCAGGTCGAAGAGCGCTTCGAACGCGGGGTCGAGCGGGCCGACCTGCACTTGCGCGGCGTCGAACACCTGGGCGCGCTCTTGCGCGATCAAGGAGACAGCGAGGGATGCGAGGACGAGGACACGCGACGCGAGCAAGGACATGCGGATGAGTGCTCCGATGCGGGGCGAGGGGAGAGTAGCGCGGACGAAGCAAACCGTACGCCGTCGTCCACGCGGCAAGGCCAACATCCCGACCTCGGTCGACGAGTGCGCTACCAGTGGGTCGGGGCGTAGTCCTTGAGGAACTGACCCCACACGTGCTCGCCCGTGTTCATCCCTGTGAAGATCGGATCGACGATGCGGGCGGCGCCGTCGACGATGTCGAGCGGCGGGTGGAACCCGTGCTCCGCCGTCTTGCGCGCCGCGATCTCCGCCGGGTCCTCGTCGGTGACCCAGCCCGTGTCGACGCTGTTCATGTGGATCCCGTCGCGCACGTAGTCCTTCGCCGACGTGCGCGTCAGCATGTTCAACGCCGCCTTGGCCATGTTGGTGTGCGGGTGCTTGTCGGTCTTGAACGACCGGTAGAACTGCCCCTCCATCGCGGACACGTTGACGATGTGCTTGGCCCGACCCGGAGTGGCGAGCATCAGCGGCTTGAGGCGGGCATTGAGCACGAACGGCGCGACGGCGTTCACCAGTTGCACTTCGAGCAGCTCGATGGTCGTCACGTCGGCGAGCGGCATCCGCCAGCTGTTGTGGGTGCGCAGGTCGACCTGCTGCAGGTCGGCATCGAGGCGGCCACCAGGGAAGATCGTCTCGCTGCGCACCAGGTCCTCCGGGAGGAGCGCTGCCTGTGACAGCTCCGGGGCGTGCGGCACGGGCAGAGCCGTGTGCGCCGCCGGCAGCTCGCCGTCTCCCCGCGTCGGCTCGAGGAACAGCGCGCGCGTCGTCGCCGGGAGCGCGCCGCGCGGTGCGCGCTCACCAGCCATGAGATGGCGGTAGAACCCTGCCGGGCGGCGCACCGTCTGGCAGGCGTTGTTGATCAGGAAGTCCAGGCGCCCGAGCGTGTCGTTGAGCTGCCGGCAGAACGCCTCGACGCTCGGTGTGTGGCGCAGGTCGAGGCCCCGCACCTGGAGCCGATCGCGAAAGCTGTCGAAGTCGGGCTCGCGTGCGTAGCGCTGCGCCGCGTCGCTCGGGAAGCGCGTGGTCGCGATCACCCGACAGCCGGCGCGCAGCAGCAGGATGCTCGCCTGGTAGCCGATCTTCACGCGCGCGCCGGTGATGACCGCAACGCGGCCGCGCAGGTCGGCGGTCTGCTGGCGCTTGCGGTAGTTGAACTCGCCACAGGCGCCGCACATCGAGTCGTAGAAGAAGTGCAGTTCCGTGAACGTCGCCTTGCAGACGTAGCAGGTGCGCTCCTCGCGCACCGTGCGCCGCGGCGCGAGCGCCGCGTCGATGTCCGTCCCCGGCGCGAGCGGCGCGGGCAGCGCGGCCGGCGTGACGAACACCGTCTCCTTGCGCAGCTTGCGGATCCCGGTCGCAGCCAGCTTGCGCTCGTCGTCGGCGCGCTTCGCGGCCTTCTTCTCGCGGCGCGAGGCGCGTTGGAACTCGCGCTTCTCCCAGGGATCGGGGCGGGCGACCCGGCCGGCCACTTCGAGCAGGCGCTGGCGCAGGTCGTGGTCGATCTGCGCGAGGAGACCGCGGTCGGCGAACACCGCCTCGAAGAACGCGAGCGCCGCTGCGGCGCGCGCGGCGATGTCGGACGGTCGATCCTCGGCTCTTGTCGGCGAACTCACAGGGCGAAGAGGATAGGCGGCCTGGCCGGCCCAGGCGACCTACTTGCCCGACGCTGGCGCGCGCAAGCGCCTGGCGTAGGTGGGCGTGAGCGCCATGCACAGCGCCAGCTCACGGCCGGCGTCCAAGAGGTAGCTCGACCCGTCCTGGGGCGTGCGGAACACCATGTTGGTGTCGGGATCGAGGACCACCCAGGCCGGGAAGCGCTCGACGCCGAAGGGCTGCGCGCCGCTGGCCATCACGTACACGCCGACCGGGAAGCGGCAGCCCAACGCCTTCACCTTCGCGACCGCATCTCCCACGCGCGTCGCGGCCGCGAGGCCGACGGTCTCGATGCCGCGGGCGCGGTTCTCGGTGGCGAAGGTGTTCATGTTCGCGACCGTGCCCGCGAGGTCGGCGGCGTCGGGGAGGAAGAACCAGAGCACCGTGATCTTGTCGCGGCAGCCTTCGAGGGTCTGCTCGGTGTCCGCCCACTGCACGCGGGCGAGATCGTCGGCGGGGCCGAGCACGGCGAGCGGCTCGCTGAGGGGATGTGGCCCCTTCGGGGCCGCCGTCGCCGCGAGCGCGACCGCGCCGGCGCCCCGCGGCGGGGGCGGCGGGCGCGCGCGGACCGCCGCGGGGGGGGGGGCCGCCCCGGGCGGGGGGCCCGGTGTGGGGGGGGGCCCCTGTCGGGGCCGCGGGCGGGGGGGGGCCCACCGCGACGGCGACCGGCTCCGGCTCCGGCGGGCGCGCGCGCACCTCCGCGGTGAGCCGGAGCGCGAGGTCGTGCAGGAGCTTGTTGGGATGCTTCGCCGCGGCGTCGAGGAAGGTGAGGGCCGGCTCACGCTCGTGGCCGGGGAGATCGCGCACCACGCGCTCGGCGACGTCGCGGCGCAGCGTGCGCAGGCCGTCACAGAAGTGCGCGATCGGGGTCTGCACGAGCATGGCGTGCGCCTGCAGGTATGCCGCGGGCTGCCCCTTGGTGATCTTCGTGTTGAGCGCCGCGAGCTGGATGCGCTGCGCGCGCAGGCGCTGGTCGAGCGGTTGGGACTTCGCAGACTCGGCCGCGGTGATGGCGCCGAGGATGTCGGCGGGGACGACGTCGTACAGCGCGTGCCACGCGACGAGGCCATCGGAGTAGAGGAGCAGGTGCTGCGCAGCGAGGGTCGCGTCGGTCGCGCCGAAGAAGTGGCGACGGATCTGCTTTTCGCAGGCGAGGTGCGCGGAGCAGGTGCAGCTCAGAAACCGCGGGCAGGCGCCGTCGCCTGGCTGGTGCCGGTCGGTCGAACCGAGTACGCACACGACGTTCGCGGTCGCCGCAAGGAACTCCTTGCTCTGGTACATCTGCAGCGCGCGTTCGTTCGCTGCCTCGCCGTCGAGATTGACGCACACCAGGACCAGCCGCTGCTGCGCCTTGGCGTCGGCGAGGGCCGGTGCGAGGTCGGTGCGCCAGCCGACGGCAGTGGTCTGGGCGCACGCGCGGCCGGTCCCCGAGACGGCGAGGGCGAAGCCGAGGACGCAGGTGAGACAGCGGGGATCGACCTTCATGGTGCGTTCGTGCGCGGTGCCGGGGCGTGCGGCCGTCGTAACGGACGCGCGCCGGCTTCGCGCCCGCATCGACTATCCAGGATCGTCCGCGAACAGGTGCAGGGCGAGCGCGCGGATCCATAGCAACGCGCCGAGCAGCTCGAGGCCCTCTTCGATCCAGACCTCGACGGCGAAGAGGAAACTGGCCTTGCCGTGGTGCGCATGGATCCAGGCGCCGATGGCCTCGAGGCCGATGGCTCCTCCGAAGTAGCAGCACGCCGCTACGACGAGGCGGAGCCGGAACAGGGGCGGCTGCCGGCGCAGGAAGCCGATCAGGAGGACGCCCACGACGAGGACCAGCGCGGCGCCGGGCAGGATCCAGGCGAAGGTGTCGAGCCCGATCCCCGGCATCCGGCGATCAACCGCGTTGCCCACGCGCTCGTGCAGGCCGACGCTTTCGTCCATCGACAAGAACGCAGCGAAGCCGGCACACAGGAACCATGGCAGGGTGCGCTCGGTCCGCTTCTGCAGATGACGCAGGCCACCCAGGAGCCAGAGCGCCGCGCCGGCGAGGAGCAGGGACGAGCTGAACCACGCCGGGATGGTCTGCTCGGCATCGAGTTCGAAGCTCGCGAGGATGGTGCGGCCGAGGTGGGAACCGGCCAGCGCATCGCGGCCCAGGTCGACGGCGACGCCGAGGGCCCAGAGCAGGGCGGTCGCGGCGCCGAGCACCCGCAGGCATCGGTGCGTCAGGATCGCGGTGCGCGGGTCGGTCACGCGCAGGGTTCTAGCGGCGATGGCGACGCGAGAACAGCGCGCCGAGCGGCTGGACCCGCCGGCGCGGTCGATAGAAGGCTGTGCCTACCGGACCGTTCCCCGCCCGCACCGACGATGCCCGTCCGCTCGGGCCGCGCGCTGCTTCCGGTGTTCGCGCGGGCGATCGAGGCGCGGCAGGACACTCGCGTGCGCCCGCCCCGGCGGACACTCGATGCGCTGCCGTGAGTGCAGATCCGGCGGGGCACACGCGCCGCCGCTCCCAGGGGTGGATGGTCGCTGGGGCGATGCTGGCAGCGGTGGTGCCCCTCCTCGGGCACGGACTGCCAGGGCTGACCGACCTGCCGAACAACGTCGCCCGCCTGCAGATCCAGGCCCACTGCGGCGCCGGCGAATGGTACGCCGCGTTCTACGCGCCGAACTCGCTGGCCATCCCCAACGCGGCCTTCGACCTGTTCGGATGGGCACTCGGCGGTGTGCTGACGCCCATCGGGCTCGGTCACCTCTTCGCCGTGCTCGCCGTCATCCTGACGACGACCGGTGCGGCGGCGCTGGCGAGCGCGTTCGGGCATGGCACTGGCCTCGCCGCGGTGTTCGCAGCGGCGACGGCACACAACTTCGCGAGCACGAGCGGCTTCCTCAACTACACCGCCGGCCTCGGCCTCGCCCTGTGGGCCGCATGGCTCTGGCTGCGCATGCGCCGGCAACGGTTCGCGCTGCGCTGGATCGCCGGCTCGTTGTCGACGCTGGTCCTCTACTTCTGCCATCTCTTCGCGCTCGGGACCTACGCGGCCATCCTGCTGGGCTTCGAGCTCGGTGGCAACGGCCACCGGCGGCGCCGCGTCCTGTTCGCCCTGGCGACGCTCGCACCAGCGGTTGGTCTGGCTCTCTCGAGCCCGCTGGGCGGCGAGGCGCGCGCGATCGAGTGGGCCACGCTGGCCGAGACGCTCCGGGCCTGCGCCAAGAGCCTGCACGGCGGGCTCGGGATCGCCGACTACTGGTACGGAGCGCTGCTCGCGACGCTGGCGGTCGGTCTCGCGCTGACCGGCAGGCTGCGCGTGACGCGGCCGGCACGCATCGCGCTCGTCGGGCTGGTCGTCGCGACCCTGTTGTGTCCCGAGTCGACGTTCGAGGCATCCGGACTGCAGGCGCGCATGCCGGTGGCTGTCGCCGTCGTCGCCTCGGCTTCCATGCGCTGGCGGCATCGGCGGGGTCCGCGTTGGGTGGTTCCGGCGCTTGCGATCGTGGTCCTCGGCACGCGCACGGCGACACTCACGCTCGGCTTCGCCGAGCGAGCGGCGGCGGGCGGTCGTGCCGCCCGTGTGCTCGAACACGTGCCAAATGGCGCGTGCCTGTACACGTTCCACCGCGTGGGCCCGGATCCTTGGCAGAAGTACCACTCGCCGATCAAGCACGCGCCCTGCCTCGTCGCGCTCGACCGCGAGGTCTTCCTGCCCCAGATCCTCGTGGCCGACCACCATCACACGCTGCGGGCGCGGTCGGGACTGCCGATGCGCCTGCACCAGCACTACGAGATCCGCGCGGGTTTCGTGTCGAGCCAGGGCTTCGCGACCCGCATCGACGAACTCGCCGCGCTGTGGCGAAGCAGCAGGGCGCAGCGGAGCGCCGCGGGTCTGACTGGCGGGCTCTACCTCGCGGTGGTCCACGGCGGGGACGACCTCGCGCTCCCGCTGGACCGCGTGGAGCGCGTCGCCGGCGACGGCGAGATGCTGCTCCTGCGCCTGCGCGAGTGACGGACCGACGGCTGCCTGGCCGGCCGGGGAAGCGTCGCGGCAGTATCATCCCGGCGCCTGCCGTCGCCCTCGATCCCCATGCGCAAACTCGCGTCCATCCTCGGGTTCGTCTCCGTCCTCGGTTCCGCCGCCGGTCAGGATCTTGGCGGCGGCGCCCCCGCCAGCCACGGGCGCGTGCCCCGGTTCGTCCTCGAGAGCTGGATCCCGGGTGCGCCCTCCGGCCTCGCGTTCCGGGACCTGCCCGCAACCTTCGCGGGCGGCGCGGGCATCGTGAGCGCCGCGGCGACATCGCTGACGCTCCCTGGCGTGTCGGGCACGATCCTCGCCGATCCGTTCCTCGGCACGATCGTGCCGATGGGCCAGAGCCTGAGCCTCGTCGTGCCGGCGAGCCTGCACCGGCAGGACCTGGTCATCCAGGGCATCCTGTTCGACACGGGCACCGGCCTGTCGATGACCGATGCGACGCGCTGCCGACTGCTGCGGCCGTTGGCGATGGTCGGCAACCAGCGGCAGACCGCGAACTCGCTCAGCGTCGTCGACGTGGCGACGCGGCAGGTGACGCAACGCCTCGGCGACAGCGAGAACGGCAGCATCGCGTTCTCGCCGGATCGGACCCGCAGCTACGTGTGTGAGCCCGGCAGCCAGCGCAACCGCGTGGTGGTGTACGACCTGACCAGCAACCCGATCGGCGTGCTCACCACGGTGTCGACCTCCGGCGGGATCCGCTATCGCGGTGAGTTCTCGCCCGACGGGCGGCGCCTCTACGTGCCGGTGCACGACGGCGTCGACATCATCGACACCGATCCAGCGAGCGCGACGTACCACACCTGGCTCGCCAAGATCCCCACGCCGATCACCGGCAACGCGGGCTCGATCTTCACCGGACCGATCGACGTCGCGGTGACGCCCGACGGGCAGAAGCTGTTCATCGCCTACGGCGAGAACCTCCCCTCCTGGCCTGCGCCCGCGTCCGTCGGCGTCGTCGACCTCACGCTCCCCAACTACCCGCACCGCATCATCCCGGTGCGGGCGGGCGGCGCGGTGACCCTGCTCGCCAACCTGGCGACGCGCACCTCGGTGCGGATCTCGCCCGACGGCCGCTACGCGTACGTCCTCGAATACGGGTTCCCGCCCGGCCAGTTCGCGGTGGGCTTCACCAATGGCTCGCTGGTGAACGTCATCGACGTCGCCGCGGAGACGGAGGTCACCGCCATCGCCACGAACGGGCTCGGCCAGTCGAGCATGGAGATCGACCTCCTCGGCCGCCGTCTCTACGTGCCGCAGACGAACCTCAACAACATCGGCGAAGTGCTGGTGTTCGACGTCGATCGGCGCAGCGCCGCGCGCAACGCGCTGGTCAACCGGATCCTGGTCGACCCCACGCCCTACTCGGCGTCGACCGGTCCACGCGGCGTGGCCGTCACCGCGGACGGCGCGATCGTCCTCGTCTCGGTGGTGGAAGACTCCTCGCACCCGACTCCGCAGCTCGTCACCATCGATGCGCGCGCCGGCGCGGTCTTCGGCGCGCCGATCGTCGTGGAGAGCCTGCCGGCGACGGTCGCGTGCCAGCGGTAGGCTCTGGCGCGCGATCAGATCGCGCCGGCGCACCAATACGTTCCTGCCCCCGCTCCGACCCTCCCCGATGCCCGACGCGAGCAGCTACGGTTCGGCCGACATCCCGCTGGACCTCGAACGACGCTTCCTCGAGATCCTCGATCGCCCCGCGGCGGAACACAGCGAACTGCTGGAGGCGCTGTGCCGCGCGCACCCTGGACACGCGAGCGCCCTGCGTGCCTGGTACGCGGACTCCCAGCACGTTGGCGACGGCGGCGACGCGCCGGTCCGGCTGGGTCCGTACCGCATCGTGCGCAGGCTCGGCGCGGGGGGCATGGGGACCGTCTACCTCGGGGAGCAGGACGCGCCGGTCAAGCGCCGGGTCGCGATCAAGCTCGCACGCGAGACGGTCGAGGCCGACGTTGGCTGGCGACGCTTCGAACTCGAGCAGCAGGTCCTGGCGTCCATGGAGCACACCGCGATCGCGAAGGTGTTCGACGCGGGTCGGGACCCACAGGGGCGGCCGTACCTGGTGATGGAGTTGATCGAGGGCGAGCCCATCACGACCTACTGCGACGGACGCAGTCTCGGCCTGGAGGCACGGCTCGGCCTGTTGCGGGAAGTGTGTGCGGGCGTGCAGCACGCGCACGAGAAGGGCGTGATCCACCGCGATCTCAAGCCTTCGAACATCCTCGTCGTCGAGGAGAGCGGTCGGCCGATGCCGAAGGTCATCGACTTCGGTCTGGCCCGGGTGATCGATGCCGGTGCGCATCCGCTGCACACCCACAGCGACCTGGTGCTCGGCACGCCGGCCTACATGAGCCCGGAGCAGGCAGGGTTGGCGCGCGACCTGGACACGCGCACCGACGTGTATGGGCTCGGCGTCGTGCTCTACGAACTGCTGACCGGCGACGTGCCGCTGACGAAGTCGGAGCTGGCGCGGTTGGCGCGCGAGGAGATGCTCCGCCGCATCCGCGACGCGGAGCCGCCGGCTCCGAGTCGACGCGCCCTCGGCGCGGAGCGCCGCATCGCGGAGGAGCGAGGGACATCGACTGCCGTGCTGGCGCGCCGCCTGCGCGGCGACCTGGACTGGATCACGCTGCGTGCGCTCGCGCGCGAACGCGAGCGTCGCTACGGATCGGCGGGCGAGCTGGGCGACGAGATCGGGCGCTACCTGCGGCGCGAGCCGGTCCACGCCGGCCCACCCGGGGCGTGGTACCGCGTGCGCCGGTTCGTGTCCCGGCACCGGGCGGCGTGCGGCGCTGCCGGCGGGATCGCGATCGCGGTGCTCGGCGGGCTGGTGCTCAGCACGCTCGCGTGGCGCGAGACGGCCGCCAAGGTGCGTGAGTTCGACAACCTCGCCCTGGTCGTGCAGCTGCAGCACGCGCGGGCGAGTGCCGACGAGCTCTTTCCGGCATTGCCAGTCCGGGTCGCCGCCATCGAGGCATGGCTCGCCGAGTTCGGGTTCTTCGAGCAGCTCGCGGCGCCAGTGGACGCGTTCCTTCGCGACTTGCGAGCCCAGGGGCGAGCCGCCTCGGCGACGGAGCGCGCGACCCTGGCCGAGCGCGACCAGGAGCAAGCCGATCTGACGAACCTCCAGGAGGAGTATGCGGGTCTGCAGCGGTCGCTCGCGACCGGCGCCGCGGAGCGCGCCAACGAGGTGCAGCGCCACAACGCCGGGGTGCGTCGCGCCATCCTGGAGCCCAAGCTCGCGGCGTTGCGCGCCCGCGTCAGGGATCGAAGCGGCCATGTCTTTCACCGACCCGCCGACACGGTCCTGCACAATGCGGTCACCACGTTCCGACACGACCTGGGTGAGTTCCTGGCCGCCGATGGCTTGCTCGCCGAGGTCCGCGCGCGCCTGCGCTTTGCGCGCGAGCTCGAGGCGCGCACCATCGATGCGCCCGCCGCGGCATGGGCCGAGGCCGCGGCCGTGGTCTTGGCCGACCCGCGCTTCGCCGGGTTCACTCTCCTCCCGCAGCTCGGCCTCGTTCCGTTGGGACGCTCGCCGCAGTCCGGGCTCTGCGAGTTCCTCCACCTCGGCAGCCACGCGCCCGAGGCGCCGTACCCGGGCCGGACCGCTGACGGCGAAGTGGCGTTCGACGCCGGCTGCGGTGTGATCCTCGTCCTGCTGCCGGGCGGCACCTTCACGATGGGGGAGCAGGATCGCGATCCCGATGCACCGAACTACGACCCCGACGCCGACCCGACCTTCACGGCGCATCGTGTGACTCTCGCGCCGTTCTTCCTCGCCAAGCACGAGATCACGCAGGCTCAGTGGCGACGCATGAGCGTCGGCCAGGAGCCGAGCAGCTACTCGGCGCGCATGGCGAGCCCCTACGGGACGCCCGACTGGACGTGCCCGGTGGAGATGATCACCTGGGCGGAGGCGCGCACCGTGCTCGGGCGCCACGACCTGCTGCTGCCGACGGAAGCGCAGTGGGAATACGCCTGTCGCGCCGGCACGACCACGCGCTGGTGGACGGGGGACACCGTGGCGAGCCTCGAGGGTGCGGCCAACGTGCCGGATCGGGCCGTGGCCGCGGCCAACCTCGCGTTCGGAGGCCCCGCGGCCGACTTCTTCGACGGCTTCATCGGGCCGGCACCTGTGCACGCGCTGCGGAAGAACCCGTTCGGCCTGCACCACATGCACGGCAACGTGTGGGAGTGGTGCGAGGACTTCGAGGGCGAGTACTCCCTGCCGGTGCGCAGCGGGGACGGCCTGCGCGAGGTGCCGAGCCTCCTCTCCAGGCGGCACATCTACCGCGGCGGCAGCTTCTACGAGCGTATCGAGCTGTCCCGGTCTGCCTACCGCTGGTCGGAGCCGGACTCCGTGCACTGGGAGGTGACCGGCGTGCGCGCCGCGCGCCGGGTCGAAACCAGCCGCTGAACTCGCGGTTGCGTCCGGCGGCGCGTCGGTTATGCCACGGACCATGTCCGGTCCCGATCCCGTCCTCGCCGACGACGACCTGCTCGCCTGTCTGGTGGACCTGAACTCGAAGGCGGGGGCGGTGCGCCTGCGCGCGATGACCGCGCTGCTGCGGGGCGGGGCACCGCTCGTGCCACGCATCCTCGCTGCGCTGCGCGGGCAGGAGCAGGCGATCATGACCACGCTCTGGGGCGAGGTGCTCCTGCAGATCGTGTACGCGCAGCACCTGGATGCGCATCGGAGCCTGCTGCAGGAGGCGTTCTTCCACCGCCAGGGGGTCGCGCAACGCGTGCTGTTCGAGGCGCGCGGGGTCGAGTTCGTCGACTTCTGGGTCGCGTGCCTGAGCGCGCCGCGCTGGGAGGTGCGCGAGGAGGCGGCGCTCATCCTCGGCGGGTTCGGTCCTCTCGCGGCGGCCGCGCTCGTACCGATGCGCGACGCGCTCGCGGTCGAGGAACACGAGGAAGTGCAGCGCACGATGCGACGCGCGCTCGAACGGATCGCCGCGCCGGATCCGGCGTGATCCTGGTCCGACCGCGGCCATCGCCGTAGGGTGGGGCGCGATGCTGGCTGCTCTCGAACCTTCCTGGCTCTCGCTCCTGCCGGCGCTGGTCGCGATCGTGCTGGCCTTCGCCACGCGCCAGGTGCTGCTCGCGTTGTTCCTGGGCGTCGTGACCGGGAGCGTCGTGATCCTGCTCACCGAGCCGGGCGGGGATGCCAACCCGCTGAGCCGTTTCCTGCTGCCGGCCGTGGGCAGCGAGAGCTTCGCCGGGATCCTCCTCGTGTACCTGTGGTGCCTGGGCGGCCTGATCGGCATGTGGAACAAGACCGGCGGCGCGCGCCACTTCGCGGAGACCCTGGGGAACAAGCTCGTGTCCGGCCCGCGCAGCGCGCGGTTCTTCGCGTGGGTGATCGGGGTCGTGTTCCACCAGGGGGGCACGGTGAGCACGGTGCTCGCCGGCACGACGGTGAAGCCGGTCTCGGATCGGCACCGGGTGAGCCACGAGGAACTCGCCTACATCGTCGACTCGACCGCGTCGCCGGTGGCGACGGTGCTGCCCTTCAATGCGTGGCCCGCCTACGTGGCGCCGCTCATCGCGGGGACCATCCCGGCGCTGTCGGCCAGCTCGCCCGGGGAGCAGGTCGACAAGGCGGTCGAGTTCTTCTTCGCGGGCCTCCGCTACAACTTCTACGGCATGTTCGCCGTCGTCGGCACGCTGCTCTTCGCGCTGGGGTGGCTGCCGTGGGTGGGCCGGCGGATGGCGGCGGCGCGCGTGCGCGCGCGCACCACGGGGCAGCTCGACCGGCCCGGCGCCGAGCCGATGCTGGTGTCGGATCTGGGCCGGGCGGCGGACGAGGGCGCGAAGAAGTACACGCCGTCGCTGCTCGACTTCCTGGTGCCGATGCTCGTGCTGCTGGGCACCGCGATCGCGCCGTACGTGCTCAACCGGATGGGGCTCGTCGCGAGCGGCAACTGGATCTTCGAGGCGTTCGCGCTGGCGCTGATCAGCGCCATGGGGCTCGCGTGGCTGCGCGGCATGGCGGTGCGCGAGGTGATGGAAGGCTTCGTGCAGGGCTGCGGCGCGGTGACCATCGGCGCCCTGATCCTGGCCCTGGCCGTGACGCTCGGCTACGTGTCGAAGCAGCTCGGCACTGCCGACTACGTCGTCGCACAGATCGCGGCGGGCATGCCGGCATGGTTGCTGCCGGCGACGCTCACCTTCGCGGCCATGGGCATCGCGTTCGCGACGGGGTCGTCGTGGGGAACCTACGCCGTGCTCTTCCCGGTGGCGATGCCGCTGGCCTGGGCGGTGCACCCCGACCTCGGCTACGTGTCGGTGTGCTTCGGCGCCGTGCTCGGCGGCTCGGTCTTCGGGGACCAGTGCTCGCCGATCTCCGACACGACGATCCTCGCGAGCATGTTCACCGGGTGCGACCTGCTCGACCACGTGCGCACGCAGTTGCCGCTGGCGTTTCGCATGGCCGCGCTCGGCGCGGTCGCCTCGACGATCTGCGTGCTGTGATGGGCGCGCCGCCGTCTACGCCCGGTCGAACAGCTCGCGGAAGTCGACGCGGAAGGAGTACACGAGCAGCGCGGCGGCGGTGCTGGCCGTGACCCACGGCCAGGCGGTGGGCGTCCCGGGCGCGAGCGTGAGCCACAGCAGCGCGGTCGCGAGTGCGCACAGCGTGCGCGCCTCGCGGTTGTCGCCGCTGCGCGGACGCGGGGAGTGCGCGTCGACGCGGGCGACCGCATGGGCCGCGAGTTTGACCAGGCGCAGCGCGGGGAGCACGAGCAGGGGCCAGGGGGATGCCGCGACCACGACCGCCGTGAGCGACACCACGAGGAAGGCGAACTGGTCGGTCTCCATGTCGAGGATGGCGCCGGCCTCGGTGGCGCCGAAGCGGCGGGCGCACCAGCCATCGAGGGCGTCGCCGGCGAGCGCGAGGCCGAGCAGGAGCCAGACGGTGGTGTCGAGGGCGGCCTCTACCGTCGCGAGGGCGGCGGCGGCGACGAGGAGCACGAACCGCACGATGGTCACGCGGTCGGCGATGTTGCGGCCCGCGCGCAGGTTCGCGACCAGCACCGCGTAGTTCGCTGCGGCGAGGGCGAGCGTGGCGAGTTGCCAGGGGAGCGCGATGCGCGTGCCCAGGATCGCGGCGAGGAGGAGACAAGGCAGCCACAGCACGGGCTGAACGAGGAGCCAGAGGCGATGTCGGCTGGGGGCCACGCGCGCATCATGATGCCGGTGCGGGCGTCGTCGCCAAGTTCCTGCCCGCACGCGCGCGTCGACCGCTATACAGGCGCGCCCCAAAGCCACACCCACATCCATGTACACCCTCACGATCCGCGACTACCTCAAGTGTGCCCACTCGCTCAAGGGCGAGATCTTCGGCCCGGCCCAGCTCATGCACGTGATCACCTACGAGGTGGAGGTGACCTTCGAGACCGAGCAGCTCGACGAGTACGGCCTCATCGTCGACTTCGCGTCCGCGCAGCGTGGCCTGCAGGAGGTGCTGTCGTCGATGAACTTCACGAACCTCGATGTCCACCCGGATCTGCTGGGCAAGAACACGACGACCGAGTTCCTCTGCAAGTTCATCCACGGCGCGGTCGCGAAGCAGGTCGAGAACCAGTACGGCGGCCTCATGCGCGTGACCTTGCGCGAGAGCGCCGTGGCGTGGACCAGCTACGAGGACGAAGTGCGGATGAAGCGCGGCAAGGCCAAGACCGCGGCGCCCGCGAAGGCGAAGCGCTGACCCCGCGACCGGGATGGACGCGGCCGACTACGTCCTCGTCGCGGCCTACCTGTCGCTGACCTGGGAGCTGTGCATCTGGCGCGTGCCGAGCGTCGCCTCGACCGCGCAGCTCCTCGGCCGCGCGCCGTCGGCGGCAGGCCCGCTGGCGCAGGCCCGCGCGCTCCCGGCGGGCACCAAGCTCTGGCGCTTCGGCGGACCCGCGGTCTTCCACGTCGTCGTGTATGCCGTCCCGCTCGCCGCGGTCTTCTGGCCGGAGATCCTGCGGCCGCTGCTGCCGATCGAGGCGATGCACGCAACGGCGTGCCGCTGGCTGGGCGCGTCGCTCGTCGTCGCCGGCCGCGCGCTCACCCTCACCGCGGTCGTCAGCCTGCGCGCGCGCGTCGACGGCGCGGACATCCAGACCGAGGGTGCCTACGCGTGGTCGCGCAACCCGGCGCTGGTCGGGCTGTACCTGTTCCTCCTCGGTGCGGTCTGCCTGCGCCCGGCGTGGTTGCTGTTCGCCAGCGCCGTGTTGCACGCCGCCTGGATGCACGGCCGCGTCCGGCTCGAGGAGAGCCACCTGCTGAGCGTGGCGGGCGAGCGCTACCGCAGCTACCTCCTGCGTGTGCCGCGCTACGTCGGCTGGCCGAGCGGCAGGACCGGCGCCATGCGCGTGCCGCGGTAGGTCAGGCGCAGGAAGCCCGCGGGGCCGTGCAGCCAGCGCATGGCGCGAAAGCGCAGGTGACGCGTGGCCTCGCCAGGCGTCACGGTGAAGGCGCTGATCGTGTCGATGAGGCGTGGGGCGGAGAGGCCGGGGCGGGTGCGGAGCAGGTCGCTGGTGGCAGCGCGGACGCCGCGCATGTGCCAGGAGTCGTGGAAGGCGATGACGCCGCCGGCGCGGAGCTTGGGCAGCCAGCAGGCGATGTCGGTGCGCACGTCGACGAGTTCGTGCGAGCCGTCCACGAACACGAAGTCGATCGGGCCCGCGACCTGCGGGGCTGCCGCGCTCGACGTGGCGTGGATCGGGGTGACCAGATCGTCGACGCCGGCGCGCGCGAGGTTGGCGCGGAAGTGCGGCCAGGTGTCGGTGCAGCGCAGCAGGGAGGCGTGCTTGGGGGAGCCGATGTGCGGGTCGACGGCGACGATGCGGGCGCCGTGGCCGGCGCGGCTCCCCAGCGCGAGGCAGATGGTGGAGCGGCCGAGGAAGGACCCGATCTCGACGATCCTGCCGCCGCGCGGGACGGCGCGCGCCGCCTCGAACAGGAACGCGGCCTCGCGCACGGTCAGCCAGCCGCTGACGGTCTTCGCCACGGCCCAGGCGTCGGCGACCGACGTCACGATGGCTGCTCCTCGCGGCGGACCAGGGCGCGTGCGCAGGCCGCGAAGCGCTCGGCGCACTGGGCCCAGGTGGGGAAGACCTGCATGCGCGCGTTCTGCGCGAACGTGGCGCGCATTGCCGCGTCGGCGAGCAGCGTGCGCAACGCCCGCTGCAGTGTCTCATGATTGCCGACCGGCACGAGCATCCCGGTGCGCTCGTGCGTGACGGACTCCGGCACGCCGCCGCTCCGCCACGCCAGCACGGGCACGCCGGCGGCGATCGCCTCGGCGAAGACCATGCCGTACGGCTCGTCGCGGGAGAGCAGGGCGAAGAGCGAAGCGCGACGACGTAGATCGTCGACCGCGGCCGGGGCCAGCGCGCCGTGCAGCGTCGTGCGAGATGCGATCCCGCCGCGCGCCAGCGCGGCGCGGAGTCCGGCGTCCACCTCGCGCGACGCGGCCGGATCGCCGACGACATCCCATGACCATGAGAGATCCGCGACGTTGGCGAGGCACCCGGCCAGCTCGACGAGCCCCTTGCGCGGTTCGAAGTTGGCGACCGTGAGCACCCGCGGTGGCAGTGCGGCGTCGGGTCGCGCGCCGCCGACCTCCACGCCCGGATGGCACGTGCGCACCGGAATCGCAGCGCGCGCGCGCACGCACGCGGCGGTGAACTCGCTCGTCGCGATCGCGCCCGCGCCGGCGGCGAGCGCGCGTGCCACGAGCGGCTCGAGCGCCGCGCGCTCGGCGGCGCCGCGATTGGGATCAGCGTCGGGCAGGAGGTGGACGAGCCACACGGATCGCTTCGGGATCGCGCTCTGCGCGAGCGTCGTGAGGAACAGGCTGTCGAGCACCGGGATCGCGTCGGGAGGCAGCTCCGCCAGGATCCGCGGCAGCGCCTCCGCCAGACATGCGCGCAGGGCGATGCCTTCCTGGCGCTGCGTCACATGCGCGTTGTAGAGATGCCCGCCGGTGAACGGGTTGTCGGGCGGCGGCGCGAGCAGGACGACGCCCACGTTCAGCCCGCGCGCAGGAGCGCCTGCAGTTCGGCGTAGGTGGCGACCGCGCCGAACGACGCATGGCTCGCGCCGACCTCCGGGAGGTCGCCGAACAGCACGGTGTGCAGCCCCGCCGCCTGTGCACCGCGCAGGTCGGGGTCGGCCTCGTCGCTGATCATCACGGCGCGATGCGCGGGGAAGCCGCTGTCCTCGAGGACGGCACGGTAGGAGTACTCGGACGGCTTGCCGACCACGGTGGCGGCGCGCCCCGTGCAGTGCTCGAGGCCCGCGACCCAGAAGCCGACGTCGATGAGGCGGCGGCCGAGGTTCGTCCACAGCCGCTTGCGATGGACCGCGACGAGTTCGGCGCCGCGCTCGAGTGCCTCGAACGCCTGCTGCAGGTGATCAGCGTCGTAGTGGTGGAACCAGTCGCCGAGGACCACAGTGCGCGCGTCGGCGCCCGCACGCGGGATGTGCGCGAACTCGTCGGCAGCGGGCGGGCCTGAGAGCAGCAGGATCGGGGCACGGCGCTCGACGTAGCGGGCGGCGAGGTACGAGGACGTATACAGCTCGTGCGCCTCGATCTCGAGTCCGTCGGCCCGCATCTCGGCGAGCCGGCTGGCCCGCGAGTTGAACCCGTCGTTGGTGAGGAAGCGCAGCGTGAAGCCCATCTTGCGCAGGTCCTTCACCAGCGCGGCCGCGTCGGCGTGCACCCGCCGTCCGAACTGCAACACGCCATCGAGGTCGAACACCAGGAGAGTCGCTCTGGGGTCGAGGTCGCGTGCCGCCACGGCACGATCCGCGCCGCGGCGTGGCGTCGCCGGCAGCAGGCCGATGTGGCCGAGGTGCTCGATCTTGGTGCGGAGGTAGCCGTGGCTGTGCGTGTTCGGTGTGGCGATCGAGGGGCGCACGTCGCACACGGTCACGCCGTGCGCGCGCAGCGCCCGCACCTTGCGCGGGTTGTTCGTCTGCAGGTGCACGCTGCGCACGCCGAGTTGCGCGAGGATGAGCGCGGCGGCGGTGAAGTCGCGCAGGTCGGTGGCGAAACCGAGGATGTGGTTCGCTTGCAGCGTGTCGGCGCCGCGCGCCTGCTCCGCGTAGGCGCGGATCTTGTTGGCGAGGCCGATGCCCCGGCCTTCCTGGCGCAGGTAGACGACCGCCCCGCGCGCCTGGGCGCTGATCACCTGCAGCGCCGACTGGAGCTGGGCTTCGCAGTCGCACTTGAGCGAGCCGAGCACTTCGCCGGTGAAGCACTCCGAGTGCACGCGCACGAACGCGGGCGGGCCGGTGAGGTCGCCCATCGAGATCACCAGCGCGTGCTCCTGGCCGTCCACGAGGTAGGCGCGGAAGTCGAACGTGCCGTACTCGGTCGGCAACTCGCAGCGCGCGTGCTCGACGACGGCGGGGCTGGTTGCGGCCTTCGGTGGGTCGAGCGCGGCGAGCAGGCTCTGTACGTCGGCGCCTTCGACGCGGTGCACGCTGACCTCGTTGGCGAGGGACTCGGGCAGCATCCCGGGGAGGGCGACGATGTGATCGACGGCGGCTGCCCAGGCGCGCGACGTGGCCGTGTCCTCGATGGGGGAGTCGACGAGGAGGCGGGTCGCGCACAGCGCCGGCACCTCGCGCAGCCACGGCGGCGTGCCCAGCACCCCGAGGTAGCTCGCGTGCACGGTCAGCACGGCGCCGGGGGTCGCGGTGGCGACGGCGCGCAGGTGCGCCGCGAGCTCGCTCGGCGCGACGTGGACCACGGAGATCCCCGCACCACCCGCCGCGGTCTTCGCCAACGCGACGAGCGGGGCCGCGCCCGGCCCGAGGTCGCGGGGGATCAGGAGCTGGGTCATTGGCGGGCTGCGGAGCGAGGTGCGGGTCACGCGGAGTAGGAGACGAGGGGCACGCAGGGGACGGGGGCGCCAGCGTAGAGCGAGTGCATGAAGATGGGCAGGGTCGAGAACGGGACCGGCGTGCCGAGGAGCCGATCGAGGGCAGGCTCGGTCAGCAGGGAAAGCACGACGGCGGCGCGCTCGCGCACTCCGAAAGGCCCGCGTCGGCTCGCGGCGACCGTCCCCACTTGCGACGCGAGGATGCGCTTGCGCTGGTGGTGGAAGGACGAGCCGAGGTCGAGCGTGACGGGCGCGGCACCGTACCACGAGAGGTCGATCACGCGACCTTCGAAGCCCAGCGCATCGATGGCCAACTGCAGACCCGCGGCGGCGCCGCTGGCGTGCAGCGCGACGTCGAAGGTGCCGGCCTCGACCTCGCCGGGGCGGAGGACTCTGCCGACGAAGGGCAGCTCCGCCGCACGCGCGGCGCGCTCGGGGTCCGCCTCGACGACTGCCGCGGCGACGCCGGTGAGCCGCTGGCAGGCGAGGGCGGTGAGCAGACCCACTGCGCCCGCGCCGACCACGACCGTGCGCTCGTCGCCCTGGAGCGTCGCATCCCAGACCGCGTTCACCGCGGTCTCGAGGTTCGCGGCGAGACCGGCGCGCGCCGGGGGCACGGCGTCGGGCACGAGCAGCGCCTCGCGGTCCTTGACCTCGAAGAAGTCCTGGTGCGGGTGCATCGCGAAGACCCGACGGCCGGCGAGAGTCCCCGCGACGGCGACGCCGACCTGCGCGTAGCCGTACTTGATCGGCAGCGCAAAGGCGCCGGCCATGGCGCGGCACGCCATCGCGGCGTGGCACGCGGGCGGGATGCGGGCGAGCCCGACGAGGCGCTCCGTGCCGGCGCTCACCACCGAGAACTCCGTGCGCACGAGGCTGTGTCCAGGGCGGGGCTGCGCCGCCACCGTCTCCGGTCGCAGTTCGCCTTCCCCCGGTCGCACGACCCAGTAGGCCTGTGCTGTGGTGCGATCGGTCACGTGGGGCGGCTCCGGTGGGGCGCGCAGGCGAGCAACAGCTCGCCGTCGAGCGTGAAGTGCTCGGCGTGTACCCGCAGGCCCTGGGCGATCGTGTCGACGGCCGGCAGCGACAGGCACGCGATGCCGGAGCCCAGCAGGATCGGGGCCACGTGCAGGTGCAGGAGGTCGATCACGCCGCCGCCGAGGAAGCGCGAGAGCGTCGTGCCGCCGCCCTCGACGAACAGGGAATGGACACCGTCGTTGCGCAGGGCGGCCAACACCGCGCCGGGTCCGATCGACCCGTTCTCGGTCACGACCGGGAGCAGGCGCACGTTGGCGGGCAGTCCGGCCACGCTGCGGGCGGCGGCGTCGGTGCACACCAACGTGCACCCTGGCCCCGAGAAGACGTGCAGGTCGTGGCCGTTGCGGACGCTGCTCGCGCTGCCATTGAGGACCACGCGGCGCGGGCTCTGGCCGGCGACGTGGCGCACGGTGAGCTGCGGGTTGTCGGTCTCCACCGTGCGACCGCCGACGAGGACCGCGTCGTGGAGCGCGCGAAGCCGATGCGCGTGGCGCTGGTTGGCGTCGTTGCCGATCCACTGCGACTGGCCGTTGTGGCACGCGATCCGACCGTCGAGGGTCTGCGCGAGGTGGCCGGTGACGAACACTCGTCCGGCGCGCGCGGCATGGAATGCGCCGAGGATCACCGGCAGGTAGATGGCCAGCACCGCGTGTTCGTCGGTGGACCGCGCCATCGGCGTCGGTCCGTCGACGGCGGTGGTGTCGAGGTGGGTCGGCTGGGCGCGGCTCGCGGCGGCGATGCCTTCCCGGGTGAGGGGCAGTGCGACGATCTCGCGCGGGGCGGGCGCATCCGGGTCGAGACGGGGGCGGAAGTGCCAGGCGTCGCCATGGCGCACCAGGAACACGCATGCCTCGCGTACGCGGTCCGCCGGCGCGAGGTGCGCGCGCAGCGCGAGGAGCGCAGGCCACGCCGCCTCCGTCGGCGAAGGGTCGAGGCTGCAGCGTGGAACGTGCGAAGGCATGGAGCGCGGGCGGCGAAGGGCGGCAAAGCCTATTCCATCCGCGGCGAAGGGGCACCGGGGCAAGCTGGAGCGATCTTGCGGTCGGAGGCCGTCGCGGATGCAAGCCCGATGCCAAGGCGGCGAGGCGATTCGCGGGTCGATGCGTGGCCGCACGCCGCGGGAGGGTCAGGTAGAGTGTCGCCGCGACGTGACCGGCGCGGCGCGCGTGGAATGCCGAAGACGACTCCGACGTGACCATCGACACTCGCCAGAGACAGGCGGAGGTCGCCGCGTGGTTCGATGCCACCTACAAGACGCGCGGCTACCGCTACCTGCGGCCGCTTGCGGCGTACCCGATCCTGCTCCAGATCGCGGGGGCGCGGCCGGGCCAGCGTTTGCTCGATGTCGCGTGCGGGCCGGGGCTGATGCTGCGCGCAGCGACGCTGCGCGGGCTCGAGCCGGTCGGCATCGACATCGCGCGCGAGGGCGTGCGGCTCGCGCGCCGCGACTCCGATGCGCGCGCCGCGGTCGCCAACGCCGAGGCCTTGCCGTTCGCCGCGGCGTCGTTCGACGTGATCACCTGCGTGGGGTCGATCGAGCGCATGCTGGATCGCGAGCGCGTACTCGCGGAGATACGGCGCGTGGCGCGGCCCGATGCCCGCTTCTGTTTCCTCGTGCGCAATGCGACGAGTGCGAGCTGGCGGCTGTGGAATCGCGGGCTGCGCCGGCAGAACCACACCGCCCACCAGGATGCGGCGACGCTCGCGGGCTGGCGCGCGCTGTTCGTCCGCAACGGGTTCGTGGTGGAGGCGGTGCACGCCGACCAGTGGCTGCGCCAGCGCTTGCGGCGGCTGTTCCGCGGCCGCCCCGACCTCACGCGGGACGAGCCCGTGGTGAAGTCGTGGCTGCCGCTGCGCTTCGCGCTCGAGTTCATCTTCGTGCTGCGGCGAGGTGAGGCGTGATCGGCAGCGAGCGTCCTGCCGCGGCCGGCCTGCGCGCGATGTACGACAACCTCGCCCGCTACCAGTGGCTGCAGCGCCGCCTGCGGCGCTGTGCGCCGGGCGATGGGCTCGAGATGCACAAGCGCCTCGCGGCGCCGGAGGGCCATGGGCCCGCGGCGGGCACGGCGGGGTTGCACGCGTGGATCTGGGGCCGGCTCTTCCCGGCGCCGTCGCCCTCGGCGCCGCGCGTGCTCGACGTCGGCTGCGGGTTCGGCGCGACGCTGCTGACCTTCGCGCGCGCACACGCCGGCAGCTTCGTGGGCCTCACGCCGAGCGGGTACCAGGTGGCACGCGCGCGCGCGCAGGCGGTGGCGCTCGGCGTGCAGGCGCGCTGTGAGTTCCGCCAGCAGACCTACGACGAGGCGATCGTGGGGCCGTTCGACGGTGCGGTCTCGGTCGAGGCGCTCTGCCACGCCGACGTACTGGCCTCGGCGCTTCGCCGCATCGCCGCCAGCCTCGTGCCCGGCGCGCGGCTCGTGGCGGTCGAGGACGTCGCGGTCGACGCCACGGTGGCCGACGACAGCGACGGGTGCGAACTGCGCCAACGCTGGTCGACCGCGCACCTGCACGCGCGCGCCCGCTGGCAGGAAGACCTCGCCGTGGCCGGGTTCGTCCTGCGGGCCGAACACGACCTCACGGCGCAAGTCAGGCCGCGACCCGCCCGTACGCTCGCGCGCGCGGCGCGAACCCTGCGCTGGCTGCGCGCGGCGCTCCCGACCGCCGGCGGTCGCGCCGTGACGGATGCGTTCCTCGGCGGGGTCGCCCTCGAACGGCTGTACGCGAAGGGCGCGATGCGCTACATCGCCTTCGAGGCGGAGCGGGCGGTGGCATGAACGGGCGCGCGGGTTCACCAGGTCGCGTCCTCGGCTGGGGTGTGGTCGCCTTGCTGCTCGCGCTGCTCGGAGCGAGCGCGCTCGACTTCGCCAGCGGCGCGCCCGAACACGTGAGCTGGCGCCACATCTGGCGCGAGGCGCCGCTCGCGTTCTGGCCCGCGCAGTGGGCAGACTTTCCGGGCCAGCCGAACCTGCTCACGTTCCGAGCCCTCGACCTCGCCCTCGTGCACTGGCTGGGCGTCGGCTTCGAGCGCCTGTGGCTCGCGCCGGTGCTGGTCGTGGTTGCGTGCGTCGTGGGCCTCGCGCGACTCGCGCGGCACACCTTGCCCGGCGGCGCGGGCCCGTGGTCTTGCGCGGCGCTGGTGATGCTCCTGTTGTCGCCGGCGTTCGGGGCGAACTGGCTCATCGCCGAGCGCTTCCGCGTCGTGCTGCCCCTGGCGTGGTTCCTGCTGGCGGTGGCGTGCCTGCGCGCTGGGATCGCGGTGCGGCGCCGTGTGTTCGGTGCCGGCGTGTGCGCGGCGCTCGCCTTGACGACGCACGACGCGGGCGCGGTGGTGTGGGTGGCGTTGCTGCCGCTCGTGGGGCGCGCCGCGGCGCGCGGTGGCCGGCGGCCCTGGGCGTGGATCGCCGGCTGGGCGCTCTGCTTCAACCTGCTCTCGATGCAAGTGTGGGACGAGGTCACCTACCCGATGGGCGGACTCGGCGCGCACCTCGTCGAGCGCCCGCTCGAACTCGGGGGCTTCCTGCTGCGCGTGGTTGCGCTCGTGCTGCCGGAGCCGTTGCCCGTCGCGCTCGAAGGCTGGGGGCAGGTCGGCATCGTGCTCGGCGCGCTCGCCTGGTTGGGGCTCGCGTGGGTGTCCCTCGTCGCCTGGCGTGCGCGCACGGACCAGCCTCGACTCGACCGGGCGACGCCGTGGCTCGCGTGCGCGTGGCTCGGGGCACTTGCGGCTCTCGCGCACGCGCACCGTCACTTCCCCCTCTGGCTCCCCGACCACTACGTGCGCGAGATCGTGTGGGCGGTGTCGCTCCTGCCGCTGGGTGTCGCCGCGGCGGCGGCGGCGCTGTGGCCGGAGTGGGGCGGGCGCGTGCGCGGGCCTGCGGTCGCGGTGTTCGTGGTGCTCGCCGCCCAGCAGTGGGCGGTCGGGATCCCTTCCATGGCGGTGAAGGGTCGAGTCCTGCGCCAGAGCGACGCGGCCCTGGCGCTCGCCGAACTCGACGGTCTGCTCGCGGCAGCGGTCGGGCCGGTGACTGCGCGCGCCGATCGCGACTACCTGCACGGCCTGGGCGTCCTGCCCCGCGCGGTGCGCCTCGACCAAGCGGCGTTGTTGGCGCTACCTCGGGCGTCGGCGGCGGGGGCGATGCAGAGCATCGAGGGCGTGCATGCGCGGGGGAGCGTCGAGTCGCGGCCCGACTTCACCGCGGACCTGGTCGTGCTCGTGGGGACGCGCGCCGATGGCTCGGCTCGCGTCGTGGCGACCGTCGCGCCCGCGGTCAACGCGCGCTTCGGGACGGAGTCGTTCGATGCCGATCTCGGCTCGCTGGCCGGCTTCGTCACCGACGATGTCCTCTCGGCAGTGGCGTTCGATGGCCGGCAGCGGCGGCTGGCTCCGTTGGCCGGACGGTGGCGGATGCGCGAGGGCGGGTTCGTGGCGGAGGGCGACGGGCGATGAAGCGAGGCCTGTGGGTGCTCGGGGCGCTGCTGCTGCTGCACGCGTTGACCGTGCTCCCCTATCCCTACGAGGGGCTCGGCGCGCGCGCGTGGCTCGCACCCAACGCCGACCTCGCGGTGATCCTGGCGCTCCTCGCCGTGGCCGCCCTCGCTGGTGGCGGTCGCGTGGTGGTGCACGTCGCGGCGTTCATCACCCTGTTCGTGCCGCTGTACCGGTTCGGCGCCACGTTGATGCCTGCGGTCCACGGCAAGCCCTTCGAGCCCTGGACCGATCTGTATGAACTGCCCGGGCTGCTCCATCTCATCACACACGATCGGCCTCTGGCCTGGCAGATCGCGATCGTGGGTGGCGCGCTCGGCGGGCTCCTGCTGATCTATTGGTTGACCTTGCGCGCGTGCCGAATCGTGCTCGAGACGTGTCGCGTGCGCGCCGTCGCCGTGTTCGTTCTCGTCGCGCTGCAGGTCATGGTGGCGTTGCCGTTCCTGCGCGATACGCGGCTGAAGGCGCCTGAGAGCCCGTGGCGCGCGAGCATGCTGGCCTCGAGCGTCGGCGCGGCGATCACGTTCGTGCAGAACGGCGAGTGGCTCTATCGCGATCGCTTCGAGCAGGCCGCGCGCGAGACCGGCAAGCGGCTCGACGCGATCCCCGCGACCTGCGAAGGCCTCGGCGGTGCCGACGTGTACGTGATCTTCCTCGAATCGTACGGCCGCGCCGCGTTGCAAGGCGCGGTGTTCGATCGCTACGCGGGGTGGCTTTCGGAACTGGAGGCCTCGCTCGCCGGCTCTGGCTACGCGGCGCGCGCGGCGTGGATCGCGCCGTCGGTGTCCGGTGGCCTGTCGGTGCCTGCGCACCTCGAGTTCCTGTCCGGGATCGAGGTGCCGGATCGGCGCGTGATGAACCTGCTGCTGGCGAGCGGCGTGCGGGTCCTGCCGGAGCTGCTGCGCCGGCAGGGCTACCACACCGTGAACGTTCAGCCAGCGATGCCGCGCGCGTGGCCGGAGGCGAAGGGGCTCGGCTACGAAGTGGACCTGTTCCAGACGGAGCTGAACTACGACGGGCACGCGTACCACTGGGGCCTCATGCCCGACCAGTTCGCGCTGCAGCGTGCTCTCGCGACCATCGTGCGGCCGGCCCAGCGCCCGCTGTTCCTGGAGTTCGTCTCCGTGACCAGCCACTGCCCGTTCCGCGATGTGCCGCCGTACTTCACGGATTGGGCGCAGGCAGGCGTGCCGGGCGCGTTCGCGCGGCCGCCGGCGAAGACCTTCCCGCTCGACGTCGCCAACTTCACCACGCACGAGGACGTGCTCGAGGCCTACCTCGCGGTGACCGAGTACGGCCTGCGCTGTGCCATCGACTTCCTGCGCCAGACCGGCCGGCCGACGCTGGCCTTCGTGCTCGGCGACCACCAGCCACCGTTGCCGGAGCGCGTCGCGCCGGACCGCTCGTTCGACGTGCCGATCCACGCCATCAGCAATCGGCCCGAGCTGCTCCTGCCGTTGGCCGACATCGGCTTCACGCCGGGGCTGACCCCGCCGCGCGATGGCAAGTCGTTCTCGAGCGCGCGCTTCCTGCCCGCGTTCCTGCGCGCCTACGCGCCGCCGCATGGGGCGCCCCGCGACGGGAAGTAGGGGTGTGGGCGACGGCGGGGAGGAGCCCCGGGCAACCCCGGGCCCCCTTGACGGAACAGTACCGCGCGGCATGATCCCCGCCATGACAACGGGGACCATGTGGAGACGCTGGCGCAGGAGCGTCTCTCTCTCTCTCTCTCTCTCTCTCTCTCTGTGCGTCGGATTGACATCCGCGCTGGTGGGGCAGGGAACCGCATCTCCGCCGCCTGAGCGGGTGATCCACCTCTGGGTGGACCCGCGCGGCGGAAACGATGTGTCGGCTGTGCAGCAGAATCCCGGACCGAACGCCTTGCCGTTCGTCCTCTGCTCCCCGACGCAGACGGCCCCGAACAGCGTGGTCGATCCCAACCAGAGCGGTGCCCCACTCCTGCACGCGTCGTGGCCGTTCAAGACCGTGACGGCTGCGATCGCCTACATCCGCTCGATCAACCCGGGCGCGTCACAGCCGCTGCCGTACCAGAGCCCGAGCACCGGCGTGGTCTGGGTGCAGGCGATCATCCACTGCCTGCCGGGGGTGTACTCGTCGGCGACGTGGCATCCCGACAACGGGATCCTGGGCAACGGTGAGAGCTTCCCGATCCACCTTCCCAACAACGTCAGCATCCAGGGGACCAGCGCGCTCAACACGGTGTTCGACATCCTGGGTGACACGGGCGGAAACGGACCCATCTTCGAGTTCGGCGTGACGGGCGGAGGTCTCAAGATCGAAGGCGAGAACTGCGTGATCAGCACCGTCTCGCTCACGGGTGCCCGGCATCGCGCACTGCAGCCACGACTCTCGTGCGCGGTGATGTTGGAGCGAGAGCTTCACGCAGCGCCGACGTTCACCAACTGCGTCATCTTCAAGAACGAGATCGGCGTGCTGGTGAGTGCGAGCCACGAGGGCCCGGTGATCGCCCACGACGGCACGACGTTCTTCCACAACACTTTTGCGTTCAACCGCTGCGGTCTGTGGAACGGGCAGGCCGGGCGCTTTGGCAACAGCAGTCCCATCGACCCGGCGCGCGGCTTGTCCCGGCTCATCGTCGTCAATAACCTGTTCGACGCGTCCGATACGTCGCTGGCCCGGTACAATGATTGCCGGGTGAGATCTTGGGGCCTCACCGACTTCGGCAGTTCGGCATGTGGCTTCATCGGCGTCTGCGCGGAGGACATGGTCGTGACTTCGCCGATTCCGAGCGGATCCGTTGTCGGCGCACAGACGAACTACAATGCGTGGGAGGAAGTGTACACGGGAACGCCGGCCGTGCCCCTCCGATTCAACGACGTCAACATCGTCGTGCCGTCGCTTCCGAACTGCGCCATCCGTCTGGGGAGCACGCAGCCGACAACCGACCCGAGTCGGCAGATCCAGGTAATCACGGGCTTCAGCTCCGTCGGCAATACGGTGCCACGCGGCATCCTCTTCGTGCGAGACCTGCTGTGCAACACCGGGTTCGGTAGAGGCGATCGCTCGCCGATGGACTTCAGGCTTGCTCCGGCGCAGGCCTTCGCCGCGGGCGCGGCGACTCCGCCTGCGCTGCGCAACCGGCTGGTCGACAACGGGTGGGGCACGGGACTCGCCACGGATTTCCCGATGACCATGCAGAACGGCCTGTCGCTCGCGTCGCGTCCGGGAACGGTCTCGCTCGGTTCCAGCCAGGGGAGCTGGCCGTACAGTATGCTCGTGTACGATGCCGAGGGGTACGGCAATCCGCGCTACTTCAATCACCCTGACTATCCTCCGGGCACGTACTCGTTCGGCGTCGCTGACATCGGCGCGGACGAACTGGGTGACCTCATCGCCGCGGGGTACCTGTACGGCACGACCTCGTTCGTGCATCTGCCGCTGCTGAGCCAGCGACATCCGTACTACAACGCCAGCCCGAACCCAAGCAGCGACTTCCTCAACGACCAGATGGCCCATCTGGGCCGGCCCGGCACTCTCGGCGGAGCTCCGCCCGGAGGCGTCGCATCGCTGGCGTTCTCGTCCACGCAGTTCCCGCCACAGATCAACGACTACGACTTCGGCGTGTGGACTGGCGTGTGGCGGTTCATGGGTGGGATCCACGACTACGGCTACACCTACTACAGCCCGGCACCCTTCGAGATCGTGCCACACCTGCTTCCCGACGTGCATCCCTGGTGGATCACGGCGATCGCGGGCTACCCGGCGAACCCGTTCTGGCAGCCGACCTGCCTGCCGCCGCCCACCCAGTACAACATCTTCCTGTACGCGAATCCGGCCGCGCCGGTGATCAACCCTGCCGGTGCGTACCCGAGCGCGACGAACGCTCGCTGGCTGCACTCGCAGGCCGGGGTTGCGTGGTTGTTCCCGGTGGCCATGTTCGACTACGTCGATCCCGTGACGTGTCAGTTCCGCAACTGGCAGATCGGTGGCAGCTTCGATGCCTGGGGTTATGGTGTCGACTCCTTCGGAGACACCTCGCAGTTCCTGTGCCCGCTGTTCAGCCAGCGACTGTCGAGGTTCGGTTCATGCCAGGCGCCGGCGGCGAAGCGATTGGCCACCTATCAGGGAGGACAGTCCAACCCCACGGGCGTGCGCGTCACCGTCGAGCGGGTCCTCTGGGGACCAGGCAACGGCGGCGCGATCTGGTCGGGGACCGTGGCGGACAACAACCTTCAGACGTTCTCGGTCCTCATCGAGGACTCGTCCTCGTCCCCCGCTTGTCCGCGATGAAAGCGTTCGCTCGTGGCGCAGGTGTGCTCTTGCTCGGTGCGTCGGCCGGGAACGGCCAGGATCCACAGGTGCGCGGGTTGGGCATCGGGTGGTCTCCGGTCGGCGAGCTCGGGGTGCGTCAGGTTGCACCGATGGTCGCGGATCCAGTCCGGGGGCGGGTGGTCGCGTTCGGCGGGAACTCGACGCTCCCTGTCGAGTACCGCGACGAGACCTGGGAGTGGGACGGATCCTCGTGGACCAGGATGAACACTCCCATCCGGCCGTCCCCCCGGCAGGCGGCGGCCATGGCGTGGGATCCGACACGGCGCGCGATCGTCCTGTTCGGGGGGCGCGGGCCGGACAACACGGACTACGACGACACCTGGGAGTGGAACGGTCACCGCTGGCTCCGGATCGACGTCGCCGTCCGACCGAGCCCACGGGCGTTCGCCGCCGTCGCGACCGACCTGAACCGTAGCCGCATCGTGCTGTTCGGGGGTGGAAAGTGGGACCCGCAGTTGCAGTTGTCGATCGCCGTGGGCGGGACGTGGGAGTGGGATGGGCAGGCCTGGGTGCGCGTGGCGACCAACGATCCGTCGCGCCGCTCGGCGGCCGGTATGGCGTTCGACGCCACGCATGGCCGGATCGTCATGAGCGGGGGCAGCAACTACTTCTGGATCTACGAGACGCTGGCGTTCGACGGCAGGAACTGGACGTCGCTGCCGGCGCAGACGACGGTCGACGCCTCGTATCTGAGGATAGCCACTGATCCGGTGCGCGGCGTCGTCTTTTTCGGCAACGGCACGGTCAACGAGACGTGGCGGTTGGACGGGAGTGTCTGGACGCAGTTGAACGCCGGCGGGCCGACGGCCCGGCAGAGTGGTCCGTCGATGACGTTCGACCCGGTTCGACGTGAGGTCGTGATGCTCGACGCTACGCAGCCTGGAGTCGAGGACACGTGGGTGTTCGATGGGTCGACGTGGCGATTGCGGCCGCCCAGTCGGGTCGCGAGCAGTCGCGTCCGGATCGCAGTCACGTACGACCGGAGCCTGGACACGTTCGTGGTCGGCGGCTGGATGTCGGTGACGGCCAGTCATCTATCCGTTTGGGGCTACCGCCCTGAGATCGGGCATGCCGCGAATCCCGTAGGCATCCCGCGTGCGACGTTCTTGCAGAACGTGATCTACGACCCCGTGTCGGCACAGAGCATCATCTTCTCCGCGGGACGGACCTTCACGTGGGACGGCTCTCGGGCAATCGAGGTGAGCTCCTCCGGCGCGCCGTTCGTGTATGGCGCAGGCTTGGATCCCCGCACAAGGCGTACCTTGGCGCTGACGAGCGGACTGACGGGAGCCGAACTCATGGAGTGGTCCTTGGCAACCGGGTGGACGCTCCTGAACCTCAGTCCCGTTCCTCCGGGGAGCCCCGCAGTGGCATTCGACGCACGACGGGGACGGCTGGTCTCGTTCGGGGGTTCGCGACAGGGAGTGGTCGGAGCCGAGCTGTGGGAATGGGACGGCATCCGTTGGCGCCAGGTGCCGTTCACGAATGGTCCAACGGCCCGCTTCGCCGCACGAGCCGTGTACGTCCCCGAGCTGGGCGGGATCCTCTTCGCCAGCGGGATCGGGCCCGGGCGTCTTGCTCCCACGATCGTCGACTGCTGGCTGTGGGACGGGTTCCACTGGACGGCGCTGCCCACCGCCAGTCGGCCAATCCTGAACCAACTGGTCTACGATCCGACCAACCGTCGCGTGGTGGGCTTCGACATCGATGGTCACCTCATCTACGAGATGCCCGTCGGCCCCCTGCGCAGCAGCGAGCCGCACCCGGCGCCAGGTGGTTCGGTTCGTCTCTCCGCGAGTCTGCCCGGCCGTGGTGGCGAGCTGTTCGTTCTCGCGTTCAGCGGCAGTCCGGGGCCCGGCATCCCGTTGCGGACCGGGCCCATGGGCATCGAGCGCCTGCCGCTCGGCCAGGACCCACTGCTCACGCTGTCGCTGGGTGCCGGCATCGTCGCGCCTGTGCCGGGCGACGGTGCTGTGCGGATCGATCTGCCGATCCCAGTGGACCGCTCGCTGGCGTATCGGCGCCTCTGGTTCGCGGGCTTCACCGTCCGTCAGGATGCGACCTTCGGCGAGATCACGAACTCGGTCGAAATGATGGTCGTGCGATGAAGTCGATGAAGCGGTGGATCCCGATCGGGATCGTCGCTGCTCTTGTGCTCGGAGTCGTGCTGCTGAAGAGCCTCGCGCAACCCCGAGACAGCGCGGGCGCTCCGTCGCCCGACGGCCCTTCCCCCGAACCCCTCTCGGTGGCTGTCACGGATCTGTCGGACGCCAACGTACGTTTCCCGTCTCGTGCGTCCCTCGCCGCGGTTCGCGAGCTCACGCTGCACGTCTCGCGGGTGGGTAGCGGCGCGCAGAGCAGCCGAGGGCGGGTGGTGTGGACGACGGTCTCCGATCGGCACCAGCCGTTGCCGGAGCTGTGGTCGCCGGGGCGGAGCACCGTCCGGCCACACGACGGGACTGTGCAGATCCCATTGGAGGCTCACCACGCCACGTGGTTGCGAGTGACCCTCGACGACGAGCCGGCCGCGTCGCGACTGCTTTGGATCCCGAGCGGGACGGAAGCGGTCGTCCGCCACGTCGCCATCGACCCTCGCGAGGTCTACGCACACCTCTGCGCGTTCGCCGCGCAGACAGGCGAGCCGGCGCCGGACACGGCCCTCCGCTTCGCGTGGACCGCGCTGGATTCGAGTCGGGAGGGCACCGGGACGGTCACTACCGATGGCGACGGACTTGCGAGCGTGCAGATGGTGGCGCCGGGTCGCATCCAGGTGGGTGGCGGCGGTCCCGCAACCGCACCGCCGGACGCGCAGGCGGCGCGAGTCGCCCCGTTGCCACACGACTTCGTGGTGCCGGTGTTCGTGGCAGATGACATCGCGACGCTGCGCCTGACCGTGATTCCCGACGCGGGCATCGCCGGGCCGGGCCCGCCGGGCATGGTCTTCGCCCAGAACGTGGAGACTGGGCTCGTCTTCCCCTTGGGGGGCATGCCCCGATCGTCAGGTCTCGATCGACGCAAGAGTTCCGGTCGCGACCCTGCGCCTCGGGGTGGTGCCGCAAGGCGTGTGGGCGCTGGAGCCGGACGCGCTCACCATCGGCGCCAATGGGGCGACGGGTACTGTGCGAGCGCGTCGCAACCGCGACGAGATCACACTGGAGTTCACGGGCCTTGCGGCGCAGGACTTCCCGCTCTCCGTGGAAGTGCACGATGCGGACGAGCCGTGGGGCGATCGCGATCACCTGAGGTTCTTCGGACCGCGCCTGTGGCATCGCGAAGCAGCGAGAGTGCCTCGCCTGCAGAACCCCGCGGTTCTAGTCGTGCGCGCTGCCGGCTGCGCCCACCTCGGACGGTACGAGCCATCCGGGGCCGGGGAGCTGCGCGTGCAACTCGAGCCCGCGGCCACGTTGCGCGTTCGGCTCCGCGAAGCGCCGCAGTCTGCGCCCGTAGTGACGGCGACGGGGGAACACGGCGACGCGCTCCTGCTTCTGGGACGGACGTTCGTGCAGGCGGGTGGTGAACTCGAACAGGCGCTCGTGGGTGCGGCGGTCGTCGAGCCGGGTCGATGGCGCGTGAGCTACGGCACCCGTGACCGCGGCGTCGTGACCCGCTCGGTGGTGCTGGCAGCTCGTGCCTCGGTCGAGATCGACTGATCGCTCAGGGTCGATGTGTTCCCGACGAGCGAGGCTGGTCGGCTTGGCGCGTGGTGTCGCCAGAGGAAGTGGGCGCCGGCACGGGCGCAGCGGGGCCGTGGGTTCCGTGCGAAGGCTGAGATGGTCGCAGAAGCGGTGGGTCGCGCGGCGCCGGACCCGCGGACCCGCGGACCCGGCGGACCCGGCGGACCCGGCCGCGCGCCTTGCCACGTCGAGCCTCCGGGGCCAGACTATGCGCCTCTGCCTGCCCGGCTCTCCCTCTCACCGGCGACGTGCGCGTCGTCGAATCCGCATCGATGCAAAGCTTCTCCTCCGTGCGCGTCGCGGCAGCCCTGGCTGTCGGCGCGGCGCTCTCCGTTTCGCTCGCCGCGCAGGATCATGGGATCCGCGGCGAGGCCCTCCCGGCCAGCGCGATCTCGCCTCTCGTGCGCGAGACGATGGACGTGGTGACCGAACGCGATCGGCTGAACCCGCCCGACACGCGCGTGCGCGGCGTGTGGAATGGCGAGGCGGGTCGCTGGTTCGTGCCACCGCTCGGCGCGGGCACCGTGGCGCACTCCGGCGAGAAGGCCATCGTCAACGAGTGGGGTGACCCGCGCATGGCGATCGGCTTCCCGGGTGCGGTCGACGTGACCGAAGTGTGGGTCGCAGGTCACGGCGCCACGCCGGCGACGGCCGTGCGCTTCGTCGCTCAACGCGGCGGCGTCGAAGTGGCGAGCACCGAGTGGTCGCCACTGGGACCCGACATGGCGCGCCGGACGCTGTCGTTCACGTCCATCGATCGTCTCGTCGTGCAGCTCGAACCCGCGGTTGGTCCGCAGGGCTGGGTCGCGCTCGACGACCTGACGTTTTCGCCGTCGGGTGCTTCGGGCATGGCGCGGACCCTCGACTTCGAGGATCTGTCGTGGCGCGACGTGCTCAGCGGCACGCGCTACGCGGGCCTTGTCTGGGAGACCGGCACGGGCCTGCTCGACGGCCAGCCGATCGTGCACGCGCCGGTGGCGCCGGCCGACAACGAGAAGGTCGTCGAAGAGCCGGTGCTCGCGCCGGCGGGCGGGAGCGCCACGTCGCCCTCGATCTGGCAGAACCTCGCCACCGCCCGCCAGGGCGACGTCGGCGCGAACCTGATCCCGCCCGACACCTGCGGCGCGGTGGGGCGCGACCACTTCGTGTCGATCACCAACTCCAACCTGTCGGTCTACAGCAAGACCACCGGCGTGCGCTCGGTCAACGTGAGCCTCACCAGCTTCTTCCCCGGCGCGACGGGCACCGTCGGCGACCCGCGCATCGTGTGGGACAGCCACCACAGCCGCTTCATCGCGCTGGCGACCAACTTCAGCGGCAGCGCCACCATCTACATCGGCGTCAGCGAGACCGCCGATCCCAACGGCGCCTGGTTCAAGTTCTCGTTCCAGACCAACACCGGCGTGAACGCCGGCAAGTGGCCCGACTACCCAACGCTCGGGGTCGACGCGCGCGGCGTGTACACGTCGGCGTACATGGTGGGAGGGACGGCGACGCAGACGATCTGGGCGATCGACAAGGCGCCGCTGGTCAACAACCCGCCGTCGCTCGGCACGATCACCGCGTTCACGAGCCTGCCGTACGAAGGCGCCTTGCAGCCGTGCGACACCTACGGCGATCCTGGTTCGCAGTGGGTGGTTTCGCGCCGCAGCGCCACGGGCCTGCGCCTGCGCCGCATCGCGCCGCCGATGACGGCACCGACGCTGATCGAGGTGGCCACGGTGACGATCCCGTCGCACACCGGCCCGGTCACGCAGCCGGCGCTCGGCAGCACGACGAACCTCAACGCCATCGACAACCGGATCATGAACGCCGTGTACCGCAACGGCTCCGTGTGGTGCATCCACAACATCTCCGTCAGCTCGCGCAACGTCGTGCGTTGGTACCAGGCGAACGCGACGACCGGGGCGCTGGTGCAGTCCGGCACGATCGACGATCCGCTGTGGCACTTCTTCTTCGGCGCGATCGCGGTCGACGCGGCGAACAACGTCGGCATCGGCCTCAGCGGGTCGCACGCCAACGCGTACGCGAGCACGTTCTTCTGCGGGCGGTTGAGCACCGACACCCCCGGCCAGACGTCGACGCCGGTGATGTACAAGGCCGGTGAGGGTCCCTGGAACCGCAACGACGGCAGCGGGCGCAACCGGTTCGGTGACTACTCCTTCGCCAACGTCGATCCGGTCGACGATGTCGGCTTCTGGACCATCCAGGAGTACATCCTGCCGGGCAACAACTGGGGCACGCGCACCGCGCGCATCGGCTACGAGGCCTACAACTACGGCAGCGGTCTCGCCGGCACGGCGAGCGTGCCGGGCCTGCGCGCCGTCAATCGCCCCGCCATCGGCAGCACGATGACCCTCGAGTTCGGCAACTCGCACGGCGGTGCCGCGGTGAGCGGCCTGTTCATGGCGGGCGTGACGCCGACGTCGACGCCGATCTTCGGCGGCACGCTCCTCGTGATCCCGTTGCTGGCGCAGGGGATCACCGTGCCCAACCCGCTCGGGACGCTCGGGGTCGCCATCCCCAACCAGATCGAGATCGCGGGCGTGCCGGTGTACTTCCAGGTCGCCGAGGCCGACGCCGGCGCGGTGCAGGGCGTGTCGTTCACGCCGGGCCTGGTCGTGCGTCCAGGCACGCGGTAGTCGCCGCGGTCCGCGGCAGGCCGTAGCATCCGCGCCGATGAGGATCGCGCGCGCCTGCCTCGGCCTGCTGCTCGCAAGCGCCGCCGGATGTGGCGCGCCGGCGACGCGACCGTTGGTCGTCGCCGCCGCGGCGAGCACGCGGCCGGCGCTCGACGCGCTCGCCGCGGCGTTTCGCGCGGCGGGTGGTGCCGTCGAGATCGTGTACGGAGCGTCGGGCCAGCTCGTGGCGCAGATCGAGCAAGGGGCGCGGTTTCACGTCTTCCTCGGCGCCGACGTCGACCACGCCGCCCGCCTCGTCCAACTCGGTCGCGCGGCGAGCACGTTCGAGTACGGCCGCGGGCAGCTCGCGCTGTGGGTGCGGGATTCGTCTCCCCTGCACCCGGAGCGCGACGGTCTCGCCGTCCTCGAGGGGGTGAAGAAGATCGCGGTCGCCAACCCGCGCCTCGCGCCGTACGGCGCGGCGGCGCTGGCCTGTCTCGACGCGACGGGACGGCGCGCGCGTGCCGAGCCGAGGCTAGTGTTCGCGGAGAACGTGGCGCAGGCGTTGCACTTCGCGGCGAGCGGGGCCGCCGACGTGGCGTTCGTGGCCACGTCGCTGGTGACCGGGCGGGCGGAGACCGGCGGAAGGTTCGGGGCCGTGGCGGTGCCGTCGACCGTCTCCCTCGTGCACGGTGGGGCGATCCTCACGTCGCCGGACGAGGCCGAGGGGGCGCGCGCGTTCGTGGCGTTCGTGCTCGGCGCGCCGGGAAGGAACCTTCTAGCGGCGCACGGGCTCGCCGCGCCGGACTGAGCGTGGAGCCGCGGACCGTCATCCTCACCGTGCAACTGGCGCTCGCCACCACGGTCGTCCTGCTCGCCGTGGGCCTGCCGATCGCGTGGTGGCTGGCGACCACACGCAGCAAGGCGCGGTTCGTGGTCGAGGCGCTCGTGGCGATGCCGCTCGTGCTGCCGCCGACGGTACTCGGGTTCTACGTCCTCATGGCGACCGGACCCGACAGTTGGCTCGGCGGCGCGTTCGAGGCATCGACCGGCCGGCGGTTGCCGTTCACGTTCGCCGGGATCCTGATCGGCAGCGTGCTCTTCAACCTGCCGTTCGCGGTGCGGCCGTTCGCGGCGGCGCTCGCCGGCGTGGAGCCGCGCCTGCTCGAGGCCGCGGCGACCCTGGGCGCATCGCGACTCGAGACCTTCGCGCGCGTGGCGCTGCCGCTCGCCTGGCCGGGCGTCGTCGCCGGCATGGTGCTGACCTTCGCGCACGCGGTCGGCGAGTTCGGCGTCGTGCTCATGGTCGGCGGCAACATCCCGGGCGTGACGCGGACTTTGTCGATCGCCATCTACGACGACGTCCAGGCGCTGGACTACGCCGCCGCGGGCGCGACCGCGGCGTGGCTGGCGGTGGCCGCGTTCCTGCTCCTCTGCGTCGTGCAGGTCGTCAATCGCCGGAGCCTCGTGGCGTGAGCGGCGGACTGCGCGCGACGTTCCGATGCCGGTTGCGGAGCGGGTTCGGCGTGCACTGCTCCGACCTGCGCGCCGGCGGCGAGGGCGGGCTCGTGACCGTGCTGCTCGGGGCGTCCGGCTCCGGGAAGAGCACGATCCTGCGCTGTCTCGCCGGTCTCGAACGCCCGCTGGAAGGACGCATCGAGTGCGGCGGTCGCGTTTGGTTCGACGCTGCTGCCCGCGTGTGCGAGCCGACGCGGCGCCGCCGGCTCGGGTACGCGTTCCAGGAACACGCGCTCTTCCCGCACCTGTCGGTGGCGGACAACGTGGGCTTCGGCGTGCCGCGCCGCGCGCGCGCCGAGCGTGTGGCCAGGCTGTTGGCGCGCATGCGTCTCGAAGAGCACGCCGCGCGACGGCCACACGAGATCTCCGGGGGGCAACGCCAGCGGGTTGCACTGGCGCGGGCGCTGGCGGTCGAGCCGGCCCTTCTGCTGCTCGACGAGCCCCTGAGCGCACTCGACCCTTCGCTGCGCACGGAGCTGCGGGCAGACCTGCGGGCGGCGGTGCGTGCGGCCGGCGTGCCGACCGTGCTCGTGACGCACGACCGCGCCGAGGCGATGGCGCTGGGCGACCGCGTGGCGGTGGTCGTTGGCGGCGCGGTGATCCAGCTCGGGCCGACGGCGGAGGTGTTCGCCCGCCCGGCCGACCTGCGGGTGGCTGCTGTCGTCGGCACCGACTGCGTGTTGCCGGCGCGGGTTGCGGCGCTACGCGCCGGATTGGCCGAACTGCACGTCGGCACCGCGACGCTGGTCGCGCCGGCTGTCGACGGTCTCGCCGAGCAGGCCTTCGTGTGCATCCGCGCCGAGGACGTGCTCCTGCTGCGCGAGACGCCGGGGGCGAGCAGCGCCCGCAACCGGCTGCGCGCGGTGGTGCGGGCGCTCGAACCCGAGGGCAACCTGCTGCGGGTCCGGCTCGACTGCGGCTTCCCGCTGGCGGCGATGGTGACGCGGCCCGCGGCGGAGGAACTCGGGCTGGTGCGGGACGCGGTGGTGTGGGCGCTGGTGAAGGCCTCGGCGGTGCACATCGTGCCCGCGGCCTGATCGGCGTGGAACGCGCGCGCCGCGTGCGATCTGATGCGGGCATGGGTTTGCGCATCTCGCTGGCGTTCCTCGGGGCGCTGCTGGTCTGTTCCTTCTCGGCTTGTGGTGGTCTCGGATCCGCAGTGGTGGACGACGGCCACGCCCCGCCGCTCGAGCGCGTGGTGCGGGTGTTCGAGAAGGCGTCGGGTCGCGAGATCGCGCTGGAGTCGATGCTCGATGCGCTGGCCGGGGCCGACGTCGTGTTCTGCGGTGAGACCCACCTCGACGACGTGACGCATCGGGTCGAGGGCGCGATCCACGCGGGCCTGCTCGCGCGGCGCGGCGGGCGGGTGGTGCTGGCGATGGAGATGTTCTCGACGGATGCCCAGCCGGCCATCGATGCCTACCTCGCCGGCAAGATCGACGAGCGGAGCTTCCGGGCGCAGAGTCATCCGTGGGGCAACTACGACACCGGGTACCGCCCCATGGTCGAACGCGCCCGCGCGGCGGGTGCACCGGTGGTCGGCTCGAACGCGCCGCAACTCGTGGCCCGCAAGGTGAGCGCCGGGGGCGCCAAGGCCCTGGCGGAACTCGCGCCGGAGGAGCGTGCGTTGCTGCCGGACGCCCTGCTGGCCAACAGCACCGCGTACTGGGAGCGCTTCGACCGCGCGACGCGCGGGCACGCGGGCATGGGCGGCGCGGGCGACGCCGACAAGCTGCTCTTCTCCATGCAGAGCCTGTGGGACAACACGATGGGCTGGTCGTGTGCGCGCGCGCTGCAGCGCTGGCCGGGGCACCTCGTGCTGCACGTCAACGGCGGGTTCCACACCGCGCATGGCGAAGGCACTGCCGCGCAGTGCCGGCTCCGCCGTCCTGATGCGCGGATCGCGACCGTCGCCATCGAGCTGGCGCAGGATCTCGCGGCGGTGGAGTTCGCTCGTGCCACCGCCGACGGCGACTACGTCGTGTTCGCCGCGGTGCGGGCGCGCGGCCTCGACGAGGGCACCCACGCCGTTGCCAGCCACCGCGAGCAGCGCTATCGCGTGCGGGTGCCGGCGACAGCGAGTGGGCCGGTGCCGTTGCTGGTGTGGCTGCCCGGCGACGGGCTGCGCAGCGACGACGCGCTGGCCACCTGGGTGGCGGCGGTGGGCGACGCTGCGGCGATTGCGGTCCTGGAGCCGCAGTTCGGCCAGATCGAGCCCGACCTGCGGCGCGGCGGCCGGTGGTTCTTCGCCGAGACCTTCTCCGGCGATGTCGGCGCGGCCGGTGCCACGGTCGAGACGATCGTGGAGTACGTGACGCGGCACTGGCCGATCGACCCAGCGCGCGTGGTGGTCGCCGGCGAGGGCTCGGGGGCGACCGTCGCCGTCGCCGCGGCGCTGTGGGGCGACGCCGAGGGGCAGACAGTCCTCGCGTTCGCGCCGGCAGGTCATCGCAAGTTCGCCGAGCAGGGCGTGCCGGAGCATGCCACCGAAGTCGGTTCGCTGCGCGTGTACGCAGCAGAAGCGGAGCATCCGTTCTGGCAGCAGGAGTTCGCAGCGCACGCCCACCGCAAGCTGCCGGCGAAGGTCATCGCCGACGCCGACCCGATCGCGACCGTGCGCAGCGAGCTGGGCATCGCTGCGGCCGCCGCATCGGCGACGGCGCGCGCGCTGGTGCTGCCGCCGACGACGAGCGTCCTCGGCCGGCAGTGGCAGCGGACGGCGGTGGCCATGCTCGGCCGCGATGGCGCCGCGGTGCGCGAACTGACCCCCGACGACGCGGCGGTGGACGCCTCGACGCGCGTGCTGCTGGTGGCCGGCGAGGCACCGTCGCTCGAGGCCACGCTCGCCGCGCAAGGCTTCGCGCCCGCCGACGCGGTGGCGGCGGGCCTGCCGCCGGCGCCGGGACAGTTCGGCGGCACGACGATCGTGGTGGTGCCCGCCGGCAGCCCGGCTGCGGTGCGCGAAGCGTGGCGTCAGGCGGCGGCGGCGAACCCGATGCAGCGCCACGGCAGGTTCTTCCGCATGGAACTCGCTTTCGAAGACGAAGCGCCGCGCCTGGCAGACGCGCTCGAGGCGATGGTGGCGGCGCGGCGGCGCAATGTACTCGTCGTGCCGGCGCGGTTCTGCGCGGAGGCCAGCGTCATGCAGGCGCTCGCGCGGGAAGCCGCGCCGTTCGAGGGTCGCGTGGACATCACGTGGTTGCCGGGTCTCGGCGGGCGGCTGGCCGGCTCGCTGGTGCCGTAGCGGCACGACCCGTGTTCGTCAGGCGCGTGCGATCACGACCATGCCCGCGATCACGAGCGCGGCGCCGACGACGCGAGCCAGGTTGACGGGCTGCGCCATGAATCCGAGCACGCCGAAGTGGTCGATGGCGAGCGAACCGAGGACCTGACCTGCCACGATCACGGCGACCCAGAAGGTCGCACCGACCCTGGGTGCGCAGAGCAGCGACATGGTGACGTAGACCGCGCCCAGCAGCCCGCCACCCAGCCACAGCCACGGGGGCGCGCCTGCGAGGAGTCGGACGCGAGGCAGGCCTGCGCCCGAAGCCAGCGCCGCGAGCGCGAGGGAGACGAAGCCGGCCAGGAAGGACAGCATGGCGGCGTGGAGCGGCGACATCAGACGCTTCCCCAGCAGGCTGTTGATCCCGGGCTGGAGGGCGACGAGGGCGCCGACGAGGAGGGCCAGGGCGGCGATGGCGAGATGGAGCATGCGATGGCGAGGCGGATGAGTCGGGGGTCACGCGCCCGGTGGCCAGAGAGGGGGGGGCCGGGGGGCGGGTGCCGCGGGAAGGAGCGCAGACTATTGCGTGGGTCTCCGGGCCGGCTACCGTTCGGCGCGGCTGTCAGGGGACGCCGGCTCGCGTCGTTCTCTGATCGTCACCTTCGTTTGGCTGCCCACCCCGGCGATCCTGCGGTGACGGCGGCGTTCGGCCCCTTTCCTCGATGACACGACAATGAGCACGCGCTTGTACGTAGGCAACCTCGCTTTCAGCACGACCGAAGAAGCCCTGACCGCAGCCTTCAGCCAGGACGGCCGCAAGGTCGCCAGCGTCCACATCATGATGGACCGAGACACCGGCCGCTCGCGCGGCTTCGCCTTCGTCGAGATGGCGTCGGCCGAGGACGCCAAGGCCGCGATCGCGGCGATGGATGGCGCCGACGTCGAAGGCCGTCGCCTGCGCGTGAACGAGGCCGAGGAGCGTCGCCCGCGTGAGGGCGGCGGCGGCGGCGGTGGCGGGCGCGGTGGTCGTGGCGGCGGCGGTGGTCGCGGTGGCTACGGCGGCGGC
>CAYQMF010000048.1:0-41808 GCA_964418595.1 uncultured candidatus Brocadiaceae bacterium
GCCCAGGCCGCCGGTGCGCGCGGTGCCGGCGCGGCGCGCGCGCGCGGTGGCGCGGCCGCCGCGCCGCAGGGGTACCTGGTCGGGGTCAAGGACCTGCACCTCGCCGCGAGCGTGCCGCTCGACGTCGCGCTGCGTGTGTCGGTGCGACGCCTCGGCGGCACCGGCCCGCTGTCGATGTTCGCCGCCGAGGTGTGGCGTGACGATGCGCTGCTCATGCGCGGCGAACTGAGCGTGTGGAGCGCGGACGCGAAGCGGTGACGGACCCGGTCGACCCGATCGTCGCCGCGTTCGCGAGGCTGCTCGCCGACGCCCCCGGTGCCGTCGCGGTGAGCACCGCGACCGCGAGTTCGCCGCGCGCCCACGTCGACGCGATCGCGTCCGCGGTCACGGCGCGCATCGAGCGGGCGGGTCTCGCCCCCGGTGCGACGGTGGCCTTCGCGGCCCCCAACGGCCCGGGCTTCCTCGGCGGCCTGCTCGGCTGCCTGCGGGCGCGCCACCCGACCATGCTCGTCGACGAGGACGTCGTCCGCCGCGAGGGCACCGGCGCCATCGCCTCGCTCGGGGCCGTCGCGGTGGTGACGTGCGCCGCGTGGCCGGCGCCACGGCCAGTGGCCACGCTCCGCGCGATCGAGAACGCCGCCGACCTGCGCGCGCCCGCCGGCGCCACCGTGTTGAAGACCACTTCCGGCTCGACCGGCAAACCGCGCGCGGTCGCGTTCAGCTCGGCCGCGTTGCTCGCCGACGCACGCCAGCTCGCGCACACCATGCAGATCGCGCCCGCCGATCGCCTGGTGGCCACGATCCCGATGTCGTTCAGCTACGGGCTCGGCAACCTGACCCTGCCGGCGCTGCTCTTCGGCAACGAGATCGTGCTCGGCGACGGCCTCAACCCGATCGCCACGCTCGCCGCGGTGCGCGCCGCGCGCGCGAGCGTGCTGCCGTCGGTGCCCGTCTTCCTGCAGGCGATGCTGCGCCTCGACGTGCGCGATCTGCCGCCGACGCTTCGCCTCGTGATCTCGGCGGGCGCGCCGCTGAGTGCGGCGGTGGCGCGTGCTTTCCGCGCTCGCTTCGGCCGCAGCATCCACTGCTTCTACGGCAGCAGCGAGACCGGCGGGATCACGTACGACCGCACCGGCAACGCGGCCGAGCGCGGCACCGTGGGCACGCCGATCGAGGCGGTGAAGGTCGAGGTCGACGCCGACGGCGCGATCGAGGTCCGCTCGCCGGCGCTCGGGCTGCAGTACCTGCCGGACGAAGGCGACGCGACCCTGCGCGAGGGGAGGTTCAAGACCGCCGACGCCGGAGCGATCGACGCCACCAACGGCGAGCTGCGCCTGCTCGGCCGGCAGAGCGAGATCGTCAACGTCGCGGGGCGCAAGGTGCACCCGCGCGAGGTCGAGGCCGTCATCGCGCAACTGGCGGGCGTCGACGACGTGGTGGTGGTGGCGGAGGCGCTGGTCGATCGCGCCACCGACGTGTGCCATGCCATCGTCGCGTCCGCGCCCGGCGCGCTCGCCGCACGCGAGGTCCGGGAGCACTGCGCCCGCCTCCTGGCCGCGCACAAGGTGCCGAAGCTCATCACGCTGGTCGCGGCGATCCCGCGCACGGAGCGGGGCAAGCTCGACCGCGCCCGCCTGCGCGCGCTCTTGCCGTAGGCCAGTTCGAAAAAAGCCCGACGCGCCGTGATCCCGGCCCCCTCGCCTGCGAATCATGGGGCAGCCCCGATGGACGCCGCCGCGCTGACCGACCTGATCCGGAAGCACGCCGGCTTGATCCACAAGATCGCCTACGCGTACTGCCGCGACGCGACCGACCGGGAGGACGTCGCGCAAGAAGTGGCGCTGCAGCTCTGGCGCGCGAAGGACCGCTACGACGAACGCTTCGCGCCGACGACCTGGGTCTACCGCATCGCGCTCAACGTCGCGATCTCGTTCTGGCGGCGCGAGCGCAAGCACCGCGAGCGCCGCCAGCCGATCGACGACGTCGCGATCGCGATCAGCCCGATCGAACCGAGCGAGGCAGTGCAGCTCCTGCTGCGCTGCATCGACGACCTCGGCGCACTCGACAAGGCGCTGGTCCTGCTCTACCTCGACGGGGTCGACCACGCGTCGATCGCCGACGTGCTCGGGCTCAGCGTGTCCAACGTGGCCACCAGGCTCCATCGCGCGAAGCTCGAGCTGCGCACCGCCCTCGAGCGGCGCGCGCGCCCCGACCAGACGGAGGAACCGCATGCAACTCGATGACCTGAAGAACGCGTGGGTCGCGCACGGCGACCTGCTGGCCCGCAGTCTCGCGATCGACGAACGGCTCCTGCGCGAGATGTTCCTGCGCAAGGTGCGCCGCGCGCTGCTGCCGTACGTGCTGTGGCTCGGCGTCGAGGTCGCCCTCGGCGTCGGGATCCTGTTCACGGTGGTCCCGGTGCTCGGGCACCACCTGGCCGAGCCGCGCTACCTCGCGCTGGCCGGCGCGCTGGTCGTGTTCGTCGTCGCGGTCATCGCGCTCACCGCCCGGCTCCTGGTCGGCACGCTGCGGCTCGACCACGGCGGACCGGTGACGACCATGCAGGGCGAGGTCGCGCGCCTGGAACTGGCGGAGTACCGCACGCTGAAGCTGGCGTTGCTCGGCGGGATCGTGCTGTGGCTGCCGGCGCTATTGCTGCTCGCGGAAGCCGTGACCGGCGTCGATGCCCTGGCCCGCGTCGACGCAGCGTGGCTCGTGGCCAACGTCGCGTTCGGCCTGGTCGCACTCGCCGTGGGCCAGGCGTTGTCGAAGCGCTACCTCGAGCGCAACGACCGCAGGCCCTGGGCACGCGCGCTCCTCACCGCGCTGTCCGGACGCGGCCTGCGCGCCGCCGCCGCGCACCTCGCGGAGCTCGAGAGCTTCACGCGCGACGCGTAGGCGAGGGCGCACAGCCGCCGGCTGACGGCTACTTGGATCGGAAGACCTCGTGCTGCCGATCGCCCCCTGAGATCAGGTAGGCGATGAGGTCGACCAGCTCGTCGGCGCTCATCATCGCGATGGTGCCGGCCGGCATCATCGAGAGCGGCGACGCCTCGATCGACGCGATGTCCTTCGCCGGGCGCTTCTCGAGCATGCTCAGGTCGTACGGGTTGGTGGCGACGGCGATCTCGCGCTCGTTGCGGTAGATCACGCGGCCGTACACCTGCTCACCGCCCGCGAACGTGACGATGCTCGCCACGTACTGTTCGGAGATCGCATCGCTCGGGTCGCAGATCGCCGTCAGGATGTCTCGGATGGCGAAACGCTTGCCCACCGAGCCGAGGTCGGGCCCCGCGTAGCCGCCCTCGCCGTCGAAGCGATGGCAGGCGACGCAGCGGCCGGCCGCGAACATCTTCTTGCCGTTGTCGTGGTCGCGACCCGTCAGCTCGCCCTCGAACAAGGCCGTGGCGCTCGCCAGCGTCCAGGCGCCCGCGGGCCCGACAGGCACCGGCAGCTTGCCGAGGTCCACCCTGCCCACGTCGCCCAGCAGCCATGAGACCGCGGCCGCGTCCTGTTGCGGCAGATGCGCGATCGCATCCTCGCGGATCGCCCGGATGTAGCCGGCGAAGCTCTTGCCGCCGCTCTTCTCGAGGGTCTCGTTGAGCCAGGTGAAGTACGTCTTGCGGTCGTCCAGCGTCCATCCCGAGCGAACGCGACGCAGCGCGTAGGCGTAGTGGATGTTCTGGGTGTTCGGCGTGTTGGCCATCGTCTCGAGGATGGCCTTGCCGTACTCGTGCCGGGCGAGCATCGCCTTGTCGTAGGCGAGCGCCTGCGTCTGCGTCGTCGCCATCAGGGCGAGCGTCTTGCGCACGACGCTCGGCGCGTCGAGGCGTGCGAGCAGCGCACAGAGCTGCGCGTCCAGGTCGCGATCGCCGACCGGGTAGACCGGATCGAAGCGTGCGACGACTCCGGCGATCTCGTCCGCCGAAGGCGGCGCGAGCCGGATCAGACACAGGGCATACGCGCGCAGCAACCCGAGCTGGTCGTCGCGAGCGAGGTCCGCGAACGTGATGCTGCCCAGCTTCGCGAGCACGCGCGGTGTGAGTTCGCGCGCGCCGTGGCGGCAGAGGGCGATGACACCGTGGATCACGGCGCGCGGCGACGCCTCGACGAAGACCCTCTCGCGCCAGAGGTCGACGTCCTGACACTCGATGGCGACGCGCGCCGCATGGCGGATGCTGCGATCCGCGTGGTCGAGAAACGGCCAGGCGGCCTCGATCGCGGCTTCGCCGGCGTCGCCCCGTCCATGGAACGCCTCGAGCCGGTGCCGCAGGTCCCGCAGCTCCTGGTTCGCGACCATGCGCCGCGGCGGAGCCTGCGCGTCGATGTCCCCGCCCACCCAGCGCACGCGGTAGAGCTTGGACGTCGTGTTCCGGCCGCCGATCACGAAGTACATGTGCCCGTCCGGGCCAAACCGCATCGCCGCGATGTTCAGCGGCGCACCGCTCAGGAACGGTCGCGCCCTGCCCGCATAGCTCGAGCCGCTCTCCTCGAGTTCCAACGTGTAGATGGTCCCGAACGTCCAGTCGCAGAGGAACAGCGCCTCGCGATACTCCGCCGGGAAGCGCGCGCCGTAGCCGAACGCGATCGCCGTTGGCGAACCCGGGCCGATGTCGACCACCGCACCGTTGGAGTCGGCGTGGTGTGCGGGCCACTTCGCCGAGCCGGCGCGCCAGCCGAACTCGGCGGCCGACGTCACGTGCAGCACGCGCGTCGGTCGGTACCAGGGGCTGCCGATGTCGAACTCCAGATCGGAGTCGTAGGTGAACAGCTCGCCCTCGCGGTTGATCGCGAGGTCGACGCTGTTGCGCAGGCCCGACGCGATCATCGTCCACTCGCTGCCGTCCGGCGCGATCCGGCAGATCCAGCCACCGGGCGGGCCGATGCCGACCGCGTGTCCCTGCGGATCGGGGAGCGACGCGAGCAGCGAGTCCTCCGCCCAGACCGGCGGCAGCAGGCTGCGCACGCCGTCGGGCAGGCGCGAGTGGTTGCCGGAGACGAGCAGGAGCGAGGCGCCATCCGCAGCGAGCACGATCGCGTGTGCCGAGTGTTCCCAGCCGGGATGCAGCTCCTTCAGCAGCGTGAACTCGTCGTAGGCGTCGTCGCCGTTCGTGTCGCGCACGCGGTAGAACCCGCGCATCGTCGACATGTACAGCCCATCGGCGGCATGCAGGAAGCCGAGCGCGCCGCTCACCATCCTTCGCCCCCACTTGACCGGGACGGCCGGGAAGCCCGGCAGAGGCTCGACCCTCACCTCACCCTTCGGATCCGTCGCCGACGGCAACGTGACGCGGAACACCCCCTTGTCGTCCTGGTCGGACACGACGAGGCGCCCCTGCGGATCGAACGCCATCGCCACCCACGAGCCCTGCGTCGGCGGCACGGCGTACACGACCTCGGCGTCGAAGCCCTCGGGCAGGGTGATCCCGGTGTCGGCGTCGAGCACGAACCGCCGCGCCTCGATGGGCCGTTGCGCAGCGACCGCAGCGACGAACGCCGCCACCGTCAGTGCGAAGCGTGAAGGCGTCGCCATCAGAGGGTCACCGCACCGGGAGTCCGCAGGGAAGTCGCCATGTTCGCCTCGGAGTGGAAGGGCTCGCCGGCGTGGTTGCAACCCGGCCGAACCGTACGACCCTCGCAGGAATCCGCGTTGCCGATCCGGAGACGCTGAGGTCGAGGGTCACAGGTGGCGCATGACGCCGCCCGCGAAGACCGCGTAGCACGCCGTGCGTACGCCGATGCCGGCCAGCGCCTCGTTGGTCCACGTGTTGCACGTGTAGAACGCGCCGTAGCGACCGACGCCCTCGTAGAAGGCGTCGTAGTCGTTGTAGTGCGCGCCCTCGATGGGACGCACGTTGCCGGAGGCGTCCCGCGCGAACGACGCACGCACGTAGGCGACGAGGGTCCGGTACTCGGCGCCGTTCAGGTACAGCCGTCGCGCCGCCTCGCCGAGCTGAGCGGGTGCGAGGTACTCCACGTGCACGGCCGACGAACTCAGGTACGTGAGCGCAGCGAGCGCCGTCGACACGCGCACGTCGGCCAGGGTGCGCGCCTCCAGGAAGAACCCGCGGTCGCCCCAGCCGATGATCATGTGCGTCGCCCACCACGGCACCTCGCGCACGTGCGCGGCCAGCAGTTCCGTGGTCCAGTCGAACTCCGACGTGCGGATGGGGAGCACGAGACTCGTGTGCATCCCGTTGGTCGAGACCCAGACCTCGATGCCTTCGCTGCGCGCCACCCAGCCGGTGTTGACCGGCACCAGTGCGATCGCCCAGAAGCCGACGGCGTAGAGGACGACGAACGCCACGAACCCGAGACCCGCGCGCAGGAGCACACGCCGGACGCGGCGCCAGCGGGAGCGAGGAGACGCGGCGGGCACGCTGCGATTCTCGCATCCGTGCAGTGCCCCTGCCACGATGTCCGGCATGAGCTTCGTCACGCATCTCGAGTCCGCGCTGGACGGAACCCGGCTCGCCGCCGGCACGCTGCAGACGGTGCACGCCGAGCGCCCGCTGTGGGTGCGCTACGACCTCGGCGCGATCCGGCGCACGGTGGCGCGCGCCGAGCTCGCGAGCCGGCCGCAGGACATGTGGCGCTACCGCGAGCTGCTGCCGATGGACGACGCGACGGAGATCGTGAGTCTCGGCGAGCGGATGACGCCGCTGCTCGACTGCCGCCGCCTCGCCGCGCACCTCGGCGTGGCGCACCTGTGGATCAAGGACGAATCGGGTCTGCCGACGGGCTCGTTCAAGGCGCGCGGCATGGCGATGGCGGTGACGATGGCGAAGCGTCTCGGCGTCACCAAGGTCGCCGCCCCCACCGCCGGCAACGCCGGCGGCGCGCTCGCGGCGTACGCGGCGCGCGCCGGGCTCCAGTGCACGGTGTTCATGCCGGCGGACACGCCGGTGGTGAACCAGCTCGAGGTGCCGCTGTACGGCGGGCGCGCCTTCCGCGTCGATGGACTCATCCATCACTGCGGCGCGATCGTACGCGAGGGCAAGGTGCGGCTGGGCTGGTTCGACATGAGCACCCTGCGCGAGCCGTACCGCATCGAGGGCAAGAAGACGATGGGCCTCGAACTCGCGGAGCAGCTCGGCTGGTCGCTGCCCGACTCGATCTTCTACCCCACCGGCGGCGGCACGGGCCTGATCGGGATGTGGAAGGCCTTCGGCGAACTCGACGCGCTGGGCTGGCTCGACGATCCCAAGCGCCCGCGCATGCACGCCTGCCAGTCGTCGGGCTGCGCGCCGATCCCGGTGGCGTTTGCGCGCGGCGCGCGCTTCGGTGAGGAGTTCGAGAACGCGCACACGCTCGCGTCGGGCCTGCGCGTGCCCAAGGCGCTCGGCGATTTCATGATCCTCGACGCGGTGCGGCAGTCGGGCGGGCACGCCGTCGCGGCCGACGAAGGCTCGCTGCGCGACTGGATGCGCCTGGCGGCGCGGCTCGAGGGCATCGCGCTCTGCCCGGAGTCGGCGGCGTGCCTGGAGTCGATCGCGCGGGGGCGGAAGGAGGGCTGGGTCGGCAGCGACGAGCGGACGGTGGTCTTCAACACCGGCGCCGCGCAGAAGTACGTCGAGGTGCTGCAGACGGAGCTGCCGGAGGTGAAGCGGCACGCGGTCGACTGGGATGCGATCGCGCGGGGGTGAGCGACGCCGAGCCGACCGCCTACAGCTCCGCCGACCATCTCCACGCACACACCGTTGCGGCCGCCGGCGATGGGTTCACGGGAGCAGGCACGGGGGGGAGCAACAGTGCTAGTCTCCGGCCATGCGCACCTTCCGTGGCTTCGACCGCATCACGTCCGACCCGAAGATGCTCGGCGGCAAGCCTTGCGTCCGTGGCCTGCGGATCACCGTGCAGCGCGTGCTCGAGATCCTCGCGCAGGCCCCGACCTGGGATGCGGTGCGCGACGACTACCCGGAGCTGGATGAGCAGGACATCCGCCAGGTCCTGGCGTTCGCAGCAGCTTTCCTGACCGACACTGTGATTCCACTCGACAGCAGCGCGGCGTGATCCGATTCCCGTTCGACATGGGTCTGGCTCGCCGCGCGCGCGAGGATCTCCGACGGGAATGCATCGACGTAGTACATCTGAGACCACTCGGCCTGTCGCGCCTCCCAGACCGTCGCGCTCGTGCGCCGCGTGCTCGAGACATGCGAGCCGGCGCTCTTGGCGGGCAACGAGGTGTTCCGTGACCGGATCACGACTCTCGCGGCCCGATCAGGACGCCGGCCGGTCGCTACAGCTCGCGGATCCGGATCAGCCGGAACGCGACGTCGTTGCCGTGGTCCTGGAAGACGATGAGGCCGCGCTCGTTGCGCGCGAACCGGTCCCAGGTCTTGAACTTGCTGGCGGCGAGCCGGGCGTCCCAGTCGGCGCCGGCCATCTCCAGGTCGACGACCTTGACCCCGTTGAGCCAGTGCTCGACGTGGCGGCCGCGCAGCACGATGCGGGCGTCGTTGTACTCCCCCACCGCGCGCAGCACCTTGCCCTGTGGCGCGCACAGCCCGTACAGCGCCCCGGCCGACGTCAGCGGGTTGCGCCCATCGCCATGCCGGGCGTCGTCCAGCACCTGGTACTCGGCGCCGGTCTCGTAGCTCGCGCCCTTCTCCTCCGACACGCGGCACATGACGCCGCTGTTGGCGCCCGGCGCGACGCGCCACTGGAAGCGCAGCTCGAAGTCGCCGAACTGACCGACGGTCGCGATGTCGCCGCCGCCGCCACCCGGCGCGCACGTGAGCGCGCCGTCGACGATGCTCCAGCCCTTCTCCGGGAAGGCCTCCTTGCGATAGCCGCGCAGCCCGTCGGTGGTCTTGCCGTCGAACAGCAGGCGGAAGCCGGCGGCGGCCTCGTCGTCGGGCAGGCGCGTGACGAACGGGGGCGCAAGGGTCACCGCTCCGGTCGCCGCCCACTCCGTGCCGCGCGCCACCAGATGGCGGAACTGCGGGTCCGCCCACGACGCGCGGGTCGCGGGCACCTCGCGCCAGACGTGGCCGAGCGGGGTGTGGAAGACGCGGCCCTTGCCGAAGCTGCTCACCAGGATCATCGGCTCGCGCTCGCCGCTGCCGCCGGACTCCTTCGACGACAGCGCCGTGGCCAGGATGCGGATGTCGGCGTCGTGCATGTGCACGAGGCGGTGGTACAGCTCGTCGGGGTGCGCGCGGAGGTCGGGCAGGTCCTTGGTGATCGGATGGTCGCGATCGTCGACGACGACGTCGAAGGCGTGGAAGCGGCCGTGCCCGGTGCCCTGGCGCCAAAGGTAGCCGACCATCGTCTCGTACTCGACCCAACCCGGGAACGCGTTGTTCGCCGCGTGGATCACCACCACGCCGACGCCGCCGCGCACGGCATCGAGGAAGGCCTTCTCCGCGGCCTCGCCCCACCGCGGCCCGTTGTAGTCGAGCACGAACGCGCGGTACTTGTTCGCGGCGGCGAGCCCGGCCAGTTCGTCGGCGGGCTTGGTGGTGATGTCGGCGGCGAAGCGGCCGGTCGCTTCGAGCAGGCGCGCGAGTGCGGGGGTGGTCCACTCGCAATCGTGGTTGTTGGCGCCGCCGACCACGAGGACGGGGAGGCGGGCATCGGGCGTGGCAGCGGGTGCCTGGGCGGGGGCGAGAGGGATGGTCGCGAGGAGCGAGAGGAGGAAGGTGGAGATCGCGTTCATGGGATCGAGGCGGGGCGGAGCGGCGGAGGGTACTGCGGGGGAGCGGAGAGTGCGAAGCGTGCGTGCGGAGATGGGAGGTTGGCTGCGACGGGCTGTGTTGGGACCCGGCTTCGGGCACGGGCATCGCCAAGCGGCGAAGCCGCTTGGCTGGCGCGGGCTCGTTCACGGACGGGAAGGGGCGAGAACGAGGAGAGAGGGGCACGAACTGCTTCCAGTTCGGGGATGGCACGACGCAGAGACGTCGGAGCGCATCGCACTTGCGCATCGCGTGCGACCAGGATGGGCGCCTACCTTGTCGCGTCAGCCACTCCCGCGATAGCTTCCAGGGTGCCAGGTGCTCGACGTGGGCACCTTTCCCTCGACTCGTCTCACCCCAAGGAGCCTCACATGCTCAAGACCCTCGCATGCCTCGCGCTGTTCGCGCTCCCGTTCGACCCCTGCTCGACCCTGACGGTGACCGGCACCGGCGCTGCGAACACGAATCTGGTGTTCGCCCTCGACGGCGCCGCTGCGAACAGCATGGCGCTGATGGTGATCGGCGACACGACCGGTCAGTTCAGCGTCAACCTCGGCCAGTTGGGCACGCTGGAGCTGGGCCTGCTGCCGCCGTTCGCGATGTCGCCCATGGGCTTCACCAACGCCAGCGGCGACGCGTCGCTGACGGTGCGCGTCCCGCGCCGCGTTGCCCCTGCAGACCTCCACGCCCAGGGCTTCAGCGTCGAGTTCGACATGCAGGGTCCGAGCCTGCGGTTCTGCACCTCGAACGTCGCTACGTTCCACATCGGCAACTGAGCTGGGAGATCGTCCGCTCGCAAACCGGGCGGGGCACGGCTTCCGGCACGGGCATCGCCAAGCGGCAAAGCCGCTTGGCTGGCGCGGGCTCGTTCACGGACGGAAAGGGTCGGAAACGGGGAGAGAGGGGCAGGGATGGGCCTCGGTCTCGATGCGCACCGACCTTCTCCCCGTGCCCGTTGTCGTGAACGAGCCCGCGCCCAGCTCGTCGGCGCTTCGCGCCGACGAGCGGAGTCCGTGCCCGGGTCCGCGCTCCCCTCGGCGCCTACCTCACCACCACCGGCTTGAAGTCCACGTTGTCCACCGACACCAGCATGTACAGGATCCCCCCCGCCTCGCCCTGGAACCCGTACGCCAGATCCCGCCCGTGCAGGTGCCCGTACACACACGTCGTCACGCCCGCCGCCTCGAGCATCGGCACGACCGGCGTGACCCGCCCATCCGAGAAGCGCGGCGGGTAGTGCACGAGCGCCAGCGTCCGACGCCCCGAGAGCTTCTTCCCCGCATCGATCGACAACTGCAGCCGCTGCACCTCGCGCGCGAAGATCTTCGCCGCGTGCTCGTCGGCCCACGGTGCATCCGGGGGATCCCACATGCGCGAGCCCACGACCACCGTGTCGTCCGGCAGCTTCACGGCGTCGTTCTGCAGCAGCGTGATCGACGGGTGCAGCACGCGCTCGACCTTGCTGCGCGACGTCCACCACGTGCAGTGGTTGCCCTTGATCAGCACCTTGCGCCCGGGGCGCGCGCCGAGCCAGTCGAGATCGGGCTTCGCCTGCTCGAGGCTCAGCCCCCACGACGTGTCGCCGCCGCACAGCACCCAGTCATCGGGCCCGACCATGGCGTCCCACGCCTCGCGCATCCTGGCTTCGTGGCCCACCCACTGCGGCCCGAAGATGTCCATCGGCTTGTCCGTGCCGAGGCTGAGATGGAGGTCACTGATGGCGAAGAGCTGCAAGATGCGGTAGTCCGGCGCACAGGAGAACCGCTCCGCACCCGATGCTCAAGCTCCACTCAGTGAACCCCTGCGCCCATCTTCTCGCCGTGCTCCTCAACGCCGCCGCGCTGACCGGCCAGGCGACCCAGGCGATCCCACCGGCGCCCACCGCCCCCGACGGCTACGACCCCCGCCTGTGGGCGCGCGCCTGGACACTCCACCACGCGGCCACCGTCGTCGACACCCACTCCGACACGACGAGCCGGATCCTGGATGAAGGTTTCGACATGGGCCCGCGCGCGGTGGACGGCCACATGGACCTGCCGCGCATCGCGGCGGGCGGGCTCGACGTGCAGTTCTACGCGATCTACGTGGCGGCGCAGTACTACGGGACGGAGGACTTCACCAGCAAGGACACGCAGCGCGCGAGCCTCGCCAACGGCAGCGCGCGCCGCGCCTTCGCGATGATCGACGGCGTCCTGCAGACGGTCGCCAGGCATCCCGACGTGATGGCGCTGTGCACGGAGGTCGCCGACGTGCGCGCCGCGGTTGCGGCCGGCAAGCACGCGACGCTGATGGGGATCGAGGGTGGGCACGCGATCGAGGGCGACCTGCGGTTGCTGCGCGCGTTCCATCGCGCCGGCGTGCGCTACATGACGCTGACCCACGGCAACAACAACGAGTACGCCGACAGCTCCGGCGAGGCGACGCCGCGCTGGGGCGGCATCAACCGGCTCGGCGAGAAGGTCGTCAAGGAGATGAACCGGCTCGGGATGATGGTCGACGTGAGCCACGTGTCGGACCCGACCTTCTGGCAGGTGCTGGAGGTGACGCGCGCACCCGTGATCTGCTCGCACAGCAGTTGTCGCGCCCTGTGCGGGCACCTGCGCAACGTCACCGACGACATGCTGCGCGCCATCGCGAAGAACAACGGCGTCGTGATGATCAACTACAACTGCGGCTTCCTCGACGACGACTACGGCAAGCTGGCCGCGGCGTACCGCACCCAGCTCGAACTCCGCCGCGCCGCCATCGAGAAGAAGTTCGCCGCCGGCACGCCGGAGCGCGACGCCGCGCTGGCCGAGCTGAAGACGAAGCTGCAGCCGCCGCCGCCGCCGCCGCTGGCGCGCCTGATCGCACACATCGATCACGCGATCGCCATCGCCGGCGTCGACCACGTCGGCCTCGGCAGCGACTTCGACGGCGTGCCCTGTGTGCCGGTGGGCATGGACGACGTGACCCACCTGCCGCGCATCACCTACTGGCTGCTGGCTGGCGGCCACGACGAACTCGCGGTGCGCAAGGTGCTCGGGGAGAACCTGCTGCGCGTGCAGGGCGCGGTCGAAGGCGTCGCGGCGAGCCTGCGCTTCGAGCCGGCGTACAGCAACGATCCTGCGACCGACGCGTTGCCGCGGGCGACGATTCCTGCCGTCGGTCGCTGACGAGACCCGCTACTGGAACGTCACCGACGACGCCGCGCTGATGTCGCGGATGCCTTCGGGCGCCTCCGGCTGCAGGGTGAAGAACGCGGCGTGTACCGTCAGCCCGCGCAGCTCCGGGAGCGGCGGGATCGCGATGCGCGCCTGGCCGCGGCCGGCGCCGTCGAGCACGCCGACGAAGGCCTGGAACACCGCCGGCACCGACAGGCACGCCTGGAACAACGCGTCCGGGGCGAGCGGGAAGACGCGGCCGCTCGGCAGCGCGATGCCCGGAGTCTGCGCGAGAGCGACGACGGTCACGTAGGTCCGCAGCGCGGAGCGCGTCGCCTGCAGGTCCAGGATGGTGGTCTGGCCGATCTGCGACGAGCCCGACACGAGCACGCGCACGCCATCGTCGTAGTCGGTGATCTTCAGGTCGTCGATGAGCGCCTCGCAGTCGCTGTCGTCCGGCTGATCCTTCACGACGAACCGCAGTTGCACGCGCGCCGTGGGAGCGACGTAGTCGCGCAGGCGGAAGCCGATGCGACGCCACGCCTGCAGCGATTCGGCGGTGGTGCTCACGTCCTGCCACGACTGCCCCGCGTCGTTGGTGACGGAGATGGTGAGCGCGTCGTTGTTGGGCTCGCGGCCGTGGTCCATGAACCACTGCCACAGCTCGATGTGCGGGTTGCGCGCCTGCGACAGGTCGTAGAGCGGCGTCACCAGCGTCGTCTTGCCGTTGTCGACGTCGTCGGCGCTCGCCGCGCTCGACGCCGCGTTCCCGGTGATGTAGCAGTTGGTGCCGGTGACGGTGTGGTCGTCGCCGGTCTGCACCACGAACGGACTCAGCGAATACGTCACGTTGGGATCGCCGTGCGTCCACCGCCCGCTCGTGGCGTCGTCACCCGGCAGCCCCGTGGTCCAGGTCGCGGTCTCGCAGGGGTCGTTCACCAGGACCTGCGGCACGCCGACGATGACCTCGATCGGCTGGACAATGACGTGACCGGCGAAGCGGAGGCGAACCTGCAGCGGCAGGCGGGTACCGGGCGCGGTCCACTCCGGGATCGCGACGCGCAGGGGCGTGGCGAGGTGGTGCGCGGACGTGAAGCTCGGCACGTCGCCGAACGCGGCGGTGCCGACCTCGACCTGCGCGAACGGCGTGCCGCTCAGCGGGTCGACGGCCGCGGCGGTCGCCGGCAGCACGCCGCGGTTGCGCACCTGCGTCCGCACCTCGATCTTCTCGCCCGGCTCGAAGGCGCCGTCGCCGTCGCCGATCTCGAGCAGCGAGAGCTGCTGCGTGATCAGGTAGGGACCCGCGTACTTCACCGCGGTGAGCAGCATGTGCAGGTTCTCCTCCGCCAGCGCGAGGATGCGATCGTTGGCGACCCAGAACGCCTCGCCCAGCTCCGGCAGGAAGCCGTAGAGGCCGGCGGTGCCTTCGGCCCAGTCGATGCCGCCGCCGTTGATGGGGTAGAGCGTGGTGTTGACGATGCCCGGGCGATAGCCGTTCTGCGCCACGAGGTCGGCGCCCATCTCCGCATACTCGGCGTGGCGCGGTGAGTTGAGGTTGGCGTAGCCCCACGGCCACATGCACAGCCCGCCGGAGTTGTGGATGTCCCACACGGTGGTGAGGCCACGGCCCAGCCGCGAGTTGACGAAGTCGCGCACGTTGACCGCCTCCGGCTCGCTGAAGGCGCTCGCGCCGCGGTAGGTGCCGCTGCTCGGCGTCGGCGAGCTGCCGCTGTTGTCGTAGCCCCACTGGAAACCGTAGTTGCGGTTGAGGTCGACGCCGTAGGTCGTGCCGGTGACGAGGCGGCGGTTCTTGCGCCACGAGCCACCCCCGTTGGGCGCGATCTGGCGGTTGTACTCGTAGCCGTCGACGTTCGTGACCGGCAGGTACCAGATCTCACGGTTGTCGAGCAGGTCGGTGATCGAGGGGTCGACGCCGTAGCGCGACAGGAGGTACTCCATGCAGCGCATGGTCGCCATCATCGCGCTCGCCTCGCGCGCGTGGGTCAGCGTCTCCATGAGGATCTCCGGCTCGTCTTCGTCGACGTCGGCGTTGGCCGAGATCTTCACCAGCCACTGCTCGCGGCCTTCGATGCTCTGGCCGATCGAGCGTCGCACCGTGATCAGGTTGGGATACTGCGCGCGCCATGCATCGAGCAGCGCGAGGATCTCGGCGAGGGTGAGGAAGCCGCCCATGCTGCCGCGCGCGAATCCGCCGGCGTGCGTCGGGCCGCCGGTCGGGCTCGTGAGTTGCGACGCCCAGAATGCTTCCGCGTCTTCGTGCACGACCTCCGGGCGCAGACCGAGCGCGCGCAGGGTGGGAAGGTCCGCGGCGTGGACCAGGGCCTCGACGGTCGATGCGGCCGGCCGGGCGATGACATCGAGATGCGGGATCGCTGCCTGCGCGTGTCGAGCGACCTCCGGTTGCCAGGCCGGGATCCGCACGAGCATGGTCGGGTGCAGGCGTGGGTCCTGGGCGCGCGTGGGCGCGGCGAGGACGAAGGCGAGGGCGAGGGCGAGGAGGGCGAACGCGCGCGCGAGCATGGGGACAGCGTAGCCACCCCATCGCATCGACGACGCGCCTGCGGGCGCTGGCCGAGCGGACCCGCCCGTGTCGCGGGTCGGAGCCGCCCCCGCCCGCACGTGGACTTGCGCTTCACCGCCGTTGCCGCAGTCCAGCGGGCAATTGACCAATCGCCGCGCCCGCGGTCTAGTCCCCGCGCCCCCCGACGCCACTTCGGCGGCGGAGCACTCCTCTCTCGGAGGTCACTCCATGCGACACCTCTCCTATGCACTGGCCTGCGCTGCTCTGGCCACGGCCCTCTCGGCCCAAGACGAGCAAGCTCTCCACCGTCTCTACCGTGACTCTTTCGCCAACCTCCCGCCCACCCACGTCCGCGAGTTCCTCGAGGTCGCGCGGCTCCTGGGTCTCGTCCGCACCACCGACGACGCGTTGGTCGCCAAGGAGATCTACCAGGCGAACACCGAGCCCTCCGGCGAAGCTGCCGGCTGGGCGCACACGCCGGTCATCGTTCCCGCCGGCCAGGGTGGCGGCAATCCGCTCGGCGGCTCCGAAACCGAGTCGAACGACACGGTCGGGTTCGCCGATCCCCTGAACCTGTCCAGCGGCTCGTGCGTCGTCACCGGTTCGACCGGCACCGGCGACGTACGTGACGTGTACGTCTTCCGGCTCCCCACCGATTCGCTCGTGTCGGTGGTCGCGACCGCGACGGCTACGCCGTCCACCTGCAACCTGTTCGACAACGTCGGCCGCCTGGCGATCGTGGGGCTCTCCCCCGCCGTCGGTACGCGCGGCGTGCGCAGCGCCTGCCTCCCCGCCGGCACCTACTACGTGAACGTGGTGGGCACCGCCTACACGCTGACGGTCACCGCGACGCCGACGATCATCCCGACGTTGCTGCCCGGCCCGAACGCCGGCGTGGTCAACCCCGCGGGTCTCGCCTCGGACGTGTTCGACGTGAGCTGCTGGCAGTTCACGGTGACGACCCCGCATGCCGACGTGCTCCTCGACGTCGCGAGCACGGCCGGCACGCACAACCTGTTCTTCAACCTCGGGCGCTCCACAGCGGGCCGCATCCACTTCTGCGACAACGTCCTGCCGCTGCCCGTCAACACCACCGACCCGGTGATGAAGGCCGGCCTGCCCGCAGGCAACTACTACGTGTTCGTGCAGAACTCGGTCGCAGCCGCCACGGCCACGATCCCGTACACGCTCACGATGACGCAGACGCCGATCACGCCGATGCCGTTGTGCGCCTCGACGAACTACACGTTCTCGAACTCGGGGCACCGCGACCTGTTCTGTGTGACGCTGACCGCGACCGATCACATCACGATCGACACCAACAACGGCACGACGCCGCCCTCCGCGATGGACTCGTACATCGAACTGTTCGACGCGAAGATGGGCCTGCTCATGCACAACGACGACGGCTGCGCGGCCGGCACGGGCTGCACCCCGACGTTCCGCAGCTACCTGGACGTGACGCTGCCGCCGGGCACGTACTACCTGACCTTCCGCGGGTTCTCCGCGGCCGGGACCGCGGGTGAGTTCGGCGACTACGCGGTGACCGGCGTCTGCGGTCTGCCCACCACCACGACTCCGCTCGAGGCGGTCCGGCTCGGCCCGAACGCGATCGCGGCCGGCAGCCACACGTTCTATTGCTATCGCGCCTGCACGGACTCGCCGATCCAGATCCTGCACAACAACAACTGCCACGTCGTGGGCAGCGACGGGCTCCTGCGCGCGTCGTACCAGCAGCTCGTATCCCCCGGCGCCACGACCGCGTCGGGCACGATGGTGGCCGCGTTCGACGCGCTGTACGTGATCCAGCGCACGACCGGCGGAGCGGCCAGCACGACGGCGAACATCTGGCTGTCCGGCAAGCTCGGCATCGAGCTGGCGCCGATCTCCGGCACCGGCGTGTACTCGCTGCGCAGCCAGGACAAGATCGGCCGCCTGCAGGCGTTGTTCCTGTCGGTCGGCAGCGGCCCGTCGATCCCGATCGCTCCCTTCTCCGGGTTCGTGTGCCTCGACCTGCCGACGCTCCTGTTCGTCGGGTTCAACCCGATGGCCACGGCGTACTACACCTGGCCGTTCCCGGACCTGCGGCCGTTCATCCCGCCGGTGTCGGTGCCGGGTCTGCGGTTCCAGGCCCTGAGCCTGGACACGTCGCTCATGGGCGGCTTCACCAACATCGCCCAGTGAGAGAGTGGAGCCGTTCCTGAGGGATCGGCTCGACACGCGCCGCGCCCCGAGTGGGCGCGGCGCCTTCGACCGCTGCCGCGCGCACCTGCGCGCGGCGCGGTCGAGCTCGACCTTGCCAGCGACGCCGAGCGCTTTCATTCTTCCCGCGTGGAAGCCAGCGCTCCTCCGCAACGCGCAACGGCGAGCGCCTTCGCGCACGCGTCGAGGGACGGACTCCTGCTCGTGCCGTTGCGCGCCGGGTGTGCAGACCTCGATGCCGCGGTCGCGCTCAACCGCACGGCGCGCAACCTGTGGCAGGGGCTGCGCGAGGGCGGAGACGACGCGGCGCTGATCGAGCGGTTGATCGACCAGCACGGTCTGACGCCGGTGGCGGCCGCGGCAGAGGTCCAGCGTTTCGTACGCGACCTGCGCGCGCGGGGCCTGCTCACCGGCGCCGACACCGCGAAACCCACGGTCGCCAGTCCGAGCCGTACCGCGCCTGCGTCGGCGGAGGCCCCGCGCCTCGACGCGGAGACCGTGGTGACCCTCGTCCGCGCGATCCTGGGCGCCGGCCATCGCCTGCACTTTCGCGCCCGCGGCCTGAGCATGCGCCCGCTCCTGCGCGACGGCGCCGTCCTCGAGGTCGAGCCCCGCGCCTTCGCGAGCCTGCGGCGTGGCGAAGTCGTGCTCTACGTCGCCGGAGAACACCGACTCGTCGCGCATCGGCTCATCGGTCGGGGAGCCGACGGCTGGCGGGCGCGCGGCGACAGCGCGAGCCGCGTCGACCTCGTCACGCCGGCCTGCTTCCTCGGAGCCGTCGCCGGCCGGGTCATCGCGACGCCACACGGGCGTCGCTGCGTGCGCCTCGACACGGTGTCGCGTCGCGTCCTTGCCGCGCTCGGCGGCGCGGCCTGCCGCGCCGGCCATGCACTCGACCGGTTGGTCATCGGCAAGCCGCTGCGCGCAGTGCCACCCTTGCGCCGCGCCACCGGTTGGTGCGTGCGCGCCGTGTCCTCGCTCCTGCGCCGCCTCGAACGCCTCGCGTCGCGCGTGCGCCGGCACTGCGACGAGACCGTGGCCGCGCTGCAGACGACCGCGGAGAAGGACGCCGCCCGGCGCCGCCTGTACGCGACACGCTCGGTGCGCGCCTTCACCGCCCTCGACGAGAACGTCGCCGCCGGCCTCACCCTCATCGAAGAAGTGATGCTCGCGCGCCATCCGCTCCCCCAAGGCCAGGTCCTCGTGCTCGGCTGCGGTCCGGGGCGCGAGTGCGCGGCGCTCGCGCGGCTCGGGCATGCGGTGACCGGCCTCGACCGCGATGCCGGCATGCTCGATCACGCGCGCGCACTCGCGGCCCGCGAGCAGGTCGAGGTCGACCTCGTGCTCGGCGAGGCGGACGCCTTCGACCTCGGCGCGCGACGCTTCGGCACGGTGGCCGTGTTCTCCGGGCTCTACAACATGCTCCTGCCGGGCGCACGGCGCGTGGCCCTGCTGCGCTGCGCCGCTGCCCACCTGGCCCCCGGCGGCCGCATCTACCTGACCTTCCTCTCCGACTACGCGGCCCCGGGCACGCTGCCGCCGCTGCGGGTGCCCGACCTCAAGACCGCGATCGGCCCCGACCACGAGCCCGGCGACCTGTGGCTGCAGAACGAGGCGGTGCACGTGTTTCCGCACCAGGCCGACCTCGTGGCCGAGGTCCACCGCGCGGGGCTCACGGTCGAGACGCTCTTCCGCGACCAGCGAGCCTACGATCGCGCGACCCGCCAGGTGCGGGGGTATGCCGTGCTCGCTCTGCCGTCGTGAAGGCCCTGGCGCGCGCGTTCTGGCTGGCCGTGCAGACCGGCTTCGGCGGCGCCCTCCTGATCTGGCTGTTGGCCGCGCGTCGTGGTCGTCCCTTGATCCTCACTCATCACCAGGACCGCGATCCCACCGGCCGCGATCGCCAGCTCGGACCGCTCCTCGACGCTCTCGGCACGAACCGCGTCGAAGTGGCGCTCGTGCCCGCACGAGCGGCCACGACGCTCGCCCGCGTGCGTCCGGGCGCGAGCGCGCCCGTGCCGTACGCGTTCCTCGTCGCGTTGGCCTGGCTGTTGCGTCCGTTCGCCCGCGACGCCCGCACCGTCGTGGCGCGCTGGCTGCTCGCGGCCCTGCGGCCCCGCGTCGTCTTCCTCATCGACGAGTCGGGTTCGGGCCAGCCTTTCGTGCGCGCCGCGCGCGCACTCGGGATCCGCAGCGTCGGGATCCAGCACGGCGACTTCGCCCCAGGCAACGCGCAGTACGACCACACGGCCGGGCGCGACGTCGTACCGGTGGATGTCCTCTGCGTCTGGAGCGCGTGGTTCCAGGCACGCTTGTTCGCGGTGTCGCGGATCTACACGTCGGCGAACACGCGCGTGACCGGCCGCCTGCGCGACCCCGTCGTGACGGCGCCGGTGCCGGCAGATGGACGGCTCCGCGTGCTCTGCATCATGGAGGCCGGGGTCGGTTTCGCGGGGCTGCTCGCACCGTACCTCGCCGCGCTGCGCGCGGCGCCCGATGTGGACGTCTCGGTGCAGGCGCATCCCTCGACCGCTACACCCTCGCGCAGCCTCGCCGACTCGCTGCAGTGGTGCGAGGTCGCCGTCGGTGCCCGCTCGTCCGCGTTGCTCGAAGCTGTCTGGCATCGCCGTGCGATCGTCGTCGTCGACCCGACGTCCGGCCCTCCGAGCCCAGCGGCGGAGTTCGCGATCTCGTGCCCGAGTCCGGCCGGCCTCGTCGACGCGTGCCGCGCGGCGGCGCACGACGCAACGCGGCGCGAGTTCGCCTTCGCGCGCGTGTGGGGCGACGCGCCGCCGTCTCCGGCCCAGGCCATTCTCCTGGCGGCTCAGGATGGCAGGTCACCGTCGTGATCGATCGGCGACAAGGGCGCTTCGAGTGCACCGTCGCCAAGCCGCTGCCTGTCCGCGTCGGCTGCGCCCGAGCGCGGTAAGCTTCTGCCCGTCCCTCATCCGAAAGAACCCCTCAGCCATGACCAAGCCCGCCAACCCTGACGACCGCGCGCCGCAGGCCGACGCGAATCCCGCTCTCGCTCCCTACGAGGCCCCCACCGTGCAATCGGTGAAGCTCACTCCGGAAGCCGCCGAGTCGTTGACCTGAAACCTGGTCTCCACCTCTTGACGGAGGTGCGGCGCCGGTCGGCGCCGCCAGGAACATGGCGAACGAGGTGACCGTGGGAACGATGCAATGAATGCACCCTCGGCCTCCGACACCGGCGCACGCGCCGCCGCGATCAAGCCGCGCGCGTTCAGCCTCGAGCTGACCAAGGGCTGCAACCTCCGCTGCGGCTACTGCTACTACGCCGCGCGCGAGGAGGCTTACGACCCGCGCACGCGCATGTCGCCGCAGATCGCGGAGCAGTCCGTCGACCTGCTGTTGCGCGAGGCGCAGGCCGGGGAGCCCGTGCACCTGCACCTGTTCGGAGGCGAACCGCTCCTCGACTTCGACCTGCTGCGCCACGTCGTCGAGTACGGCGAGCGCCGCGCCCGCGAAGTCGGCCGCGCGATCACCTTCGAGGTGACGACCAACGGCACGCGCTTCTCGGAGCGCGTCGACGCGTTCCTGAACGCGCACGCGCTCCACGTCGGCGTGAGCTTCGACGGCCCCCCCGACGTGCAGGACGCGTCGCGCCCCGCGCTGCGCGGCAGCTCGCACGCGCTCGCTGCGCCCGGCATCCGTGCCTTCCTGGCGAGTCGCGCGGGCACGCCGCTCGCCACCAAGACCCACGCCAGCGTCGTCGTCACCCGGCGCGAACTGGATCTGCGGCGCATCGTCGACCACCTCGAGGGGCTCGGCTTCCAGAGGATCATCCTCACGCCCGCGACCGACCTCACCGGGAAGAGTCACGGTCTGCGGGAAGCTGACCTCCCCGCGATCCTCGCCGCGTACGACGACCTCGCCGCCCGCTACGAGCACGATGCGCGCCTCGGCAAGTCGTCGACGGTCACGTGGTTCCCGAACCTGATGGGACGCTTGCTCTCCGGCGAGCGACGCGGCGCGTTCTGCCAGGGCGGGCGCGACTACCTCGGCGTCGGCGCGGATGGCACGCTCGCGCTGTGCTACCGGTTCTACGAGAACCCGGAGTTCGCCATGGGGCATGTGGACACCGGCATCGAGCGCGGCGTCACGGAGCGGCTGCTCGACCTGCCGGTCGAGAAAAAGCCGGCGTGCTCCGTGTGCTGGGCGCGACACTTCTGCGGCGGCGGCTGCCACCATGAGAACCTCATCAGCACCGGCGGGCTCGGCGAGCCCAACGCGATCACCTGCGCGATCCTGCGCCACAGCATGGACCGCACGCTCGAGGCATGGGCGCGCCTGTCGCGAGCCGGGGGGGTCGGCGAACGGCAACCGGTCGCGGGCGCGCGGAGTTCGGAGGGCGCGGCAGTGACCGAAAGCACGCCCCTGGCCCCCACCGACCGACCGAGAACGCGCCCGTCGTGCCATGTACGCGAGGTCGGTGCGGAGCGCGTCGTGTACGAGCCCGTCGGCCACGAGGTCGTGATCCTCAACGCCACGGCGCACCTGATCTTCGTGCATTGCGACGGGGCCCACACCGTGGCGCAGCTCCTGGAGCTGCTGGCCGCGCGCTTCGCGGCGCCGCGCGACGTGCTCGAGCGTGACCTCCGCGCGACGCTGACCCTGTTCCGCGAGAAGGGCCTCCTCGTGTGAGTCACGCCGCGGCGGCGATGCGCGACGATCTCGCCTTCTCCCTGCTCGGCACGCCGGTGCGCGTGCGCACCGCTTCGGCGGCGGCGCGCGCACGGCTCGCTGCGTGCTACGGCACGGACGCGCCACCGGCCGCGGCGTCGCCGCTGGAAGCCAGCCTCGAGGCCAGCGGCGACGGCTTCGCGATCCGGGTGCCGGGCCGGCCACCCTTGACAGCCCAAGACCTCGTCGCTGCGGTCCGCGCGTTCAACCACGAACTCATGCACGCGGTGATGCTGCGCAACCCGCACCTGCTGTTCGTGCACGCGGGAGTCGTCGCGGTCGACGGCCGCGCGATCGTGCTGCCCGGGTTGTCACGGGCGGGCAAGTCGACGCTCGTGCTCGCGCTCCTGCGCGAAGGCGCGCGCCTGCTGTCCGACGAGTTGCTCGCGTACGACCCGGCACGGGCGCTGCTCCTGCCGTTCCCGCGCGCGGTGAAGGTCCGCGACGAGTGCGTGGGCTATTTCGCGGAGTACGCCACCGGGTTCGTCGGCGAAGGCGAGGGCCGCTTCCTGCCGTTGCCCGCGCTTCCCCATGGGGTCGCGCCATCGGCGCGGACCGGCATCCTCGCCGCACCTCGGTGGACCGCCGATGCGGACGGCGTGCCCCGGGCGATCAGCGCCGGCGAGGGCCTCCTGCACCTGGCGAGCTCCGCGCTCAACTTCGGCACGCAGCGCGAGCGGAGCGTCGACCACCTCGCGGCACTCGCGGGCAGCTCGGCGTGCTTCGCCCTGGCCTGGCGCGAGCCGCGCGCCGCGGCCCGAGCGTTGCTGCGCTGCCTCGAGGACGGCGCGTCATGACCGGTGACCTGGCGGTGCGCGTCGCCGGCGTCGCCAAACACTTCGCACCGCCGCCCGCGCCGTGGCGCCGCCTGCTCGGCCGGCCCGCGCTGCCGCCCGTCGAGGCACTCCGCGGCATCGACCTCGAGATCCGGCGCGGCGAAGTGCTCGGGCTCGTCGGCCAGAACGGCGCCGGCAAGACCGTCCTGACCAAGCTGATCGCGACCCTCACCGAGCCGAGCGCCGGACGCGTGGAGGTCTTCGGCCGCGACACGGTGCGCGACGCGCGCGCCATCCGCGGCCGGATCGGGATGACAACCGCAGACGAGCGCTGCTTCTACTGGCGGCTCACGCCGCGGCAGAACCTGCACTTCTACGCGCGGCTCTACGGATGGGAACGGCGTGCGGGCGCGCGCCGGATCGACGAGTTGCTGGCCCGGGTCGACCTCGCTGCCGCGGCGGACCGCGCGTACCGCACGCTGTCCGCCGGCAACCGGCAACGGCTCGCGCTGGCCCGCGCCCTCCTCCCCGACCCGGAGCTGCTGCTGCTCGACGAACCCACGAGCCGGCTCGACCCGGAAGCCGCCGCGCGCCTGCGGACCCTCGTGCGCGACCGCGTGCTGGCCGATGGGCGCTGCGCCGTGCTCTATGCCACGCACGACCTCGCCGAGATCGACGAACTCTGCCCGCGCGTCGCCGTGCTGCACGAGGGTCGCTGCCTGTGGTCGGGTGACGTGGATGCACTGCGGACCCGGTTCGGCGGCGGGGAGGTGACGACGCTGACCGTCCGCGGGAAGACGCCGGCGCAGCTCGCGCCCGTGACCGGTGCGCACGTCGGTCTGCGTGCCCCGGATGGAACCGTCGAAGTCGGACTCGCTGCGGGTCCGGGCGGCGCAGGGCTCGCGACCGCGATCCGCGCGATCGTCGCCGCCGGGGGCGAGATCGTCGGATGCCGCACGGAGCGCGCCCCTCTGCAGCGGGTGTGCGCCGCGCTCATCGCGGAGGCCGGGTCGCATGGGTAGCCTCGTGCGCACGCTGCAGGCGTTTCTCGTGCGGGACGCGCTCATGGCGGTGAGCTACCGGCTCGAGTTCGCCCTGCAACTCGCGACGGTCTTCTTCTACGTCTCCGCGCTGTACTTCCTCTCGGGCATCATCGGCGCCCACGACGCACTGGCGCCGTACGGTGGATACCTGCCGTTCGCGGCGATCGGCCTCGCCGTCGCCAGCTTCTTCCAGGCCGGCTTCGACAGCTTCGCCAAGGCCATCCACCGCGAGCAACTGCACGGCACCCTGGAGGCGCTGCTTCTCGCGCCGCTGCGCCTGACCACCGTCGTCGTCGCGTGCTCGGCGTGGCGCTTCCTGTGGACGGCGCTCGTCTCGTCGATCTACGTGCTCGCCGCGGTGCTCCTCTACGACCTGGAGCTGAAGGGCAACCCGGCGCTCGCGCTTCTGCTGCTCCTGCTCACGACGTTGGCCTTCGCGAGCCTCGGCCTGCTGTCGGCCAGCTTCGTCATGATCTACAAGCGTGGCGATCCGGTCGGGCTCGTGCTCGGTGGCGTCTCGACCTTGCTCGGGGGCGTGTTCTTTCCGGTGAGCGCCCTGCCGGGCTGGCTGCAGACGGTGGCATGGTGGCTGCCGATCACGCACGGCCTGGATGGCATCCGCTCCGTCCTGCTGCTCGGTGCCGGGGCGCGCGAGATCCTCACGTCGCTGCTGGCGCTTTCGGCCTTCGCCGCAATCGGCCTGCCGCTCGCCCTCCTGTGCTTCCACCGCGCCGTGCGCCGCGCGCGCCGCGAGGGCACGCTGCTGCACTTCTGAGGGATGGGAACGACGACGGAGAGCCCGATCGCGAGCCCGCTCTGGCGGCGAGCGAGCGTCGAGGAGCGCCTGCTCTTCGCCTGCATGCGCCAGGAGCTGGACGCGGCGTGGCGCGCGCGCATCGTGTCGCTCGCGGCCGACGAGCGGCTCGCCTGGCCGATCGTGCTGCGCACGGCGGTGAGGCACCAGGTCGCACCCCTCGTATTGCAGCATTTGCTGGCGACGGGATCGCTGGCCCGCGCTCCGGCCGAGGTGCAGGGCGCCTTCCACCACGAACTCCTGGCGAACCTCGGCGCCAAGGCCGCCATGCGGCGCGCGTTGGTCGAGGCGTTGGCCTACTTCCGGACCGAGCGGGTCGACGTCCTCGCCGTGAAGGGCACGAGCCTCGACCTGCGGCTGTTCACCGACGCGGCCGCCACGGTCTCCGGCGACGTCGACCTCCTCCTGCGCCCCGACTGGGACGCGACCGACGCCAGGGTCCACGCCCGCGTTGCCGCGCTGAATGCTGGCACGCCGGTGGTCGACGTCGACTTCGCGCGCCACCCGGATCTCGTGATGAATGGCGTGCTTCCGGTCGACTTCGCGGCGATCTGGGCCCGCGCGGTGCGCACCTCGGTCGATGGCGAGCCGGTGCACGTGATGTGCGTCGAGCACGAACTGCTGTGCGCTGCGATCAACGCGGCCCGCAAGCGGTACTTCCGACTCAAGTCGCTCCTCGAGATCGGCGAGCTGCTGCGCCGCCATCGGGATCTCGACCTGGACGAAGTCGCGCGGTGCGCACGCGCGTGGCGTTGCGCCGGCATCGTGTACGCGGCACTGATGGCGACGACGCACGCCGTCGGCGCGCCCACGCCGCGCGACCTGGCCGCACGCCTGCGCCTCGGGGGGCTGCATGCCAGCATCCTCGACGGCCTTGTCCAGCGCATGTCGGGGGCGAGCCTGCTGACCTTGCACGACGGCCTGCACGTGCGGGGCAAGCGGCTGGGTCGCGCACTGCTCCTGCCCTACGCGAGCCTGGGGCTGCGCGGCGCCGTGCGGGCATTCACCGTGGCGGTGCGAGGCGCACGGCACGGACGCGCGCGATGAGCCGAACCGCGCCTCCGCGGGTCAGTCGGCTTCCTGCGCAGCCGCGACCGCGGTGAGGATCCGGTAGGTGAACTCCTCGAACTCCTCGAGGATCGCGGGCGTGATCGTCACCGCGGCTGCGAGGTTGAGCGCCGGCCGCAGGATCGTTCGGGCGAGGTCGAGGAAGCGGAGCGCGTTGGGGTTCACCGGCGTGAAATGGTTCTCGAGCAGCTTGCCGATGATGGTCTCGAGGTTCCACGCCTCCGGTGAACCACCGAGCGTGAAGCGCTGGCGGTTGGCGAGGCCGAAGTCGATGGCCGCGGCCTCGATGATCGAACCCAGGTGCGCGATGCCGAGGCGGTGATCGCCGGCGTCGCGCGCGCGCACGAACGCCGCGATGTCCAGCTCGAGCATCGCGCGCAGGCGTGGGTCGGCCAGGTACCTCGGGTCGAAGCCCGCCACGCCGGCGCGGCGCGACGGCGCGGGCTCGGCTGGGAGGGTCGAGTGCAACTGCGGCGAGGAGGGCGAGATCCCGGCGTGCAGGCGCGCGGCGGCGATCGAGTCGCCGAGCGCCGGGTCGGGGCGCCACGCCGGCCGCGGCGCGACGGGCGGAGGCGTGGGCGCTGCCGGCGCCGGGGAAGCCTGTCCGATGGGTGCAGGCACGCGGAGGTCGGAGGACAGGTCCTGGACGAGGGCGAGACCGACGCCGTCGGGGCCCGCCATGAGCCGATGCTGGATGTCGCGTTGGATCGCTTGAACCGCCGACGACCCCTGGTTCGCCGCGGCGGTGAGCGGCTCGATCCGGCGCGTGGCGAGACGCGCGCACCAGGCACCGAGGATCTCGCGCCGATCGTCGGCACCACTGCCGGAACTCCAGTCGCGCCGACCGGGATCGGCGCTGGTCCGATCCAGCCGCCCGACCTCGTGCAGTGCGCACGACGCGATGAGGTTCTGGTCTTCCTCCGTCAGGTCGAGGTCGACGGCATCGCCCACGATCGCGACGAACCGCTGCAGGTAGGTGCGGAGGCGACGGAGGTGGGCGTAGACCTGGGCGCCGTTCTTGGCGAGGCCGGTGGCCGCGGTCCCGCGGGCGATCGTCTCGTCGCGCAGCTCGTCCAGCCCGAGTCGGATGGCGTCCAGCAAGTGGCCCAAGCCGGCCTTGTCGATGGCCCAATGTGTCATGGCAGCAGGTCTGTTCGGATATCGGGTACTTGCTGTCGAGACTTGATGCGCACCGGCCAGGTCCGACGCCGCGACGGACCGGTCGCGGTCGCACGGTCGGCCCGTTGCGATCGGCGAGTGACCGCTCCCACGGCGTGCGTATGCTGCGCCGCGCCCATGCTCGAAGTGCAGGCCTCCCTCCGAGCCATGCTCGGGCCCGATCGCGCGCTGTTCGCGAAGGACGCGCTCCTCGCCTACGAGTGCGACGGCTTCACGGTGCACCGGGCCCCCCCCGCGGGGGTGGTGCTACCGGAGACCACCGAGGAGGTGGCAGCGATCGTGGGCGTGCTCTCGCGCGCGGGAGTCCCGTTCGTGCCGCGCGGGGCGGGCACCTGCCTCTCCGGCGGGCCGACGCCGACGCGGCCTTCGATCGTGATCGAGACGGCGCGCATGCGTCGGATCCTGCGCGTCGAGAGCGAAGACCTCTTCGCCGTGGTGCAGCCCGGCGTGGTCAATCTCGACCTCACGCGACACGTCCACCATCTGGGTCTGCACTACGCGCCCGACCCCAGCAGCCAGAGCGTGTGCACGATCGGGGGCAACCTGGCGGAGAACAGCGGCGGCCCGCATTGCTTCAAGTACGGCATGACCACCGACCACGTGCTGGGCGCGAAGATCGTGCTCGCCGATGGCAGCGTGGTGGACCTCGGTGGCGAAGCGACGCCGCGCCCGCCGCACGGACTCGACCTGACCGGCCTGTTCACCGGAAGCGAGGGGACGTTCGGGATCGCCACGGAGATCACCGTTCGCCTCAGCCGCAACCCCGCCGAGATCCGGACGATGCTGGCCGCGTTTCCTGCGATGCAGGCGGCCTGCGCCGTCGTGTCGGAGATCATCGGAGCCGGCGCGCTCCCGGCGGCGCTCGAGATCCTCGACCGCGCGACGATCGCCGCGGTCGAAGCGTCCGTGTATCGCGCCGGATACCCCACCGACGCCGACGCGGTGCTGCTCGTGGAGGTCGATGGGTCGGCCGAGCAGGTCGCCGCCGACGCCGAGCTCGTCGAACGCCTGTGCCGCAGCCGCGGTGCGCTGAGCTTCGAGTCGGCGTCGACGGCCGATGAGCGCAAGCGCCTGTGGAAGGGGCGCAAGGGCGCGTTCGGCGCCATGGGTCGACTGCGTCCCGACCTGTACGTGCTCGACGGAGTCGTGCCGCGCACCCGACTGGAGGAGGCGCTGCATCGAATCGGCGAGATCGCGACGCGCCACCGCGTGACGCTGACCAACGTGTTCCACGCGGGCGACGGCAACCTGCACCCCAACATCTCCTTCGACGGGCGTGACGCCGACGAGACGCAGCGCGTGCTGGCCGCGGGCTACGAGATCCTCCAGGTGTGCATGGCGCTCGGCGGAAGCATCTCCGGCGAGCACGGCGTCGGCTCGGAGAAGCTCGCGCACGTGCCGCTCATGTTCACGGACGCGGACCTCGAGACGATGGCGGCGGTGCGCGGGGCGTTCGATCCGAGTGGACTCTGCAACCCGGGCAAGGTGCTGCCGCAGCGCGGCTCGTGCGCCGAGCCGGCGCGTTGGCCGGCGATGGTGGACGCCGTGCTCGCGGAGGATCACGAGTGACGGCGCTCGACTTCGAGGTCGCGGGCTCGACGCGCGTGACGTCGGTCGACGAGGCATGTTCGTTCCTTCGCGACCACGCGGCGGGCGCGGTCCGGCTGTGCGGGACCGGCGGGCACCAGGACCGCATCCCGGCCCCGGGCGCGGCCGCGTGGCTCTTGCGTCTCGACGGTCTGCGCCGGATCGAGCGGCTCGACGCAGGGGATCTCACCTGTTCGGTGCAGGTCGGAGTCACGCACACGGCGTTGGCAGAGGCGCTCGCACCGCATCGGGTCGAGCTTGCGTGCGACGGGGCCGGTTCGCTCGGCGGGAGCTTCGCGCGCGGCGAGTTCGCCCCGCTGGCGCCGGGCGCGGCCAGCGCGCGCGGGTTGCTGCTGGGGCTCGAAGGCGTGCGCAGCGACGGAGTGCAGTTCAAGGTCGGGGCACGCGTCGTGAAGAGCGTGGCCGGCTTCGACCTGCACAAGGCTTTCGTGGGCAGCCGCGGCCGACTCTTCGCCGCGACGGTGCTGCACCTCAAGCTGCGGGCGTGCCCGCCGGCGCGCGTGCATTTCGAGCGGACCGGCCTCGACGCCACGGCTGCTCTTTCGCTGCTGCGGGCGCTGCGCATGCACGCGAGTCCACCGGCGCGGCTCGTGCTGGAGCGCGCCGCCAACGGCGCGTGCCGGGTGGCAGGCACGGTGGAGGGCGCACCTGCGCACGTCGAACGGATGCGCGCGGAGCACGCGATGCAGGCGATCGCTGCCGCTCCGGGATTCGGGATGCGGGCAGCGACCGGGCGCGAAGTGATCGACGGCTTCGTGCGCCCGAGCCAGATCGCCGCGTTGCTGGCGGCACTGCCGGCGAGCACGCTGGCCCGCGTCTCCGGCACGGGGCAGTTCCAGTCGAGCCTCACCCCCGCGGAGACCGACGACCTCCTGGCACACCTGCCCGCGATCGGCGTGTGCGCGGAGGTCCGCGTCGGGACGGCCGGGCGCCGCGGTCAGGCAACTCCCGTGGCACCGTCCGTGCTCGCCCTGGAAGCACGCGTGCGCGCCGCGCTGGATCCGCGAGGGCGCTTCCGATGACAGCCAACCCCGGCACGGCGGCGAACAGCGTGTACGCGCGCTCCCTCGACTGCGTGCACTGCGGTCTCTGCCTCGAGGCGTGCCCCACCTACAAGGTGCTCGGCCTCGAGACCGACTCGCCGCGCGGGCGCATCTACCTCATGCGCGCGCTCGCGGAGGGCAAGGTCGAGGACCAGGACGCGATCCGCCCCCACCTCGATCGCTGCATCGACTGCCGCGCGTGCGAGAGCGTGTGTCCATCCGGCGTGCAATACGGCACGATGCTCGAGACCGCGCGCGCAGAGATGGAGGCCGCGAGCCCGGCGCGAGGCTTCACCGCGCGCGTGCGTCGGTTCCTGCTCTGGCATCTGGTGGCGCACCAGCGCCGCCTGCGGTGGGCGTTCCGTCTCGCGTGGCTCGGAGAACGGCTCGGGCTGCGCCGCCTCGCCGTCTGGCTCCGTCTTCTGCCGCGCTGGCAGGACGCGCTGCTGCCGAGGATCCCGGGCGGTGGCGAGCGCGCGCCGCTGGTCGGCACCTTCGCGCCCGCAGCAGCGTCGCGCGGCACGGTGCTGCTGTTCACCGGCTGCGTGATGGAGCAGATGTTCGGGCGCATCAATCGCACGACGCGCGACGTCCTCGTCGCCAATGGGTTCACGGTGCGCGTACCGACCGCGCAGGGCTGCTGCGGCGCGCTCCTCGTGCACAACGGGCAGAAGGCGCGCGCCCGGCAGTTGGCCGCACGGAACGTCGCGGCCTTCGCGGGCGAGGAGACGATCGTGGTGAACAGCGCGGGCTGTGGTTGCGCGCTGCGGGAGTACGGTCACCTGCTGGAGACCGCCGATGGCGAGGCGTTCGCCGCGCGCGTGCGGGACGTGTCCGAAGTGCTCGCGGAGGCCGGGCTCACGGCGACGCCAGCGGCGTTCGACGGCCGGGTCGCCTACGACGATCCCTGCCACCTCTGCCACGGCCAGGGCGTGCGGGCCCAGCCGCGCGCGCTGCTCCGGCAGGTGCCGGACCTCGAACTCGTCCCCCACACGGAGCCCGAGGAGTGCTGCGGATCCGGCGGTATCTACAACCTTGCCCAGCGCCACCTCGCCGCCGAGATCGGCCGGCGCAAGGCCGGGCATCTCATCGCCAGCGGGGCCGACTGCGTCGCGACCGGCAACCCGGGGTGCATGCTCCAGATCCGCGCCCACCTACGGGCGGCCGGAAGCGAGATGCGAGTCGTGCACCCGATCGAACTCCTGGCTCCCGCTCGCGGGAGAGAATCTCGGGATCATGGTGCCGCCGAGGAGTAGTGCGGGTCGTATGCGCGCCCTCGCCTCCGTCCTCTCCCTGCGTTCGCTCGCCGCGATCGGCGGACTGTCGATCGTGGGCGCCTTCACCCTGTGGTGGACCAACACGGTCCCGAGTCTCGACCTCGCGCCCGACGCCCGCCCGACGTGGCGATCGCCGGGCAGCGCCGCCCTGATGGCGGCACGGCTGCCGATGCAGCGCGATCTGCTCGAGGCATTCGTGAAGGCACAGGCCGAGCGCTGTACGGCGGCCGGCGCTACGGCCGAGGACTGGCGCGTGCTCAGCGAAGCACACCTCGAGTGCGTCCTGCAGATGACCTCCGTGAAGGGGATGGCCGTCGCGCGGCCGGCGTTCGCCAAACCACCGACGGCGATGCTCCAGCACCTGGATGCGGGCGAGCAGGCCATCACGCGTGCTCGCGCCCTCGGCGACAGGCACAGCGAGACGGCGCGGATCGAGGCTGGCCTCAAGTCCAACCGCATCGTCGGAGTCGCGAGCGCGCTGCGCCTGGGTGGCGAGATCGACCGCCTCATCGCCGAGGCGGCGGAACGGGATCAGGGCAACCCACACGTCGCGGTCGCGCAGGGCTGCCGGCTGGTGTTCGCGCCGAAGTTCCTGGGTGGCGATCCCCGCGCGGCGCTGGCGCTGTTCGAGCGGGCGGCCGAAGCCATGCCCGACGACGAGCGACCGATGATCTTCGCGGCGTTCGCGGCGGACATCCTCGGCGACGCCGCGCTCGCGCGACGTCACCTCGAGGCAGCCGCACAGCGCAACCCCGCCAACCGCTACGCACGCGAGGTCGCCGCGCGCCTCGCGCGCGGCGAGGCGGACGCCTTCGGCCGCGATGTGGATCGCTGACCTGCCACTGCAACGTCTCGGCCGATCAGCCGAACACGTGCCAGAGCGCCTGGCTCCCGGACAGCGCGCCGTTGGGGGCCCCGAGATCCAGCAGGAACCACTGCGAGAAGATCTGGCGGCGCCGCAGGGTCACGCCCGGGATCGGCAATGGCAAGAGGCCGACGCCCGCCGCCGACGTGGAGGTCGGGATCATGACCAGCGCGTCGTTGTAGAGGAAGCAGCCGTTGCCGCCGATCACGCTCAGCTCGAACGGCAGCGGCACCGTGCCGTACATCGTCTTGCTGCCACCGACGACGAAGACCCCGGCCGTGCTCGGCGCGCCGAAGTCGAGGGTCTGCGCCCACGCGGGGTTGGGCGGGATGGGGAGGCCGCCGGAGGTTCCGGCGACCGGCGTGACGTTGCCCGCGCCAGGGCATCCGGTGCCGTACGGCACCGTCACGCCGTCGACGAAGTCGAACTCGGTGACGAGGCCGAACCCGTTCTGCGAGAGGGTCGCGTTCTGCAGGGTCGAGGGGTTGCCGGGAGCGAACAACCGCATCGTCTTGCTCAGCGCCGAGGTCGCAGTGAGGCACTCGTAGATGTAGGACTGGTTGTTGTTGCCGTTGCCGAACACCTTCAGGTCGATGACGACGCTGGACGCGCCGTCCCACGTGAACTCACGCGTGAAGTTGAACGTCACCGCGCGCGTTCCCGGCGGCGGGTTGGGCACCAGGTTCTGGATGCTGCGCGGCAGGACGAGCGTGACGTCGCGGGCCAGGTTGGAGTCGAACCGCGCGACGGGCAGAAGCCCGGGCGTCATGTGCGCCATCCGGATCTCGATGTCGACGTTGCTGCCCTGCTGGAGGACGCGTTGGCCGAGGAAGGCGAGACCCCGGATGCGCATGGGCCGACCGACGCCGTTGAGCAGTTCGCTCGCCGCGTACCACTGCTGGTAGCGCGTGGGCGACGAGGCGAGGGGCAGGTTGTCCTGGCCGGTGGCGTAGGCGCCCGTGGGCAGTTGGAGGGTCTGGATCTGCGCCTCGAGGCCGCCCAGGAACAAGGACAAGCTGAGGATGGCGTGTGTAGCGTTCATTCGCGGTGGACGGCAGGGTGTCTTGGCGTGCATGTAGTCAGCCCGGGCGGACAGGCAACGCCGCCGGGCAGGGATCTACGGGGAAACGGCCGGGTCGGGGCGCGGCGGCTCACCGGTAGTACCACTCCGTGGTCGGGGTCGTAGCCGCGTTCATCCCCGTGCCACCGGAGATGAGGTGGAACTGGCCCGTCGGCGCCATGAAGGTCCCGAACGCCGCGCGCGAAGAGCCCAGCGGCGGTCCCGGCGAGAACGCGTTGGTCGCGACGTCGTAGATCTCGGTGCTGGCCAGCGCGTTGGGGTTGATCAGCGTCCCGTCCGCGCCGCCGATGTGCAGGAAGCGCCCACCGCCGAGCGGGAACACGGCGCTCATGCCGCGCGCCGCGGCCATCGAGCCCGCGCCGGAGAAGCTGTTCGTGTTGGCGTCGTAGATCTCGCACGCCGCGGTCGGCGTGCCGAGGCCGAGCAGCGACGAGACGCCTCCCGCGAACAGGAACCGACCGCCGCCGAGCGTCGCCACGGAGTAGATCGCGCGCGCCGTCGCCATCGTCGGTCCGTTCGAGAACGTGCCGGCAACCGGGTCGTAGATCTCGGTCTGGGTCCAGATCTGCGGGATCTTGATGCCGAGGAAGACGGTGTAGCCGACGCCGCCGCCGAACAGGATGCGGCCGTTGGGGAGCACCGTGGCGATGTGGCCCGCGCGCGGGCGCGACATGTTGGGACCGGGGGTCCAGGAGTCGGTCGCGGGGTTGTAGATCTCCGTGGACGCGAGCGCGGAGTTGATCGGATCGATGCCGGTGCCGTTCAGGTCCGACAACCCACCGGTCACGAGGACGCGCCCGTTCGGCAGTCGGGTCGCGGTGTGCCCCATGCGCATCGCGTTCATCGCACCGGCCACCGGCCGGAACATGAACAGCACCGGGTCGAGGATCTCCGAGGTGTTCTGCGGATCGTTGTTGCCGTCCACTCCGGCCGCGAACAACCAGGTCCCGTCGTTCAACTGCGTGGTGGTGTGCACGGATCGCGGGCGCACGAGGCGTGGCCCCATCGCGAACGTGTCGGTCATGGGGTCGTAGATCTCGGTCGTGTCCAGCGCGACCTGGGCGAGCAGCGCACCGGCGCCGCCCGCCGCTGCCATCCACTTCCCGTCGTCCAGGGGGAGTGCTTCGCCGAAGAAGGCACGCGGCTGACTCAGTTGCGTGAAGCGGTTGCGGAAGGCGCCGCCGGGCGCGAACCACACGCCACGCGGCTGCGACACTTCACCGATCAGCCAGTTCAAGCCGACCGTGCCGTCGAGGGTGAGACCCTGGAAGAAGATGCTGCGGTTGACGAGCCAGGGCTGGTTGGGCAGCGGCAGCGGCGCGCCGGTGAGGTAGGTGTCGACGCCGATGAACCCACTGAACGACACGCCGAGCGACTCGACCCCCACGCGTAGTTGCCGTGGATCGCGCGGGTCCAGGATGCCGAGCGGCGTCGGGCCGGCTGTGGCGCTCAGCACGATCAGGGCTGGCGTGAACGGGCTGTAGGGCCCGAGCCGCGTGTCGATGTTCGTGCCGAGGCTGCCTCCGGTCACCGAGAGTCCGATCTGGGCAGGCAAGCCAACGGCCACGAACACGCAACTGACGACGGCAAGACGGATGCGCATGGGAACCTCCATGTCGGGGGATGGTACCGCACGCCGGCAGGGGGGACAGGACACCGACTCCTGCCGGCGCTACAAGCGGGCGATGCCCATCTACACCAAGACCGGCGATGGCGGTGACACCGGCCTGTTCGGCAACAAGCGCGTCCGGAAACACCATCCTCGGATCGAGGCATATGGGACCGTCGACGAACTCAACTCATCGCTCGGGGTGGTCGCCGCCGAGCCGCTGCCGCCCGACTTGCAGCGCAAGCTAGCGGCGATCCAGGCCACCCTCTTCGACATCGGCGCAGACCTGGCCACCGAAGGCGGGACCGCGGCGGTCGCCCGGGTGGGTCGCGAGACGTCCCAGCTCGAAGCGTGGATCGACGAGGCGCAGGCCGTCCTGCAGCCGCTCCGCACCTTCGTCCTACCGGGCGGCCACCGGGAGGCAGCGCTCCTTCACGTCGCCCGTACGGTGTGCCGTAGAGCTGAGCGAGCCACGTGGCAGCTCCTCGATGGCGGGATCGAAGTCCCGCGCCAGCATGCCGTCTACCTGAACCGCCTTTCCGACCTGCTCTTCGTGTGGTCGCGGGACGCCAACCGCCGGCACGGCCTCGACGACGTGCCGTGGACGCCGGCTACGAGCCCAGGTGGGAGCTAGACCGGACCCGCGGCGGTGCGGCCGAGCCGGCACGCGCGGCGCAGCCACATCATGGCGCGCTCCACCTCCCGGGGCCCGGTGACCGGGATCTCGACGAACTCCCGCGAGTGCGGGTCGCCGTTCCCCGGGTGCCGCTTGGCGCCGAGGATCTTGAGGGCTTCGGTGACCTGCGGCGGGGCGAGCTTGACGACCACGCCCTTCTTGCCCAGGTAGGCGAAGACCTGACCCCGGACGAAGAAGCTGTCCTTGGCCTCCACCGTCGACCGGGTCACATCCTTCCAGGCACAAAGGCGCTCGACGATCGTCGCAAGGCTATCCATGGGGGCGAGTACTTTAGCGCCGGATTGCCGTGCGTAAAGGCCTGCCCCCGCATTCGTCCGCAGGACCCGGGCGCCTCGACTGGGGGGCTCAGGCGCGCCGCAGCAGGTTCTTCGCCACCATCCACATCATCGCCGGGTACTCGTCCAGCCGGCGCCGCAGGTACTGGATCGCCATGTCCCACCCGTTGGCGAACGGCACATAGAGGCGGGTCCTGATCCCCCGGGCGGTCAGCTCGCCGATCAGGTTGTCGCGCGGCACGCCGTAGAGCATCTGCACCTCGAAGCGATCCGGGGTCGCGCCCACGCGCGGCACCACCTCGTCCACGAACCGCCGGACGACGGCTTCGTCGTGCGTGGCGAACTCCACATAGTGGCCGCGCGTGAGCAGGCGCTCCGCATAGGCGAGCAGCCGCGACTTCATCGCGGGCTTGTCGCGCAGGGCGATCGCCTCCGGCTCCTGGTAGATCCCGATCACGAGGCGGATGCGACTGCGCGGCGGAAGCGCATCGAGGTCGGCCTCGGTCCGGTGCAGGCGCGTCTGCAGCACGCAGCCCACGTCATCGCCAGCACCCGCCAGTTCGCGGAAGCAGGCGAGCGTGAAGTCGGTCCAGGCCGCGCTCTCCATGTCGATGGTCACGCGCACGCCCCGCGCGCGCGCCGCGGCGCAGATCCGCGCCGCGGCCGCGCGCGCGCCGAGCGCCTTGCCGCCGCGCTCCAGGGGCTCCGTCGTGTAGCTCGAGAGCTTGAGCGAGAGCGTGGGACGCAGCACGGGGTCGGCAAAGCGCGGGTCTCCCGCCACCGCCTCCACCATCGCCAGGTACGTGGCGACGTTCTGTTCGACCAGCTCGGCCGTTTCGATCCCCTCGGCCAGGAGATCCAGGGTGGTCAGCACACCACGCCGCTCGAGGAGGGCGGCCGCCACATCGATCGCTTTGGCGAGCGAGTCGCCAGCGACGTACGGGCGCGCGAAGAGGCGCACCAGGAACGGCGGGATGATGCGGATGAGGGGGTTCAACGGGCGGCGGATTATTCCGTCCGCCCCACCTTTTGCACGCGATCAGCGCGTTGGCTGAGGCGGCGTCGCTCCCACGGCAGGCGCGTAGACCGGGCTTGTGGCCATGGTCCGCGCCAGGTCGAGCGCGGCGGTCTTCGAGACCGGGTGGGGCGTCTGCGGGGTCTTGAACACCAGCTGCGCGTCGGGGTCCAGCACGCACCAGGCCGGGAAGCGCTCGATGCCGAAGAACTTCATCTCGTTGGTGGCCTGATAGGCGCCGACCGGGAAGGCACAGCCGAGCTTCGCCAATCCTTCCAGCGCGTCGGAGGGGCGCAGCGCGACCGCACAACCGAGCACGCGAACACCCGCATCTGCGTTCTTGCGGGCGTACTCGTTGATTCGCGTCGCCTCGGCCGCCAGGTCCGGCGCATCCGGCTGGAAGAACCACAGGACCGTGATCTTGCCGCGACACGACTTCAGGTCCGGTGCCTCGTTCACCCAATACACCCGTCCGAGCGGATCGGGGGTGCCGACCACCGGCAGCTTCTCGGTGATCGGGATCGGAGCGGCGGGGGATTCCACGGCACGCGCCTTCGCATCGACACCCGCGGGAGCGACCTTGCCCTTGCCCTTCGTCGGGTCGCACGCCACTCGCTCGCGCACCTGCGCGAGCAGCCGCGTGGCGCGCTCGCGCACGGCGCGCTGCCGGTGCTTGGTCGCCGCCGCCAACAGCGACTCCGCAAGTTCGGCACGGAACATCGCGAGGTCGTCCAACATGGAGTTCGCCGTCTCGACATCCAGCACCTGGAGCGTGTCGAGGAAGTGCTGCGCCGGCGTCGACGCCAGCGCCGCCAGGATCTGGAGCTGGGCGCCCGGCACGGCCGTCGCCCGTCGCTTGAGCTGCTCCACCGCCAGCTTCTGGCGCCGAACGCGCTGTGCCAGCGGCGCCCCTTTGCTGGCCTCGGCATCGCGGATGGCGCGATAGATCGCCGGCGGCTCGACCTCGTACACGCCATGCCAGGCCACGACGCCATCCGGGTAGAGCACGACGTGCTGCGGCGCGATGTTGTTGCGGACCGCGCCGAAGAGATGGGCTCGCGCCGACCGCTCGCAAGCCTGGTGCTCCGCGCAGCACAGCCCTCTGAACCGGGTGCACGGCTTGCCGTCCGACGCGTGCGCGTCCGCCGAGCACATCACGCAGATCGCATTCTCCAGCGCGTCCGCGAAGTCGTCGCTCCGGTACATGTCGAGCGCACGCTCGTTGGCCGCTTCTCCATCCATGTTGAAGCAGATCACGACGATCCGCTTCTCTTCGCGCGCGGTGGTCAGCGCCGCCGGAAGGTCCACGCACCACTGGACTCCGGACCGGTGCGGAACATCTCGCTGCCCGTCGTGGGCAGCTGCGGGGACAACGGCGAGCAGGGCAACGGCGAACGCGGACATCCGGCAAACGAGCGTGCTGTGGATCATTCCTCTCAACTCCTCGCGAAGCGCGAATCGGGCCGTGGGAGCGGGTCCGACCCGTCATTCCTTCGATCTGCGGCAAAAGGCGTCGGATCGCCTGCGAGTGTCCGTCGAGGTCATCCCGCCTGTCGTCACGATCCGGTCACGCGGCTACGCAACGTGCCCGGGTGGATTCGTGATCGCGGAATATGTCGTCAGCCGTGCGCAGTCGCGATCTCGGTCGGTTCAGCGTCGGACGCCGGCCAACGTTGCACGACCGTCGCGAATCGCGTCAGCGCGTCATCGAGATCGCGACTCTCCCAGAGTTCCTCGGCGAGAGCTGCCTGCACCGGCGGTCGCGCGTCGCGCAGCAGCGCCTCCAGCCACGGGAGGTCGGGCTCATGCGGCTGGCGCGTCTGCAGCAGCGGATGCGCGCGAGCCGCCGTGCCGAAGCTCTCCTCCGGAAACGGCCGGTATCGGCAGAAGAAGCCCACGTGCCACGGCAGGAAGAACATCGCCTTCTTCTTGCCCTTGGCGTCGCTGCCGAAGTGCTCCTTCATGTGGCCGACGAACCGGAGATAGACACCGACCCGCTCCTCTGCGGTCGGCAGCCATTCGCGACCCTCCGCGACCTCCTGGAAGATCCACGGCTTGATCAGTGCGCCGCGGCCCACCATCACGCTCGCGCACCCGCTGCTCTCGCGCCGCCACTTCGCCTCGTAGTGCGTGAGGATGTCGCCGTTGCCGATGATGGGGATCCGGCTCCGCGCCACCAGATCGGCGATGGCATCCCAGTCCGCAGCCTTCGTGTAGCGCTGTTCGCGCGTCCGCCCGTGCACGCCGATCGCGGCGATGCCGACATCCTGCAGCAGCGCAACGATCTCCGCGGCATTGGTCTCGTCGGCGCCCCAACCCAGCCGGATCTTCACCGTGACCGGCACCGGCAACGCCTGCACCATCGCCCCGAGCAGGCTCGCCAGCGCCGCAGGCCGTCGCAGGAGGGTGGCACCCATCCCCCGCCGCACCACGTCGTGGATCGGGCAGCCGGCATTGACGTCGACGAAGGCCGCGCCGCGCTCGATCCCCACCTTCGCCGCCTCGATCGCCTCGTCGGCCTGGGCCGCCGCCAACTGCACGCCGAAGCACGCCTCGCTCGGGTGACGCCGCAGGAGCGCGAGTTCCGTCGGCGAGCGCCGACAGACCTGGCGCGAGTACGCCATCTCCGACATCGTGACGCGCGCCCCGAAGTCGACGCACAGGCGCCGGAACGGCAGGTTGCCGCCCTTCGTCAGCGGCGCGAGGATCGTGTGGCCGTGCCAGTCCATGCGGCACGGATTGTTGCACAGGTCTGCGCTACGCCAGCCGCAGGAAACCGATCGGATCACCGACGATCGCCGTCTCCACCATCTCGTCGTCGGCCTCGACCCGCGCGCCACTCCGCTCCGCCCACTCGAGGAACCACGGCACCTCCTCGACGGTCGTCGTGATCCACGCGGGGCGAACGATGCGCGCGGCCACCGCATTCACCAGCGCGCGGATACCAGCCTGCTCGGCCGCGAGCTCGGCGGGCACCACCTGCGCCGCGTGCGTGCGTCCATAGCTCACCGCGCTGGCCACCGGGAAGGTCTCGGGGTCCGACAACACGCTCACGCACGACAGGTGATCGAAGCTCAGCTCGCCACCGACGACCGCCCCGTCGCCGACCACGAACCGCACCTCAGGCACGATCCCAGCCAGCGCCGCGTTCAACACCTCGCACTCCCCGACGCGCTGGTTCACAGGGACGACACGCCGCCCACGCTCGACGTGCTCGGCGAGGATCGCCGGCAGCTCCGCGATCCCGGCACCGAGGTAGAAGCTCGTCCCCCCCGCGGTCAACCGCCGCACGATGGCCTCCGCCCAGCGCAACCCCAGTTCCACGACCGGCCCGCGTCGATCGGCCCAGAACGCTTCCCCGCCGTAGTCGCAGTAGATCTCGCCCAGCGCCGCGAAGTCGACCCGACCGAGCACCGCCTCCAGCAGCCGTCCGGTCTCGGACACGGTCACGAGGGACCGACCCCGGCGAGCATGCGCAGGCGCTCCCAACTGAAGATGCCGGTGTGGTGGCCGTCGGAGAAGGTGAGGTTCAGCGCGTACCGACCCACCGGATCCACGGCCAGGATCGTGAGGAAGCGCGACACCGCCTCGGGATCGAGCAGCGCACGCCCCGTCCACTCCTCCACGCACGCCGCGCACGGACACGCGAGCCGGAGTTGCCGTGCCTGGTAGTCGCTCACGACGTCGTCCTTCCAGGTGATGCGGATGTGGTCGGGGCCGACCTGTTCGATGGCGCGAGGCTTGGTCACGAGCGTTGGGGAACGGAGGATTCTCTTGTAGACGGCGAGGGGTCACCCGAAAACACCGCGCATGCAACTCGGATCGGTCGTCCTCGCCGGCGGTCGCAGTCGACGGATGGGCAAGCCGAAAGAGAGCCTGCCCATCGGCGGCAACACGCTCCTCGGCCGCGTGGTGGACGAACTCATGCTCTGCACGCACCCGGTGATCGTGCTCGCGCGCGACCGCGAGCAGGAACTCCCGCCGCTGACCATCGAGTGCGAGCTCGCGTACGACTCGCAAGCCGGCAAGGGTCCGCTGTTCGCCCTGCGCGACGCGCTCCGCCTCCAGGACGGCCGGGCCGACGCCGTCCTCGTCGTCGGCTGTGACTTCCCGTTCCTCGACGGGCGCGCGATCGGCTGGCTCGCCGAGCAGCTCGGCGATCACGATTCGGTCGTCCCCAGCGCCGGCGGGCGCCTGCAGCCCCTCCTCGGGATCTACCGCGTGAGTCTCCTGCCTCGGGTCGAGAAGCTCCTGCGCGACGGCGTCGACACCATCCGCACCGTCTCCGAGGGCCCCAAGGCGCGTATCCTCGACGAGACGGCGCTGCGCAAGCTCGACCCCGACCTGCGCTTCATGCACAACGTCAACGACCCCGAGAGCTACCAGGCAGCGCTGAGCAGGCTCGGCACCTGATCGGCACCGCGGACCCGGAATCCGGTCGCCGCTCCCCCATCGCGGCCGGCGGCCGGGCAACCGCATCGTTGAGGCCCGCCGACACCGGGCTACCCTTGCCGACCTCATGACCCCGGCCGTCGCCGCCACGCCCGTCCTCGCCGAGAAGGCCCTCGCCGGCGAAGCCCTGACTCCAACCGAGGGGCTCGCCCTCTATCGGGGCACCGACCTGACCGAGCTGGGCCTGCTCGCCGACGCGATCCGCCAGCGGATCAACCCGGGGAACAAGGTCACCTACATCATCGACCGCAACCTCAACCCCACCAACGTCTGCGTGACGGACTGCGGGTTCTGCGCGTTCTACCGCTCACCCGGCGACGCGGAGGCCTACGTGCTGCCGCGCGAGGTGATCTACCGCAAGGTCGACGACCTCTTTGCCCAGGGCGGGGAGCAGCTCCTGCTCCAGGGCGGCCATCACCCGACGCTCACCACCGCGTGGTTCGCCGACCTCTTCCGCGACCTGAAGCAGCGCTACCCGAGGCTCTGGATCCACGGCATGAGTCCGCCGGAGATCACGCACCTCGGCAAGCTCGAGAAGCGCGACACCCGGAGCGTGATCGCCGAGCTGCACGCCGCCGGCCTCGACTCCATCCCCGGCGGCGGCGCGGAGATCCTGGTCGAGCGGGTGCGCAAGATCATCGCGCCCAAGAAGGCCACGACCGACGAGTGGCTCGACGTGCCGCGTCAGGCCGCGGCGCTCGGCATGAAGTGCACCGCGACGATGATGTTCGGCCACGT
>CAYQMF010000049.1:0-11191 GCA_964418595.1 uncultured candidatus Brocadiaceae bacterium
GGGCGGGCGCGATCTTCCACGCCGCCATCAGCAGCGGGAAGTTCCACGGGATCACCTGCCCCACCACGCCGATCGGCGCCACGCTCGCGCCCGGGAACGCGAGCTCGAGCTTGTCGGCCCAGCCGGCGTAGTAGAAGAAGTGCGCCGCCGCCAGCGGCACGTCGACGTCGCGCGCCTCGCGGATCGGCTTGCCGCCGTCCATGGTCTCGAGGCACGCGAACTCGCGCGCGCGTTCCTGGATCAGACGGGCGATGCGGAACAGGTAGCGGGCGCGCGTCGCGCCCGGCAGCTTGCTCCAGGTGGCGAACGCCCTGCGCGCCGCGGCCACCGCGCGGTCGACGTCGGCGGCACCGCCGTGCGCGATCTCCGCGAGGTGCTCCTCCGTCGCCGGATTGGTGGTGGCGAAGGTCCGCCCGTCGGCGGCAGCGGCGTACTCGCCGTCGATGAACAGGCCGAGTTGCTTCGGGATGACGAAGTGGTCGGTCGCCTCCGGGGCCGGCGCGTAGGTCCACGCCTGCCCGAACGTGAGCTTGCGCGCGCCGGCCTTGTCACCTGCCTTCTCGCTGGTCTTCTCCACGCGTCAGTCCTTGCTGAAGTCCTCGCCGCGCTGGTAGGTGCCGGAGCGCAGGCGTTGCAGTTGCATGAGCACGTCGTTGAGCAGCGTCGACGCCCCGAAGCGGAACGCATCGGGCGTCAGCCAGCGGTCGCCGACCGTCTCGTTGACGAGCACCAGATACCGAAGCGCGTCCTTCGCCGTGCGGATGCCGCCGGCGGCCTTCACGCCCACGAGGCGCCCGGTCTCGAGGAAGTGATCGCGCACCGCCTCGAGCATCAGCAACACGACGGGCAGCGTGGACGCAGGCGCGACCTTGCCGGTGCTGGTCTTGACCGTGTCGGCGTCGGCGAGCATCGCGATGCGGCAGGCGAGGCGCACGTTGTCGTAGGTGCGCAACTCGCCGGTCTCGAGGATGACCTTCAGGTGCGCGCGTCCGCAGGCGGCCTTGACCTGACAGATCTCGTCGAACACCTGGCCGTAGCGCCCCGCGAGGAACGCCCCGCGGTCGATGACCATGTCGATCTCGTCGGCCCCCGCGTCGACGGCGCGCCGCGTCTCCTCCACCTTGAGGTCGAGCGAGGTCCGGCCGGAGGGGAAGCCAGTCGCCACCGACGCGACCTTCACGCCTGATCCGCGCAGCGCCTCGACCGCCACCGGCACGAGGTCGGGGTACACGCACACCGCTGCCACCGGCCCGATGTCCTTCCGCTCCGGCAGCGGATGCCGCGCCTTGTTGCACAGCGCGCGCACCTTGCCGGGCGAGTCCTGCCCCTCCAGCGTCGTGAGATCGATCATCGACACCGCGAGCTTCAGGCCGCGCTCCTTGGCGTCCTTCTTGATCGAGCGCGTCGCCAGTTCGGCGGCGCGGGTCTCGAGGGCCACCGCGTCGATCGGCGGCACGCGCAGGTCGCTGGCCGAGAGCGTGGTCATCAAGAACTCCAGTCGAAGCGGAACGGGTGGGGCATGAGGGCAGGCAGGGACGTGCGCGTCATCTTGCCGTCGGGCGTCGCCAGCACCACGGCCATGTCCTGCCCGAACTCGGCGAGCACCTGCAGGCACGCCCCGCAGGGATACGTGGCCGTGGCGGTCTCCGTGTACACGAGGACCGCGACCAGCTTCCGCCGCCCCTCCGCCACCGCCCGGCCGACCGCGTTCCGCTCCGCGCAGATCGTCAGCCCGTAGCTCGCGTTCTCGACGTTGCACCCGGGGAACACGCTGCCGTCGTCGGCGAGCACCGCGGCGCCGACCGCGAACCCCGACGCCGGGGCGAAGGCGTGCGTCGCGGCGCGCCGCGCTTCGCGGAGCAGGTGCGGCAGCGCCGCTTCGAGGTCGCTCGGCATGAGGCCTTGAGCTTACGGTCTCGCCCAAGCAGCGCCGCAGGAGATCACTGCCAGCGCCACCGTCCGGTCGCAGCGTCGAAGACGCCGAGGCTCACCTGACCCCGTTGCTCCGGCGTCGCCCGCTGCGCGGTCTTCAGGACGAGCGTCCAGGCGACCGGGTCGGACACCGCTTCGATCCGAACCGGACCCACGAAGACGGCGGCCGCCGCCTCGATCCCCCAGGGCACGGCGTGCGCGCCGCGGAAGTCGACGGGGAGCCCGTGCACCATGAAGTGGCGGGCCCCCGTCTCGCGGTGGCGATCCCGCAGGCCCGCGACGACCTGCTCCGCCAGCCGGCCGCTGGCCTGCCAGCGCGCGTTCACCGACCACAGCAAGGGCGTCTGCACGGCGAGCATCGCGACGATCGCGGCCACCCCGGTCCAACGCGACGGACCGCCGCGTTCCCACGCGTGCGCGGCCAACATGCCAACGCCGGCCGCGAGCCAGAGCGAGGGGAAGTACAGGTAGCGCACGCCCGCGAGGTCGTCGCCCAGCGTCGCCCAGCTCGCGACCATCGCCAGCCCCGCGAGCGCGCAGAGGGCGAGGGCCATCGCGGCGCGCAGGCCGTGCAGGGTGAAGCGCACGCTGGCCAGCAGGAGCGCCAGCCCGACCGTCCACGCCACGCCCAGTCGCCCGGCGACCGCGTCGTCGGCGGGCGCGGGCTGCACGAGTTGCACGGACGCTTGCCCCAGGAACGAGAGCACGCGGCCGACGGCGGGATCGAGGTGCACGGAATGCCCGCCCTGGCGGTAGCCGCCGATCCCGCCGAGCCAGGTCAGCCGGAATGCGAGGTAGGTGACGGTCGCCGCCGCGAGAGCGCAAAGCAGCACGCGCGCGCCGCGATCGAAACGCCGTCGCTCGCCCCACAGGAGCAGCGGCGCGTACGCGGCGAGGGGCATCGCCGGCTCCACCGAGAGCAGCGCGAGCATCGCTGCCACGAAGACCAGGGTCGCCCTGGACCACGCGCCGCGGGCGGCGAGGCGCCGCGCGAGCCAGGTCGCGAGCAGCGTCCAGCACGCGCCGAGCGGGTAGCCGCGGGCGCTGATCCAAGTCACCGCTTCGGGATGCAGCGGGAAGCTGGCGAACGTCGCGGTCGCGACCACGCCCGCGAGACGCCGGCCGGAGAGCGACCAGGTCAAGCCACCGAGCAGCGCGGCCGCGCAAGCGTGCAGGACGAAGCCGTGCCAATGGAACACGGCGACATCGAGGCCGACCAGGGCACGATCGAGCCAGAACGACACCGCCAGCCAGGGGCGCAGGAACGGCGTGCCCTCGCCCAGCCCCAGGGCCCGAACGATCCCGTCGGCCCGCGCCTGACCGTCGAGGAGGATGAAGTCGTCGGCGACCCAGTACGCCTGCGCGGAGGCCCCGTAGCCGAGCACGACCAGCGCCAGACCCGTGCCGAGGAGGGCCGCCGCGAAGGCGAGGCTACTTCGCACCGTCGCGAAGCTCACGGCGCAGGATCTTGCCGACGTTCGACTTGGGCAGCGCCTCGCGGAACTCGACGGTCCGCGGAACCTTGTACCGCGTCAGGTTCGCGCGGCAGTACGCGATCACGGCCTCGGCGGTGAGGCTCGGATCGCTGCGCGCCACGACGACCTTGACGGACTCGTTGCCCTCCGCGTCGGGCACGCCGATCGCGCCGACCTCGCGCACTCCGGGCAGGCGTGCGACGACCTCCTCGATCTCGTTCGGGAACACCTTGAATCCCGAGACGACGATCATGTCCTTCATCCGGTCGACGATGCGGAACAGGCCGGTCTCGTCCATGCAGGCCACGTCGCCGGTGTGCAGCCAGCCGTCGACCAGGACCTTGCTCGTCTCTTCCGGGCGCTGCCAGTAGCCGCGCATCACCTGCGGGCCGCGCACACACAGCTCGCCCGGCTCGTCCACGCCGAGCGGGAGCCCGCCGTCGCCGAGCACGGCGACCTCCGTCGACGGCATCGGATAGCCGATGCCACCCGTGTAGCTCGCGATATCGAGGCGGTTCACGCACACGACCGGCGAAGCCTCCGTGAGGCCGTACCCCTCCACCAACGGATGCCCGGTGACCTCCTGCCAGCGCTCCGCCACGGACCGATGCACCGCCATGCCGCCGCCGAGGCAGACGCGGAAGCCCGAGAAGTCGATGCGTTCGAAGCCCTCCGTGTGGAGCAGCCCGCTGAACAGCGTGTTGACGCCGGTCATCGCGGTGCAGCGGCGGCGCCGCATCAGGCGGACCAGCCCCTTCAGGTCGCGACCGTTGGGTACGAGCAGGTTCTCGCCGCCGAGGTGCAGGAAGAGGAGGCAGTTGGCCACCAGCGCGAACACGTGGTACAGCGGCAGCGCGGTGACCACGCGCTCGACGCCGGGCCGCAGCGTGTTGCACCAGGCCTGGACCTGCAGCAGGTTGGCCACGAGGTTGCGGTGCGTGAGCATCGCGCCCTTGGCGACGCCGGTCGTGCCGCCGGTGTACTGGAGGAACGCGAGGTCGTCGCCGCGCACGGTCGCCGCCGGCACGGGCGCGCAGGCCAGGGCCGTGCCGAACGGCACCGCCCCCGGCAGACGCCAGCGCTTCACGACGCGCTTGATCCGGCGCAGGACGAAGTCGACCACCTTGCCCTTCCACCCCAGCATCTCGCCGAGCGACGTCACCACGTACGTCTCGACGGGCACGTCGTCGGCGACGTCCTGCACGACCTTCGCCGAGAGATCCATCACCACGAGCACGCGCGCCCCCGCGTCGGTGAGCTGGTGCTGCACCTCCCGCGCGGTGTACTGGGGGTTGACGTTGACGACGACGCAGCCCGCGCGCAACGCCCCCAGCATCGCGATGGGGTACTGCAGGCAGTTGGGCATCATCAGTGCCACGCGGTCGCCCTTGCGCACACCGCGCTCGGCGAGGAAACCCGCGAACGAGGCGCTGGCGCGCTCGAGGTCCCGGTAGCGCAGGCTCTTGCCCATGCACGTGAACGCGACGCGGTCGGCGTAGCGTGCGCACGCCGCCGCCGCGAGGTCCCACAGCGACCCGAACGCATCCGGATCGATCGTCGCCGGCACGCCGTCGGGGTAGGCCTTCAGCCAGGCGAAGGCGGGATCGATGGCAGCGGGGTCCTGGCTCGGCATGCGATCGGCTCTGGACTCTACCATCGGCCGGAGCACACGCCGGGCTGCAATCCCCGCCGCAGCCGGGGGCGAATGCGTCCCGCGTGCGAGCGCAGCAGGCGGTGTCGGGCCAGTCCTTTACCCGGCGGAGCGGGACGCTACCCTCTCGGCAGTCCCGACCGAGAGATCGAGCGCTGTGACCCGCCAACCAGTCGTCGCCACCACCCACGGCATCCGCGTCGAAGCCACGGCCCGGATGGTGCCCGCGAGCACCGCGCGCTCTTTCCTCGCGTCGCGGGCGGAGAAGGCGGTGTCGCTGTACTCCTACCGGATCCGCATCACGAACCAGGGGCTGGAGGCGGCGCGACTGCTCGAGCGCCACTGGGTGATCCTCGACGCCGATGGCGAGCGCAGCGACGTGGCCGGTCCCGGCGTGATCGGTCAGCACCCCCACCTGCAGCCGGGGGAGACGTTCGTCTACGACAGCTTCTGTCCGCTCCCGACGCAGTGGGGCACGATGGAGGGGACCTACACGTTCGAGCGCGCAGGCGGCGTGAAGTTCCGGGTCGCGATCCCGCGCTTCTTGCTCACGCCGCCACAGCAGACTGCGACGGCCGACATCTGAGCAGCCTTGCGCGCGCCGCTAGGCGCGCTTGTCGCCGTCCCAGCGGAAGAAGCCCTCGCCCGACTTGCGGCCGAGCTTGCCCGCCGCGACCCGGGCCCGCAACGACGCCGGCACCACGAACGCCGGCTCGGCGGGGTGCCGCTTCCGCCATCCCTCGAGGATCGCCAGCGTCGTGTCGAGGCCGACGTAGTCGGCGAGCGTGATCGGTCCCATCGGGTGACCGCAGCCGAGCCGCATCGCGGTGTCGACGTCGGCCGCCGACGCATCGCCGCGCTCGACCATGAGCAGCGCCTGCACGAGGTAGGGCACGAGCAACCGGTTGACGATGAAGCCCGGCGTGTCGCGGCAAGTCACTGGCTCCTTGCCGCACGCCTTGCCGAAGGCGAGCGCGGCTTCGTGCACGGCCGGGTCGGTGGCGTCGGTGCGCACGACTTCGACCAGTTGCATGAGCTGCACGGGGTTGAAGAAGTGCAGCCCGATCGTGCGTTCGGGCCGACCCGACGCCGCAGCCATGCTGCCGATGGGGAACGACGACGTGTTCGAGGCGAACACGGCGTCGCGCCGGCAGATCGCCGCGAGGTCACGCCAGAGCCGGTTCTTCACGTCGAGGTCCTCGACGACGGCCTCGATGACGAGATCGCATCCGGCCAGCGCACGCAGCTCGAGCTCGCCGCGGATCCGACCGCGGGCGTCGGCCACCATCTGCCGCGCCGCATCCGCGCCGAGCTGTCCCTTCTCCACGGCCTTCTGGGCCAGCTTGCCGAGGCTCTGCTCGATGCGCGCGAGACCCTTCGTGAGCGCCGCGGGCACGGCTTCGACGACCACGACCTGCTTGCGCGCCTGCGCGGCGGCGACCTGGGCGATGCCGTGCCCCATGAGGCCGCACCCCACGACTCCGATCGTCTCGAACTGCACTGGTTACTCCTGGCGCGACCTGACCTGGTCGCGATGACGGCGGGCATCGACATCCAGCCGGAACCGTTCCGACCGGCTGTAGTGCCCCGCGGGATCGAAGGACTGACGTTCGCGGCGGAGTGCGTCCATGTCCAGGGTCGCATCGGCGCATCTCTGCGCGTCATGGCGCCAAGAGTCAAAACGGTCGAGTCGCCGACGGGCGGCGCTATCGTGGCCCGCATGGTGCCCATGCGCTCCGGCCTCGTCGCTCGGCTCGCCGCGACCGCGCTCGGCGCGTCGGCCCTGGTCGTAGCGCAGGAGACCGCAGCGCCCACGTCGCCCGCAGCATTCGATCTCGAGGCTCGGCGCGAGCACTGGTGCTGGCGCCTGTCGCCGCCGTCTCCCCCGCCGACCGTCGCGTCCAGCGCCTGGCCGCGTGATCCGCTCGACGCGTTCGTCCTCGCCAACCTCGAGGCGCATGGCCTGGCCCCGGCACCCGACGCCGACCCGGCCCTCTGGCTGCGCCGCGTCTCCTTCGACCTGATCGGCCTGCCGCCCACGGAGGCCGCGGTCCGGCGGTTCGGCGACCATCCGAGCGAAGCCGCGTACGCGCGCGTGGTGGACGACCTCCTCGCGTCGCCCCACTTCGGGGAGCGCTGGACGCGCCACTGGCTCGACCTCGTGCGCTACGCCGAGACGCTCGGGCACGAGAGCGACTACGAGATCCCGGGAGCGTGGCGCTACCGCGACTACGTGATCCGCGCCTTCAACGCCGACCTGCCCTACGACCGCTTCGTCCAGGAGCACGTCGCCGGCGACCTGCTCCCCGAGTCGCGCCTGCATCCCGACGGCTTCGACGAGGCCCCCATCGGCACCGCCTTCTTCTGGTTCGGCGATCAGGTCCACTCCCCCGTCGATGTGAAGCGGCACACCGCCAATCGGATCGACAACCAGATCGACGTGGCGACCAAGACCTTCCTCGGGGTCACGGTGAGCTGCGCGCGCTGCCACGACCACAAGTTCGACGCGATCCCGCAGACCGACTACTACGCGCTCTACGGCGTGCTGCAGAGTTCGCGCTACGCGCTCCGTCCGCTCGATCCCGCGGATGGCTTTGCCGCGGCGCGCGCGGCCCTCGCCGAGGAGCGAGCGGCGCTGCGCACCACGGTCGCCGCCGCCTGGACCAGGGCTGCGACCGACGTGGCGCCCGACCTGGATGCTGTGGTGACCGCGCCGGCGCGACCGACGCGCGGCGAGGGCGAGACCGACGAACGGTTCGAGGCGCGAAGCGCGCATTGGGATGACGCCCTTGCGGAGCATGCGAAGGTCCACGCCCGGTCGCCGGCGCGGGTGCGGGCGTGGCTCGATGTCCTGCAGGGCGCCGCGGCGCGCGACCGCGCCCACCCCCTGCACGCGCTCGCGATCGCCGTGACGGACGCGGAACGCCTTGCTCGGCGGTGGGAGGAATGGACGCGTTCGCCGGCGGGGCGCCCAGCCGACGATGCCGCCCGCGTTCTCGCGGACGCGGGCGACGACGGCATGCGTGCGTGGTTCGCCGTGGGAAGTGCGTTCGCACCGTCGGTGCGCGCCGCCGACGTCGTCGCGCTCGACGGCAAGGGTCGGCCCTTCATGCGCATGCTGCCCGGAGCCTGGGCGACCAGCGGCGCGGAGTCGCTCCGGCTGCAAGGCGCCCTGGCGTCACCGACGTTCACCATCGACCGCCGCTACCTGTGGATCCGCGCGGCCGGCGAGCGTGCCCGCTTCAACGTCGTCCTCGAGGGGTTCAACCTAATCCGTGACCCGATCTACGGTGGACTGCGCGTGCACGTGGATGCCGAGTGGCCGCGCTGGTACCGCGTGGACCTCTCGCGGTGGCGAGGCCGCGAGGCCTACGTGCAGTTGCAGGACCTGCGCACGCCGGACCCGTGCGACGGCAACGGCCACTGCAACGCCCCGGGGTTCCTCGCCGTCCAGCAGGTGCACCTGTCGGACTCCGACCGTGCGCCGGACGCTGCGCGACCCGCTGCGAGCATCGAACTCGTCGGAGCGTCGGTACCCGCGAGCGTGCGCGCACTGGCCGCGCGGTTCGCGGCCGCAATCGAGACGGCCGTGGCGCGATGGTGCACAGCCGACGATTCCACGGCCCTCGGCGAACCCGACGCGGCCCTCTTGAGCTGTCTGTCGGCCACCCATCTGCTCGACGGACCGGTCGCCGACGATCCCGTCGTGGCCCGCGTCCGCGACCTGGACGCGCGCATCGCGGAGAGCGCCTGCGTGCCGACGATGGTGGATGGCGACGGGCGCGATGCGCCGGTCTTCCGTCGCGGCGACCCGTGGAACCTCGCCGCCGAGGTACCTCGTCGGGGCCTGGCCGCGCTGCCCACCGATGCGGCCGCCTACCGCGCCGGGAGCGGGCGCCTCACCTTCGCCCGGGAGATCACCCGCGCCGACCATCCGCTCACCAGCCGCGTGCTGGTGAACCGGGTCTGGCATCACCTCTTCGGGGAGGGGTTGGTGCCCACCGTCGACAACCTCGGCGTGCTCGGCGTCGTCCCCTCGCACCCGCGTCTGCTCGACCACCTCGCCCGCGAGTTCGTGGCCGACGGCTGGTCGATCAAACGGCTGATCCGCCGCCTCACGCTCTCGCGCACGTATCGCCTGGCAAGCAGCCACCCCGATCCGCGGGCGGCATCGATCGATCCAGACCAGCGCCTCCTGCACCGGGCGCGGGTGCGGCGCCTCGATGGGGAGTCCGTGCGCGACGCGACGCTGCTGCTCGCGGGTCGCCTCGACCCCACGCCCGGGGGCCCGAGCATCCCCGTCCACCTCACCGAGTTCCTGCAGGGACGCGGTCGACCGGGCCGGCAGGGTCCGCTCGACGGCGCCGGGCGGCGCAGCGTGTACCAGGAGGTCCGCCGCAACTTCCTCAACCCGATGTTCCTGGTGTTCGACACGCCGATCCCCTTCACGACCATCGGCGACCGCAACGTGTCCAACGTGCCGGCGCAGGCGCTGACCCTCATGAACGATGCGTTCTTCGCCGAGATGGCAGGGAGCTGGGCCGAGAAGGCCCGGCGCGAGGTGCAAGGCGACGACGACGCACGCGCCGCATCCATGCTGCGCGCCCTCGTCTCGCGTGCGCCGACCGCGCTGGAGATCGCGGCTGCCGTGGCGTTCGTGCGCGAGGCGGCAACGGACGGCCAGGATGCGGCCACGGCGTGGCGCGATCTGGCGCACGCCCTGCTGTGCCTCAAGGAGTTCACGTTCCTGCGATGACTTCGCGGTCGACACGTCGCGGCTTCCTGCGTGGTCTGGCCGGCGCGCTCGCATCGCCGCTCGTCGGCGCCCACGGCATGCGCGCATTCGCTCCGCTCCCACTGTTCGCGGATCCTGCGCAGCAACCTGCGCCTCACCACCCCCCGCGGGCGCGGGCGCTGATCCTCCTGTACATGGACGGCGGGCCCTCGCAGGTCGACACCTTCGACCCCAAGCCGCGCCTGCAGCGGGAACACGGCAAGCCCTTCGGTCTGGACAAGGAGCCCACCCAGTTCAACGACGATGGCCACACGCTGGCCTCGCCCTGGAAGTTCGCGCAACACGGCGCCAGCGGGCTCTGGGTCAGCGAGCTGTTCCCGTACGTGGCGCGCTGCGCCGACCAGCTCGCCGTCATCCGATCGATGACCTCCGAGTTCTCCGAGCACACCACGGCGAACTACTTCCTGCACACCGGCACGGGCCTGCAGGGGCGCCCGAGCCTGGGCGCCTGGATCGCGTATGGCCTCGGCACCGACAGCCGCGACCTCCCCGCGCACATCGTCCTGGACGGTGGCCTCATCCCGGCGGGCGGGCTCGACTGCTTCGGCAGCAGCTTCCTGCCAGCGACCTTCCAAGGGTCGATCCTGCGCGCCGGCACGGAAGCCCTCGCCAACCTGCGTCCCCGCGACGGCGACATGGCCGGGCAGGCCGCGCGGCTCGCGCTCACCCGTCGCCTGGATGCGCTCGGCGCCCAGGCGTTCCAAGACGCGCAGGTCGCGGCGGCAATCGCCAACCAGGATCTGGCCGCGCGGATGCAGCACGCCGTGCCCGAGGCCATGGCACTCACGACCGAATCCAAGGCGACCCGCGAGCTGTACGGACTCGAGGCTGCCGATGAGCACACGCGCTCCTTCGGCGCGCAGTGCCTCGCCGCGCGCCGCCTGGTCGAGCGCGGCGTCCGCTTCCTCGAACTCACCTGTCCGAGCATCGACGGCGCCGATCGCTGGGACCAGCACGGCCGGCTCGCCACCGACCACCCCCGCAACGCGCGCGCGGTCGACCAGCCGATCGCCGGGCTGCTTGTGGATCTTGCCGCGCGTGGCCTGCTCGACGAGACCCTGGTCCTTTGGACCGGTGAGTTCGGTCGCACGCCGTTCGCCCAGGGGCGCGATGGGCGGGACCACAATCCCTTCGCGTTCACGAGCTGGCTCGCCGGCGGCGGCACACGCGGCGGCACCGTACACGGCGAAACCGACGAGTACGGCTACAAGGTCGTGCACGGCCGCGTGACCATGCACGACCTGCACGCGACCCTGCTCCACTTGCTGGGCATCGACCACACGAAGCTGACCCATCGCTTCGGGGGTCGCGACATCCGACTCACGGACGTCCACGGCG
>CAYQMF010000049.1:11291-29398 GCA_964418595.1 uncultured candidatus Brocadiaceae bacterium
CACGGCGGGGTCGCCGCAATCCTTCCCTCCGTCTAGAGCGCGCCGAGGAGCGGGAAGGTTCCGCCCAGGATCGGTGCGTGCGGCGTGCCCAGCACACGCTCGAGGACGGTCGCATACAGGCTGCGGAAGTCCGTCGAGAGCGCGTTGAACGGGAAGTAGTACGTCGTGTACGGCGTGACCGCGGCGTTGAGGTCGGGGTAGTTGCCGTAGAGACCGGCGTTGACCGGCCCACCGGCCAGGAACGCGACACCGCCGTGGCCGTGCTCGCAGCCGAGCGAGCCGTTCTCGCCGAAGCGGCGCGAGAACTCCGAGAACACCATCACCACGACCTCGTCGCGCATGCCTTGCGCACTGAGATCGTCGAGGAACGCCTTGAGCGCCTGCGCGAACCCGGCCAGCAGGTTGGCGAAGTTGCCCGTGTGCGGCGCACCGAGGACGGCCTCGTTGGCATGCGTGTCGAAGCCACCGGTGTTGGTGTAGTACGCCTCCGTCGGCAGGCCGTAGATGATGTAACGCGCGGCGAGCTTGAGGGCGTTGGCGAGCGCGTTGTTGGGATAGGTGGCGGCCGGCTGGTAGTTGGCCCCCACGGTCTGCAGCAGCGTGCTCGAGTTGAGCGCGTTGACGATGCCGTTCGCCGCGACCTGCAGGTTCGGGTTGCTCGGCGAGCGCATGAGCAGCGCGTTCGCCTGCAGCGCCGCTGCCTCCACGAGGTTGTCGGCCGCGGTGCGGGGGTCGTACTGGAACGCGTAGCTCGCCAGGTTCGTGAGCACCGGCACGCGCGAGCCGGAGAATGCCTGGCTCAGCGATGACTCGAGGTCCAGCGCCGGGAACTCGAAGGTCCCCTGGTAGCCGAGCTGGAGGTAGCGCGCCAGCCAACCGGTCTGCAGCACCGACACCGCCGGATCGCCCGCGTACCACTTCTTCTCCGACTCGAAGTGGGAGAGGTTGGGGTTGGGGTAGCCGATGTTGTTGATGATCGCGAGGTCACCGCGGTCGTACAGGTCCTTCAGCGGCGCCAGCGAAGGGTGCCAGTAGAAGTCGGTGCCCGCCTGGATCTGCAGCGTGTTGGCGCGCGCGATGCCGAGGTTCGGTCGCGCGGCGATGTAGTTCGGGTGATCGCACTGCGGGAGCAGGTTGACGTAGTCCCAACCGCCCCGGATCTGGATCACCACGAGTTTCTTCAGGGACCGGCCGGAGGCCCGCATCCACGCGGGGGCGAGGCTCACGCCGGCGAGAGGGGCCGCCGCGCCTGCGGCAAGCCCACTGATCATGAAGTCGCGACGAGTGGTCATGGGTCTCCTCCTCAGCTCACCTGGTACTCGGGAAGGGACATGATCAGGTGCACGAGACCCCGAACTTTCTCGTTGACCTTCGCGGGAGTGAGGACGAACGGACTGGGCCCGGTGTCGATGCGGTTCATGAACTCGATCAACACGGTCCGGACGAAGACAGGCACGTCACCGTCGACCAGCAGCGCCAGGTAGTGATCGACGATCTGGTCGGCGGTCGTCAGGTTGTAGCGAACGATCTCGCGGAACACGTCGAGGCCCGCACGCACGCCGTCGGTGGTCGACACCTGGCTCAGCTCGTTGGCGAAGTTCGCGCGCGCGATGACGGTGGACGAGTCGATCCAGCCGGCGCCCTCCTCGAGACCAGCGGGGTTGGTGTACGCCATCAGCGCGAGGCCCATGGCCTGCACCCGCGCGCCGAGGGTCGAGTACGAGCCGATCGACGCGCGCGTGCCCCGGATCGCGCCGCACACGAAGTCCATCGGGCTCTTGACGAGCTGGCGGTAGGCGCCTGGCCCGTAGAAGAACGTGCTGCGCAGGATGATGCTCATCAGGCTGCGCACGTCGTAGTTGGCCGCCTTCCAGCGGTTGGCCAGCTCCGTGACCAGCGCCGGGTCGGGGTTCTCCGCGACGAAGTACTCCCAGATCTTGCGGCCCACGTACTCGGCCGCCTGCCACTTGCCGTTGACCCGGTGGTTCAGCAGCACGTCGATGAGCTGGAAGCCCTCGGCCATGCCCGCCGACGGGATGTTCACGCCGAGCACGGTCTTGGCGCCCGCGAGGTGGTAGGAGGCGTTGTAGAAGAACTGGTCGAAGCCGGTCAGCGACCAGCCGGTGAGGCAACGGGCCGCCTGGACGACGTCGTTCTGCGTGTAGCCACCCGTGACGCCGATGCTGTACAGCTCGAGCAGCTCACGGCCGTAGTTCTCGTTCACGACCCCGCGCAGGCCGTTCACGTTGTTGTCCAGCCAGTAGAGCATGGCCGGATCGCGCGACACCTCGATCAGGATGTCGCGGAAGCTGCCCAGGCCGAACTGACGGAAGAGGTTGATGTGCCGGCTGAGCGTGGCTGCCGACTGCACGCTGTCCGAGCCGACCGAGAAGTGGTCGTGCCAGAACAACGCCATCTTCTCCTTCAAGGGATACAGCGTGCTCACCGCCTCGTGGATCCACATCGCGCGCCGCGACGCGAGGCTGTAGGTGAGGTTGAGCAACTCGCCGTTGGGCAGGACCGCGAAACCGTACTCCTTCACGCCCGTGGTCGACGGCGTGAGCAGCAGGTCCACCGTGCGGTCGAGACCGAGCGCGACGACCGCATCGATCTCCTCGAGGTTGCCGCCGAACCCTGCGCGCCGCAGCAGGTGTGCGGCCTTCTTGCGGTCCCACACGTCGCCCGCGGACGGGCGCCAGGGAGCGAGGTCGGCGATGGGATCACGCTGGATGCCGAACCCACCACCTGCGCCGGAAACCGGTGCAGCGGGGGCGGCCTTGGACGAACCCTGCAGGAGCATGGGGAACCCTTTCAGTTGGGGAAGGTGCGAGCAGCGGTTCCCTCCGCACACCAAGAACCGGCGTCGGAGGGCTGAGGAACGCGGCGGAGTCTAGGGACGGATTGCGCCGATCGCTGTCGCCGATGGTATCGGCCGTGCATCACTTCTGTAACGGCGCCCGGGTGAGCTGACGGCGCGTTCGTGCCGACGATGCTACCGGAGCGATCGCCCCCGGCCGCGTCGCGTCCCCTTCAGTACAGGACCGTGGTCAGGCGTCGTCGGTACTCGTCGCTCAATTCCTCGTCTTCGCCGATCACGGCGAAGCACATCAGCATCGCCCGGCGTGCCATGCCGTCGGCGAACCCGCGGTCGCGGCGGGCGGCCTCGAGGAGGCTCTCCAGCGCTCCCTCGACGTGACCGGCGAAGAAGTGGTCGCGCGCTTCCCGCAGCGCCTTCGCCGCGGGTCCGTCCGCGTCACCCGGACCAGGATCGAGCCAGTCCAACCCGCCGCGCACGCGAGCCGCGACATCGGCGAGGTCGTCGGTCTCGCTGATCCCCGTCAACTCCTGCTCCGCCGCCCCGCGGTCGCCGCGCATGACCGCGTCGAGAGCACGGGCCAGTCGCTGGCCTGGGCTGTCAGGATCGACCGGAGCCTCCGGCGGTGCCGCCGCACCCGGCTCGATCCCGGCCCGCTTCAGGAACCGGCGCACCTCCGGCTCCGACACCGCGCCCGCGAACGCCTCCACCGGTCGCCCCTGATCGAGGAGCACGACGTACGGGATGCTGCGAACCTGGAACGCCGCCGCCAGCTCCTGCTCCGCCTCCGTGTCGACCTTGCCGAGGACGAACGCACCGCCGTACTCCGCGGCGAGCTTCTCGAGTACCGGCCCGAGCGTCCGGCACGGTCCGCACCACGCCGCCCAGAAGTCGAGCAGGATCGGCACCTGCAGGGAGCGCTCCAGCACGTCGCGCTGGAAGGTCTCGACCGTCACATCGAACACGTTGGTCGCGGGCATCCTGCCAAGCTGAGAGGGCGGCGGCGGCGCGGTCAACGCCGATTGCACGGCGCTCCCGTTACGAGATCGAACCCCCCCCGCCGGCAACGGCGGCCCGGACCGCGACGCGCTGCGCCGGCACGCCGCTTGTTCTGGCAGGCGCGGGTCGGGCCCGAATCGAAGATCCACAAGGGGTGGGCCTTCGACAGAGGCGACCGGAACTCGGGCCCGACCCGCTTTCACCCGCGCGCTGCTGCGCCTTGCCACCGGTACACGCCCAGCAAACAACGCTCGGGGTAGCGCATGCCGACCGCGCGCAACATCCGGCGCAACGTCAACTCGGCCCAGGCGAGCGCGCGGAAGCGACCGAAGGTGCGGCAGTCGTCCAGCCAGAAGAAGCCCACCTCGTCGAAGCGCTCCGCCGCGAACAGCGCGCGCAGCCGGCGCCGCGAGTTCATCCGGAACGCCGTGGGAAACGTGTCCTTCTCCTCCGTCCGCCACAGCCAGCGCTTGACGCGATGCCGCAGCCACATGGGCGCGAGGCGGGTGAGGAGCGGCATCGGCGACCACGCGTCCACCGTGTAGACCACGACCAGGCCCCCGGGCGCGGCCGCGCGCGCCAGCGCCGCGAGCACCGCAGCCGGATCGGTGACGTGCTCCGCCACCATGCGCAGCGTGATCAGGTCGAAGGCGTGCTCGCCGTCGAACGCCTCGAACGCGGCCTGCACCTTCTCGTGCACGAACGGGTTCTCGGCGAGCGTGGGATCCGGGTCCACCCCGACCAGGCGAGCGCAGCGATCGGCAAGCGTGCGCGCGAGGGTACGGTTGCTGGGGAAGACCTCGCGACCGCAGCCCACGTCCAACCAGCGCGTGCCCGGCCCGACCAGCCGCGCCACCGCCGCCTCGTAGTGTTCGTCGGGGTTGTGGTAGTGGAACCTCCGCCGCTGGCGTGGCCCCCACCCGAGGGCTGGCTCGGGCCCGTACTTCATGGTGAAGACCGCCCCCAGCTCGGCGTCGGTCAAGGGCACGAACGGCGAGGGTCCGCTCACGCCGGGAACAGGCCGTCGAGTCGGGCCAACTCCCGCTCGCTCAGGGTCAGGGCCACCGCCGCCACGTTCTCCTCGAGCTGCGCCGCGCTCGTCGCACCGACGATCACGCTCGCCACCTCGCGGCGCGCGAGGCAGAACGCCAGCGCCACCTGCACCGGCGTTGCCGGGATCTCGCTCGCCAGCTCCTTCAGGCCCTCGACCATCGAGAGCCGTTTCGGCGTGAGGTAGCGACCGATGAACTGGTTCACCTCGGAGTTGCCGGCGCGAGTATCGGCGCCAGGCGCGACGCCCTCGCCGTACTTCCCGCTCAGCACGCCCTGCGCGAGCGGCGAGTACACGATCTGCCCGACCCCGTGCTCGGCCGACACCGGGAGTACCTCGGCCTCGATCCCGCGGTCGAACAGGTTGTAGAGCGGCTGGTTCGAGATCGGCGCCGGGAGCCCCTGGGCGCGGCACCACGTGACCACCGCCGCGATCGCCCACGCCGGCCATTGGCTCACGCCCCAGTAGAGCACCTTCCCTTGCCGGATCAGGTCCCCCATGGCCATCGCCGTCTCCTCGAAGGACACCTCCGGATCGAAACGATGGCACTGGTACAGGTCCAGGTATTCGACGCCGAGGCGGCGCAGCGACGCATGCAGCGACTCGACCACGTGCTTGCGCGACAGCCCGCGGTCGTTGACGTCGTCGCTCATCGGAAAGAAGCACTTGCTGGCGATGACCACGTGCTCGCGCCGCGTGTTGCGCAGGGCCTTGCCCAGCGCGACCTCGCCCGCGCCCCGGGCGTACACGTCCGCGGTGTCGAACAGGTTCACGCCCAGTTCCCGGGCGCGCGCCACCAGCCGGTCGGTGCCGGCCTGATCCACCGTGTTGCCCAGCGTCAACCAGGAACCGAGGCTGACCACACTCACCTTGAGGCCCGAACGGCCGAGTCGGACGTAGCGCATCGCGTGCGGCGCTTTGTACCCATCGCCGCGGCCCAGTCACGCGTCCTTCCCGCGTCAGCGACGCCCGCACTCCGCGTCGAGCGCGTCGCAGAACGCGCGGAACTCCGCGCGCGCCACGCTCCGCTCACCCAGCGAGCGCAGCACGGCACCGCGGTCGGGGGCAAGGCCCTCGAGGTCGGCGCGCAGCGCCGCCAGGAACGATGCACGCACGCCGGCCTGTCCCGAGAGGAGCCAGCGCGCGACCAGCGCGGCGCAGCCGTAGTCGCCGGCGTCGAGGAACACCCCGCCGGCGACGCGCTCGACCCGCGTCCATGGATCGTCGTCGACGCGCGCGCGAAACAACCCCTCGCGCAGGTCATCGTCGCAGCCGCCGCCGTCACTCTCGATCGTGGTCTCGTAGTGCATGCACACGGCCTCCTCGATCCACGAGAACGGGATGTCCGGCGGAGGGATGTTGCGCCGCCCTGCCACCCGCAGGTGGAAGAGCTGGTGCACGACCTCGTGGCAGAGGTTCTCGCGCAACTGCCTTCGTCCTACTTCGTCATCCCCGGGCAGGAACGCGGCCGCCTCCCGCGCGAACAGGGAGTACACCCCCACCGTCCCGGGCTCGCGCGCGCAGGCCTGCTTGAGCAGGCCATCGACGCCGAGCATGTCGAAGGTCGGACGCGCGCCGAACGCGAGCACGCTGCATTCCCCCGGCGCCGCGACCACCGCGAGTCGCGCCTCGACAGCCAAGGACTCCCACGAGCCGTGCACCCGCTCCAGGTCGGCGGCGAGGCTGGCCGCGAGCGGGAGCGGCACGTCGGTCGTGATCCGGAAGTGCGCGGTCCGCACCGTGTACGCATCCGGCCACGTGGCGCGCCGCTCGCCGGCCACGGTCGCGGACACTCCGCCGCCCAACGCCTGCAGCCCGCGCGTCGCCGCCGCGAGTTCGCGCGCGGGCACCGGCCCATGCCGGCCGAGCAGGCCGAACCCGTGATCCGCAAGGCGCGAGCCGATCCCAGGCAGCTCCGGATCCAGGCAGCCCGCCACGCGCACGACCTCGCGCGCGGCGTCGGGCGACGCGCCGCGCACGGCGTCGGCGAGCATGCCACGCAGTTCCGTCACCTGCTGCGTCCACTCCGCATCGTGGCGACGACGCTCCGCGTGCAAGGCCGCTGACTCCGTGTGCGCGTCGAGTTCCGCTGCACGTCGCAGCGCCCCCGCGACGCGGTGTCCGGGCGCCGCGCGCAGGCACCGCCGCGCCAGCGCGGCACCCTCGTGCACGAACCCGTGCTCGAGGGACCAGTCCACGCACCGGGCCGCGGCGTCGACCAGTTCGCGCGCCGGCTCGCGCGGGGCATGCCCAGGCAGCGCGGCCACGCAGAGCGCGATCAGCCACGCGCGCCGGCGCGGCCCTGTCCTTCGGAGCTGGCTCACGGCGGGCTATGCTAGCGCCCGATGCGCGCACAGCTCGATCGGACGGAGCAGCGAATCCTCGGCGTGCTGGTCGAGAAGGAGCTGTCGGTCCCGGAGACCTACCCCCTCACGCTCAACTCCCTCGTCGCCGGCTGCAACCAGAAGAGCAACCGCGATCCGATCACGGAGCTCGAGGAGTTCGAGGTCCAGGGCGCACTCACCAGCCTCTGCCTCAAGGACTGGGCGGCCCGCCGCGAAGGCAGCCGTGCCACGAAGTTCATCCATCACATCGAGGCTCAGCTCGGCGTCGATCAGGCGCAGAAGGCGGTGCTCGCCGAACTGCTCGTGCGCGGACCACAGACGCCGATGGAGTTGAAGACCCGCGTCGCGCGCATGGGTGTGCATCGGGATGCGGCCGCCATCGAGACCCTGCTGCATGCCATGGCCGGCGCGTCCGGCGGCGGGCTGGTCGAGCTCCTGCCCCGGGGACCCCGCGAGCGCGACGGGCGCTGGCGGCACCTGCTCGGGCCGAGCGCCGTGGAACCATCGGAAGCTGGCACGAGCGAGCCCGCCCCGTCGGCGCCGAGGGCCGCGCCCCCCGACCAAGACCGCCTCGACCGGCTTGAGGCGCGCATCGCCGAGCTGGAGCGCCGGCTCGACGCGCTCACGGGAAACTGAGCCCCAGGCGCGGGGCTGCAGGGAGCTACAGGAAGTAGTCGTTCCGCTCCGCGACGGTCGCCAGCGCCGCGGGATCGTGGCTGGCCTCGATCAAGCTCTCCAGCCACCAGTTCGTGCCGTTGTACAGGCACGTGACCTCCGCGCAGTTCTTGCTCGCGTCGAAGGTGTCGAGCAGGTGCGACGTGCGCGCGGCCGTCGCGGCGGCCTTGGCGTCGTCGGCGAAGGCGTCCTTGTCGCCGATCCGGGCGTGCGCCACGCCCCGGTATGCCGGGCAGTTGTAGAGGCCGAGCGGCGTCAGCACCTGCCGCAGCGCCTGCATGTGGCACATCCTCGGCTGGCTCGTGTAGTCGCGCCAGTTGCCCTGCACGAGCATGCGCAGGTTCGTGCTCTCCATGACCCGGAAGCCCGGCCGCTCCAGCTTCTTGGCCCGGTCGACCGCGGCGACCATGCGCGCTACCACCGTCTGCAGTTGTTCCTCCGCCTTGTGCGGGTCCATCACCTCGGAACCCTGGTCCGAGCGCTCGAGGAACGGCTTGAAGGCGATGTAGTCGAACCCCGCGTCGCGCGCGCGCTCCGCGGCGAGCTCGATCTCGCCGATGTTCTCGATCACCTTCACGTCGTCGCGCGTGCCGCCCTTCCAGGTGATGAGGAACGAGTAGCCGAGTTCGAGCGCCGGGTTCACCGCCTTGATCTTGCCGATCCAGGCGCAGATCTCGTCGAGGGTGAGGCTCGCCCGCGACGGGTTGTGCATGCGCTGGAACGTTGCGTTGCTCCCGGAGTCCAGCGACAGCCGGACCCAGTCACCCTTGGTGAAGTACTGCGCCGCCTGCAGCACCCGGTCGTTGCGACTGCCGTTGCTCACCACCGCGACCTGCAGGCCGAGTTCCTTGAGGAACTTCACGAAGTCGGGGAAGGTCGGGTAGAGAGTGGGCTCGCCGCCGCCGATCAGGATCACGCTCCGCAGCCCGTGCGCGGCCATCTTGCGGATCGACGCGCGCAGCTCCTCCTCCTCGTGCTTCTGCGGCTGGTTGAGGATGTCCCAGTCGATGCAGTGGTCGCACTTGTAGTTGCAGGCCGTGGTCAGGTCGAGGTTGATCGACGCCGGCACCAGCGCGGGCAACGCCGGCATGCGCTCGCCGTTCGCCCGCGCCTTGCGCATCGCGCGTTGCCACTTGACGTAGTCGACGACCAACGGCCACGTGCCCGGTTGCCGCAGCTTGCCGGTGAAGTCGTGGATCGACTCGGCGCGGCGCGCGGTCTCGCCGCCGCGCTTTTCACCCGTAGGCGCGCCAGACGTCGCAGAAGAAGCGGGCGCGTTGGCGGATGTCTGCGGCGAGGGCTCTGGCTCGGTCAACTTCGGGCTCCTGGATGAGTTGGGCGAAACTGTACACGAGCGCTGCCTGCGGATCACCGGCGCTCTCGCGCGAAGATGCGGTGCGGAACAGCCATTGGTAGCGGGGCAGTTCGATCTCACGGTCGACGCGGCGACCGTCGAACGCGAGCCACGCCGGTCGGGGCTGGGTCGCGTGGCGCACGAGTTCCAACCGACAGGCCAGCGGTGGGCCCGCCCCCCGCAGGGCGAACGACAAGGTGAGTGCCGTGGCCACGGGGTCGCGCGTGGAGAAGTGGACATCCTCGAGGCGGCCTTCGTGCAACGCCGGGCGGAGCGCGGGCAGCACGCTGAGGAAGTGCGACAGCGACTCCGCGACCATGTTCCACCCCTCCGCCAGCGGCGCGAGGTGCATCGCGAACGTCGCGATCCCGTCGAGCGCGCTGGCACCGAGCAGCGCGCGCACGGTCGGCAGCACGTAGGGCCACTGGCAGTTCTCGACGAGCAGCAGATCGCGCGCCGCGAAGCGCGCCACGATCGCCTCGATGGCCGACAGGTCACCGGGAGAGCCGAGCGGCTTCTCGCACAGGGTCGGCAGACCCGCGTCGACCGCGAGCGACAGCGCCGCGAGGTGTGCCTCGATGGGCGAGGCGATCACCAGGGCATCGAGATCGCGCCGGCCGACCAGTTCGTCGACGCTGAGGCAAGCGTGGACGGGATGGCGCAGGTCGTCGGCGAGGGCGCGTGCCGCCGCCTGCGTCGAGGTCGGGGTCCGCCCCGCGACGGCGACGACGTGCGCGCCGGCCGCGTGCAGATGGCGGGCAAGGAACGGCCCGAGTCCATTCCTCGTTCGCCCCGGTCCCACCAGACCGATGCGCAGATTCTTTCGTTCGCGATGCATGCGACCCGCACCCACGGCGCGCTACGTTGCGCCGCCATGATCCGCGCTCTCGCGCTGATGTCCACGCTCTTGACCGCCGTCCCGCCGGCGCAGGAGGGGTCGCCACGGCTCAGCACCGACCGCCCGGTGCGGGTGACGCTGCCGATGCCGGTGGAGGACGACGCGTTCCAGTTCGCGGTCGTGGGCGATCGCACCAGCGGTCCGCCGGAGGGTGTCCAGGTCCTCGCCCAGGCCGTGCGCGAACTCAATCTCGTGGGCCCCGACCTCGTGCTCACCGTCGGCGACCTGATCCAGGGCTACACGCCCACACCGGCCTGGATGGCGCAGATGCGCGAGTACCGCGCCACCATGGCCGAGCTGCGCATGCCGTGGTTCCCGGTGGCGGGCAACCACGACACGTATTGGGGCAACCACCCCGACCGTCCGCGCAACGAGCACGACGACGAGTACGAGGCGCACTTCGGCCCCCTGTGGTACGCGTTCTCCCACAAGGACTGCTGGTTCGTCGTGCTCTACTCCGACGAGGGCGACCAGGAGACCGGCAGGAAGAGCTTCCAGGCGGGCCCCGGCCAGCAGATGAGCGCGGCACAGCGGCGCTGGCTCGAAGCGACCCTGCGGCGCGCCGCCGCCGCCCGGCACGTGTTCGTGTTCCTCCACCATCCGCGCTGGATCACCGCGCGCTACGGCGACACCTGGCGCGACGTGCACGCGCTCCTCGCCAAGGCCGGCAACGTGTCGGCGGTCTTCGCCGGCCACATCCACCGCCAGCACTACGAGGGCCCGCGCGACGGCATCGAGTACTTCACGCTGGCGACGACCGGCGGTTCGCTCGACCGCCCCCTGCCGGTGGCCGGATTCCTCCACCACTTCCTCCTGGTCACCGTGCGCGACGATCGGATCGCGGTGGCGTCGATCCCCGTGGGCAGCGTCGCCGATCCGCGGCACATGACGGAGACGCTAGCGCAGACGCTCGCCGACCTGCACGCGCGCCCGCGGAGCCGTGTCCGCGCGCCGCTGGTCCTCGACGCGCGCATGGAGGCCGAAGGCAAGATCGAGGTCGAGGTCGAGAACCCCACCACCGACCCGCTCGACGTGGACGTGAGTCCGAACGATCGCGACGGCACGTTCGTGTTCACGCCCGACCACAGCCACCAGCGCGTTGCGGCCGGTGCGACGGCGGTGTTCACCTTCCGCGCCGGGCGCGCGGCGCACGTGCAAGATCCGTGGTTCACGGTGCCGACGCTCCGCATCGCACGCGAACTGCTCGCCAGCGAGACCCGCTACCGCCTCCCGGACGCCGAGATCGACCTGCCCCTCGTGGCCACCGCGCTCCCCGAGCCGGCGCCGGTCGCGCCAGGCGGCGTTCTCCACCTCGGCAGCCAGGGCTGCCTGCGCATCGACGACGCGTCGCTCGCGCTGCCCGACGGGCCGTTCACGGTGGAGGCGTGGGTGCAGGCCGCCGACTACACGGGCCGGCGCGGCCTGCTCAACAAGACGCAGAGCTCGGACTTCGGGCTCTTCGTGTCGGACGGCAAGCCGACCTTCCTCGTGCACCTCGGCCTCACCTACGTCAGTGTGGCGGCGGACACGGCCTGCCTGCGCTCCGGCGCGTGGCACCACGTGGCCGGGGTCTACGACGGCGCGGAGGTGCGGCTGTACGTCGACGGAATCCCGCGCGGGCGCGCCCCCGCCAAGGGCGCGCGCACGCGCAAGCCGCTGCCCCTGCTGGCCGGCGCCGATCCGCGCGCCGATGGTGCGCCGGAGTCCTTCCTGCGCGGACGCATCCGCGACGTCCGCATTTCGACGACGGCGCGCTACGCGGATGGGTTCGTGCCCGGCCCGTATCCCGACACTGACGCCCACACGCATCTCCTGTGGCGATGCGACACCGACGCCGGGCCCTGGGTGCGCGACGTGTCCGGGCACGGCCGCCATGCCCTGCGCGTCGGTGGCGCCACCTGCCGCTGAACCCCGTCCCCCCAAACGACGAGCGCATGCCTTCGAAGAAGTCCGGGACCAAGGTCCCTCTCACCGCCAGGACGGCGGACAAATTCGTTCTCTATCGTGAGTCCGTCCAGGCGCCCGAGGCCGACACCGCGTTCTTCGCGCGCCTGTTCCGCAAGGAGGCGGGACGCCACGCCCGCAGCTTCCGCGAGGACTTCTGCGGCACAGCGGGGCTGTCGTGCCACTGGGTCCGCCGCCACCGCGAGAACACCGCGATCGGCGTCGATCTCGACGCGCCGACGCTGGCATGGGGTCGCAAGCACCACGTCGCGACCCTGCTCGACGCCGAGCAACGCGAGCGGCTCACGCTGCGGCGGGCCAACGTCCTCGCCGTGCGTCGGCCTCGAGTCGACATCCTCTGCGCGATGAACTTCAGCTACTGCGTGTTCAAGACGCGTGCGGCCCTGCAGCGCTACTTCGCCAACTGCCGGCGTTCGCTCGTCGCCGACGGCATGCTGTGCATCGACCTGTGGGGCGGCAGCGCGACGCAGAACGAACAGACCGACCGGCGGCGCTGCCGCGGCTTCACCTACCTCTGGGAGCAGGCGCGGTTCGACCCGCTCAGCTACCACACCACCTGCAGGATCCACTTCGAGTTCCCCGACGGCAGCCGGATGCGCAACGCGTTTCACTACGACTGGCGCCTGTGGACCGCGCCGGAGCTGCGGGAGCTGGTGACGGCGGCGGGCTTCCGGAAGGTGCACTTCCTGTGGGAGGGCACCACACCCGCCGGCGCCGGCAACGGCGTGTACCGCCGCGTGGAGCGTGGCCAGGCCGACCGCTCGTGGATCGCGTACCTGGTCGCGCGCCCCTGAAATACCGGGCCGCCGACCGGCGTGTGGATACCTTTCCGCTGCCCTGACCCCGTCATGCCCATGAAGAGGATCGTCCTGCTCGGCGCCGGCAAGATCGGCCGGATGGTCGCCCATCTGCTCGGCAACTGCGGCGACTACGCCCTGCGCGTCGGTGATTCCGCCGCGGATGCGGTCACCCGCCTCACCGAGGCGGTACCCAACACGGAGGGTGGCGCGATCGACTTCACGAGCGAGAAGGACCTCGACGCGGTCATGAAGGGGGCGACAGCGGTCATCTCCTGTGCACCGTTCCACTGCAACCCCACCATTGCCGCCCGCGCGAAGGCCAACGGCCTGCACTACCTCGACCTCACGGAGGACGTCGAGGTCACGCGCGAGGTGACGGAGCTGGCCAGGGACGCCAAGACCGCGTTCATCCCGCAGTGCGGACTGGCGCCGGGGTTCATCACGATCACGGCCGTCCATCTCATCCGCGACATGACGGAGGTCAGCGACCTCCGCATGCGCGTCGGCGCGCTGCCGCGCTACCCGTCGAACATGCTGAAGTACAACCTCACCTGGAGCACGGAGGGACTCATCAACGAGTACTGCCAGCCCTGCGAGGTGATCAGCAACGGGGAACTCGCGACCGTCAAGCCGCTCGAAGGCCTCGAGGAGATCGCCCTCGATGGCATCGAGTACGAGGCGTTCAACACCTCGGGTGGCCTCGGCACGCTCGCGCAGACGCTGCTCGGCAAGGTGCGCAACGTCGACTACAAGTCGCTCCGCTATCCGGGCCACAACTACCTCATGCGGTTCCTGATGGCCGACCTGCAGATGCGCGACAACCCGGACATGCTCGCCCGCATCTTCGAGCGCTGCCTGCCCACGACCTTCCAGGATCAGGTGGTGATCTTCGTCTCGGCCACCGGGATGTACCGCGGTCGGCTCACGGAGCGCACCTACGCGCGCACGGTGCTGCATCAGGTGATCGACGGCCACAACTGGAGCGGCATCCAGATCACCACCGCCGCTGGCGTGTGCGGCGTGCTCGACCTGCTGATGAGTGGCCGGCTGCCGACGGCGGGGTTCGTCCGTCAGGAGCAGGTCGACTACCGCGAGTTCATCGCCAACCGCTTCGGCAGGTACTACGCCTGAGCCTTTGGCGGGCACCACGCACCCGCAGGCGCACTCACCGCGGTGGCCACCACTCGCGCATGCGCGCCACCGCCCACTCGGCATCCCGGTCGGCATGGCAGTCGTTGCACGCGTTCGGGCTGTTCTCGAGGCCGAGCTGCCGCGACACCGCCGGACGCGGGATGGTGCTGAGATCGTGCGTGCGCGTGCGCTTCAGGTAGCCGCCGACGTGGTTGTGGATCGACTTCGGCAGGTGGCAGTCGTAGCAGAAGCTGCCCGGCTGACCGGTCCGATGGTGCGAGTGCGCGGCCGGGTCAGCGGCGAACCGGGGATGGCACTTCAGGCAGTACGCGTCGCTCTGCGGTGACGCCTGCAGCAGGCCGGGGCTCGCCGCCCGCTTGTTGTCGTGCGGGTCGTGGCAGTCGTAGCAGCGCACCTCGCCGGCCTGGTAGCAGCGCGACTCGATGAACGACCGGAACAGCGTGCCGATCCCCTTGGGGCGCCCATCGGCCCAGCACTCGACCGTGAACACGGTCCGCCCCGGCTGCAGGGGGAACTCCTGGAAGTGCGGCGACAGGTCGTTGACCCGTCCTTCGCGACTGTGGCCCGGCTCGAAGGTCCGATAGATGTCCTGCGTGCCCTGGTCGATGTCCGCCCCGTGGCAACGACCGCAGATGCTCATGTCCTGCCCTTTCGTGAGCCGCGTCGGCGCCGCGATGTAGGCCACCGGCTCGCCGCGGAGCTTGCTGCGCAGGAAGGCCGCGATGCGGTTTCCGTAGCTCTTCTCGAAGTAGCTCACGTGATGGCTGCCCGGACCGTGACACGCCTCGCACCCGATGCCGGTCTCGAGCCACTCGGTCTGCGCCCGCGTGTGCTGTTCGTCCTTCTCGTGGATCTCGAGATGCGTGGTGTGGCAGCGCGCGCAGAACAGGTTCCACGCCGAGTTCTTCGACTGCATCTGGCCCCACAGGTCGAGCAGGTCGGGTTCCTTCTGTTCCTGGTAGCTCCAATACGGATAGAACTCGCCGCGCGCCGGGAACCACTGCAGCGGCAGCCGACGGAGCACGCCGCCGGGCTCGCGCGCGAGATACGTCTGCCGGTACTGGTAGCCGACGACGTACTCGATCTTGAACTCGGCGTACGCCTTCGCGTCGCCGTGCCACAGCGCCATGAAGTACTCGTCGCCGCGGCGATAGCACTTCACGGGCTTCTTGTCGTCCTCCGTGCGCTGCGCCGCCACCGGGATCGACCACTCGTGGTCGCGGAAGTCGCCCACCACCGAGGCCTCGGTCGCGGGTCGCGTCATCCACGCGTGCGGTGAATGCTGCCATTCCTGGCCAACCTGCGTGTGGCACGCCATGCACCGCTGGCTGCCTACGTAGTCCGCGTCGTACAGCGGCGCGTAGGGCTCGGCCATGTACAGGGACACCGTCGCGACGATCGGGATCGCCAGCGCGGCGACGAGGATGCGGCGCCCACGGCGCTTCATGCCGACGGCATACAAGGCGCGTCCGGTTGCGCAAGCCGGGGCCCGGCAGATCTGCACGCCGGCGCCGCCGCGACCCGGGCTAGACTGGCACCATGCTCGACGTGGTCGTCCGCGCGCTGGTGCTCTCGATCGCCGCCGCGGCGCTCGCCGTCGCGCAGGGCGACCTGAGCACCTCGACCCTGCCGGCGCGCGTCGAGCGGCCGCCCCTCGACCTGGAGTCGCTGCTCAACGACCTGCCGGCCAAGGACCTGCAGGCAGCCGCTGAGAGAGGGCTGCTGTGGCTGACCCAGCACCAGGAAGCCGACGGCGGCTTCGTCGGCGACGTCGGCCACAAGCAGCAGGACCGCTACCTCGTGGTGCGGTCGAGTTCCGAGCAACGCGCGCGCGGCGAGGCGCACATCGGGGTCTCGTCGTTCGCCGGCCTCGCGTTTCTTGCCGGCGGCCACCTGCCGGGCCGCGGCAAGCACGGCGCGCGCGTGGAAGCCCTGCTCCGCTACGTGCTCGCCCACGCCAACGAGAACGGCTACCTCCGCGACAGCGAGACGCGGATGTACAGCCACGCGTTCGCGACGCTGTTCCTGGCCGAGGCGTACGGGATGGTCCGGGATCCCGCCATCAAGCACACGCTCGAGCGGGCGGTGCTGTGGATCGTCGACACCCAGAACCGCTACGGCGGCTGGCGCTACGACCCCTTCACCACCGCCGTCGACCTGTCGGTCACCGTGTGCCAGTTGCAGGCCCTGCGCGCCGCGCGCGACATCGGCATCCAGGTGCCGAAGGCGACCGTCGAGGCGGCCCTCGCCTACGTGATGCGCAGCCGCTCCGAGGGCTCGAGGGACGGCGGGCTCTTCTACTACAAGATCTACGGCTCGTCGGCCTGGTCGAAGAACCGCGAGTTCGCGATCAACGCCGCCGGCGTGACCGCGCTCGCCTCCGCGGGCGTGTACGAGATGTCGCTGTGGACTCCGGCCCTCGACTTCCTGGAGACCGAGTACCGCGACGTGCGCATGTACTACGCCGACCACTTCTACTACTGGTACGGCAACTACTACGCCTGCCAGGGCTTCTTCTGGGCCGGCGGGCCGCGCTTCAAGACCTACTACGGGCGCCTGGCGCGCGACCTGCTCGTCCTGCAGCGGGACGACGGCCGGTGGGTCGACAACGTCGGCCCGGGCGATGCGTTCGCCACCGCCATCGCCGCCCTGATCCTGCAGCTTCCCAGGCAGTACCTCCCCATCTTCCAGCGCTGATCGGCGTTGCGCCCTGCCGGCGAACCCCTAGGATCCGCCGTCACTGCAGCGCACGGTCTGGCGCTGCGGGCGGTTTCTCGACGGAGTCCCCTGGGAGGGCGCAGCATGGTTTCGAGGCAGCTCTGGTTCGGCGCGATCGCGTCGATGTTGGCGGCGTGTGGCGCCGTGGGTCCGAGCGTGCGCTCGGTGGGCACCGATTCGGCGAGCGCGCTCGCAAGCCCGGCCGTCGAGCGGACGGTTCGGACGGAAGCGACGAGCCCGATCCTCGGGACGGATGCTTCCCCCGCGCCGCGGATCGCGATCCCGCAGGGCCAGCCCGGCCAGCGCGACTACTCGCCCGGCGCGCTGTTCATGGATCGTCACGGCGGATTCCTCACGCAGTCCAAGCGCTACGAGCCCAAGTTCTCCGCGCGCTACGCACTGCTCGCCGACACGCAGATCTCGGATGAGGTCGGATCCTTCGACCTGCAGGAGATCCGCGTGAAGGGCGACATCCCGATCGCCGTCGACCCCGACAACTACATCAGCATCGGTGGCGAGTTCCGTCGCCGCGACTACGACCTCACCAACAACGTGAGTGGCGTCAGCGACGACGACGTGTTCGTGCTCGGCCTGCGCATCGGCGCCGGAGTCTTCGTCACCGACGACACGCTGCTCGAGGCCATGTTCCGCCCAGGTCTCTATTCGGACCTCGACGGCACACTGACCACCAAGGACTGGCAGTGGTTCGGGCACGCGCTCGCCACCTTCCGGGTCCGCGATGACTTCTTCCTGAAGGTCGGGGCGGAGGTCGCGGAGACCTTCGCCGACATCGGGGTCTATCCGTTGGCCGGCTTCGCCTGGGTGCTGAGCGACCAGTGGCGGATGGACATGCTGCTGCCGCAGCGCCTCGAGTTGTCCTGGTCGCCGAACGCGGGCGCCACCAACCTGGGCGTCGGCGTGTATCTCGAGGGCGACCAGTACCGGCTGCGCGGACCCGCCAGCCAGGGCTCGCGTCGCTTCGACTGGCAGACCCAGGAGGTCACCGCGAGCTTCTCGCTGCACCAGCGCTTCTCCGACTACTTCTCGGTGTTCGGCGAAGTGGGCTCGGTCCTGGCCGGCGACTACAAGTTGCGCGGCACCACGAACCAGCGATTCGACGGCTCGCTCGAGCCGACGTTCTTCTTCAACGCCGGCATCGGGATCGATTTCTGAGCCGCCCCGCCCCGGGGGCGGCGCGGCTCAGTCCTCTCTGGAGCCGCCGCAACGCGGGGAACCATCCTCGACGCAACCACGCATCGACCCCGCTGCGGCGGCTCGAGGCCGCCCCGCCCCGGGGGCGGCGCGGCTCAGTCCTCTCTGGAGCCGCCGCAACGC
>CAYQMF010000049.1:29498-41737 GCA_964418595.1 uncultured candidatus Brocadiaceae bacterium
ACGCATCGACCCCGCTGCGGCGGCTCGAGGCCGCCCCGCCCCGGGGGCGGCGCGGGACGAACCGCCGCTCCTCACCGCAGCGCGAACGGCCCGGTGCTGTCGGCGAAGCGGTCGCTCGACGAGCCGGCGTTCTGCAGCAGCGTGAGGTAGACGTTGGCCAGCGGGATCTGGCTCGCGGCGCGGATGTGGCGGCCGCCACGCACGGTGCCGCCACCGCCGCCCACCAGGATGATCGGAAGGTCGTGGTGCGCGTGGCTGTTGCCGTCGGCGAGGCCTGACCCGTACATCACGATCGCACGGTCGAGCAGCCGCACGCCGCCCTCGTCGATGTCGGCGAGGCTGCCCACGAAGCGCGCGAACTCTTCGACGTGGAAGCGGTTGATCGCGCGCACCTTCGCCAACTTGTCAGCCTGGCCGCCATGATGCGAAAGGTCGTGGTGCCCCTCCGGCACGTCGAGGAACCGATAGCTCTTGTTGCTCCCGGCGTTGCCGAGCATGAAGGTCACCACGCGCGTCAGGTCGGCGCGCAGCGCCAGCGCCAGCATGTCGTACATCAGCCGCAGCTTGCCGGGCAGGCTCCGCTGCGGATTTCGCAGCCCGGCGGGCAGCTCGACCGCCGGCGCTGCCTCCTTCTCCTCCAGGCGCTGCTCGACCGCGCGCACGGCGTCGAGGTACTCGTCGAGCCGACCCTCATCGGGCGGCCCGAGACGCTGCGCGAGCCTTCGCGCGTCGCCGCGCACCGCGTCGAGGATGCTGCGCTCCGTCGCCCGCGCGCGCGCGCGGGCCTCGGCGTCGAGCACGACGCCAGGGTCGCCGAACAGCCGCGCGAACACGGCCCGCGGGTCGGTCTCCTTTGCCACCGGCGTCGTCGGCGAGCGCCAGGCGATGTTGTTCGAGTAGGCGCAGCTGTACCCGGAGTCGCATTCTCCGGCCGACCGACCGCCCTCCATGCCGAGTTCGAGGCTCGGGAAGCGCGGCTCGGACCCCGCGAGCTGCGCGAGGGCCTGATCCACCGACACCCCGCAGTGCAGGTCCGCACCGCCGGTCTTCTTCGGGTGCGCGCCGGTGAGGAACGAAGCCGCCGCCCGCGCGTGGTCACCCGGCCCATCGCCGTGCGCGCGCCCGCCGTCGAGGGTCATGTTGCCGAGCACCAGCAGGTCACGGCGCCACGGCGCGAGCGGCTCGAGCAGGAACGGCAACGCGAAGTCGTCGTCGGTCGACGTCGGTCGCCAGTCGTCCATCTTCTTGCCGTTGGGGGCGAAGACGAACACATGCCGCACCGCGGGCTCGGCCCTCCGCCGCAATGCCGGCGCCATCGCCTCCAACCAGGGCAGCGCGAGAGCGGCACCCGCCCCGCGCAGCACCGCGCGCCGGCTGAGGGCCTGCTTCAGGACGATGTGCACCACACGCGCACTCTAGCCGCCACGCGGGCCGGGGCCGAGGCCCGGCGCCTCACTCCCCGCTCGCGCCACGCTCCGCGCTCTCGCCCTCGTCCAGGACCTCGGCGAGCCGCGCCAACGCCCGCGACAGGAGCGTGCGCACCGCCAGCTCACTGCGCTCCATCTCCACCGCGATCTCGCGATGCGAGAGTCCGACGTGGCGGGCGAGTACGATCACCTCGCGGTAGTCCTCCGGCAGCGTCTCCAGCGCCCGCTCGATGCGACCCGCCTCCTCGTTCGCGATCGCGTGCTGGCTCGGCGACGGCACGTCGGCCTCGTACGCGCTCGGCGCCGACTCCAGGGGCGTCACGCGGTTGGCCGCCCGCTTCTGCGCGCGGTAGTACGCGTAGCGATCGGCGATCTTGCGCAGCGCGGTGCGGTACAGCCAGCGGCGGAAGCCCTCGTTTCCCCCGTGCCGATGCCGGCCGAGGTTCTCCAGCACGTCCCGGCACGCCGACTGCACGATGTCGGTGTAGTCCTCGTTCTTGCGCACGAGTTCCCCGGCGCGCAGGCGCACGAACGCGCGCAGCCCGGGCAGGTAGCGCTGCAGCAGCTCCCCGACCGCAGCCGGATCCCCCGAACTGGCCGCGGCAAGGGTCTCGGCGTCGGGTTCGTGGTTCACGGCCGGAACAGTCTACGCGATCGACGGGTCCGGGGCGTACCGCGCCGTGGCAACGACCTCCTCAGCCGCGCTGTCAACTCCCGCCCGAACGGCGCCGATAGAGAACCCGATACTCGAGTTTGCAAGGGTGCTGCGGCCGAGCTTGGGGGAGCGAGGCCATGGCACTGCCGAGGCCCGTGCGGAATGTCAGATGGGTCCCGGCAACCTTGACCGTCCGGGTGGGGACCTGGATGGGCAGGGGCCGACGTGCCATGAACCGTGGTCTTGTGGGGGAGACCTTCGTGGCCGGACACCCGCGGCATCCGCGCTGCCGCGGGTGTTCTTTTGTACCCACGTCCTGGTGTCCATGCGACGAACCCTCACACGCGCGTCGCATCGCGCAGGCGCAGCAGGGCCTTCATGGTCGGCGCCAGCGCCCCCGCCTTGCCGCCGAACGCCTCGTGCAGACCCGCGTAGAGGCCGAAGAGCGTCGCGTACGTGGTGACGGCCCCCGGCTCCGGTTCGTACACGGTCGTCGGCGACCGCACGAGCGCCTCCTGCGCCGCCGCGATCGAGGGGTAGGCTCCCCCCGCGACCGCCCCGCAGATCGCGGCCCCGAGCGCGCTCGCCTGGAGCGACGCCGCAACCCGGATCGGCCGGGCCAGTACGTCGGCGAGGATCTGCATGAGCAGAGGACTCTTGCCGGCGATCCCCCCCGCGGCGATCACGGACCGGACCGGCACGCCCAGCGCCACCAGCCGATCGACGATGACGCGTGCGCCGTACGCGGTGGCCTCGAGCATCGCGCGGTACACCTCCGCATCCGTGGTCTGCAGGCCGAGGCCGACCACGAGCCCGCGCAGCGCCGGATCGGCGAGCACGCTGCGGTTGCCGTTGTGCCAGTCGAGCGCGAGCAGCCCCGATGCACCCGGCGCCACCTTCGCCGCCTGACCCGCCAGCACGCCGAGGTCGGTGCGGTTGAGCACGCGCGCACACCACGCGAACACGTCGCCGACGGCCGCCTGCCCCGCCTCGAAGCCGAGGAGCCCGGGCACGATCGAGTCCGGCACGATCCCGCACAGGCCTGCCGCCGACGGCAGGCTCGCGGCAGCGGACCCGACGGCCATGTCGCACGAGGAGGTACCGATGACCTTCACGAGGTCGCCGGGTCGGATCCCCGCACCCACCGCGCCGAGATGCGCATCGAGGGCCCCGACGGCGACGGGCGTGCCCGGCGCGAGCCCGAGCGCGGCGCTGGCCTCCGCACCGAGCCGTCCGGCCCGTTCGCCGGAATGCTGCGCACGCGCGGGCAGGCGCGCCCGCAGGGTGGGGAGCGCTGGATGCAACGCCGCGAGGAACTCGGCGTCGGGCCATCCCCCCCAGTCGTGCGCGTACAGGCCCTTGTGTCCCGCCGCGCACACGCTGCGCGCAAGGCGCTTGGGATCGCGCTCGCCGGTGAGCCACGCGGTCACGAAGTCGCACGCTTCGACGAAGGACCAGGTCCGCTCGAACACGCGCGGCGCGGTCCGGTGGCAGGCCAGGATCTTGGCCCAGTACCACTCCGAGGAGTACCGCCCCCCGACGCGCGCGACGTACTCCGGCCGCAGGCGGTCCGCGAGCGCAGTGATCGCGTCGGCCTCCGGCTGGGCGGTGTGGTCCTTCCACAGCCAGGCCTGCGCGCCGAGGTCGTCGCTGAACTCGGCGTGCTCCGCCAGCGCCTGGCCGCTCCGATCCACCGGGATCGGCGTGCTGCCGGTCGTGCCGACGCCGATCCCCACCACGTCCGGTGGCGCGGCCTTCGCCGCGGCGAGCACCTCCGGCACGATCGCGCGCAGTGCGGTCAGGTAGTCCGTGGGATGCTGGCGCGCGAGGTCCGGCGCGCCGGCGTCGAGGAGCACACCGTCGACGCCGTGCGCGTAGCCGGCCACCGCCTCCGCCGTTTCTTCGCCGGAGTCCAGGTCGACCAGCAACGCGCGCGCGCTGCTCGTGCCGTGGTCGAGACCGAGGGCGTAGCGCGGCACGCGATGCCTCAGAGCAACAGCGGCGTCAGGACCCGCCCGGCCACGTCGGTCAGCCGGAAGTCGCGCCCCTGGTGCCGGTAGGTCAGCCGCTCGTGGTGGACGCCGAGCAGATGCAGCACGGTGGCGTGCAGGTCGTGCACATCGACCGGGTCTTGCACGATGTTGTAGCCGAAGTCGTCGGTCTTGCCGTACGTGATGCCCGGCTTGATGCCGCCGCCGGCGAGCCACATCGTGAAGCAGCGCGGGTGATGGTCGCGCCCGTAGGTTCCTTCGTTGTAGTTGCCCTGGCAGTACGCGGTGCGCCCGAACTCGCCGCCCCAGACAACGAGCGTGTCCTCGAGCAGTCCACGGCGCTCGAGGTCGAGGACCAGCGCGCTCACCGGCTGGTCGGTGAGCTGGCACTGCACCGGATGCTCGCGCGGCAGGTTGCCATGCGCGTCCCAGCCGTTGATGTAGAGCTGCACGAACCGCACGCCGCGCTCCGCCAGCCGTCGCGCCAGCAGACAGTTGGCCGCGTAGGAGCCGGCCTTGTGCACATCGGGCCCGTACAGCGCCAGCGTGCTCGCGTCCTCCGTCGAGAAGTCGGTGAGTTCCGGCACCGACATCTGCATGCGGTACGCCATCTCGCCCTGCTCGATCCGCGTGCGCACCTCATCGTCGAGGGTGCGCCCGTACTCGATCTCGTTGAGCTCCGCCACCGCGTCGAGCATGCGGCGCCGGTCGGCGCGCTCGACGCCCTCGGGATCGCGGAGGAACAGCACGGGGTCGGAGCCCGACCGGAAGCGCACGCCCTGGTGCTCGCTGGCGAGGAACCCGCTCCCCCACAACCGATCCGACAGCGCCTGGGGATTGCCGAAGCCGCGGTTCAACAGCACCACGAACGCGGGCAGCTCGTCGTTCACGCGCCCGAGCCCGTAGCTGAGCCACGCGCCCATCGCCGGACGACCCGGCACCTGGCTGCCGGTCTGCATGAACGTCACGCCGGGTTCGTGGTTGATCGCGTCGGTGTGCACGGAGTTCACGACGCAGATCTTCTTGGCGATCGCGGCGGTGTAGGGGAGCAGCTCGCTCACCCACAGCCCGTCCGCCTCGTTGTCGTGCTTCTGGAACGCGTACTTCGACGGCACGAGCGGCAGCGACGACTGCCCGCTGGTCATGCCGGTCACGCGCTGGTTCTGGTAGATCTCCGGCATCTTGCGGAGGTCCTTGCCGGCGAAGTCGCGCAGGCGCGGCTTGTAGTCGAGCAGGTCGATCTGCGACGGCCCGCCCATCATGTGCAGGTAGATCACGCGCTTGGCGCGCGGCGCGAAGTGCACGCCTCCCAGCGCCCCGCGGCCACGGCCGCCGTCACCCGACAGGTCGCCGAGCGCGGCACGACCCAGCGCGTTGCCCGCGAGCCCCGCGACCACGCCATGCCCCAGGTGCCCGAAGAAGCGGCGCCGCGTGACGCCGAGCAGATAGTCAGCGAAGGGGTTCATGCTCAATCGCGCACCAAGGTCTCGTCGAGGCTGAGCACCGTGCTCGCCACCATCATGAACGCGGCAGACTCCGCCACGGGAAGGCCCGCGTCGCGCGGCGCCTCGCCCTGCGCGAGCAGCGCGGCGGCGGCAGTCGCGTCGGCCGCATACCGCGCCTTGAAGCCCTCCAGCGCGCGCCGAAGCACCGCCAGCTCCGTCGCGCGCGGCGGGCGACCGGTGCAGCGCGCGAACATCGCCGCCAGCCGATCGGTGTCGCTCGGCGCCTCACGCAGTGTGCGTTGCGCGAGCACGCGCGCCGCCTCGAGGAACTGCACGTCGTTCCACAGGATGAGCGCCTGCAGCGGCGTGTTCGTCGTGTCGCGCCGCACCAGGCAGAACTCGCGCGTCGGCGCGTCGAACGTCGCCATCTGCGGGTTCGGCGACGTGCGCTTCCAGAACGTGTAGAGGCTGCGGCGGTACAGCGCGGCTCCGTCGTCGCGCTCGAACTTCTGCGTGTTGGAGCTGGCGCCGATCGAGACCTCTTCCCACAGCCCCTCCGGCTGGTACGGCTTGACGCTCGGCCCACCCACGGTCGGTACCAGCAGGCCCGACACGAACAGCGCCTGGTCGCGCACCAGCTCGCCCTGCAGGCGACGGCGCGGGAAGTAGGCGAGCAGCCGGTTCTCCGGGTCGACCGCCCGCGCCGCGGGATCCACCACCGCTGCCTGACGGTACGTGGCACTCGTCACCAACAGCCGCAGCAGACCCTTCTGGTCCCACCCGGACCGCACGAAGTGTACGGCGAGCCAGTCGAGGAGATCGGGATGGCTCGGCCACTCGGCCTGTGCGCCGAAGTTCTCGGTCGTCTTCACGATCCCGGTGCCGAACAGCATCTGCCAGATCCGGTTCACGTGTACGCGCGCGGTGAGCGGATGCTCGGGCCTGGTCAGCCACTGCGCGAAGCCGAGCCGATTGTCGGGCGCGCCCGCCGGCAACGCGCCGCCGAGCACCATCGGCGGGCGGCGCGTCACCGGCCGTTCCGGGTCGGCGCCCTCGTAGTGGCCACGCGTGAGCACGAAGGTGGGCTTGGGCGCCTCCAGCTCGCGCATCACGAGCACCGGCACCGATTCGGCCTCGAGCGCATCGCGCGCCGCCCGCGCCGCATCCACGCCGTCCGCCAGGCGCGCGTAGGTCTTCGACTGCGCCCGCCCGAACGCGGCGGACAGCGCCGCGTCGAGCTTCGTCTCGCGCACATCCGGCGGCAGCAGCGCCGCGGGCTGCAGCGGGCCTGGTGCGGCGTGGTCGGGCTGCAGCGAGAACGCGAAGCCCGCCGGGCCGCCGTCGTTGACCACCTGCAACACGAGCACGTTGCGCCCCGCACTCAGGTGCAGGTCGACCTTGTCCTGGCCGACGGCGGCGCCGCGCCGCGCCGGGTTGCGCCACACCTCCTGGCCGTTGAGGAACACGCGCAGGCCATCGTCGCTGCCGATGGCGACTGGGAGCACGCGCGCCACCGGCGTCCTGATCTCGCGCGCGAGGTAGAACGACGACCGCTCCCCCTTCAGCTCGTGCACCTTGCCGTCGACGAACGCCGGCTGGTGCGTGTAGCCGACCTTGCCGAACTTCGCATCGCGATCGAGACCGCGCGCGCGCTCCGGCCCCACCACCTTGGTGAACGCCGCGTCGAACGACTTCGCCTTGAAGGGCCCGGCCAGCCACCAGTCGGACAGCACGGTCGGGAAGTCCGCGGGCGTCACCCCCGCTCCTTGACCCAGGCGCACGCGCAGGCGCCCGGCCACGTGGTTGCCGTATTTGCTGCGGTACTCGACGCGCACGCGCACCGTGCTGCCACCGGCGAAGCCGAACGGCTCCGCCGCCACGAACAACGCGGTGATCGCATCCGCCCACCGATGCCCGTCGAGCGCCCAGCCCGCAGCATCGTCGACGAGCACGTTGTCGATGCCGAAGTCGTCGTTGGGCTGTTCGTGTTGCGCCCACGCCCACGCCCACGGCACCGGCACGACCTTGGCGGGGTCGGTGCGCGACGCGACCTCGAGCTTCACGGCGGTGATCACCACGTTGCCGTGTTCGGCCAGTCCCAGGCCGCCCCTGCCGTTCTTGGCATCGGGCAGCACCTCGAGCGCGAGCAGACGCAGATCCTGTTCATCGGTGTCCAGCTCGAACACGTGCGTCTCGTGTTCGGGGTTGGCGATGGTGCGCGCCGAACCGTCGTCGAGCAGCTCGAACGCACCGCCGGACTCCGCCGTGGCGCGGCCGATGCGCGCGGCCGACCAGCGCACCGAGCGCTCCGCGCGCAGGTGTTCCTCCCACGCCGTCTGCTCCTTGGCCACCTGCGGGGCGGCCGCGGCCAGCGCCGCCTCCGCAGCCGTCAGCGCCGCCTGCGCCTTGCCGATCTTCGCCAGCAGTTCCGCGGTCTTGTACTCGAGCCGCGCCGGGTACGCCCGCGCCGCGTCGAAGTTGGCCCCGTACACGCCCCGCTCCTCCACCGACCCGAACGTCGCGTAGAGGCTGTAGTAGTCCTCTTGCGTGAATGGATCGAACTTGTGGTCGTGGCAGCGCACGCAGGTGAACGTCAGCGCCATGAACGACGTGGCGATGGTCTCGATGCGGTCGCACACGGCCTCGACGCGGTACTCGGCGTCGAGTGCGCCGCCCTCGTCGTTGATGTTGTGCATCCGGCAGAACGCGGTCGCGATGCGATCCTCGTCCGTGGCGTCGGGCAGCAGGTCGCCCGCGAGCTGCTCGACCACGAACCGGTCGTACGGCAGGTTGCGGTTGAAGGCGGCGATCACCCAGTCCCGGTAGGGCCAGCTCGTGCGGATGTTGTCGTGGTGGAAGCCGTTGGTGTCGGCGTAGCGCGCGACGTCGAGCCACATCAGCGCCATGCGCTCGCCATGGTGCGGCGACGCGAGCAAGCGCTCGATGGCCTGCTCGTACGCATCCGGGCGCGGGTCGGCGACGAAGGCGTCCACCTCGGCCGGGGTCGGCGGCAGGCCGGTGAGGTCGAGCGACAAGCGACGCAGAAGGGTCGCGCGATCCGCGGGCGCAGCCGGTGAGAGCTGCTTCGCCGCGAGCGCCGCCTGCACGAACCGGTCGACGGGGTGCTCGCTGCCGCGCGCCGGAGGCAACAGCGGCGCCGTCGGGGTCTCGAACGCCCAGTGCCCCGCGATGGGAGCACCCTGCTCGACCCACGCCCGCAGCGTGGCCTTCTCCTTGGCGGTCAGCACGACCCCGGTCTTGGCCGGGGGCATGACCTCCTTGGGGTCGGTGTGCCCGATCCGCTGGATCAGCAGCGACCGCGCCGGGTCGCCCGGCACCACCGGCGCACCCGCCTTGCGCACGGAGAGCAGTCCGTCGCGCGTGTCCAGCCGCAGCCCGACCTTGCGCGCGGCTTCGTCGAAGCCGTGGCACTTGAAGCAGCGGTCCGAGAGGATCGGACGCACGTCGCGGTTGAAGTCCACCTGCGCGGCGAGCGCAGCCGAACCCACGAGGATCATCGAAGCGAGCCGGAGCACGCCAGAGGTTTAGCAAATCGGCGGTCAGTCCGCGTGCGCCATCTCGAACCAAGGTGGCTCGACGAGCAACTCGCGGAGCACCGCGGTCGCGTAGCTGCCCTTCGGAAGAGCGAATCGAAGGCGCGCGCCGTCGGCCTCGGCCGTGAGCGAGGGCTCGCTCACCCGCACGCGCAGCGAACGCCGCTCGCCGTCGTTCGTGCCGTGCGGGACCTGGCCGAAGAGCGCCGGGTCGAGGTCCAGCTCCGCCAGCGCGGTCGCCTCCATCTCGCCGGGCTCGCCCGTCGCCACCAGGCACTTGGGTCCCGGCAGCGGCCCCGACGGCGAGATCTCGAACGCCGCGCAGCGCGGCTGCTCCGCGGCCACGTCGGCCACGGCGAACGCGGCGCCGTTGCGGTGCAGGATCGCGATGTCTCCCGGCACGAGCACCGCGATGCGATCGAGGCGCCGCACGAGCACACGGTTGAACACCTCGCTCTGCACCGCCGAGATCAGCAGGCGCAGCAGGCGCTTGGGCATCGCGCGCGCCGCGTGCCGCGGGTTGCCGCGCAGGATCTTCATCCCCTTGTCGAGGTTGGCGCCGCGCTTGCCGAAGCGTTGCTCGCCGAAGTAGTTCGGGCAACCGTCGCGGGCGAGCACAGCGAGGTTCTGCTGCAGGGCCGGCACGTGCGTCGCGTCCACGCCGCGCAGGACGATGTCGAAGAGGTTGCCGCGCAGGTGCCCGAGCTTCAGCTTGTTGGTGTGGCGGGTGACCTGAAGGACCTCGATCCCGTCGATGGCGAGGTCGCGCACCGCCGTCTCCGTCACGCCGCCGATGCTGAGCCACTGCTCCGTCACCGCGAACGCGTCCTTCAGCCCCGCGAAACCGAATTCGCGCTCCGGCCGGCGCAGCGCGCCGGCCAGCCGGGCCACCGCCTCCATCGTCGCGACGCCGCGCTTCCGCACGCGCAGCCACAGGTGCTCCCCGGTTCCGCTCGGCGGGTAGAGCTCCTGCTCCACCACCACGAAATCCTCCGGCGTGACCTTGTAGCTGCCCGGCACCCGCGCCGCCGGCAGCGGGCGCGGCACCGGCCGCGTCGGCTTGAGCTCGACGATGGCTCAGCTCCCCTTGCTCACGCGGTCCTTGCTGGCCCTGGGCTTCCTGCCCTTCGTCTCGCCCTTGGGCGGCTCGGGCGCCACCGCCGGGAGCGTGACGGGCTTGCCGTCGGCTTCGCCGGCGGCGGCCGCAGCCTTGGCCGTGGCTCGGCCGTCCTGCTCCTTGGAGGCGTCGGGGCTGCGGGTCCCGTCGGCGTCCTTGGCGTTGGGGTTCGCATACGCCTCGACCGGGTTGCGGCCCGTCGCGTACGCGAGGAAGCGCGCGAGTTCGTCCTTCATCCGGTCGCGGGTCACGATCCGGTCGATCTGTCCCTTCTCGAGCAGGAACTCGGCACGCTGGAAGCCCTTGGGCAGCTCCTTCTTGATGGTGGTCGCGATCACGCGCGGACCGGCGAAGCCGATCAGCGCCCCCGGCTCGGACAGCAGGATGTCGCACACCGACGCGAAGCTCGCCGTCACCCCGCCCGTGGTGGGGTTGGTGAGCACCGACACCGAGAACCCCCCGGCGTCGTTCAGCCGGGCGAGCGCGGCGCAGGTCTTGGCCATCTGCATGAGCGAGATGGCGCCCTCGTGCATGCGGGCGCCGCCGGAGCACGCGAACAGCACCACCGGCAGCTTCTTCTCGATCGCGAGTTCGATGGCGAGGGCGACCTTCTCGCCGACCACCATGCCCATCGAGCCGCCGAGGAAGACGAAGTTCATCAGCCCCAGCACGCAGGGGATGCCCTTGATGGTCGCGGTCCCGACGATCATCGCGTCGGTCTCGCCGGTCTTCTTGATGGTCAACTCGAGCTTCTCCGCGTACGGGACGCGGTCGACGAAGCCGAGGCGGTCCTCCCCCTTGAGGTTCTCGAACATCTCCACGAACGAGCCCTCGTCGGCGACCAGGGCGATCCGCTCGCGCGCCGGGTAGGTGAAGTGGTAGCCGCAGCTCGTGCAGACCCGCAGCTTGGCGTCGAACTCCTTCCGGAACAGCATGGAGCCGCAGGCTTCACACTTGATCCAGAGCCCACCGGGCATGTCCTTCTTCTTGCCGAAACGCGTCCAGGGCATGTTGGTCAGGGCCTCGTAGGGGAGGAAGGGAGCATTTGAGGGCAGGCGTCCTGCGCGGGGCAACCGAAAAAACGCGCCGGGCGTGGCGGGCAGGCTACGCGGCCGACGGTGTGGCCGCGAGCCGCCGCAGTTCGGCGATCCGCGCCTTGCGGTCCGGTGCGCCGAACACCGCCGTGCCGGCGACGAACACGTTGGTCCCCGCCGCCGCGCACGCCGCGATCGTCGCGGGATCGATGCCACCGTCCATCTCGATCTCGCCGCGGTAGCGCAGCGGACCGCGCAGCGCGCGCACGGAGTCGAGCACCGACGGCATGAACTTCTGCCCGCCGAACCCCGGGAACACGCTCATCACCAGCACCATGTCGAGGGCGGGGAGGAAGGGCGCGAGGCGGTTGACGTCGGCGTCGGGGTTGATCGCCATCGCCGCCTTGGCGCCACGCGACTTGACCTTGTCGACCAGCGCGAACACGTCGCCGCGCGACGCGACCTCGAGGTGGAAGGTGAACACGTCGGCGCCCGCGTCGAGGAAGGCGTCGGCGTAGCGCCACGGATCCTCGATCATCAGATGCACGTCGAGCGGGCGCGTGGCGACCTTCTTGATCTTGCTGATGACGGGCGGGCCGATCGTGAGGTTGGGGACGAAGTGGCCGTCCATCACGTCGACGTGGAGCCAGTCGGCGCCGGCGGCTTCCACTGCGGTCACCTCGTCGGCGATGCGCGCGAAGTCGCAGGAGAGCAGGGAAGGCGCGATGCGGATGGGATGCGTGGTCGCCACTCGGGGAGGGAGTGTACTGGCCGGGGGTGGGGCTTCGAGGGGGCGTTTGGGAGGAACGCGTCCGCCATCGAGGTGCGCCGGGCGCGGCTGGCCGGGGCCTTCTTCTGGCTTCTCTGTCTCTCTGTCTCTCTGTCTCTCTCCGTACTTCCGTACTTCCGTGCTTCACGCGGCGCGGAGCGCCGCGCCTGCCTTTGCGGCAAGACCAAGGCGCGGCTGTCGTGCGCCACGCTTCTTGGGACCACGCGCGCCACTCTCGGTGAGACGC
>CAYQMF010000050.1:0-41413 GCA_964418595.1 uncultured candidatus Brocadiaceae bacterium
CGCGGCCGGCGCGGCGAGGCGGCGGGCGCGCGCCCCCCTGCGCCGCGACGCGGGCCGACGTCGCCGGTCGGCGGCGCCGTGGTGGTCGAGCAGGAGCACGACCTCTACCTGCATCGCGAGGGCGAGGGCGGGAACGTGCGCCTGACGACCGACGGCGGCGGCGAGATCGGCTACGACGCGCGCGTGGCGTGGTCACCCGACGGCGGTCACTTCGTGACGATCCGCACGCAGACGCCGCCCGAGCGGCACGTGCATCTCATCGAGTCGTCGCCCAAGGACCAGCTGCAGCCGAAGTTGTCGGACTACGCCTATGCGAAGCCGGGCGACCCGCTGCCGATCCGCCGCCCGCGGCTGTTCACCGCGCAGGGGCAGGAGATCCCGATCGACGACGCACTGTTCCAGAACCCGTGGAGTCTCGGGGACGTCCGGTGGGAAGCCGACGGGCGCCGCTTCACCTTCCTCTACAACCAGCGCGGGCATCAGGTCCTGCGGATCGTGGCAGTCGACGCGCAGACCGGGGCGGCGACGGCGCTCGTGGACGAGACCAGCAGGACCTTCGTCGACTACGCGCACAAGACCTTCTCGTGGTGGCTCGACGATGCGCGCGAACTCGTGTGGATGTCGGAGCGCGATGGCTGGAACCACCTCTACCTGCTCGACGCCGACACCGGGGCGGTGAAGCGCCAGCTCACCCGCGGCGAGTGGGTGGTGCGCGGCGTCGACCACGTCGATGCGGCGGCGCGGCAGGTCTGGTTCCGCGCCATGGGCGTGCACCCGGGGCAGGATCCCTACCACGTGCACCACGCGCGCGTGGCGATCGACACGGGCGAGGTGACGCTGCTGACGGCGGGCGACGGCATGCACGACGTGACCTTCTCCCCCGACCGGACCTTCCTCGTCGACGCGTGGTCGCGGGTCGACGCGCCGCTGGTCGTCGAGCTGCGGCGCGCGGCGGACGGTGCGCACGTGCTGGATCTGGAGCGCGCGGATGCCTCCGCGCTCGTGGCGGCCGGCTGGCGCACCCCGGAGCGTTTCGTCGCGAAGGGCCGCGACGGCATGACCGACATCTGGGGCGTGATCTGGACGCCGACGACCTTCGATCCGGCGAAGCGCTACGCGGTGATCGAGAGCATCTACGCGGGGCCGCACGGGGCGCACGTGCCCAAGGCGTTCAACGCGACGCGCGAGGAGATGGCGCTCGCCGAGCTGGGCTTCGTGGTCGTGAAGATGGACGGCATGGGGACCAACTGGCGCAGCAAGGCCTTCCACGACGTCGCGTGGCAGAACCTCGGCGACAGCGGTTTCCCGGACCGGATCCTCTGGATGAAGGCGGCGGCGGCGACGCGGCCCTGGATGGACCTCGATTACGTCGGCATCTACGGCGGCTCGGCGGGCGGGCAGAGCGCGCTGCGCGCGATGCTCGCGCACGGGGACTTCTACAAGGCTGCGGCTGCCGACTGTGGTTGCCACGACAACCGCATGGACAAGGTGTGGTGGAACGAGCTGTGGATGGGCTACCCGGTGGGGCCACACTACGCGGAGCAGTCGAACGTGACGCAGGCGCACAAGCTCACCGGCAAGCTCCTGCTGACGGTGGGCGAGCTGGATCGCAACGTCGATCCGGCCTCGACCATGCAGGTGGTGAACGCGCTCATCGCCGCCGACAAGGACTTCGAGCTGATCGTGTTCCCCGGCGGGGGGCACGGCGCGGGCGGGAGCCCCTACGGGCAACGCCGGCGGCGCGACTTCTTCGTGCGCAGCCTGCTCGGCGTCGAGCCGCGGGCGCGGTGAGTCAGATCCGGCCCGTTCAGATCCAGCCCGTCAGAGCCAGCGCTGCACCACGTCGAGCACGGGCCAGGCCAGCTCCGGGAGCGTGTACCAGACGACGAAGAGCCCACCGATCATGAGCGCGGGCTGGCCGCGGATGAAGTCGAAGACGGCGCTGGTACGCGGCAGCAGGCCTTCGACGACGCCCGCTCCATCGAGCGGCGGCAGCGGGTAGAGGTTGAACACCGCCAGCAGCAGGTTGAGAGAGACGAACACGGACAGGATCCGGCATGCTGCGAAGAGCGCGCCGCTTCCGGAGCCGTCCTCCGGCACGGCGAGCAACCCGAAGGAGAAGCGGTGCTGCGGGACGACATGGCCGGTACTGATCAGCAGCTTCAGGATCGCGAAGGCCATCGCCGCGAGCAGGAGATTGGCGAGCGGTCCCGCCGCCGACATGAGCGCCGCGCGTCGCGGATGGAAGCGTGCCCACACGGGATCGATCGGCGTGCTCGCGTAGCCCATGCACATGGTGCCCTTGGACAGGAACAGCATCACGAGCGGCAGGATCACCGTGCCGAAGGGCTCGCGCTGGATGTGCGGCATCGGGTTGAGCGTCACCTGACCGCCGGCGTAGGCGGTGCGGTCGCCGCCGAGCGGCGCGAAGGTGGCGTGCGCGGCCTCGTGCACGACGAGGCTCACGAGCAGCACCACGTAGAAGAGAATCGCGGTCGTCAGGTCCACGGGCGGTGCTCCAGGTCAGGCATCGGGCTCGGCCGGAGCCTCGTCGGGCTCGATCGCCGCCGCGGCGGTGAGATCGTCGACGACCTTCTTCACCTCGAGTTCGGTGCCGGCGAGCTTCTCGCGGCAGATTCGGATGAGGAACGCGGCGCGCGCGACGCGCTGCGAGAGCACGTCGATGTCGGCGGCGCCGTTCTCGATCTCGTTGAGGATCGCGTCCAGCTCGCGGCTCGCGGCCGTGTAGGTCAGTGGGTCTTGAGGCTCGCTGGCCATGGTTCAGGTCGGGTCGACGGGGCGGATTGTCACGCGCTCCGTGCGCGCGGCCACCACGCCGTCGCGGAATTCGACCGCCAGCTCGGCGCCGGGGGCGAGGGGCGCGGCGTCGGTGACGATGCGGCCGTCGGCGCCGCGCACCATCGCATACCCGCGGCGCAGGACCGCGCGCGGGTCGAGGAGGCGCTGCCGCGTCTCCTGCCGTTCGAGGTGGGCCGCGGCACGCTCGAGGCGCGCCCGCACGCCGCGGGTCGCACGCTCCGCGGCGCGCTGCAGGAGATCCCTCTGGCGGGCAACGCGGAGCGCGCTGCCGCGTGCGAGCCGGTGCCGGGCGAGGCCGAGGCGTTCGCGTTCGCGCGCCAGGCGCGCCTGCAGCGCGTGGCGGATGTCGAGCGCGCAGGTGCGCAGCACGGTGCCGGCGGTGGCGAGCCGCGACCGGCTCGCATCGACCAGCGCGTCGGCGCGTTCGTCGAGGTGCGCGCGCACCGCATGGGCCGAGTCGACGAGGTGTGCAGCGACCGCGGTCGGCGTCTTGAACGACTCCGCCAGGAAGTCGAGCACGGAGCGATCGCGTTCGTGGCCGATGCCGACCAGGATCTTCAACGGATGCTGGGCGACGCCGTACGCGAGTTCGCGGTCGTCCCACCAGGCGAGTTCGGCGCGCGAGCCGCCGCCACGCAGGATGCAGAGCGCGTCGAAGTCGGCGGCGGCGTGCGCGAACCAGCGCAGGCCGGCGGCCACGGTCTGCCGGAGCGCCGTGCCTTGGACGCGCACGGGAAAGACAGTGACCTTCCACGCGTACGGCGCGGCCTGCAGGTGCCGGAGGAAGTCGGTCCAGCCGTCCGAGGTCGGGCTCGCCAGCACGCCGATGCGCAGCGTCGGTGCCGGCAGACGGAGCGCGAGGTTCTTGTGCTCGAGTCCCTTGGCGCGCAGTTCGCGCAGGATCTGTTCACGGTTCAGCGCGAGCTGACCGAGGGTGTAGCTGGGATCGACGTCGTCGATCACGAGCTGGAAGCGGCCGCTGGCCGGGTACAGGTCCACGCGCGCGAGCACGCGGATCTGCAGGCCGTCGCGCAGTTGCAGGGGCGGGTCGGCGCTGCGCAGCTTGCGGTCGAGCAGCTCGATCGTGCGTTCGAAGAGCGCGGCCTCCACCTGCGCCAGCGGGCGGGCGTCCTCGCCGGGGGTCTTCTCGACCAGGGTGAAGAAGCGGTGCGCGCGGCCTGCGGACTTGTCGAAGTTCATCACTTCGCCGACGACCCAGAAGCTCTCCGGGAACGCGCCGTGCAGCGCGTTGCGCACGCGGTGGTTGAGCGCGCTGACGGTGAGCGCGTCGTTGGCCGCGGGCACGGCGAAGGGCAGGCCCGGCTCGGGCGTCACCGTCGCCGCGGCAGGCACTTCGCGCGCCATCGCCGCCGCCTCGCCGGCGACGGCGAAGCCGAGCGGCACGAGCGCCTGGACGACCCTGTCGAGGTGCTCGGCGGGGACGCGCCAGAGCTTCTTGTCGCGATCGAAGATCCGTCCCGGCAGCGCGCGCACGGCATCGACCAGCTCCGCGCGGTACGCGAAGCGGATCACGAGCTGACGGCGAGGGGTGTCGAGCTCGATCTGCCCGACCGCGGGCGGTGGCGCGGGGACGAGGCTCATCCGTCGCTGCGCTCGGCATCGTTGCGCCGCCGCGGGCCGCGCCGACGACGGTTCGTGCCACCCTCCGGACGGGGCGTGTCCTTCGGTGCCGGGGGCCTGGCAGCGGTCCCGGCGAACATCGCGCTCACGCCGGAGTCCATCGTGAAGCCGCGACCGATCAAGGTTGCGACCACGTCGTCGACGTGCGCCGCGGGGACGGTCCAGACCTTGTTGCGCGGGTCCCAGCGCCGCTGCGGCAGGTTGCGGACGACGTCGATGAGGTCTTCGCGGTAGTCGAAGCGGATGAGCAGGAGCAGACCCTCGGGATCCAGCTCGATGGTGCCGACCATGGGCGAGAGGTTAGCGCCTGGTCGGATCGGATGCCCACGCGGCGCCCGGATCGAGGAGTTGGGGGAGGGCCGCCCGCGCTGCGGTGACCGCCTCCGCCAGTGTGATCGCGCGACCAGCGGCCCGGCTGAGATCGGTCATGATGGTCGGGTCGCGCCCGCACGGGCGGCAGCGGAAGAAGGGCGCGAGGTCGAGGTCGACGTTGATGGCGATGCCGTGCAGGTTGACCCAGCGGCGCACCGCGACGCCGATGGAGGCGACCTTCCGGCCCTGTGTGAAGACGCCGGTGCCGTCGACGGAGGGTTCGGCAGCGATGGCGAACGCGCGGCAGACCGCGACGCCGAAGGCTTCGAGCCGGCGCAGCCACGCGCGCAGGTCGCGACTCGGCAGCGGGACGATCGGATACACGACGAGCTGGCCCGGACCGTGCCAGGTGATCTGGCCGCCACGTTCGATGGCGACGGCGCCGATCGCGGCAGCTTCCTCCGGCGGCGTGGCGCGGCCGGCGGTGTAGACCGGTTCGTGCTCGAGGAGCCAGACCTCGCCCGCCGTCGCATCGTCCGCCACACGTGCGGCGAGTTCGCGCATGCGTTCCCAGGTCGCCGCGAAGGGCACGCGACCGAGTTCGACGAGGCGCGCATTCATGCCGGCGCCCGCGTTTCGCTAGGATGCGCCGCGCCCATGCGTGCCCTGTTGCTGATCGGCGTCGTCGCCACGCAGGACCTCCGCCTCGATGCGCCGACCGCAGTCGTCGCCGGGACCAGGATGGAAGTACGGGCGGCGCCCGCACCGATCGCCGGCATCCGCGTCGAACTGCTCGACGCCAGCGGCGCGGCGCTCGGCTGGCACTCGGCGGACCAGACTGGGGTGCTCGGCCTGCGCATCGACGAGCCGGGCGCATACACATTGCGATGGCTCGCTCCGGACGGCACCGAGGTGCTGGCGCCGTTCCATGTGGTTGCCCCGCGGCCCGCCTGGCTCAGCGCCTGGTGGACGGTCCCCGTGGGTTTGCTGCTGGCGGGCTTGTCGCTGCGTCGGGCGCTGGCGCGGGGCGCGGACGCGGAGCGCGGACTCTCCTGATCGGGGCGCTTGATCGGGGAGTGGAGCGCCCGCCATCGGCATGCGTTCAGCCGAGGACGCGATCGACGCGCTGGCGCACGCTGCGCAGGTCCTGGTTGCCGGAGAAGCGGTCCACCTCCTTGCCGTCCTTGAAGAAGATGCAGGTCGGGACGCTGGACACGCCGAACCGTGCCGTGGTGTCGGCCGCGTTGTCGATGTCGAGCTTGTAGACCCGGAGCTTGCCGGAGTACTCCTTCGCCACGGCGTCGATCGTGGGCGCGAGCGCCTTGCACGGGCTGCACCAGCTCGCGGAGAAATCCACGAGGACCGGCAGGTCGTCGCTGCGGAGAGAGGTCGCAAAGCTCTGGTCGGTGAGTTCTTGGACGTTCGACATGCTTGGTTCCAGGCTGGCGCCGGGGATGCGGCGGACGTGGATTGTTGGCCGCGTGCGCGACCGAGGCAAGGACGTTGGCAGGCGCGTGGATCAGGCGCCGTTGAGGGCCGCGAGCAGGGACTCGGTGGGGATGCCGTTGTCTTCCGCGACCTTCTGGATCGTGTCCTTGGGGTCGAACCCGCAGTGATGGCAACCACCGATGTGGAAGCGCATCAGGATCGCGCGTGCGGCGGGGGTGGCGTCGAGCACGTCCGCGAGGCACGTGTCGGCGGCGAAGCGGGGAGTCGACGACGGCGACTTTGGAGTCGGCTGCATGGCGGTCATCCTACTTCGGGATCGATGGCTCGCGGTCAGTCGGCGTTCACGATGCTGATGCGGGCTGCCAGCTTGCCGGAGATCTCGGACAGGGCGCGCGCCGCGCTGCTGTCGGGCGCGGCAACCACGATGGGCTGGCCCGAATCGCCGCCCCGGCGCACCTCGAGATCGATCGGCACCTGGCCGAGCAACGGCACACCGAACTCCATCTCGATCTTCTTGCCGCCGCCGCTGCCGAAGATCTCGAAGCGTTCGCTGCTGCCCGGCGGCGTGAAGAACGCCATGTTCTCCACGATGCCGAGGATCGGAACGTGCACGGTCTGGAACATGCGGATCGCCTTGCGCACGTCGAGCACGGACACGTCCTGCGGCGTGGTGACGATCACCGCGCCAGCGATGTGCGCCTGCTGGCTCAGCGAGAGCTGCGCGTCGCCTGTCCCGGGCGGAAGATCGACGACGAGGTAGTCGAGGTCGTCCCATGCGACTTCGAAGAGGAAGCTGCGCATCGCGCTGTGCAGCATGGGACCGCGCCAGATCACCGGTTGGTCCTCGGCGATCATGAGCGCGATGCTCATCACCTGCAGGCCGTGCGCCGAGACCGGCTTCATGCGCTTCTGGCCGTCGACGGTCGCCTCCCCCGGCCGACCCGTGACGCCGAGCATCAGGGGGACGTTGGGCCCGTACACGTCGGCGTCGAGGATGCCGACGCGGGCGCCGGCGCGCTGCAGCGCGCACGCGAGGTTCACCGCGATCGTCGACTTGCCCACGCCCCCCTTGCCGGACGACACCGCCAGCACGTTCTTGACCCCGGGGATCACCCCCTTCGCGCCCATCATCGGGCGGCTGGGCGTGACCTGCGCGGTCATGGTCGCGGTGACACGGGTCACGCCGGGGATGGCGGCGACGACGCGCTCCGCCTGGGCCTGCAGCTTGTCCTTCACCGGGCAGGCGGGCGTGGTCAGCTCGACCGCGAAGGTCACGGCGCCGCCCTGGATGCGCAGGTCCTTCACGAACCCGAGCGCCACGATGTCACGGTGCAGATCGGGGTCTTCGACCTGCCGGAGGGCTGCGAGGATGGAGGCTTCGGTGACGGTTGCGGCCATGCGGTCGGCGGGAGGGGGGGCGGAGGCTAATCCCTGGGGTGGGGCTTTCAAGCCGGCTGGTAAGCTCGGAAGGAACCGACTCCCGCGGCGTCTACCCGCGCCCGCCTCCGACCACCGCCATGATGCTGCTCCGCTGCCTGTTGCCGCTCCTCTTGTCCACGGGTCTGCTCTCCGGCCTGAGCGCCCAGCGCGGCGCGGAGGGCGCCGAGGGTGGGCCCGAGTACGCGTCCGCGGAACAGAAGAAGGCGGCCGAGGCCGACGAAGCCGCGCGCGCCGCGGGCGAGAAGAGCTTCGCCGACGGCATGACTTCGGCTGCCTACCTCACCAACATGGTGCATGGCTCGGTGTCGACACGGCCGCGTCGTCTCGCACCCGGCGAGAGCGGCATCGTGTCGATCGTGCTCATCCTCCAGAACCCCGCGGTCGTGCTGTCGGACGCCGCAATCGGGCTCGAGTACGCGCCGGCACAGGGTGGGTTCGAGATGGGTCAGTTCCGCGTGCTGCCAGCGGCGCTGGGCACGCTCGCCACGCGGTTCATCGGCACACCCGTGCACGACAACTCCGTCACCATCGAGATCCCGGTGACGGTGTCGAATTCGGCCTTGCACAGTGACGTTCGCTTGAGCTTCCAGGCGAAGGTGCCCTTGACCGATGGCTCGACCGGCGCCGCGCTCGGCGAAGGTCAGATCCCGGTGCAGGGGCAGGCCAAGATCGGCCGGCCCTTGCCGCGTCCGAACATCGCGATGGGTGGATCGACGTCCGGGGCAGCGAGTACAGCGGCGGTCGCAGTGGAGCCCGATGAGACGGGGCCGGTCGACGACGGCGGGGCGAAGCCGGCACCGGCACCGACGCACCGCGTCGCGAGCGGCGGGACCATGTTCCACACCGAGAGCGCGGCGGACGTGGACCGGCTGGTGTTCGCGATCGACCTGCCGACTCCTGTCGACCTGCGGGTCGGAGGCGCGTGCGCGGGGCGCGCGCGCATCGAGGTGCCGGAGGGGCAGTGGATGTTCCGCGGCGAAGGTAGCCCGCTGCGGATCGCGATCGACGGGCTGGGCGATGACGTCTCGGTGCAGCTCGATCCGATGCCTGCCGGTTCGCCCAAGGACTTCGCGGGCAAGACCTTGCCAGTGACCGGTGGCACGGTCAGTGTCCCCTTCACCCTGGTTGCATCCCCCGACGCAGCCACCGGGATCCGGCAACTGGCCTTCAACCTCACCTACCAGACCGTGAGCGCCGACGGAGCCCCTTCCGAGGCGCGGGTGCTCACCGTGCCTGCCGTTCTGCCAGTCGGGATGGGCCTGAACACGGCCACGCCGTGGCCGTTCTACGGGGCGGGCGCCATTCTGGCAGTGCTCCTCCTGGTCCTGATCCTACGCGGCATGCGGAAATAGCCCTGATTTGGGGCTGGCCCGATTCTTGATGGGTCGTGGCGCGGGTGTCCGAGGGCTTTCTCCCGACTCTGTGCGAAACCCTCGCTGGCGCCCGATCGAACTAGAGGCGCCATGATCAAGTCGTTCCCGTGCTTCCGCCGCCTGCCCGCGGCTGGCTCTGTCCTCACGCTCGCGCAGCTCGACGCGATGCTCGATGTTCCGACGGCGGCCTTCGATCGTTGTGCGGTGCGCCTCGCCAAGGCGGTGGTCGAGCGCGGCATCTCGGTGACGATCCCCGCCCCGGCCTTCGAGGCTCTCGGCGAGGTCGACTCCCGCGTCGTCTGGACGACCTACTACGACACCCAGATCCAGCGCCTGCCGCGCCTCGAGCGTGCGGACGAATTCGGGATGGCGCGCCGCTACGAGTTCCTCAAGCTCCGCCTGCGCGCGGCTCTCGAGGCCGGCGGCGTGACCGCGGAGGCCGCGCTCGCGGCGACCACCCCGCTCCGCGACCTCGGCGAGGCAGAGTGGGCGGAGCTTCCCAGGCGACGTCGTCGCCTGCCGCGGCCGAGCGCTGCTCGTCAGCGGGGCGGTTTCGCCCGCGTCCGCAAGGCGCTCGACGAACTCATCGCGCTGCGCAACCTCTACGTCGAGGGTTCGCTCTACATGGTGATGGGCACCGCGCACCGCTACCGCGGGCTCGGCGTCGACGTGGTCGACCTGATCCAGGAGGGCAACGCGTCGCTGTTCCAGGCCATCGAGGGCTTCGACTGGCGGCGCGACGTGCGCTTCCGGACCTACGCGCAGTTCTGGATCCAGCAGGCCGTGCTGAAGACGCTCTACAACGCGTCGCGCACGGTGCGCCTGCCGATCTGGGTGCAGAAGGTGCTCAAGAAGGTGCAGCGCATCCGCCAGAAGGAGACCGACGCCTCCGGCGCGCCGCCGAGCAACGAGGAGATCGCCTCCCGCCTCGGCATCCCGGCCGAGCGCCTCGAGGAACTGCTCGCAGTGCGTCGCTACGCAGTCAGCATCGACGCCGAGCGCCCCGGGCAGGATGGCCGCACGCTCGCGCAGGAGATCTCCGACGAGTCGATCGCGCCGATCGAGGACACGGTTCAGGAGGACGATCTGCCCGCACGCCTGGACGAGGCGATGGCGGATCTGCCGGAGCGCGAGCAGATGATCCTCCGCCGGCGGTTCGGCCTGGATGGCCGCGACACCGAGACGCTCGGCGACATCGCCGTGGATCTGGGTGTCAGCGCAGAACGCGTGCGTCAGCTGCAGAACGCAGCGATCGATCGCCTGCGCAAGCCACAGAAGCTCGCCTTGTTCAAGGCGTTTGCCGGCTGACCGACGCGTCGCCCCAGGTGGGGCTCCAGATCGCGCGGTAGATCGGTGCGCGACGGTCGCGTTCGATGGGCATGGTGCGGCGCATGGTGCGCGCCTTGCGCAACTCGATCTCCGCCGTCACGGCGCCGACCCCCCCGTCGCCGCTGCCGATCACGTCACCCATGGGGTCGACGATCCTGCTGTTGCCCGGAAACGACAGCGTGTCCTTGGTCTTCAGTGACGATTCGCTGCCGGTGCGGTTGCAGCCGATGACGAAGACCTGGTTCTCCACCGCGCGGGCGTCGACCAGCGCGCGCCAGTGGTTGGCACGCGCCTCCGGCCACTGCGCCGGCACCACGAGGATCTCGGCGCGTTGGTAGAAGTACCACCGGATCAGCTCCGGGAAGCGGATGTCGTAGCAGACCGTCAGCCCGATCCGGCCGAGCTCGGAGTTCACGACCACCGGCCGGTCGCCCGCGGTGAAGGTCTTCTGCTCGGCGTTGGGGCTGAACAGGTGGATCTTGTCGTAGGTGCCGATGGCCTTGCCGCGCTCGAACAGCGTGGCACGGTTGAAGAACCGGCCGCCCTGCTCGGCGAGCGCGGAGCCGACGATCGTCATCTCGAGCTTCCCGGAGAGCTCGCGGACGGCCTCGTCGGCCGCCGCGGCAGCGGTCACGACCTCCGGCGCGACCGCCGGCAGGAACGACGTGGACCACAGCTCCGGCAGCACCGCGAGCCGCACGCCCTGCTTCTGGGCGCGCCGGATCAGGCGCTCGGCCTCGGCGAGGTTGCCGGCGACGTCACCGCGCTGCACGTCGAACTGCAGGCAGGCCGCGAGGAAGGCCTCTCGCTTGGAGTCGCGCGTCACGCGGGACACCATAACCACGGACCGACCCGGGCGCAGCAGTTCGCCGCGACCCTGCTGCCGGACCGTACCGTGTGATCAGCCCTTGAACAGGATGTCGTCGGTCGCCGGCGACAGGTGGCTCGGGCGCGGCCGCTGGCGGCGGTGCGCGCGCGCCGGGTTCGTGTCCTCGATGAGCTGATCGCTGGGCTTGAAGATGATGGTCTCCTTGTCGGCGACCTCGATGCTCTTGCCCGTGAGCGGGTGCTTGTACGCGCGGCCCTTGCGCACGCGGCGCTCGAAGGTGCCGAAGCCCTTGACCGCGACCTTGCCGCGATCCAGCAGCAGATCCCGCACCGAGTCGAGCACGGCGTCGAGCACGCGCGCGGCCGTGCGTCGCGGAACGTTCAGTTCCTCGGCGACACGATCCGCCAGGATGCCCTTGTTGGCCTGCCGGCCGAACGCCTCTTCCGAGGCTGTCCCAGGCCGCTGCGGGCCACTGGTCTTGTGTCCATCCATCGTCGTGGTCTCCCCGTTCCGGTTGTTCACCGTCATCTCCTCTCTTCTGTTTGTCGTTCGGGCGGGATCCCCGTAGCCCCCGCTCAACCTCCTTTCGACTTTCTCGGGGCTCCGACTTGCACGCGGTCGCAGTGGGGCGACGTCGACGTGCACGCGAGCGGGCTGGTTCGTCGCTCCGGTTGGCGCGCGGAATGGCGAGATCGGCCTCCAATCGGCCGAAACTCGCATGAGTTCGCCAGACGACCCTTGGCGCGTACGGCGGTGCCAAAGGCGTTCGAGTCCGGTTCCTTCCTGCGCGTCGCAACGCGAACGTCGCAACGCGAGACCAAGCCTCACCCGATGTCGCGGAGGGCGACACGACCCCGGTCGGCGCGACCGCTGCCTCAAGAGGAGACTCGTGCCTCACGGTGCGCGTCGCGACTGCCGATCCTCGCTGCATTCCACGGGCCAGTGCCCGTCTCGACAACAGGAGCGTCGTCTTGGGGAGTGTGGAGCGCAGTCGTCGTCGTGTCCTCGTCGCCGACGAGACCCTGCAGCGCAAGATCATCCTCGGCGTCGCGCTCGTGCCCACTGTGGGCCTCTCGCTCTGCGCGCTCGTCGTCGCCGCCTTCTGCCGCGACCTCCTCGCGGAGGCTGCGGCCCAGGAGGTCGAGCTGACGAGTCTCGTGCCGCTGTTCCTGGCGGTGCTCGGTTTCACGCTCGCGGCGGGCGCGGTGTTCGTGTTCCAGGCGCTCCGTTTCTCGCACCGCATCGCCGGTCCGGCCTACCGGCTGGTCCAGTCCATGCGTCGGATCCAGGCGGGGGACATCAGCTTCCGCGTCAGCATCCGCCGCGGGGATCACCTCACCGACGTGGTGGCGGAGTTCAACCGGATGCTCGACTGGCTCAACGAGCACGCCCCGGAGGGGGCGACGCTGGGAGGGGACATGGTGAACGTGGGTCGCGACGGAGAGGCCGAGGACGAAGCCATCGAAACGGAGGTCGGTTCCGAGGTCGCCGCTCGCGACGTGACCTGCGCACCCGTCGAGGTCGCAGCGTCGTGAGCGAGACCGGACAGTCGTTCGGGTGGCGTCCCTGGCGTTGCAGTTGGGAGCTGCTGGCCGCCGTTGCGACCCTGTCGGTCGCGGTGGCGCTTGCATGCGACGTCACCCGCGATGCCCACGTTGCAGCGGAGCGGGTAGGTCAGGCGCGCTACCAGCTCGATGCGTTGGCGGAAGCCTCCGACGTCGTGCGCGCCCTGTCGGCGGCGACCGGCGACGAGGGGCGGGCCGCCGCGCTGCGCGCGCGAGTGGAGGCGTACGACTGGCACGCCCTGTTCGGCGACCGCGCCGCACGGCTCGTCCCGTCCGTCGCTGGCAGCGGCTGGAGCCTGGTCCTCGCGCCCGCAGGGCGCGTCGCGCCGGCGACGCCATGATCGGGCTCCTGGAGCGGCTGGCGTGCGACCACGCGATTCCCGTCGCGGCGTTCATCTCGCTCGGGGCGATCGCCTTGGCCGTGGTCGATGCCGATCGCCAGCTCCGTTCGTCCGCCGAACTGGGTCGCACCAGGACCGCCACCGTCGCCGTGCTCGCTGCCGAAGAAGCTGCCGCGCAGGCCGTGGTCGATGACCTGCGCCAGCCGGCGACCTACCGGACTTCGTGGGACCTCGCCGTGCGCGTCGTGCCGTCGAAGACCGGCCCGCGTGCGCTGGAGCTGAACATCGCCGCGCTCGGCCGTGAGCTGCGCTTCGGTTGCGAAGTGCTCGCCGGCGCGGCGCCGGTGTGCTTCGCGCACGCCTTCACTTCGTCGAATGCCGAGATCCCGGCGTGGGTCGCCGCCAAGGAACCGCACATCGGCGACCTGCCGACCCTCGGCCCGGTCGTCACCGGCCCGCTGCCGCCTGAGGTCGTCGCCGACGCCGACGTGGCCTTGTTGCAGCTGCCGGCCGGCACCGACCGCACCGACTTCGTGCTCGGTCGCGATGCGTCGCGGATCCGCGTCATCTCCGGCCGCGGCGGGGTGAAGGTCGTCCCCGGCAACCTCTGGGTCCCGCCAGGCGACGGACCGTTGGTCTTCGTGGTGGATGTGCCGATGACCATCCACGTCACGGGCAACATCTATCTCGGGCGTTCCCTTTGCGTGGAAGGGCCCGGCGCGTTGACGCTGACCGCGGGTCTGTTCGCGCGCGCCAGCGCCGACAGCGCGCCGCTCGAGGGGGAGGGCGACGTGCACCTCGGCTGGCCGCGCGGCACTACCAACGAAGGGTCACCGGCGCCGCTCGCGGTCGGTGCCCACCTGGTCGTCCGTGGGAACTGCATCGCACGGGCCTCGGGTGCGACGGTCCACGGCGCGTTCGTGCTCGGGGGTCGGTTCGTGCGCGCGACACCCGGTGCGTCCGTCGAGATCTCCGGCCGCCACCTCGCCAACGTCGACCGCCTCCGCATCCCCGGGTTCGCCGTCGCCGGCTCGCCTCGCCCCGGCCATCTGCGCGCGCTGCCGCAGCGCGACCGGCCGGTGGGTGGAGAACGGCAAAAGACGCTTTCCTTCGGCGCGGACCGTCGCTAGCTTCCCCGCTCCCTTGGTGGGGGCGTAGCTCAGTTGGTAGAGCGCAGCGTTCGCAATGCTGAGGTCAGGGGTTCGAGCCCCCTCGCCTCCACCAGTTCGCCCGCAAGGGCGAACTGGTGAGCCGAGGGTGATCGGCGAAGCCGCGACCCCGCAGGGGTCGCGCGCTTCGGAGCGAGCCGCGGGCGCGGGGGACGGCAGACCCGACGGCAGACCCGGTTCGGTGCCACGGTGCCACCTGCGGGACTGGCGGCTCACGGGGGCCGCTGGGTAGGATCCTCCCCATCTCATCGAAGAGGATCGGTCCCCATGCGGCTCGGCTTGTTCCCTGGACAGCAGGAGTTCCTTCGCAAGGCAGTGCGTGACGCGGACAAGTACCGCGGCGCGCGGCGGCGGTTCTTGGCGATCTTCGGCATCGGGGTGGTGGGGGCGGCGGGGGCGGGGTTCTGGGGGGGAAGATGGACGCGTGGAAGCGATGCGCCGGCGACTCGCCAAGAGCAACTGTTGGCCGAGATGAAGCGCGCGGCCGTCGGGCCGATGCCAGAGCTGCTGCGCCGGCACTCTACGTACCTGGCATTCCTCGACGACCATGTCGACGAGAGCGTGCTCTGGGTCGGCTTCGAACGGTTGGCTTTGACGTCGATCGTCGAGGAGCGTCGCGAGCTTCGCGATCGCCTGCTGACGACTGCTCGCTCGAAGCCGGTGCCCGATCACCTCGTCGATCTCGTTGCGAGGTTGAATCGCAGGTGAGCCCGCGCGCGGACTTCAAGATCGTGCCCAATCCCGCACCCGAGGGCGGGACTGTCACGATCACGTTCCCACACGGCGGGCCGTGGTTCGTCCACGTCGATGGGGGCTCGGGATGGGTCAAGGTCGACGGTATCGACCCCGTCACGAACACGGTGACGATCGACGTGCCAGCGCAAGGCGGCGGGTCGTTCACGGTCTCTGATCTCGAGATCCCACCCGAAGGCGTATCGGTTCCCGTGGAAGGCACCAACTCGTGAGTCCAGCCATGCACATCCGTCTTCTCGCGTCGATTGCCAGCCTGGGTTGCCTGTCGGCACAAGGCTACGTGTACGTCCCCGCGATCACGGCCTCGGCCGACGGCAACGCGGGCGGGAGGCTACCTGGGCTGCGGCCCACCTATCGCGCGCAGGCGATTGTCGGCGTGTCACACTTGCGGAGCCTTGCGGCACCGATCGTTGCGCTGGCTGTGCGCCGCGACGGCCAGTACGTGGATCCGATCGAAGGTGGGCGTTCGCGATTCACGCTCCGTGTGTCGGATCTGGGCGCAGCACCTGCACTCACCCGAGACCTCTTCGCCGCGAACCACGCCTCGCCACCGGTGCAGGTGTTCGATGGCGACGTGGACTACCCGGCGGCACCCGCGATCTCGTCTCCGGATCAGCCTGGTTGGTCGACCGGGAACGTTGTCGATCTGCCCTTCGTCAGGCCGTTCGTGTACCGAGGCGGGAGCCTCTGCATCGAGATCGAAGGCTCGAGCGTCTCCACGGGAGCCGGGCCTTGGCCGGTTGACTTCGTCGCGGACTTCGTCGCGCGTGGGAGCGAACAAGCGCTCGGAGCCGGATGCGGTGGCTCGACCAATGGCATCGCTGGACAACCCGCGACGTTGACGGTCGGCAGCACCACGCGGGTGTTCACGTGGGGTCAGCCGGGAACGCCGGCGTTCCTGATGATCGGGCTCCAGCCGCTCGGTGCCCCGTTGGATGCGTTGGGCGCACCCGGGTGCTTCCTGCACGTAGTGCCGGAGCTGACGCTGACGGCGTGGCTGAGTGCGCCGACGCGCAGCGATCTTCCGGGGCATGTGCCGTTCGCATTGCATGTGCCTGGGGACGGCTCATTGCTGAGCGGGACCTTCCTCGTGCAGGCGGGCAACTTCGAACTCCGGCCGCCCTTCACGAACAGCGCGCACCTGACGACATCGCAAGGGCTGAGCCTGAGGATCGGGCCGACGGTGCCGTCGCTCGACGCCGCGGTCGTCGAGTCGCGGCACGTGTTTCCCTACCCCGACTCAGGCTACGTCGACCTGACGCGCGCGCCGGTGTTGCGGCTGACGACGAACTGAGCGGGAGCCAAAGCGGCTTCGCACGCTTGCCGCTCTCGCCCCCCTCGCTCTACTCTCCTGCGCAGGAAAGCGAGGCCCGCGGCCCCGACGGGAACCGGCCGGGCCGCCCCGGTTCCGGTCGTCCATGAAGTCCGACTCTCCGCGCTGGCAGTCCTCCGGCGCCTCCCCGTTCCCGTGGGAGGCCGAGGCCCTGACGTACCTTCGCGAAGCCCTCCCTGACGTCGACCCCATCCGCGTCTGGTCGCTCTTCGAGTTCGTCTCCCACGACGGCAACATCAGCGAGGTCGATGCGCTCGTCCTGACCGCCAAGGGTCTCTACCTCGTCGAGATCAAGAGCCACCCGTGGGTGCTCACCGGCGACGCCTCCACGTGGACCTGGAAACTGCCCGACGGCAAGCGACGCTCGCACGAGAACCCGCTTCTCGGTGCCAACCGCAAGGCCAAGCGCCTGCGTGAACTCCTCGAGAAGCAGAAGGCCCTCCAGAGCCACCGCCTGCCGTTCGTGCAGCCGCTGGTCTTCCTCTCGCACGAAGGCGTCGACGTTCAGCTCGACGTCGCCTGCCGCCACCACGTCCACACCCGCTCCGCGATCCTGTCCGCCCTCACGCAGCTCACCGAGCGTGAGCACAACGACGGCCGCCGCACACGCATCGACACGCCGCTCGCCAACGCCATCGGCCGCGCGATGGAGCAGGCCGGGATCCGACCCTCCCGTCGCCAGCGCCGCTTCGGCAACTACGAGCTCGACGCCGTCATCCTCGAGGGCCGCGGCTACCAGGACTGGCTCGCGCACAACGCCTCGGTCGCCCGCGTGCAGCGGCGCATCCGCATCTACCCCACGGGGCCGGACACCGACGCCGCCACCCGGCAGCTCCTGCACCGCGCCGCGCGCCGCGAGTTCACGGTCCTGCAGGGCATCCACCACGACGGCATCCTCGCCGCCCTCGATTTCCACGAGGGCGACCAGGGTCCGGGCGTGGTCTTCGAGTTCGTCGATGGCGCGGCCCGGCTCGACCACTTCCTCGCCGACCAGCCCGAGCCCCTTCCCATCTCCGACCGCCTCGACCTCATGCGCCAGATCGCCGAGGCCGTGCAGTACGCCCACGAGAAGCGCCTCGTCCACCGCGCGCTCAGTCCGCTCAGCGTGCTCGTCCACCGCGAGGCCTCCGGCCGCCTGCGCGCCCGCGTCTACAACTGGCAGACCGCGGCCCGCGAGCAGACCTCCACGACCCAGGCCACGACCGGCACCTTCACGGTGCACCTCGACGACCTCCTCGAACCGACCGCCGCCGTCTACCTCGCGCCCGAGGCCGCCAACGATCCCACCGAGCGCGCCGAGCACATCGACGTGTTCGGCCTCGGCTGCATCGCCTTCCGCCTCTTCGCCAACCGCCCGCCCGCCGACGACCCGCACCAGCTCCGCGACCGCCTCGCCCAGGAGAAGGGCCTCCTCCTCTCCGCCACGGTCGACGGCGCCCACCCCGCCCTCGTCGACCTGATCCGCACCGCCACCGATCCCAACGTCGCCACGCGCCTGGTCTCCGTCGGCGAGTTCCTCGCCCAACTCGACAAGGTCGAGGAGGAACTCACCCGCCCCGAGAACGAGGTCCACGACAACCCCACCGAGGCCGTCGCCGGCCAGCGCTTCCCCGGCGGCTTCCTCATCAAGCGCCGCCTCGGCAAGGGCTCCAGCGCCGTCGTGTTCCTCGTCGAGCGCACCATCAACGGCACCGTCGAAGAGCGCGTCCTGAAGCTCGCCCTCGACCCCAGCAAGAACCGCGTCCTCGAAGACGAAGCTCAGCTCCTCGCCGGCCTGCACCACACCGGCATCGTCCGCATCCACGAGACGCTCCGCATCGGCGGCCACGTCGCCATCCTCCTCGACCGCGCCGGCTCCGAGACCCTCGCCGAGCGCCTGCGCCGCGACGGTCCCGTCGCCCTCGAACACCTGCAGCGCTTCGGCGACGACCTCCTCGGCACGCTCCAGTACCTCGAAGAACACCACGTCTTCCACCGCGACCTCAAGCCCGACAACATCGGCGTCGCCCCCGTCGGCCGCGGCGACAGCCTGCACCTCGTCCTCTTCGACTTCTCGCTCGCCAGTGCGCCCGCAAGCCAGTTCCAGGCCGGCACGCCCGCCTACCTCGACCCGTTCCTCGACACCCGCGGTCGCCGCCAGTTCGATCCCGCCGCCGAACGCTACGCCGCGGCCGCGACGCTGTACGAGATGACCACCGGCCAGCTCCCGCGCTGGGGCGACGGTCGCAGCAACCCGGCCATCGCCGACGACGTCGAGCTCGAACTCGCGACCCACGCCTTCGACCCCGCGCTCCGCGACGAGTTCACCGCCTTCTTCGAGAAGGCCCTGCACCGCGACTTCACCCAGCGCTTCGACACCGCGCTCGACATGAAGCGCGCCTGGACCAACCTCTTCTCGCGCGCCGGCAGCCCGAGTCTCCCGCCCGTCGCCGACCTCACCCTCGACACCCCGCTCCGCCTCATCGGCCTCTCCAGCCGAGCCGTCAACGTCCTCGAGCGCGACGCCGTCGAGACCGTGCGCGACCTTCTTCTCCACCCGCTCAACCGCGTCACACACCGCAAGGGCGTCGGCGCCAAGACCCGCCAGGAGCTGCTGGAGAAGATCGCCGAGCTGCGCCAGCGCTTCCCCGACGTCGAAGCCCCGCGTGCCACCGGCAGCACCAAGCGCACCGCGCCCGCCACCGACCCCGGCGACGCGCCCGCCGACGACACCGCCGTCGCCCTCGACGTCCTCGTCGATCGCCTCGTCCCTCGCGCAACGGGGCGCGCCGCACAAGCCCAGCGCGACACTCAGATCCTGCGCCTTCTGCTGGCGACCGACGCCAAGGACAGCACCCCCGCAGACCCCGCCGCCATCCCCTGGCCGACCCAGACCGACGTCGCCAAGCAGCTCAGCCTCACCACGGTGCAGGTGCATCAGGTGCTCGCCAAGGCGCGCGAGCGCTGGCGCAGGCTCGGCCCGCTCACCCGCGTCCGCACCACCCTCCTCGACCTCCTGCGCACGCAGGGCGGCATCGCCTCCCTCGCCGAAGCCGTCCACCTCGTGGCCACCGCGTTCGCTGGCCCGCTCCCGCCGCAGCTCGCCCAACCCTGCGCGCGTCAGGTCCTGCGCGCGGCGCTCGAAGCCGAGGCCGGCCTCGACGAACCCCGCCTCGAAGTCCTGCGCCGCCTCGACCTCACCTGGATCGCCACCGGCCTCGCCGCCGACGACCGCACCATCGACCCCGCCGAACTCGGCCGCTACGCCCAGGACCTCGGGGCCAAGGCCCGCCGCCTCGCCGCCGCCGATCCCCTCCCCACGCCGCAGCGCGTCGTCGGCGAACTCCGCCAGGTCCGCGCCCCCGAAGGCATCACGCCGCTCGGCGACGAGCGCCTCGTCCGCCTCGCCGCTACCGCCGCCGGCGTCGCCGTCTCCAGCCGCCTCGAGCTGTATCCGCGCGACATGCCCGCCGACCGCACCCTGCGCCTCGCGCAAGGTGCACTCCTCGGCGCCGTGCAGCTCACCACCGCGCAGCTCCGCGACCGCGTCGCCGCCCGCTACCCCGACGCCGCGCCCCTGCCGCTCGACCCCGCGGGGCTCGGCGCGCTGCTCCAACCGATCCTTCCCGACCTGCGTTGGGACACAGCCCAGAAGCTCTGGCGCTTCCAGGCCCCGTCGCCATCCTCACTCGCCGGCGACGCCAGCCTCGACCCGCGCCCTTCCACCTGGTCGCGCCCCGCCTTCGACTCGCCCGAGGTCGCCGAGGCCCGTCAGTTCGACGACCGCCTGCGCCGCGCACTGCGCGACAGCCACTTCCTCATCCTCGGCGTCGAGCGGCGCAGCCACGAACTCGCGCTCGCCGAACTCACCGCGCGCTTCGCCGCCGACATCGAGGTCGTCAGCCTCGAAGGCCTCCTCCTGCAGCACCTGCGCGCGGAGGCCGCCCGCCGCGGCGTTGCCTGGACCAAGATCCTCGACGCCGACCGTCCAACCGCCGCCCGCGCCGACGCCGACAAGCTCCGCCAGCTCGTGCACCTCGCCACCGAGAACCTCGGCGACGCCATCGGCAGCGGTCCGCGCACCGTCCTCGTCCACCGCCTCGGCCTGCTCCAGCGCTACGCCCTCATGTCCGTCCTCGACCGCCTGCGCGACCGCACCCAGCTCCGCCCCGGCGAGCCGCACGCGCTGCACGGCGCGTGGCTCCTCGTCGCGAACGAAGGCACGAGCGACCGCCCGATGCTCGACGGCAAGCCCATCCCCGTCCTCAGCCGTGCCGGCTTCGCCGACGTGCCCAAGGCGTGGCTGCAGAACGCCCACCGCGAGAAGGCGTCGTGAGCGGCGATCGCCCTCCGGAGTACCTGCGTGGTCTGGTCCGCGAACTCTGCAAGCTGCCCCGCGAGACCGAGTGGGTCGAGTTCAAGGTCGACGACGTCGAGCCGAAGGAGATCGGTGAGTACGTCTCGGCGCTCGCGAACTCGGCCGCCTTGTTCGGCAAGGCGCAGGCCTATCTCGTGTGGGGCATCGAGGACGCAGGTCACGCCATCGTGGGCACCCGCTTCCAACCCGCCGACGCCAAGGTCGGCAACGAGGAGTTGGAGAACTGGCTGCTGCACCTGCTCAACCCCAAGTTGCAGTTCCGGTTCTTCACCGCGGACTTCGACGGACGCCGGGTCGTGCTGCTCGAGATCGAGCGCGCCTTCCGCCATCCTGTGCAGTTCCAGGGGCAGGAGTACATCCGGGTCGGTTCGTACAAGAAGAAGCTCAAGGACCATCCCGAGCGCGAGCGCGCGCTCTGGCGCGCTTTCGACCGGAAGCCGTTCGAGGACGACCTCGCGCTCGGCAGCCTGACCGACCAGGACGTCCTGCGCCTGCTCGACTACCCCGCCTACTTCGACCTCCTCTCCCGTCCGCTGCCGAGCGGTCCCGCGGGGATCCTGGAACAGATCGAGGCCGACCAACTCGTGCGTCGCGACGGTGCCGGTGGCTTCGGGGTCACCAACCTCGGCGCCGTCCTCTTCGCCAAGCGACTCGCCGACTTCCCTGGGCTCGCCCGCAAGGCCGTGCGCGTCATCCGCTACTACGGCAACTCGCGCACGGACGAGACGAAGGAACATCCCGACGATCGCGGCTATGCCAACGGCTTCCAGGCGCTCATCGCGCGCATCATGGGCCTGCTGCCACCGAACGAGGCCATCCGGCAGGCGCTGCGCACGACGAGACCGCTCTATCCGGAACTCGCGATCCGCGAGCTGGTGGCCAACGCCCTGATCCATCAGGATCTCTTCGTGACGGGGCGAGGGCCGATGGTCGAGGTCTTCGACGATCGGCTCGAAGTCACGAACGCAGGGGCGCCCCTGGTGGATGCCGAACGCTTCCTCGATCTGCCGCCGCGCTCGCGCAACGAGCGGCTCGCATCGCTGATGCGTCGGCTGGGCATCTGCGAGGAGCGCGGCAGCGGCATCGACAAGGTCGTGTTCCAGGTCGAGTTCTTCCAACTCCCAGCGCCGCGCTTCGACGTGCCGGAGGACTCCACGCGCGCCGTGCTGCTCGGGCCGCGCGCCCTTGCCAAGATGGGTCGCGAGGATCGGATCCGGGCGTGCTACTGGCATGCGTGCCTGCGATGGGTGAACGGCGAGTACCTGACCAACACCTCCCTGCGAGAGCGCTTCGGCATCGCGACGGAGAACTCGGCGTCCGCGTCCCGCCTCATCCGGGAGGCCGTGGACGGTGGGGTGATCGCCCCGTTCGATGCTTCGGCCGCACCGAAGCTCATGAAGTACGTGCCCTGGTGGGCCAAGCGTGGCGAGGAGGGTACTTGATGGTGCTCCCCACGCCCGCCGCGTCCCTCGGACCACCGCGACGTAACCAGCCATGGCATGGTGACTTCCGCCGCCACGCCGTACTTGACGGGTACTTGATGGGTGTGCCCGACCCCGGCCGTTCCGCCGCTTTTCGCCCCACCGTTCCGGTCGCGCAGTCCCCCCGATGATCGACAAGACCCGCCTCCTCGCCGACCTCAAGCCGCTCGTCGTCGACCTCGAAGACGACCTCCGCGAGCGCCTCGCCACCGACGCGCCGAGCGACGCCAAGGTCCGCGCCGCCTACGCCGCCGCCCGCGCCGCCAACCGCACCGCCGCCGCCTTCGAGACCTTCCGCGACGACCACGTCACCCAGGTCGCCGTCGCCTGGGTGCTCGCCTGCGTGTTCGTGCGCTTCGTCGAGGACAACCAGCTCGTCGACGCGCCGTGGCTCTCCGGCGAAGGCCGCCGCCTCGCGCAGGCCAAGGACCGCTACACGGCGTGGCTGCGCCAGCACCCGCACGACACCGACCGCGACTACCTCCTGCACGTCTTCACCGAGCTGGGCAGGCTGCCGGGCCTCGGCCCGCTGCTCGCGCCCGACGGCCACAGCCTCGTGCACGCGCTCGGCGTCACCGCCGACGGCGCGCGCACCCTTCTGGGGTTCTGGCAGAACGCGGGAGAAGGCGGCCTCGTCCACGACTTCACCGACGCCGCGTGGGACACGCGCTTCCTCGGTGACCTCTATCAGGACCTCTCCGAGCACGCACAGAAGAAGTACGCGCTGCTGCAGACGCCGGAGTTCATCGAGGAGTTCATCCTCGACCGCACCCTGGAGCCGGCGCTCGCCGAGTTCGGGTTGGCGGACACGCGCCTCATCGACCCGGCCTGCGGCTCCGGCCACTTCCTGCTCGGCGCGTTCGCGCGCCTGTTCGCGCGCTGGCAGAAGCAGGAGCCCGGCACGCCATCCCGCGTGCTCGCCGAGCGCGCGCTGGATGCGGTCGCCGGCGTCGACCTGAATCCGTTCGCGGTGGCGATCGCGCGCTTCCGCTTGCTGCTCGCCGCGTTGCGGTCGGCGGGCGTGCGCCGGCTCGTCGACGCCTTCGACTACCGGCCACGCGTGGCGAACGGGGACAGCCTGCTGCACGGCCGTGGCGGCGCGCGCCGGCAGCGCACGCTGCACGCCGAGGCGGAGGCGGCGTTCGACCACTTCTACGGCAGCGAGGACCCCGAGCTGCTGCGCGCGATCTTCGGCCGCACCTACGGTGCCGTGGTCGGCAACCCGCCGTACATCACGCCGAAGGACGCGTCCGCGAACCAGCTCTACCGCGACCGGTTTCCAGAGGTGTGCTACCGCCAGTACTCGCTCGGCGTGCCGTTCACGCAGTTGTTCTTCGAGCTGGTGCGGCCCTCACTCGACGAGAAGCGCGCGCCAGGCTTCGTCGGCATGATCACGGCGAACTCGTTCATGAAGCGCGAGTTCGGCAGGAAGATGATCGAGGAGTATCTCGCCCGCCGCGTCGAGGTCTCGCACGTGTTGGACACTTCACTCGCGCACATCCCAGGGCACGGTACACCCACGGTCATTCTCTTGGGACGGCCACGCACTCCGTCGAGCTCAACGGTCCGTGGTGTGTTCGCAATCCGGAGAGAGGACAACGAGCCTTCCGACGCTAGCAAAGGCCTCGTCTGGACCTCGATCGTCGACGTCGTCGATCGGCCCGGCGCGCAGAGCGACTTCGTGAGCTGCGCCGACGTCGAACGCGAGCGATTTGCGAAGCATCCTTGGAGTGTGGGTGGCGGTGGGGCAAGTGACCTGAAAGACGCCATCGAGGAGCGTTGCAAGAAGACGTTGGGGGATCTAGGTGTGGACATCGGTCGAACGACGCACACCGGCGAGGACTACTGCTTCTTCCTGGAGACTCACTCTGCGACGACGCTCGGTCTAGCGGAGTTGTGCGTGCCACTGGTGGAAGGCGAAGGCGTTCGCGACTACGTGATCGGTTGGGAGCAAGTTGCCGTGTTTCCCTACGACCGGACGACCTGCGAGGCGGCGGAGCCGTTGCCCGTCGTGCTTTCCAAGTACTCTTGGCCGAACCGAGTCGTGTTGAGGGCTCGTCGCGACTTCGGGCAAACGCCGGAGGAGCGCGGCCTGAAGTGGTTCGAATACTCGATGTTCTTCAGGGACCGTTTTCGCACCCCCCTCTCCATCGCCTTCGCCGAAGTCGCCTCCCACAACCACTTCGTCCTCGACCGCGGCGGCAAAGTGTTCAACAGGACGGCGCCGGTGATCAATCTGACGGCGGGCGCGAGCGAGGACGAGCACCTCGGTTTGCTCGGTATCCTGAACAGCTCGGTGGCGTGCTTCTGGTTGAAGCAGGTGTGCCACAGCAAGGGTGGCGGAGGCGTCGGAGGGGGAATCGCTGCGGAGAGATGGGAACAGTTCTTCGTGCACAACGCGTCACGCGTTGGGGAGGTGCCGTTGTCAGAGGAGCGGCGTGTGCTCCTTCCGTTCTCCCGCCGACTCGACACTCTCGGCAGCGAGCGCCAGCGTCTGCTCGACAGCTGCGACCTGCGAAGCGCCGACCAACTCACCGAGGCCGCCGCTCGCCACGCTGCCATCCTCGCCGAGGCGATCGCGCTGCAGGAGGAACTCGACTGGACCTGCTACCGGCTGTACGGGCTCATCGAGGACGACCTCACCCACCACGGCGCCGACCTCCCCGGCCTGAACCTCGGCGAGCGCTCCTTCGAGATTGTGGTTGCCCGCGACCTCGCCGCCGGCAACGCGACCACCACGTGGTTCGAGCGCCACGGCAGCACACCGATCACCGCGATCCCCACGCACTGGCCCAAGGCCTACCGCGACCTCGTGCAGCGCCGCATCGACGCGATCGCGCGCCACCCGGAGATCAAGCTCATCGAGGTGCCCGAGTACAAGCGTCGCTGGAACCTGGACCCCTGGGAGCAGCAGGTGCAGGCCGCGCTGCGCCGCTTCCTCCTCGACCGCATGGAGGCCGCGTCCTTGTGGAAGGAGCCGCACCTCATCACGACCGCGCGTTTCGCCGACCAGCTTCGCCAGGACGCCGACTTCGTGCAGGTCGCCGGGCTCCACCGCGGCCGGTCCGACTTCGACTTCGACGCGCTGGTGCGCGAGCTGGTGGAGGCGGAAGGCGTGCCCTTCCTCCCGGTGCTGCGCTACAAGCCCGACGGCCTGCGCAAGCGCGAGGTCTGGGAGCGCACCTGGGACCTGCAGCGGCAGGAGGACGCGATCGACGCGCGCACCGCGCTGCCCGACGGTCACGCCGACCATCTCACGCCGGCGCAGGCCAAGGCCGAGAAGCTGCGGCAGGTGGGGTCGATCCCGGTGCCGCCGAAGTACAAGTCGTCGGACTTCCAGAAGGGCGAGTGGTGGCGCCTGCGCGGCAAGCTCGACGTGCCCAAGGAGCGCTTCATCCTCTACCCGCACGCCGAGCACGCCGACGACCCGAGCCCGGTCTTCACCTGGGCCGGCTTCGACCACCTGCAGCAGGCGCGCGCGCTGGCGGCGTGGCTGATCGACCGCAAGGAGCAGGACGGCTGGCAGGGCGGCAAGCTGACGCCGCTGTACGCCGGCCTGCATCAGCTCGTGCCGTGGCTGCGGCAGTGGCACAACGAGGTGGACCCGGAGACGAACCAGCGGCTGGGGGACTACTTCGCGGGGTTCCTGGATCAGGAGCTACGGGCGCAGGGGCTGACGGTGGAGGATCTGGTGGCGTGGAAGCCGCCGGCGCGGGGGCGGGGGAGTAGGGCCAAGAGCAGGCGGGGTAGCGACCAGAGCGTCCCGGAGGAGGAGTCGTGACGCCGGAGGAGCTGGCCCAACTGATCGCACTGGGGCACGAGACTCCAGGTGTCGAGTTCAAGGGGCCGTTCGCCCGCGATGACACGCGACTGTTCTCCAAGGTGGTCCGAGCCGTGCTCGGCATGGCTAACCGCCGGGATGGGGGAACCGTGATCGTGGGTGTTGGCGAAGTGGGTGAGGGCGCAGCCAAGAGGCTCGTGGCCACCGGGTTGGCTCCCGACCAGCTTGCTGGGTGGGATCACGACGGCGTCCTGGGGGTGATCAGCGGCTTCGCGGATCCGTTCGTCACGCTGCGGACACAGCGCGTCGAACTCGATGGCAAGCAGTTCATCGCGTTGTCGGTCGAGGAGTTCGAGTCGGTTCCCGTGCTCTGCAAGAAGCCATACCCGGAAGTGCTCCGTCAGGGCGCGTGCTACGTGCGTCGGCGCGGCCCGATCGAGACGTCGGAGATTCCGACCCACGTCGAGATGCGCGAACTGATCGATCTCGCCACGGAGAAGGGTATGCGTCGGTTCCGGCAGCTGGCGCACCGGGCGGGTGTGACGGTGTCGCCAGGGGTTCCCATGCCGGGTGACCTCGAGCGGTACGACGAACAGCGAGGGGACTTCCGATGAGCCTGCTCCCGAAGATCAAGTCGCGCGGGTACTGGGAGATCGTGATCCAGCCCCTGCCGTTCGTGGAGAAGCGGGTAGCGAACATCCTCGACCTGCGCCAGATCGCACGCACGAAGCAGGTCGCGATCCGAGGCTGGCACTTTCCGCACTACGGGCGCGAAGGGCCGCAGGTCGGACCGGACTACGTTGCACAGGAGACCGACTTCCTCGCGCACGTCGAGGCATGGCGCTTCTACCAGAGTGGGATGTTCGTCTACCTCGGTGGCTACCGCGTCGATTGGGCGGCTCAGGATCCTCCGCACGACTTCGTACTCGGTCATCCGCCGGTGGGCACTCGCCTCATGGGAGAGGACACCGTCTGGGTGCTCACCGAGGCATTCGAGTTCGCCGCGAGGCTTGCCATGACCGCCGCTGGTAGCGATCACATGCGGATTGCGACTACCCCGCATCGGCTCAACGGGAGGTGCCTCGGGATGCTGCCCTCGAGGTATCTCTCACCGAGGCCCCCAGTCGAGAGTTGCGATTCCCTACCCCAGTCGGGGGACTTCCCGCGTGAACAACTGATCGCTGAGGCCAAGGCCTTGGCCGTTGTGTGGGCTCAGGAGGTGATCCGACGCTTCGGGTGGGACGTGCCGCTCAGCATCCTGCGGGAGATCCAGGAGGACGCGCGATAATGGGAACTCGACGTGGTCGTCGACGCGGTTGCCACCGACACAGTTCGGCTCGATCTGCTTCGTGCACGAGAACCCAACTCCGGCCCTCGACTCCAACGTGGCATGCTCGACTTGGCTGGCCCTCTGGCCTCGGGAGTGTCCGAGCTGACTCAGACTGCCTGCCACCAACAAGAACTGGGACTACCCTGACGCGTTCCCAGACCAGAGGGCAACCATGAGCAAGGGCTACTACTCACTCATCCAGTGGTGCGCAGACTTCGCGCGGGCGGAGGCGGCGAACGTGGGCGTGCTCGTGTACCGACCGGAGCCGCCGGCCACGGTGATCAAGGTCGCGGACGATGTCGGGCACGTGCGTCGGCGCTTCGGGCTGCGTGAGGCCGACCTTCGCGATGTGGTCGAAGCCGTTCGAGCGATCGGGTACCGCGTTGCGAACATGAACTTCCGGTCCGTGGCGGAGCTGGAGCAGTTCGTCCGCAGCCGAGGCAACCAGATCCAGATGACGCCACCGCGTCCGATGTGGGTCGATGACCCGCCGCTCGAGACGAAGCGGCTGTTCGACGAGCTCGTGACGCCGGTGCCAGCACGTGTCCGCCGCTCGGCGCTGCGTCGGCCGCGCGCTGAGCGCGGTTCTTCCAAGGCTTCAGCGGGCACGTCGGTGGAAGCTCCTCGGTCCCCAGGTCCTTCGCGTGATGCGTCGTCCTAAACTACAGTGGCAAGGGAGGTTGGCGAAAACTCTCCGCCGCCGGAGGGTGTTGGCCGAGAAGATCGTTTCACATCCGGTTTCACGTTCGATTACCTTGCCGCCGTGCCCATGGACGCGATCCTCAACCCCCTGAGCAGCGCAACGCCGCCCGAGATCCCGCTGCCGAACGCACCGTTGGTGCGCGTCATCGCGCAGGTCCGGTTTCCGTCGGTTCTGGCCGTGGAGCAGGCCGGACGTGTGGCGCCGTTCCAGGAGGCGCTGCGGCGGCGGTATCCGATCGCCAGCGAGAGCGTCGAGCAGGTCCGGGTCCTCGGTGCGTCGAGTCCGGCTCCGGAGCCGGCTAAGTCCATCTGGCGGTTCGCCGACGACTCCGAGACCTGGCACGTCTCGCTTTCGCGCGACTTCGTGGCGCTGGAGACGGAGCGGTACGCAAGCCGCAGCGACTTCCTGGCGCGGCTGGCTGAGGTTCTCGAGGCGCTGGGAGACTTGCGGCCAGCACGTGTCGGTCGAATCGGCATGCGCTACATCGATCGCATCCAGGGCCAGGAGCTGCGGGACATCGCCGACCTCGTGCGCTCGGAGATCGCGGGCGTCGCGGCGACTGCTGCGGCAGGTGCCTGCCGGCACGCGGTGACGCAGTGCCAGTTCGAGGTCGAGGAGGCAGTGCTGCTGGCCAGGTGGGGCAAGCTGCCGGCGGGGGCCACGATGCAGGCCTCCGGAGTCGATCCGATCGATGAGGAGAGCTGGACCCTCGACTTGGACATGTTCTCCAGCCATCCATCCGCCTTCGACATCGATCTGATCCGCGCGACGGCGCAGCGGTTTGCCGAGCGCATCTACACGTTCTTCCGGTGGGCGATCAAGCCGGAGTTTCTGCGTCGCTACGGGGGGACAGCGTGACCGACTTGTTCCTTCCCCCTGTGACACCCTCGGCGCGAAGAGAGCGTGGACGGCGCTCTGTGCGCTTCGCCAGCATCCTCCCCACGGACTGCACTTCGTCGTGGCCGGAGGCGGGAGGCGATCTTCAGGTGATCGACGCAACCACAGCCGGCCCGGTCGCGCCCGCACGCATGCAGTCGGAGGCGGCCATTGCCGAGATCCGTCGGATCACCGGCCTCACCTGGGGGCAGATCGCTTGCGTGCTCGATGTGACGCCTCGGACGCTGCACCTGTGGGCTAGTGGCGGCGCGATGCTCCGCCGCAACGAGGAGCGGGTGCACCGGTTGCTCGGAGTCCTGCGACGGGTCGACTGCGGGGCGAGCGACGTGAATCGCCGGAACCTGACACGGCCGCTGGCCGACGGTTCGCTTCCCGTCGATCTGCTCCGGGCCGGCGATTTCGACAGGATCCTGGCCGAGATAGGCAGAGGACAGACCGAGTCCTCAGCGCGTCCGGGCGCGCTCTCAACCGAAGCAAAGGGGGGCCGCCGTCCACCCCCACCCGAGGAGCTGGTGGACGCGCTCCAGGAGCGGGTGCACCGCGAGGGCGGCAGGCACCCGAGGGCCAAGTCCAAGCGTTTGCGTCGAGGTCGCCCGGATGCCGAGGGTCATCGCTGATTCTCCGGATGCCGGTCGGATCGACGCAGCGATGCGATCGTGGCGGCAGGGGGACGTGGCGCGGGATCTGGACGTGTTCGTTCATGTGGCGAACCCCGCGTCCGCACTCACCGATGCGGCAGCAGAAGAAGGCGGCGACGAACCGGTTGCGGTTGTTTCGTCCGTGCCCGGCATCGTTGTGCTCACTCAGACGTGTGACATCGTGCGCAACTGCGTCGAGCGTCCCTACATCGAAGTGGCGCCGCTGGTCGAGGTGGCCCCCGACGTCGTCGAGGACGTGCGGAGGTGGCGTCGCCCGTCGTACGCGTTCGTTCCGGCGCTCGCAGGCGAGCGGCTCGTTGCCGACCTCGATCGGTCGCTCGCGGTCGAGAAGGCAGTGGTCGCCGCATGGTCGCGCCGACCTGGATGGACGACGGATGATGAGGCGCGCGCGTTCGCGTCCGCTCTCGCGAGGAAACGCGCGCGCTTCGCCTTCCCGGATGACTTCGTCCATCTGTGTCGCGACCTGCAGCACAGGTTGATCGAGAAGCACGGCAAGAGCAGCGGGGAGGGACGTGCGCTTCGAGCTCTGCGCGAGATCAGGGTCAGGGCGTCACCTTCGTGGGGTAGTCCGGCGATCGAACTGATGTTCTGGTTCGTGCGTGAGGAAGAGGATCAGGCTTCCGCGGACTGGAGCGCGATGCTGGTGTCCTGGCTGGAACGGGTTCCGGCGACGGGGCGGTTCCAGGAGGTGAGCGGTCAGGTCACGACGCTGGGTCGCATGACGGCTGAGGAATACGTGGAGAGCGATCCTCTCGATCTGGATCGCCTCTCGACGCCGATGGCATGATGGGCAAAGTCGCTGTGTCGTCCTCCGCCATGACCTCGCCGCCGACCCTGTTCGTCACGTGGCGCAGCGCGAAGAACCGACGTATCTACCCCGTCGGTCGCCTGCGTGAACTGGCGCGCGAGCCTCGGTGGAAGTTTGCGTACATCGAAGGCTCACGGGAGGCCGCGTCGCACGGCTTCGTGCCGTTCGTGGAGTTCCCGGATCTCGACGCGGTGTACCGGAGCGACGACCTGTTCCCCCTGTTCGATGTCCGGGTCATGTCGTCGACGCGCCCCGACTACGCGGACCATGTGCAGCGCCTGGGCCTCCTCCCTGCGCAGGGTTCGCCGATGGTGATCCTGGCCCGCAGCGAGGGGCGGTCGACCACCGACCGGATCGAGCTGATCGCTCCCCCCGTGTTCGACGCGCTGAAGAATCGGCACGTGTCCTGGTTCTTCTCGCGCGGCATCCGCTACCTCCCCGAGGCGGAGACGATCATCGCGAAGCTGCGATCCGGGGATCATCTTGCCTGGAGCCCGGAACCCGAGAACGAGCACGACCCGCTGGCGATCGCCCTGCATGCGGCGGGCACGCTGGTCGGTCGAGTGCCGTTCTACCTTGTGGACGACATGAACCACCTGATGGGGAAGCAGGCGGATCTCGACGTGTACGTCGAGCGGGTCAACCCCGCGCCAGCCCCGACCGACCAGCGGTTGCTGTGCCGGCTGGAGGCACGCTGGAGCAACGGGTTTGTGCCGTTCACCAGTCCGCGCTTCGAGGTGCGGGCGAAGGATGGGACCGGCGCGAGGAGCCCGCTCCAAGCCAGGGTGTGAGTTCGGCGCCGCCAGGGGGTCGAAGAGATCCTCTGCGGAAGCCAGGAGTGCACCCTGTCGTTTCCCGGCTGCCCTGGCGATCATGCGCCCCATGAAGGATGGCTCGGTGTCCCCCCGATGACCCTGCTCCGCGACCTCATCCACATCCCCGAGCAGGTCCACAAGGGCGACTTCGTCCTCAAGCTGACCGACGGCGTGCGCGATCCGAAGGCGACGCTCGGCAACTACGTCTTCACGCCGCAGCTCCTGACCGCCTTCGACCAGGCACTGAAGCTGGTCAAGGGCGGGCTGGAGGGCAACCAGAGCCGGGCGGCGTTCCTGCACGGCAGTTTCGGCAGCGGCAAGAGCCACTTCATGGCGGTGCTGCACCTGCTGCTGGCGCACGAACCGACCGCACGGTCGCACCCGGAGCTGGCGTCGCTCGTGGCGAAGCACCGATGGCTGGACGGTCGGAAGTTCCTGCTCGTGCCCTTCCACATGATCGGGGCGTCGAGTCTCGAGGAGCGGCTGTTCGGGCAGTACGTCAGCCACGTCGGCGCGCTGCATCCCACCGCTCCCGTGCCCCCGGTGTTCCACGGCGAGGCCGTGCTGCGGCAGGCTGAGGCCGAACGGGTGAAGAACGAGGCGGCGTTCCTCGCGAAGCTCGGCAGCGGTGGCGATGGCTGGGGGAAGCTCAGCACCTGGACGCGTGAGCGCTACGACGCTGCGCGCCAGGCGGCCCCGAACTCGCCCGATCGCCTGCTGCTGATCTCGGCGGTCGTGACGCACTACCTCCCCGCCTACGAGGGTGTCATGGGAGGCCGGAGCGAGGGCTATGTCAGCCTCGACGACGGCCTGCCCATCCTCTGCCAGCACGCCAAGAACCTCGGCTACGACGTGCTGGTCTTCTTCCTCGACGAGGTGATCCTGTGGCTCGCCACGATGGTCGCCGACCTCGGCTTCGTGCAGCGCGAGGGCAGCAAGCTCGCGAAGCTGGTGGAGAGCCAGGGGGCGCCGCGGGCGATCCCGTTGGTGTCGCTGCTCGCGCGCCAGCGCGACCTGCGGGAACTGGTCGGGGAGCACGTGCCCGGCGCCGAGAAGCTCGGGGTGTTCGACATCTTCAAGTGGTGGGAGGGCCGCTTCGACGCGATCAAGCTCGAGGACCGCAACCTCCCGATGATCGTCGCCAAGCGCTTGCTGGCACCAAGCAGCGAGACGGGCAAGCAGCAGCTCGACGCAGCGTTCGCGGCGACGCACAAGGTGCGGCGCGAGATCTTCGATGCGCTGCTGACGCAGAGCTTCACCGAGGACGACTTCCGGCGCGTCTACCCGTTCAGTCCGGCGTTGATCCAGACGTTGGTGGCGGTGAGTTCGGTGCTGCAGCGGGAACGCACCGCGATCCGGGTCCTGGTGCAGCTCCTCGTCGACCAGCGCGACACCCTCGAGGTCGGCCAGCTCGTGCCGATGGGCGACCTGTTCGACGCCATCGCGGATGGCGACGAGCCGTTCTCCCCGGACATGCGGCTCAACTTCGAGAACGCGAAGAAGCTGTACGAGCACAAGCTGTTGCCGCGCCTGCTCGCCGACCATCAGCTCACGCGGGAGCAGGCGCGCAGCCTGCCTGCCGACGATCCGAAGCGCCGGGCGCTGCGCGCCGACGACCGCATCGTCAAGACCCTGCTGCTGTCGGCGCTCGTGCCCGAGGTGGAGTCGCTCAAAGCGCTCACGGCGGGGCGGCTCGTGGCGCTGAACCACGGCACCATCAAAGCGCCGATCCCCGGCCAGGAGACCAGCATCGTCCTGCGCAAGCTGCGCGACTGGAACGGGGATGTCGGCGAGATCCGGATCCAGGGCGAAGGCGCCAACCCCACGATCAGCCTGCAGATCATCGGCGTCGACACCGAGGGCATCCTCGCGAAGGTGCGGTCGGCGGTCGACAACACCGGGACGCGCAAGGCCAAGATCAAGGAGATCCTCTTCGACGCGATGGGGATCGCGCAGGAAGACGAACTGTTCACGGTGCACACGTTCCGATGGCGAGGCACGCCGCGCGAGATCGAGGTGGTGTACGGCAACGTCCGTGAGCTGCCGGCGGAGTCGCTGCGCGTCCGCCGCGAGGGTGCGTGGCGCCTGGTGATCGACTATCCGTTCGATGACGGGCACACGCCGGACGAGGACCTGCAGCGGCTCGACCTCTTCCGCCAGACCGAGACGAGCCGGACCGTGTGCTGGATCCCGGCGTTCCTGTCGTCGGCGCGCATCGCGGATCTCGGCACGCTCGTGTGTCTCGACTACGTGCTGGCGAACGACCAGCGCTTCCACGATCACGCAACGCACCTGCCGCCCGTGGAGCGGAGTCAGGCGCGCGCTCTGCTGCAGAGCCAGCAGAGCCAGATGCGGGATCGGATCGTCGAGGCGTTGAAGATGGCCTACGGCATCGCCGACGCCGGTGCTGGCATGATCGGCGCAGATCTCGATGTTGCTGAGCGCTTCCAGTGCCTGGAGGGGCGCCAGCAACTCTTCAAGCGGCCTGCTGCGGCGACGCTGGGGCAGGCGCTGGAGAAGCTCGGCGATCAGATGTTCGAGCTGCAGTTCCCCGACCACCCGCAGTTCAACGTCGACATCAAGGGGGGCTTGCTCAAGCGGGTGCTGGAGTGGGTGCAGCAGGCGGCTCGCGACGAGATGCACCGCGTCGTCGTCGACAAGGAGCGGCGGCGCGAGGTGCGCGAGGTCGTGGAGCCGCTCAAGCTCGGCACCATGGGCGAGGACGCGCTGGTGCTGAGCGACACCTGGCGCACGCTCTTCGAGCGCTATGCCGCCCAGCAGAAGGATGAGCCGATCACAGTGGCGCGGCTACGGAGCTGGACCGACCGGCCGAACCCGCGCGGGCTGCCGCGGGACGTGCAGAACTTCTTGATCCTCGCCTACGCCGAGCAGACCAACCGGCGCTTCTTCCACCACGGCGGCGGGGTGAGCGTGTCGCTGGATCGTGTGGACGACGAGCTGGAGTTGCGCGACCAGCCGCTGCCGAGCGAGGCCCACTGGCAGGAGGCGCGCACGCGGGCGGATCACGTGTTCGGCGTTCACGTCACGTCGTTGCTCGGGGCCACCAACGTCGGAGAGTTGATCGGGCTGGTGAGGGCGGGACTGGCGGCTCACCTGCCGGCGTGCCGGCAGCTCACGAAGGAGCTGCACGCGCGCCTCAAGGCCGAGGGGATCGCTCCCGACAGCGCCGCTCGGTGGCGGACCGCGCAGGCGGTCGTCGTGCTCGGCGACGCGCTGGAGCAGGCGAAGGATGATCTGTTCGTCGAGCGCCTGGCGACGGCGACAGCCCCGTCGCCTTGGAATGTGGTCGGCACGAGCCTCAAGCAAGTCGAGGCCGTGCGGCAGGCGTTGCGCGAGACCCGATGGGACGTGCTGGAGACCGCTTGGAGTCTTCCGGCGCCACACGCCGACGCGGCCGGTGCGCTGCGGCAGCGGTTGCGGGAGGTGTTGGCGCACGACGATCAGGCGCAGGCGCTTCCCCCCGCGTTGCGCGCGATCGAGGCCGAAGCGAACGCCCTGACTCGCAAGGCTGTCGCGGGGGGGCTGCCGACTCCGCCGCCCGGTCCTCCCGCCCCGCCGCCGCCGCCCGTCCAACCAGGGCGCAAGGTCGTCGCGTCTGACGAGCGCCAGGACCTGTCCGCCAGCGACGTGCGTGCGCTCCTGGACACGATTGCGAAGCAACTCGAGGGTGGTCGTCGCCGCGCCGTCATCCAGTGGCGCATCGAGGAGGAGGACGCGCGCGGATGAGCCTGACCGAGGCGGTGCTCCGGGCGCGGCTCACGACCATCCGCACACGGCTGGAGCGGGACGGCACCAGCAAGCGCTGCATCGGTGTGCTCGGGGATGGCTACGTGGGGCCGGGCGAGGTCAGCGTGGAGGGCGATTCGTTCCGCGTCGTGTTCTGCGCGTCGCCGCTGGCGGTGCGGGAGCAGATGGACGGCGTGCCCGCCGACGGGCCGCGCCTCGTGATCGTGACCGACTGTTCGCCGCAGGACCTCGGGGCGGACGTGCGGGCGCGCGTGTTCCGCAACGAGTTCCAGCCGATCGATCCGTGGCAGACCGTGCGCGACCTGTTCCAGGTGGGCCAGATCCGCCCCGACGTGCCGTTGGAGCCCTGGTTGCTCGACGCGCTTCTGGCCGCGCCAGGACCGCGACCGGCCCTGGCGGGTCGGGTGCTGGATCTCGACACGGTCCGGGACGTGATCCTGCGCGGCCTCGGCTTGCGGCACGGGCGGCCCGACCTGCGGGACCTGCTGGAATGGGCCAACAGCTCGGAGGCGACCGGGTTCGAGGATCGGGCCGCGGGCCTGCGCACGACAGTGCGGCAGTGGGTGGTGGAGACGGCGGGCAAGGCTGGCGGGGCGATCCTCGACTGCGTGCAGGCGGGACATCGTGAGCGTGCGTGGCCGCTCGGTCTGGTCCTGGGTGCGCTCAAGGGTGATGCGATCGGCCTCGGAGATCAGGAGCGCGTCGGCCTCGCGCGCGCAGAGCGCTTCGTCGGCGATCGTCATCTCGACGAGCAGGAACTGCGACCGTGGGCGCAGGCCGCCGAAGACCTGCTGCAGCCGAGCCTGACACCGGCCGACTTCGCGCGCTGTCGGCCGGTGCTGGACGCCGCCGATGCGTTGCTCGCCACGTTGAAAGTCGAAGCCTTGGCCGGGAAGAGCCGATTCCTCCTGGCGGGCCTGCGGCAGCGCGAGCGCACGTTTGCCGAGGCCCTCGACGACGCGCTGCGCAGCAGCAGCCAGGACCTCGCCGCCGTCGAGCGTGCCGCCCAGGGCGTGATCGACCATGCGCTGGCGGCGGTCGAGCGCGGCCGGTTCGTGGCAACCGCGGTGACGATGGCGGTCCGCCTGCTGCGTTGGCTGCGCGTGGAGCCCACCGCCGAGGCCGCGCCGCGCAGTTTCCGTGATGCGGCGCTGCATTACGCGACGGACGGGTGCTTCGTCGACTGGGCGCGCGAGCAGACGGCGTTGGGTCATCCGGATGCCGCGCTGCAGCAGGCGTTGCGCGCGTTGTGGGGCAAGGTGCTGCCGCGGCGCGAGAAGGAGAACGAGCGCTTCGGCCGGCTCTGCGCGGAGTGGAGCGCCGCGCCCACCGCTAGCGACGACCTCATCCCACTGGAGGCCGTGCTGGAGCACGTCGTCGGGCCGCTCGTCGCGCAAGGCCCCGTTCTCCTGCTCGTGCTCGATGGCATGAGCCTGTCGATCTTCCACGAGCTGGCGGAGAGTCTGCCGCGCCTCGGATGGACGGAGGTCGGACCCGATGCGGGGGACGATCGCGGCCTGCGTCGGCTCGGCGTGGCGGTGCTGCCGACGGTGACGGAGGTGTCGCGGACCAGCCTGCTGACGGGCGAGATCCAGCGCGGCGGGCAGGACGCAGAGGTCCGCGGGTTCGCGGGTCACCCCGCCCTGCGTCACGGCGCCGACAAGCCGGTGCTCTTCCACAAGAACTCGCTCTCCGGCGATCGCGTGGGCGTCGACGACGCCGTGGCGCAGAAGGTCCTCGGCCGGACGCGGATCGTGGGCGTCGTGTTGAACGCCATCGACGACTGGCTCGGCAAGGGCGACCAGGACGCTGCGCCGTGGGATGTCGAGCGGGTCAAGGCGCTCGTCGCGCTCCTCGACCATGCTGCCACCAGTGGCCGCACGGTGGTGGTCACGAGCGATCACGGGCACGTGCGCGAGCACGACGGGACGTTCGTCGAGGCTGCGGGCGGCACGCGGCATCGGAGCCCGGGCAACGAGGCGGTGCGGGAGGGCGAGGTCCTCGTGCGCGGACCGCGCGTGTGCTTCGACAAGGGTGAGGTCGTGCTGCCGTGGACCGAGTCGCTGCGCTACTCGCCCTCCAAGCAGAACGGCTACCACGGTGGGATCGCACCGCAGGAGGTCCTCGTGCCCATCGCTGTGTTCGTGCGTTCGGGCAGCGACGGGCCGGACGGGTACGCCCCGACGCCGGTGTGCCTTCCGCCTTGGTGGGAGACCGCGGGAGCTCCCATCCCCGTGCAGGAGCGGTCGCGCAAGGTCGCCGCGCGGCGCAAGCCGACGGCGGTGCTGCCGTTCGCCGGCCAGAAGGAGAGCTGGGTCCAGACGTTGTTGCTCTCGCCGCTGTTCGTGGCGCAGCGGGAACTGCACAAGCGCGGCTATCCGGGCGACGACAAGCTGGCGACGATCCTGCAGGCGTTGGCCGAGCGCGGGGACGGCATGACCGTGGATGCGCTCGCCAGCCGACTCAACCTCGCGCGCGTGCGCGTCCAAGGCATGGTGGTCGCCGCGCGGCGCGTGTTGAACATCGATGGCTCGGAGGGGCTCGAGCTCGACGCGGAGTCCAGCACCGTGCGGGTCAACTGGGACACGCTGCGGTTGCAGTTCGGCCTCGACCAGGAGAAGCGCTCATGAGCGTGAGCCCGCAACGCCGCGGCGAGATCCTCGATGCCCTCCGGCGCGGCACCGTGCCGCAGCGCAGCCTCGACGCGCTGGCCGTGGGGCTGGACCGGTTCGAGCGCGCGTTCGACGAAGAGCTGGCCGGTGTGCAGCGCGGCGGCGCGGCGTTCAAGGCGGTGCGCGGGGAGTATGGGAGCGGCAAGACCTTCTTCGCGCGCTGGATGCAGGAGCGCGCGTTGGCGAAGGGGTTCGCTGCCGCCGAAGTGCAGGTGTCGGAGACGGAGACACCGCTGCACCGGCTGGAGACGGTGTACCGCCGGTTGATCGAGCGTCTGCGCACCAGCGACACGCCGGCCGGAGCGTGGCAGTCGATCGTCGAGGGTTGGTTCTTCACCCTTGAGCAGGACGTGCTGGCGGAGGGCGGCGTCGACGAGAACGACACCGCGGCGTTGAACCTGCGCGTGACCGATCTGATGGAGCGGCGGTTGGCCGCGATCACGCGCACGGCCCCGTCGTTCGCGGCGGCGCTGCGCGCGTATCGACAGGCGGCCGTGGCCGGTGAGAGTGGCATCGCGAGCGGCTTGCTGGCCTGGCTCGGCGGCCAGCCCAACGTCGGCGCCGAGGTGAAGCGGCGCGCCATGATCAAGGGCGACGTCGACCACTTCGGGGCGCTCAGCTTCCTGCAGGGGTTGCTGGTGATGCTGCGGGACTCTGGGCGCCCGGGGTTGGTGTTCGTGCTCGACGAAGTCGAGACCCTGCAGCGCGTGCGCGGGGACGTGCGGGAGAAGAGCCTCAACGCCCTGCGTCAGCTCATCGACGAGATCGACAGCGGCCGCTTCCCTGGCCTCTACGTCGTGATCACGGGGACGGCGGCGTTCTACGACGGGCCGCAGGGCGTGCAGCGGTTGCCGCCCCTGGCGCAGCGCCTGCACGTCGACTTCGGGGGCGAGGCGCGCTTCGACAACCCGCGCGCGCCGCAGGTGCGCCTGCCGGGTTTCGACCTCGGGCTGCTGGCTCAGGTCGGGCGAAAGGTGCGGGACCTGTTCGCCGAGGGTTGTCCGTCGGGCGCGCGGATCCGGACCAAGGCGGATGACCGCTGCCTCGACCGGTTGGCCGCGACCGTCACCGGCCAGCTCGGGGGCAAGGTCGGCGTCGCGCCGCGCATCTTCCTGAAGAAGCTCGTGGTCGAGATCCTCGACAAGGTCGACCAGTTCGAGGACTTCGATCCGATCGTGAACGCCAAGCTCGACCTGAGCGAGAGCGAGCTGACCGCGACCGAGCGCGCGGCGCGCGGCGCGGTGGACCCTGACGACATCGAGTTGTCCTAGCGGCCGTGAGCGACGCCTTCGACCTCCTGCATCCGGCCCTGCAACACCACATCGTCAACTCGCTGGGCTGGCGGCAGCTCCGGCCGCTGCAGGAGGCGGCGATCGAGCCGGTGCTCAGGGGGGAGCATGCGCTGATGCTTGCGCCGACCGCCGGCGGCAAGACCGAGGCGGCGTTCTTCCCCGTGCTGTCGCGCATGCTGCAGGAGGAGTGGCGCGGGCTCTCGGTGCTTTACCTCTGCCCGATCAAGGCGCTCCTCAACAACCTGCACGCGCGGCTGCAGGCCTACGGGTCGTGGGTCGGGCGCAGTGTCGCGCTCTGGCACGGCGACGTGAGCGATCGCGACAAGGAGGCCGTGCGGCGCGAGCCGAGCGACGTGTTGCTCACGACCCCGGAGTCGCTGGAGGTCATGCTCACGAGCAAGCGAGCGGACCCGAAGCAAGTGTTCGCCGGCGTGCGGGCGGTGATCGTCGACGAGCTGCACGCGTTCGCCGGCGACGACCGGGGCTGGCACCTGCTGGCGGTCGTCGAGCGCGTGGCCAAGCTCGCGGGGCGGCAGGTCCAGCGCATCGGCTTGTCCGCGACCGTCGGCAACCCCGAGGACCTCCTCGAGTGGCTGGCGGCGCATGCGGGCGGCGCGCGGCGCGTCGTCGCGCCGGTCGCCGTCGGAGCACCGCAGCCCGAAGTGCGCCTCGACCACGTGGAGACGCTCGACAACACGGCCACCGTGATCAGCCGGCTGCACCGCGGCGAGAAGCGGCTCGTATTCGTAGACAGCCGCGCGCGCGTGGAGCAGCTCTCGGCAGGCCTGCGCAGCCGCGGCGTGCAGACCTTCGTCAGCCACTCGTCGGTCAGTCTCGACGAGCGCCGGCAGGCCGAGGCCGCCTTCACCCAGGGTTCCGACTGTGTGATCGTTGCCACCAGCACCCTTGAGCTGGGCATCGACGTGGGGGACCTGGACCGCGTGATCCAGGTGGACGCTCCCGGCACGGTCGCGTCGTTCCTGCAGCGCCTCGGCCGCACGGGCCGGCGCCCGGGCACGACGCGGAACTGCCTGTTCCTGACTACGAGCGACAACGCGTTCCTCCGCGCCGCTGGGCTTCTGGACCTGTGGTCGCGAGGCTACGTCGAACCCATCGAGCCGCCGCCGCGGCCCTACCACCTGTTCGCGCAGCAGGTGATGGCGCTGGCTCTGCAGACCGGCGGACTGCGCCGCGACGAGTGGCGCGACTGGATCGGCGCGCTCCCTTGCTTCGCGACGATGACCGACGAGCCCGAGGCGATCATCGCCTACATGCTGGCCACCGGCATCCTGCACGAGGACCAGGGCCGGCTCTGGTTCGGCGCCGCCGGCGAGAAGGCGTTCGGCTACAAGAACTTCCTCGAGCTGTACTCCATCTTCACGAGCCCGCCACTCTTCACCGTGCTGCATGGCCGCACCGAACTCGGACTCGTGCACGAGACGAGCTTTCTGTCGCGCGAGGGCGAGCCCATCACGCTGCTCCTGGGAGGCCGGAGCTGGACAGTGCGCAGCCTCGACTGGGGTCATCGCCGTGCGTACGTCGAGGCCGCGCCTGCGGGCGGCCGCTCCCGTTGGTGCGGCGGCAGCCGGCTCATGCACTTCGAGCTGGCGCGAGCTATCCGCAAGGTACTTGCCGGTGCGGATCTGCCCGGAGTGCCCTCCCAACGTGCCCGCGAGAAGCTGGACGAACTGCGGGCTGCGTTCGCCTGGGTCGACGACGAGAGCACTGCCTGTGTCCGTGGCACCGAGGGCGATCCCCGTTGGTGGACCTTCGCCGGCCTCCGGGCCAACGCCGCGCTGGCCGCGGCCCTGGGTGATCTCGTGTCGACATCGCAGGTCCGGGACAACCTGGCGATCCCGCTCCGCGCCGGCGTTGGCGGAGAGGAGGTGCGCCGCCGCCTGGACGAGGTTGGGGCTCGCGACGTGTCGGTGCCCGTGTCTGCTCAGCAGCTCACGGAGTTGAAGTTCGGGGCCTGCCTGCCGGCGGAGCTCGCCACGCGATTGATCGCGGCGCGGGCACGAGACGCACCAGCTCTCGCCGCGGTGGCGGTGGAGCGCCTGCGCGATGTATGCGAGGGTGGTTGATCATCAGGACCAACAAGGCCATTGCGCCTCTGCTCTTCGGTCCTGCCGAGCCGGGTGTCGAGGTGCGGACGTTAGGAGCCCCGGTGCACCCGTCGACTCTTCGGGGAAACAGCCCCGGCGTCTCGTGAACCCATACGATCGTGCAGTGGAAAGAAGCCATACTTGGGTCGCGATTCGGCACACGGGCAGCCCGCCGCGCAAGCAGCGTCAGGCCGTCCGGAACGAGCGCGCGCCCGATGATGGGAGAGCCGAAGCCCGAGTTCGCCGCACCATCCGAGGCACGCGCCTCGAGCCTTGCTGTTGTTGATGTTGCACCTTGACGGCGAGCCCTGCGCTCTGGTACTGAGCGGCGCGATCTGGCGCATCAGGCTTTCGTGTGGGTAGCTGAAGCGGTGGCCGGATAGAGATCGAG
>CAYQMF010000051.1:0-40993 GCA_964418595.1 uncultured candidatus Brocadiaceae bacterium
GACCCTCAGCATGGGGATGACCGACGATCTGGACGCGGCGGTGGCGGCTGGCTCGACGATGGTGCGCGTGGGCACCGGCGTGTTCGGCGCGCGCTGATCGGGCCGCCGGGCGTCAGCGCCCGCGGCCGGTCTCGCCGCCGGGTGGGGTGGCGTCCCCCCCGCGCGCGCGCGCGTCGCGCTGCTCCAGCCGGCGACGGATCGCATCGAACGCGCGCGAGTCGCCGCTCTCGATGGCGCGCACGGCCGCCTGCAGGAAGCGTCTGGTCTCCGGATCGGCCTCGAGTTCGGCAGCGGTGCGCAGGTCGGGCACGGCCTTGGTCAGCTTCTTGTCCGCGGCGGCCGAGGCCGCCGAGGCGCGCACCTTCGCAGATCCGTCGCCGAGCGCACGGCGCACGATCCGCAACGCGACCTCGTCGTCGGTGAGCTTGCCCGCGCCGAGCACCGCGTGCGCGCGCACGATCTCCGGGGTCTTTTGGTTCTCGCTGAGCTTGTCGAGTTCGGCGGCAACCGCGTCGTCGCCGGCGCCGCTCGCGGCGAGCGCCAGGACGAGCGCGGCGCGCACCGCATCGACCTTCTCGCGCGCGAGGCGCGTGCGGATCGGTCGCGTCGCCTTGGGCTCGGCAAACCGCGCGAGGGCACCTGCGGCCGCGGCCCGGACATCGTCGTCGCGGCTGTCCAGGTGCTCGAGGGGAAGCTCCCACCACGAGGGCGGCGAGTTCTCGCCCATCATCGTGATCACGTTGCGCTTCTGGCCGTCGAAGGCCCCGCGCAGCATGTTCGACACGTAGCGTCGACCTTCGGCGCTGTCGCTGCGCAGCACCACGGTCAGGTGCTTGTTCCGATCGCCCGCGCGCCGGCTCTTCTTCAGTTCCTTCAGCGCACTCTCGACCTCGGCGGCCGTGGGGGGCGGGTCGGTTGGCCGCATCCGCGGCGTGTCCTGTCCCGTCCGGTCCGGGCGCTGGCACGGACTCGCCGCAGCGAATCCGGCGAGCACGGCGGTGAGGAGGACGCGGCGGATCATCGTGGGCGAAGCGGAAGGCCCGGAGCTAACGCTTCCCGGGTCGCCGCCGGAAGGTGGGGAGGGGCGAAAAGACAAACGCGCGACAGCCCCGACATCCCGACCTACCCCGGCAGCCCCGCGTCAGTGGCTGGCGGTGGCCTTGATGGCGGCAGTCAGCGCCGGCAGCACCTCGAAGACGTCTCCGACGATGCCGTAGTCCGCAACCTTGAAGATCGGCGCCTCGGGGTCCTTGTTGATCGCGACGATGTAGCGCGAAGTGCGCATGCCAGCGAGGTGTTGGATCGCGCCGCTGATGCCGCACGCGATGTAGAGCGTCGGTGCCACGACCTTGCCGGTCTGGCCAACCTGTTCGCGGTGCGGCCGCCACCCGGCGTCGACGATCGCGCGCGACGCACCCACCGCGGCCTTGCCGGGGCCGAACGCCGCCGCGAGTTCCTCGACGAGGTGGAAGTGCTCCGCCGCCTTGAGCCCGCGGCCACCGGCGACCACGACCTTGGCCTCCTGGAGCGGGACGCGCTCGCTGGCGGCGGCCACGACTTCGGCCACCACGGCCTTGAGCTGGTCGGCACCGAAGGTCGCGGGCACCTTTTCGATCGCCGCCGGCGCGGCGCCCGCCTTCGCCGGGAAGTTGTTGGCGCGCAGCGTCGCCAGGAAGGGCTTCGCCGTCGCCGTCGCCTTCAGGTACGCCTTGCCCGCGTACACCGGCTTGGTGGCGCCGAACTTGCCACCCTCGAAGTGCAGTGCGGTCGCGTCGCTGACGAGCCCAGTGTTCAGCTCGGCGGCGAGGCGCGGCATGACCTCCTTGGCCATGGCGGAGTGCGACATGAGGATCGCAGCGGCGTCGAGCTTGCCCAGCGCGCCGCGCAGGGCCTTCACCCAGCCGTCGCTGCTGAACGCGGCGAGCGCCGGCGACTCGACCGCGAGCACGCGCTTGGTGCCGCAGGTCTTCAGCTCGTCGAGGGCCGCAGCGAGGTTGCTGCCCACGATCACGGCCACTGCCTCACCGCCGGCCTTGCCGGCCAGTTCGACGGCGGCGGTGGCCGCCTCGAGCGACGAGCGCTTCAGCTTGCCGTTGCGAGCCTCCGCGATGACGACGACGTTCGACATGGTCACAGCACCTTCGCTTCGTTCTTCAGGGCCGCGACGAGGGCGGCGACATCGGGGAGGATCTTGCCCGCCGGACGCTCGGGCGGCAGCGACAGCGACGCCACCTCGGTGGCGGGCGTGGTCTTCTGCGCGTCGATCTCCTCCAGCGGCTTCTTCTTGGCGGCCATGATGCCCTTGAGGCTCGCGTAGCGCGGCTCGTTGAGGCCCTTCTGCGTCGTGATCACCGCGGGCGCCTTGCAGCGCACGACCTCGCGCGCGCCCTCGATGTCGCGCTCCGCCGTGAACGTCCCGTCCTGCAGCGTGAGCTTCGCCACCTCCGTGATCGACGCGATCCCGAGCATCGCCGCGAGGCGCGGCCCGACCTGGCTGTCGTCGCTGTCGACCGACTGCTTGCCGACGAACACGACGTCGTGCGGGATGGTCTTCACGTAGGCGGCCAGCGCGGCCGCGGTGCTGAACGCGTCGTGCTTCACGCCGCCGTCGCGCAGCAGCACGGCCTTGTCGGCGCCCATCGCGAGGCACGTGCGCAGTTCCTTCTGCGCGTCGCTGGTGCCGAGGGTCACCACCGTCACCGATCCCGTGCCCAGCGCGTCCTTGGTCTTCAGCGCCTCTTCGACCGCGAACTCGTCATACGGGTTGAGGACATACTCGACGCCCGCCGGGTCGATGGATCGACCATCGGCTCCGATCTTGATCTTGGAGTCGGTCGCGGGGACTCGTTTGACGCAGACGACGATGTGCATGTGCGTGTGGCGGGGCCGAAAGAGGGCGCAACACTCTAGGCGCGCCGTTCTTTCCCGCCAAACGCGAAGGATCGGCCACGCCGATCAGAGCGCGTCCAGGGGATCGAGGAACGTCTCGGCCCGACCCTCCGCGGTCAGGGCACAGCGGAGGCCCACTGGCTGGCGGTCCACCGCCTCGGTCGCCGGCGCCAGCAGCCGCACCAGCGCGTCCCGGTAGGGGGGCACCACCACGCGGGCGCCGATGAGATCGAGAGCCTCCGTGGCGCCTCGCACGAGCACGTTCACGTCTTCGTCCGAGCCGCCGAACTCGATCCAGCGCGGGGGGCCCGCGGGCGGCGTGGTGAGGCAGGCATAGGCGACGGCCTGTCGATGGCGATCGAGCACGTAGGTCCGCGCACCGGAGCGCGCGAACGCGAGGGCGACGTCGGCGAGCGGGCGATCGACGCGGAGCGGCTTCTGCGCGTGGCGGTCGGCCAGCGCCACCAGGTCGCGCGCCTCCGCGGGGCGGATCCCGGCGGCGAAGATCCCGCGGTCGGGTCCGAGGGGGAACTCGAGCTGTGCGCCGGCCGGGAAGAAGCCGGCCCGCTCGAAGAGCGCACGCGGCGCCGCCCAGGCCCAGACCGCGTCGCGGTGTGCGCACGCGGCGCGGGTGACGATGGCCTCGAGCAATTCGCTCGCCAGCCCACGCCCGCGATGCTCGGGTCGGGTCGTGAGCGACCCGACGAGGGTCAGCGCCACGGCGCCGAGGCGCGACACCCCGCGCACGTCGCGCACCACGGCGGAGCAGAGGGACTCGCCGTGTCTCGCCAGGGTCGCCACGTGCACGTCGCTCTCCGGGTGCGTGCCGTGCAGCGAGGGGCCGAGGATCGCGGCGTCGGTGACCTCACCCCGTCGCCAGCGCGCCAGCTCCGCGACCCGGTCGGGCGCCAGCACGGGCGGGCTCCAATGCACGGCGACGGCGCGCGATCCGGACATCGTTTGACGCCGGCGGCGCTCAGTTCTGCGTCAACTGGACCTGATCGAGCTGCGTCTTCAGACGCGCCATCACGTTGCTGTGGATCTGGCACACGCGCGACTCGGTCAGCTCCATGACCTCGCCGATCTCGCGCATGGTCAGGCCCTCGTAGTAGTACATGATCACGATCAGCCGCTCCTTCTTGGTGAGCGTCTGCGTGATCGCGTCCAGCATGTCGCGCTGGTTGACGAGCAGCGCCGGATCCTGGCCCTTCTTGTCGGCGAGGATCTCGACCTTCTCCATCTCCTTGTCCTCGTCGGAGTCGTCCCACTTGTCCGAGAGGGAGAAGATGGTCTTCGCCGACGCCTCGGCCTCCGTGGCCTGCAGCTCGGCGATCGTGAGGTTCATGGCCTCCGACAGCTCGAAGGTGTTGGGCGTGCGTCCGAGTTCGCCCTCGAGCTGGCGCAGGGCGCGCTCGAGGCGGTGCGCCTTCAGGCGCACGAGGCGCGGCACCCAGTCCTGCGAGCGCAGCTCGTCGAGGATCGAGCCGCGGATGCGCGTGGTGCAGTAGGTCTTGAACTTGATGCCGCGCGACACGTCGAAGCCGTCGATCGCGTCCATCAGGCCGAAGGTGCCGGCCGAGGTCAGGTCGTCCAGCTCGATGGACTTCGGCAGCGTCTGCAGGAGGCGCTCGGCGATGACCTTCACGAGCGGCATGTGGCGCTCGATGATCGAGTTCCGGATGTTCTGGTCCCGCGTCTTCTTGTAGGTGAGCCAGATCGCTTCGGGCACGTCCTCCACGATGCGGGAGGATGCCGGGCGGGGGGTTGCGCCGCCAGCCTGAGCCGGCTTCGCCGGGACGGGCGTGAGCGCGGCGGGGCGCTCGAGGACGACGGTGGACGTGGCGCGGGCGGAGGAACGGACGGCGGCGGAACGAGCCATGGTGGTCAGTGGTGTGGTCTGCGGTCGAGGGGATCGGCAGACGCAACTTGGCCGCGGGTGGCGCAGGGTTCCCAGGCTCGTTCGAGTAGGCGGGCAGCTCTGGTCGCTCGGACCGTGGTTGGCTGACCTCGCTTCTGTTCGGGAACCGGCTGCCAGGACGGGGGGGCGTCCAGGCCCTTGGCTTTGCGTCCCCACCTTTCGATGGGTTTGCCTTTGTCGTGAAGCGAACGCACGTGAAAGAACGTGCCGGCTCGGAAAGCCGGCGACGGTAGATCGGCCGCGCGCGCGTCGGACTTGAGCGGAGCTGCATCTTTTTTTCGCGGGCCGGGTCGCCGCCCGCCGATTCCGGCCCCATCGGATCTATCGCGCCGCGTCGGCGCCGGGCTACCCTCCGCCCGACCGTCGATGACCGAGCCGGCCGCCACCTTCGCAATCCCGTGCCGCAACGCCGGTCCCAACCTGCGGCCGCTGCTGGAGTCGCTGCTCGGGCAGACCCGGCAGGACTTCGCGCTCCTGCTCGTCGACGACGGCTCGACCGACGGGTCGCCGGAGGTTGCGAGCGCTGTCGCGGGATCGCGCCTGACCCTGCATCGCAACGACCCGCCGCTCGGGCTCGCCGCCAACTTCAACCACTGCGCCAGTCTCGTGCGCACGCCGTTCTTCTGCCTCGCGCACCAGGACGACGTGTACGAGCCCACCTACCTGGCGGAGATGCTCGCGGCGCTCGAGAAGGCCCCCGCCGCCGGCTTCGCCCACTGCCGCGCGCGTGCCATCGACGCGACCGGCGCCGAGTTCGACGCGCCCGCCGAGCGCTTCAAGGAACGCTTCTGGCAGCGCGCACCGAGCCACGATCCCGGCGACCACTTCCGCCTGCTCTTCGGCGGCAATTACGTCGTGTGCCCCTCCGTGCTCTTCCGCACCGAGGCCTTCCGCGCCGTCGGCGGCTTCCGCACCGACCTCCGCTTCGCCACCGACTGGGAGCTGTGGTTCCGCATGGTGCTCGCCGGCCACCTGCCGCTCGGCGTGCACGCGCCGTTGCTGCGCTACCGCCGCCACGTCGGCGCCGCGACGAAGGAGGCCGTGCGCAACCTGCGCCGCTATCGCGAGGAGCTGATCGTGCTCACCGAGGCGGCGATGGTCGGCGCCAGCCGCGGTTGGCTGCCCGCCGACGCGCCCCCGCTCGCGCTGCGCAACGCGCTCCTGCAGGACGCCGGCGAAGACCTGCTCGCGCGCGATCCGGCTTCGGCGCAGGAGAAGCTCACCTTCCTGCGCGAGGCGGCGCCGCGGTTGTTCCGCGATCCGGCGGTGCGGGTGTTCCGGATGCTGGCGCGGCTCGGGCCGCTGGGGCGTGGCTTGGTGCGGCTTGCGCGCGAAGTCGCGTTGCGGGTCGCGCGGGTGGCGTGACGGTCTCCGAGCGTCGGCGTTCACGCATGGCGCTGCTGCGGTGCCAGGCAGCCGGGCGGCCGTGCCACGCGAAGCAACCCGGGTAGCATCTCAGCCGCATGAGTCGCCTTCCCGCATGGCCGCAAGTCCTGCTCGCAGCGTTGGCCGCCTGCGCGCTCGTCGCTTGCCACGGGCGATCCCCAGGCGCAGGGCTGCCGCCAGTGGTCGGACTGGCGCCTGTCGGCCACGTCGGCGGGGCGATTGAGGGCGGCGCAACCGCCGGCAACCTGCTGGCGGTCAGCGAAGGCGGCGCGCTCGTCGTGTATGAAGTCGTGGGCGGGGGCCTCGTGCGCCGTGGTTCCACGGAGTTGCCGATGCCGGCCAGTGCGGTGGTCTGGGATGGCAACGTCGTCTACGCAGGGCTGAGTGACCCGACCGTCGCCGACCCCAATGAGCGCCACGGTCTCGCCATCGTCGACGCGACGAACCCGGCGACACCGATGCTCCTCGGCTTCCGCACCTACATCGCCTTCTCCCCACAAGCCGCCCGTGGCGGCTTCGTCTTCGGCACGGACGGCGCCCTCGCGTTTGTCGACGTCCGCATCCCTGCATCACCGGGAAGCGTGCAGCGGATCAACGCCACGACGGGAGCGCACAGGATTGCGATCGCCGGCGACCTGCTTGTGGCCGTCGGCCTCGACGTCTGGGTCATGGACCTCCGCCAACTGCCAGTGATCGGGACCGCGATCCCGGTGCCGGGGATGTCGGCCTGCGCCTGTTGGCGCAGCGTTGCGGTCAATCCGCCGCATGCCTACGTCGGCGGCGGCGGGGTGTTGGTCTCGATCCTCGACCTGTCGCGGCCCGAGCTGCCGGTCGAAGTGGCGCGGCAGTCATGGCCCCTCAGCGTTGGCGAACTCGGGACCGACGGCACCAAGCTGTTCGCGTCGCCCAACCAGACGTTCCAGGGGTTCCAGTGGAGCGACCTGACCAATCCCCGGACGCCAGGTCCGCCCGTGTCCGTGCCGGGGCCGGCCCGTTGGCTCGACCTGATCGGCTGGCGGGGGCTCCCCGGGACCGAACTTGGTCTGCTTCCGTCCGGCCTTGGGCTCGTCCCGGTGCAAGACCCTCAGGCCGCAGTCATCGCCGACATCGTTGGTCACGTGCGCCGCGTCGCGCCAGTCGGAGATCGGCTGTGCCTCGCCACCGCCACCGGGGTCGTGACGGCTCGAATTGCGATCGACGGTAGCCTGCGCGCCCTGGGCATGCTCGCGGGCGCCGCCCACCAGATCGCAACGGCGGGCAACCGCGCCTACGCCATCCGTGCCGGTAGCCTCGACGTGCTCGACATCAGCACCGACGTCCCCCGGCTCCTGGGTTCGTGGCGGTGCGGCGACGTCGATCAGGGTGCCATGGCGCTGGCCGTGCGTCAGGGGCTGGCCTTCGTGGTTACCGGCACGTCGCTGCGCTATGACCGTGCGCCGCGTGGCGGGCTGTGGGTCGTCGACCTCACTGACGAGGCCAACCCCACCACCATCGCCACGCGCGCGCTTGCGGTTCCAGGCCGTGGCATCGCCCTCGATGCCGGGTTCGCCTATGTGACGATGTACGGTGACTTCGTACGGCTCTCGGTGTTCGACATCGCCATGCCAGCCGCGCCGCGTTCGGTTGCCGATCGCCTGGTCGATGGCTACGCCGGCGACGTGGTCGTGACCGGCGGGGTTGCCTACGTCGCGACCACGACCGGACTCACCATCCTGGACGTGAACGACCCTGCGCGGATCCGCCTGCTCGGCACCTGGGTTCGCGATGCCAACCCCGTGGGCTACACGAGCACCGTGCCGCTCATCGTGCAAGGACACCATGCGATGCTCGGTAGTGGCGCGGGCGTCGACGTGTTGGACGTGGCGACGCCCGCGTCGGTGACCTTGCGGCTGCGGAAGCGTGTGGGCGAGGCACGGGGTCTGGCAGTGCTGGCCAACGGCGGGAGCACCTTCCTGCTCAGCGCGAACGGCGAACGCGGGCTGACTGCCTTCAGGCTCACCCTCCCTTAGATTGGGCCCCAGGCCGTGACTCCCGCGTTCACATGATCCCGCAGCAGCGCAGGCAGGGCGGCTGGATGCCTTCCTGCGCCAGGAACGCGCGGAACCCGGACAGCGCACCGCCGGCGAAGATCTCGCGCAGCGGCTGGCGGTGGATGTTGCCGAGAGCCATCTGGTAGCAGCGCGCCATCACGGAGGCCGAGCCGTCGCTGGCGATCTCCAGGCACGAACTCGGCGCCTGGCAGTGCGGTTTGCCGACGGGACGCTCGGGGCGCGCGTAGTGCTCGATCACGCCGAGGAAGTCGAGCGCCGGCACCGATTCGAAGCTTCGGCCGAGCGCGATCGCCTCGCGCTCCGCTTCGCGCAGGGCGCGGTAGAGCACGAACGGGTTGACACGGCTCGTCTCCATCTCCGGGACGGTCACGGTGGAGGGCGCGATGCGGTACTGGCCGTGACGCGCGTTGTGGGCGGCGGCGATCTCCGGCGTGATGTAGTTGAGGTGCGTGAGCCAGTACAGATCGAACGGCAGATCCGCCGTGGCGCGCACCATGTCGGCGAGCACGTCGTGGTTGAGCGGCGAGATCGCGCAGGAGATGCACAGGCGGAAGCCGCGCGCCTTGGCCGCGGCGAGCGCGTCGCGCTCCGCGCGCAGCGCCTTGGCGATGATGTCGAACAGCCCCGCGTGCCCGCGGATCTCGTCGTGCACCGGCGGCGGACCGTCGATCGAGATCCACAGCTCATCGACCCCGGCGGCGAGCACCGGTGCGAGCATGCGGTCGAGGCGCAGCCCGTTGGTGGTGACGATCACTTTGATCCCGCCCGCCTTGATCTCGCGCACCATGCGCGGGATGTCGGGATGGAAGAGCGGCTCCGTGCCGATGAAGTGCACCACCTCGAGGTCGGGGCGCGCCTCCAGGCAGCGGCGGATCACGAGGTCGGCGGCCAGCACCGTCTTCTCCTCGGTGGGGCGCAGCGCCTTGTAGAGGCTCGCCTCGCGGTTGCCGACGCCGAAGTCGCACATCTTGCAGGCCAGCCCGCAGGCAGAGTTCACACTCCAGTACACGCGCGTGAGTCGCGGCGGCGCCGCCTTCGGCGCCAGCAGTTCGGCTCGATAGGCGTCCTGGCGTGCCAGCAGCCGCTCGGCCGCCGCCGCGAACGGCGCATGCCCCGACGCACGCGCCAGCTCCTGCAGCAGGAGGATGTGGTAGCGGTGGTAGGCGAGGCCGACCGGCGTGCGCAGCACCTGCGGCGCGATCCGCACGCGCGCCGTTCCGTCCTTGCCGATGACGAGGCGCTGCGGCAGTTCGCGCCACAGCCCCTCGGGCGCGGCGCGGATGCCCAGCCCGATCGAGCTGCCACCAGGACCGGAGACTTCGATCTCGAGGTGCAGCTCACCGTCGGCCCCGAGCGCGTCGCCGAGGTAGAGATAGGTGTTCTGCCGCGTGCCGGTGGGGACGGGCTCGGCGTGCAGCGTCGGTCCGTGGCGCAGCGTGCGCAGGCGGCGCCCGCGGTCCGCGACGATCGGACCCCAGTCGATGCCGGCAGCGCGCACCGGGCCGGGCGCGAACACCGCGTCGTCGCCGAGGTCGAGGCGTACGGTCCGCTTGCCCGTGCGCAGCGTGACCTTGCCCACGCCGATGCCGTCGCGGTCGGGGCAGAGCTGGAACACGGCCTCCACCGCGGGCGCGCAGTCGTAGGTGCTCCAGAAGCCGGTGTCGAACTGGTCGGCCAGCGCCTCGTAGCCGCGCAGCCCCGCCTGCCACGCGGCGTGGAAGGCGCGGTCGCTGCTGACGGCGGCGAGTTCGCACAGCGCGAGCAGCGCCACGAGGTGCGCGTTGAAGATGTGCGTCGGCTGGGCCCCCGGGATCTCCTCGAACACGACCGCACCCGGCGCGAGTTCGTGCGCCGTGCCACCGTCGCGGATCGGCGCGCACATCCCGCGCGCCGCGCGCTCGGCGAGCGCCAGATGCGCCGGATCGCCGTCGTGTCGGAACCAGCACAGCCCCGCGAACACCACGTAGGCCTGCGCGAACGCGCTCACCCACGGCGCCGGGATGGGCTCGCCGCGGAAGTTCCATTCGAAGTCGTAGTGCCACACCGAGGCGTCTGGGCGCGACCCCAGCGCGACCTCGTGCGCGAGCAGCCAGTCCATCGCCGCGCGCGCCGCCGCGTCCTCACGCGGGTCCGGCAGGAAGCGCAACGGGAACAACCGCGGCACCAGGTCCGGCGCCGGGCGCAGGTAGTCGAGGGCCGCGGTGCCGCCGACGGTCGCCTGCAGCGCGAGCTCGAACGGGTTGCGCACGACCGCGCCGTCGCAGTCGAACTCGATCAGGCCGGCTCGATCAAATCCTCGGTATTGCAGTCGCATGGGTGCTCGCCGCCGTCAGCCATCCGCAGGGTCGCCGTCAGGCGCGTCGGGGGCGAGACGATACCGCGGGGCAGACGGTAGTGAATGGCGTCCTCGACCCGGAAGGACACCGCGCGATCCCACACGGCCAGCGCGGTCTGTTCGCGCGTGTTGTCGAGGGGATCGAGGTCGGGGTACACGCCGACGCTCGCCACGAAGCGCCCCGGCCCGGGCCGCAAGGCGTCGAGCGTGTAGCGCAGGTCGACGTGGCCCGTGGTCCTCTCGCTCAGCGTGCAGCGGTGGACGAAGCTCGCGACCAGCACGCCGTCCTCGCGGAGCACGTTGAGCGCGACCACGAACACCGCGCGCGGCTCGACGATCGCGAGCGCGACGCGGCAGCCGGCGGGCGGGTCCTGCGTATCGAACACGACGGCGCCGTCGCCGCCGCCGGCGACGAACTCGACCGCCTCGATGCGCAGTGCCGCCGTCTCGCGGCGATCGCGCCGCACCGGCGCGGGGGTCGTCTCGGCCCTGCTCCCGACCGCCACCTCGTGCCGCCCCGCCGTCGTCAGCTCCGCCAGCGTCCGATAGCCGTTCCCGTCGAAGGCCTCCGCCCGCACCACGCCGGTCACCGCGTCGAGCGTCACCGCCAGCGTGACCTCGCTTGCCGCGAGCCGCGCCGGCACCGCAAACTGGAACGGCGCGTGCCCCGTCGCGCTGGCGCGGTGCGCGAACTCGCGGAACGTGCCCTGCGCGTCGCTGGTCGCGCGACCCCATTCGGTGCGTCCCGGCTCGTCCATCAGGAAGGACGGCTGGCTCGCCACGTTGTCGAGCGGTGCGCCGACGTCGATCGCGCCCAGCTCTTCGTTCCCGTGCGCCAGCGCCAGCCGCCGCACGCGCGCCGACGCGCGTCGGCCCGGCGCCGCCACCAGCCGGAACAGGCGCGTCTCGTACACCTCGTGGTCGCCGTCGATCACGCCGCTGCCGGTCGCCTGCGCCTTGCGGTCGCGCGCGCGCAGGCGCTCGGCCTCGTCGCGGCGCACCAGGGCCTGGTACTCCTTGATCGTCTCCAGCACCTCGCCCTGCGCCTTGATCCGCCCGCGGTCGATCCACACCGCGCGCGTGCACAGCCGCTGCACGCTGCCGAGGTCGTGGCTCACGAACAGCACCGTCGCGCCCGACTCCTCGGTGATGCGGTTCATGCGATCGACGCACTTGCCGGCGAAGTACGCATCCCCCGCGCCGAGCACCTCGTCGATGATGAGGATCTCGGGTTCGATCGCCGTCGCCGTCGAGAACGCGAGCCGCGCGTACATCCCCGCCGAGTAGGTCTTGATCGGCTGGTCGATGAAATCGCCCAGCTCGGCGAAGTCGACGATCTCGTCTTCCTTCTGCGCGATCGCCCGCGCCGACAGCCCCTGGTAGACGAGCGACGCGCGGATGTTCTCGCGCCCGGTGAACTCCGGATGGAAGCCCGTGCCCAGCTCCAGCAGCGCCTGCACGCGACCGCGCACGGCGACCCGCCCGCGCGTGGGCGCGATGTTGCCGGCGATGAGCTTGAGCAGGGTGCTCTTGCCGGCGCCGTTGCGGCCGATCAGGCCGATGCGCTCGCCGCGCGCGACGCGCAGGTCGAAGTCGCGCAGCGCCCAGAACTCCTGGTAGCGATCGCGCCGCCAGAACGTGAGCCGCCCGAGCCCGAACGCGTCCAGGATCTTGTCCGACTGCCGGGCATAGAGCCGGTAGAGCTTGCTCACGCCGGCGATGTCGATGGCGGGGTCGGCCATGGTCACACGTTGTCGATCAGCACGCGCTTCATGCGGCCGAAGAACCACGAACCGAGGGAGAAGAAGCCGAGCCCGAGTGCGGCGAGCCCCAGGAACGCGGCGGGCGCCGGCGCGCGGCCGTACACCAGCAGGTCCTGGTGGCACGCGATCACGTACCACAGCGGGTTGAACGTCGAGAACGTGGCCAGCGGCCCGGTCAGCTCGCGCGCCGGCCACGCGATCGGACTGACCATCATCAGGAACAGCGTGATGACCGCCACCATCTGCTGCAGGTCGCGCAGGTACACGTTCACGCTGCTGACGATCCAGATCAGCCCGATGGTGAACATCACCTGCAGCACCCACACCACGGGCAACAGCAGCGCCCAGGGCGTGAACATGCCGTTGGCGATCACCGCCAGCAGCAACAGCGCCGACCCGATCACTTGCACCGCCTGGCTCACGAACACCGCGCGCACCGGCACGAGTTCGATGGGGAAGAGCGTGTTCTTGATGAGGCTCGCGCTGCCGGTGACCGCCGGCGTACCCACGCCCAACCCCTCGGCGAAGCCCAGGAACGGGATCAGCCCGCAGAAGATGAGCAGCACGTAGTCGAGGCCTTCGAACCCCGCCTGCTTCGTCTTGAAGACGTAGAGGAACACGCCGGCGTAGGCGCCGAGCAGCAGCACCGGATAGCCGAGCAGCCACACGAACCCCAGCAGCGACCCGGCGAAGCGGGCCTTCAGCTCGCTGCGCGTCGTGCGCTGCAGCAACAGGCGGTGCCGCCACAGCAGGGCGTAGGGGGCGGTCAGGGCGCTCATGCCGGGCCCGCGGACTAGAGCCGATGGCCCCGGCCTTTTCCAGGCGCGGCCCTCACTCCATGTAGCGCCGCCGCTGGCGCACCACGACGTCGACGAAGAAGCGCAGGTAGCTGGCGAAGAACGAGCGCTGCCGCCACCACAGGCGCAGCGGGTTGCCCCGGCGGAGCGGGGCCAGCGCGCGGCGGGCGCGGGCGATGTCCCGCCACATCCGCAGCGCCGCGAGCCGTCCGCGCACCAGGATGCGCGCGAGGTCCCACTGGCCCACGAGCAGCGCCAGCGGTGGCACGAGCAGCCAGCTCACGAGCTGCGCCGGGAGGTTGAGCAGCACCACCGACCACGGCAGGTTCATCCAGTACGCGAGTGTCATATTGCGCACCGACCGGATGCGGAAGGCGTCGTCGCGCACCTTCACGATCGAGGCGTTCAGCCGATGGCGCACGAACGTGCCCGGCACGAACACGCACTCGCCGCCTGCCGCCAGCATGCGTAGCGACAGGTCGACGTCCTCGAAGTTGGCGAAGAACTCGTCGCGGAACACGCCGACCCTTCGCAGTACGTCGGCCCGGTACAGCACCGCCCCGCCACAGGCGCCCAGCAAGCGCGCCGGAGTCGCGAACCCGCTGCGCGGCCGCCCGCGCCCGCGCGGGATCGCCTCGCCCGTGCTCAACAGCAGCGTGCCCGCGTTCTCGGTTACCTGCGGGTCGGACCAGAACACCATGTGGCACGCGCACAGCGCCACCTCGGGTTCGGCCTCGGCGACCGCGACGAGCCGCGCCAGCCAGTCCGGCTCGGCGGCCGCGTCGTTGTTGAGGAGCGCGACGTACTTCGCACGCCCCTCGTCCAGCGCCGTGCGCATCGCCACGTTGTTGCCGCCGGTGAAGCCGAGGTTCGCCGCGTTGCGCACGAGCCGGATGCGCGCGCCGAACTCGCGCTCGATCGCGTCGGCCTCCGCGTTCGCCGACGCGTTGTCGACCACGAACACGTCCACCGACGGATGCGTCTGCCCGAGCAGGCTGTGCACACACGCGAGCGTGTCGGCGAGCCCGTTCCAGTTGAGGACCACGACCGCGACGTGCGGTGCTGCGGCGGACTGCTGGGCGCGAGTGTCCAAGGGCCCCGGGAGTGAAGCACCCGCGCCGCCGCGAGGCCAACATCCGCGCCGATGGAAACCGCCAGGGCGCGCGGCTCAAATCGCGCCGATGCCCGTCCCTGCGCGCCCGCTGCACGTCCTCACCGTGGTCGGCGCGCGCCCGCAGTTCGTGAAGGCGGCCGTCCTCTCGCGCGCGATCCTCGCCGCCGCCGCGCGTGGGGCGCCGATCCGCGAGTCGCTGGTCCACACCGGCCAGCACTACGACCACGACATGAGCCGGGTGTTCTTCGAGGAGATGGAGATCCCGGCGCCGTGCGTCGACCTCGGTCTGGGCGGCGGATCGCACGGCGCCGCCACCGGCCGCATGCTGGAGGCGCTCGAACGCGAGATCGTGCAGCGCCGGCCGGACGTGGTGATGGTGTACGGCGACACCAACTCGACGCTCGCCGGCGCGCTCGCCGCCGCCAAGCTGCATGTGCCGGTGGCGCACGTCGAGGCCGGTCTGCGCAGCTTCAACCGGCGCATGCCCGAGGAGATCAATCGCGTCGTCACCGATCACGTCTCGTCGCTGCTCTTCTGCTCGTCGGACGCGGCGCGCGTCCAGCTCGCGCGCGAGGGGATCACGGCCGGCGTGCACGTCACCGGCGACGTGATGATCGACGCGCTGCGGCACTATCGCGAACGCGCGGTGCGCCCCGACCTGCCCCGCCCCTTCGCCCTCTGCACGATCCACCGCCAGGAGAACACCGACGACCCCGCGCGCCTGCGCGCGCTGCTGGACGGACTGGCGTGCTGCCCCATTCCCGTGCTGCTGCCGCTGCACCCGCGCACGCGGCAGGCGATCGAACGCATCGGACTCCGGCTCGACGGCAGCCTTCGGCCCTGCGAGCCGCTGTCGTACTTCCGCATGCTCGGCGCGCTCGATGCGTGCGCGTTCGTCGCCACCGACTCCGGCGGCCTGCAGAAGGAGGCCTACGCGTTCGGCAAGAAGTGTCTGACCCTGCGCGCCGAGACCGAGTGGACCGAGCTGGTCGAGGCCGGCGCCAATCGCGTCGTCGGCACCGAGCCCGAGCACCTCGCACCCGGCCTTCTGTGGGCGCGCGAGCCCATGCCGCCCGCGACCCCGATCTACGGCGACGGCCACGCCGCGGCCGCGATCCTCGACATCCTCGCGACCTTTCACCGGTGAGCCGGATGCGGGTCGAGGATCTCCGCTACCATCCTCCGCCGGTCGGCAGGCGCCGCACCGCGCACGACGATGCAGATGGCGGCTGACGAGACGCGGCAGTACTTCGAGGATCCCACGCTCTGGGATCGCGAGGCCGAGCCGTACCAGGTGCAGATGCGGAGCGACCTCGCGCGCCTGCTGCCGCCCGGCACGGCGGCGGTGCTGGACGCCGCCTGCGGCAATGGGCTGGTGTCGGCCGAGCTGCGCGGGCGCGTCGCACTGACCGGCGTCGATGGCAGCCTCGCGGCGTTGCGCCACTTCGCGGGCACGCGCTGCCAGGGCCGGCTCGAGGCGCTGCCGTTCGCCGATGGCGCGTTCGATCTCGTGATGGCGAACGATGTCGTCGAGCACCTGCCGGCGGACGTGGCCCTGCGCGTGCGCGACGAGCTGTTCCGCGTGGCGCGGCATCACGTGTTGATCACCGTACCGTTCCTCGAGGACATCGCGGCCGGTCGCCAGACCTGTCCCGCCTGCGGCGCGACGACGCACCGCAACCGGCACGAGCGCAGCTTCGATCTCGAAGACCTCGCGCGCCTGACGCCGGCCGGCTGGCGGCTGGCGCTCTTCGTGTTGTCGGGGGCGGAGTGGGACGACGTCGGCCCCGAGGTCGAGGCGCTGCGCCGGGTGATCGGCAGCGCGCCCGCGGCCCCGGCGCAGTGCGCCGAGTGCGGCGCGCGGCCCGTGGCCGCCGCAGCGGCGAGCGAGCTGCTGACGACCGCCGCGCTGCTCGCCGGCGTCGACGTGCAGAACGGTGTGCAGGTCGGCTGCCGCACCGAAGTGATCGCCTGCTTCCATCGCGAAGGTGCGGCCGATCCCTGGGCGAAGATCGGCGCCGGTGCGATGGTGCTGCAACGGGTCGTCGACCCGATGGCCGTCGAATTCACCACCGCGGGCGAGAGCCTGTTCCGCCGCGCGTTCGTGCCGTCGACCGGGCACCGTGGGTACTACTGTGCGCCCGGCGCCCAGGTGAATGCGCGCGGGCTGCGGCTCGACGCCGCGGGCGTGGCCGAGGTGAAGGTCGGCCACTTCGCGCGCGGCGCGGGCACCTGGCGCGTGAGCGGCGAGGCGGAGGGCAAGGCCACGCTACGCATCCAGCACCACGGCGCGGACGGCTTCCGCTTCGTGACCTCGGTGCCGGTCGAAGGCTCGTTCGACCTCGAACTCGCCGAGGTGCCGCCCCCCGGCCCGTTCGGACGGCTCGCGGTCGTGCGCGTGGACGCAGGCACCGTGCGTCTGCGCGAGTGCCGGCTCACCGTGCCGGCGATCCCGCAGGAGTTCGTGGCGCCGGGGACCGGTGGCTTCGTGCGCCTGTCCGACGCCACGCCGGCGCTCGCAGTCGGCACGGCGTGGTACGGCGCCGACCTGCCCCTTCCCGCCGCGCTGATGCATGCCCTGCGCGTGCGTCGCGCGCACCTCGCGACGGCAGCGGGCGACACCGGTCCCGTGGCGGCGCGCGCCGCCCTGCTCGACGGCGTCGTCGCCCGCGTCGCGGGCGGCACGGGAGCGGCGCTCTCCGAGGCGCGCCAGCGCATCGCCGACCTCGAGCGCGAGCTCACGGCCGTCGGCGAACGCGCCCGCGCGACCGCGATCGAGCGCACGCGCCTCGCCGCCGAGGCCGACTCGCTCGGCGCGCGCCTCGCGATCCGTGACGAGGCTGTCGCCGACATGACGGCGCGGCTCGGCCGCGTGCGCTACGCGGAGTACGCCGTCAACGCGCTGCGCGGCCTGCGCAACCGCCTGCGCCGGCTGTGGCCGGCGCGGCCCGCCCCCGGCACGGCGGCATCGACGACGCCGGAGCCACGCACCGCGGTCATGCTCGTGCCCGACGACCGCATCGACCGCCGCGTGCTCCTGCAGGCACGCAGCCTCGTCGCTGCCGGCTGGAACGTGCGCGTCGTCGGCGCGCCGGCACCGACCCCGGGCGACCGACACGACGAAGACGCCTTCCCGGAGGTGGAGATCGTGCGCGTCGATGCGAGCGCGGCGGTGGCGATCCCCGAGGGTCGCCGTCCGCCGCGCGTGCCCGACGGCGAACGCGACTGGAGCGACTTCTACTGGCTCACCAACCACTACTACCTGCTGGCGACGGAGCGTCCGTTCCAGGTCGTCGTCGCGCACGACCTCCCGGTGCTGCCCGCCGCCGCGATGGCCGCCGCGCGTCTCGGCGCGAAGCTCGCCTACGACGCGCACGAGCTGTATCCGGAGCAGCACCACTTCGGCGAGGAGCGCCGCGAACGCTACCGGCGCGCCGAGACGAAGCTCGCGCCGCTGGCCGACCTCACGATCACCGTGAACGCGTCGATCGCCCAGGAGATGGCGCGCCGCTACGGGATCGCCGAGCCGGCCGTGATCCTCAACTGCCCCGATCTGCACCAGGCGCTGCCGATCGCGCGCGGCGACGAGCTGCGCACGGCGCTCGGCATCCCCGCGGCCGCGCGCATCCTCCTCTTCCTCGGCTCGCTGTCCCTCAACCGCAACCTCGAGGGGATGGTCGCAGCGATGGCGAAGGTCAGGCGGCGCGACGTCGCCTTCGTCCTGGTGGGCCCCGGCGCCGAGAAGCGCGCCGAACTCGAAGGCATCGCCCGCGAGCACGGTGTGCTCGGCTCGCGCGTGTTCTTCCACCCGCCTGTCGCGCAGGCCGACGTCCTGCGCTACACCGCCGCCGCCGACGCCGGCGTGATCCCCTACCCGCACGTGGACCTCAACTCCGAACTCTGCACGCCGAACAAGCTGTTCGACTTCCTCGTCGTCGGCCTGCCGATCCTCGCCAATGACAGCCCGGAGCTGCGCCGCTTCGTCGCGGAGCAGGGCGTGGGGATGGTGTGGCCGTTCACGGATGCGGCGTCGATCGCCGCCGGCATCGACGCGTTCTTCGCCCAGGACCACGGTGAGTACCACCGCCGGCTCGCCGCGCTCGGCGCGACGTTCACGTGGCAGCAGGAAGGTCCGAAGGCCGTGCGCCTGTACGAGCAGCTCATCACCGCAGGAGGCGGAGCCTGACGTGTGCGGCATCGCCGGCTTGCTGTGGCTCGAACGCGGCCGCGCCGCTGCGCGCGACGAGGTCGCGACCATGCTCGATGCGATCGCGCACCGCGGCCCCGACGACGAGGGCGTGTGGGTGGACGGCCCGGTGGGGCTGGGTCACCGCCGGTTGTCGATCATCGACCTCAGCTCGGGTGGCCATCAGCCGATGCTCAGCCGCGATGGTCGCTACGCGATCCTGCTCAACGGCGAGATCTACAACTACCTGGAGCTGCGCGCCGAGCTGCAGCAGCACGGCATCGTGTTCCACACCCAGAGCGACACCGAGGTGGCGCTGGAGGCGTACCTCCACTGGGGTCCGCGCTGCGTCGAGCGCTTCGTCGGCATGTGGGCGAGCGCGATCTGGGACACGCGCGAGCGGCGCCTGTGGATGTCGCGCGACCGCTTCGGCATCAAGCCGCTGTACTTCCTGCGGCGCGACGACGTGTTCGCATTCGGCTCCGAGCTGAAGGCGATCCTCGCGGCGTTCCAGGAGGAGCGACAGATCGACCTGCCGTACCTGCACTGGTTCCTGCCCTCGGGCGCGCTCGACGACGGCACCGAGACCTGCTTCCGCAACCTGCGCGCGTTGGCGCCCGCGTCGAACCTGACGATCGACGCCGACGGCCGCACGACCACCGAAGTGTGGTGGAACCCCGACCCCGAGGCGTGCCGCGCGAAGTGGATCGGCGAACGCGAGCCGATCGCCGCGTTCGGCGAGCTGCTCGGCTCGGCCGTCGACCTGCACTTGCGCGCGGATGTGCCGATCGGCACCTGCCTCTCCGGCGGGCTCGACTCCAGCACGCTGGTCGCACTCACCGGCAAGCGCGTCGAGCGGCCGATCCACACGTATTCCGGGCTCTACCCCGACCCCGACTGCAACGAGGAGCGCTGGGTGGACGCGGTGAACGGGCACCTGCGCACCGCGCCGGTGCCGATCCGGCCTGCCCCCGCGGGCGACCTGCTGCAGGACCTGCAGCACATCACCTGGCATCAGGACGAGCCGACCGCCGGGCCGGGGCTCTACACGCAGTACCACGTGATGCGGCGCGCGAGCGAGGACGTGAAGGTCCTGCTCGACGGCCAGGGCGGCGACGAGCTGCTCGCCGGCTATCTGCCCTACCTGCTGACGCGCATCGACGACCTCGCGACCACCGGCCTCGGCGGCAAGCTGAAGGCGCTGGGCCTCGCGCTCGCAGTCGGCCGGCATTGGGGGCGCAATTGGCTCGGGCAGGCGTGGGCGCGGGCGCGGCAGCACATGTGGCTGCCGCCGCTGCCGCGGCGTCGCGCGCCGAGCGGTGTCGAGCCGCCGTTCTTCCATCCGGAGCTGGCGCGCCGAGTCGCCGGCAGCGAGGTGCAGCGTCAGGAGCCGGAGTGGTCCGGCACGCGCCTGCAGCGCCAACTCTACGGACACCTGCGCCAGTCGTCGATTCCGGCGCTGCTCCACTACGAGGACCGCAACTCGATGGCGTTCTCGATCGAGGCGCGCGTGCCCTACCTCGACCACCGCGTGGTCGAGTTCGCTCTCGGGCTCGACGACTCCTTCAAGATCCGCGGCTCGTGGACCAAGTGGATCCTGCGCAAGGTGGCGGATGCGCACCTGCCCAAGGCGGTGACGTGGCGCCGCAGCAAGCTCGGCTATCCCACGCCGTTCGCGCGCTGGCTGCGCCAAGGCGCCGACCGCGACGCCATCCGCGACCTGTTGTTCTCGCGCCGCTTCCTCGAACGCGAACTCGTGGCGCGCGAGTCGCTCGAGTTCTACTGGGGCCAGCACCAGCGCGGCGAGGCCGACCGGAGCTGGCTCCTCTACCGCTACGTGACCCTGGAGCTGTGGCACCGCATGTTCATCGACGCCTGGGATCCGCACCCCGCGCCGAACAAGCGCGTGCGGCGGTTCGCTTCGTCGCGCGTGTCCGGCTGATCCCATGCGCATCGCCGTCTTCAACCTGAACGAGACCCACCGCGATCCGCGCGTGCGCCGCGTGTGCACCACGCTCGCCGAGGCCGGGCACGAGGTGCGCGTGTTCGAGATGCGCCCCGGCAAGCGGCCGCTGCACGAGTCGATGGGGGCGTTCGACGTCGAGCGCGTCGAGATCCCGCAGTCCTACACCGTCGAGGACATGGCGCGGCTGACCGCGGCCTGCCCGGCCGCGGGCCAGCTCCTGCGCCAGTGCGATCCGGCGGTGCTCGATGGCCCCGGCGGCCACCGCCTCGGCGTGTTCGTGCGCCGGCTCATGCACTGGGCCTACTCGCGGGTGCGCAAGCCGCGCACCGGGCCGGAGCCGGCGCGCAAGTTCGATCCCGTGCAGGAGGTGCTGGCGCTGCGCTCGATCCTGCTAATCGACCATTCGCTGTACGTGGCGGCCGAGCAGTGGCGCCCGGATGTCGCATGGTGCAACGACCTCGACAGCCTGCTGACCGGCTTCATGCTCAAGCAGCGGCTGCGCTGCCCGCTGGTGTACGACGCGCACGAGGTCTACCCCGAGCAGCTCGCCGAGCACATGCGCTCGGACATCTGGCACCGTTTCTACACCCGCCTGGAGAAGCTCCTGCTGCGCCACACCGACCTGCGCCTCACGGTGTGCGACTCGATCGGCGACTACTTCGTGCGCGAGTACGGCAGTGGCCCGGTGGTGACCGTGCGCAACGTGCCGTCGATCAAGTTCCTCGCCGACGAGAAGGTGCTCGCGCGCCGCAACGCGCCGGTGCGCTTCCTCTATCACGGCGCGTACTTCCAGTACCGCGGCCTCGACGAAATCCTCGACGTCGCCGCCGGCGTCGACAACGGGCGCTTCGTCTTCCGCGGCGTTGGGACGTACGGCGACGTGCTCAAGGCAAAGGCGGAGGAGCGCGGGCTGGACGGTCGCGTCCAGTTCGTCGATCCCGTCGGCGTCGACGAGCTGATCCCGCTCGCCACCGAGAACGACGTTGGCCTCAACCCCTTCATCTCGGTGTGCAAGAACACCGAGTTCGCGCTGCCCAACAAGTTCTTCGAATACATGATGGCCGGCCTCGCGGTCGCGAGTGCCGACCTCGTGGAGATGCGCGCGCTCACTCAGAGCCTGCGCATCGGCGAGCTGTTCGTGGCCGAAGATCTCGACAGCGTCGCGGGCGCACTCAACAGGCTGGCCAACGACCGGGATCTGCTGGACGCCTGCCGGCGGCGGGCCTGGGAAGCGGCGCGGGACGAGTTCCACTGGGAGAACGAGGAACGGAAGCTCGTGGCGGCGGCGGCGGGGATCCGCTGAGGGATCTGGTGTCCGCCTACTGGACGACGATGACCAGCGTCGTCGTGGCGTTGTCGGTCGCACCAAGGAGCACGACGCCGGTCTGGGCTGGTGCCTCGTACACGCCGTCTTGGGTGATGGTCCCCGACCCGGGGCCGCCGGGCAGGAACCAGGTCGCCGGCACGTCGGTGGTGAAACGCAACGTGCCACCGGGCCCGACCACGGTGCCATCGAGCGCGGTGACGATCGGGCCGCGCGGCCCCTCTGGCGGGGACGGCGCCGAGATCGAACTGATGGTCACGCCCGCACTCGCACCAGCCGCATTCGTCGCGCGTACGCGGTAGGTGTACAGCGAGTTCGCGTGCGTCGTAGCATCCGAGACCCACAGTCGATCGCCGGCAACGGTCGCGAACGGCAGGAAGACGTTGCCGTAGGCTTCGGTGCGCTCGACGGTGTAGCCGTTGGCCATGGGCTGCGCCGCCCAGTAGACCAGCACGCCGCCGCCGGCCAGGAAGCGCGCACGCAATTGCACGTCGGGCGGCGGCGCGGTCGCCTGAATCACGTCGACGGTCACGCAGGCGACATCGGCACCGGAACTGTTCTGCCCGCGGAGGCACCATTCCGCCGTCGCGGTGGGCGTGAGCTGGATCACGTGACCTGCCACGGCGCCGGGGATGGGCGTGAGCAGCAGCTCGGTCGTGCCGGTGACATCCCAAGTGAGCACGAGTGGGGCGCCGGCGACGAGTGCCCCGGCCGATGCCGTGAGCGCGACGGTGGGGGGCGGTGGTGGTGGCGGCGGCGGTGCCGGAGCGGGCGCCGAGCGCGAGCACGCGGAGAACGCGATCGCCGCGATCGCGAAGGCCATGCCGCGCGCGCGAGTCATTGCGGCAACCGCCGGTGCGTCCAGGCCGCGGCGGGTCTCTTGGGGGTCATCGGGGAGTGAAGGGGCTGCACGGGCACGACCGAGAAGGATACCGGCCGGTGAGCGCCTCGTGTCCGTCGCGATGGCGCAGGCGAGTCCGGCCCCGAGTTGCCTCAGGAGAGCGGTGTCAGTCCATCGGCGTCCATGAACTGACGGTGCCAGAGTTCGAGGTTGATCGCACCCCACGTGGCGCGTCCGAACGAGCGCTCGTGGTCGGCGGCGGCGAGCAGCTTGTCGACGTCGAACAGCCCACGCGTGCGCGCTTCCTTGGAGCCGAGGATCTCATGGATCGGGCCACGCAGCGGGCCCTGGCCCCACTCCGACAGCGGCACCGGGAACCCCATCTTGTCGGGCCGGCGCCGCACCGCCTGGGGCAGCAGGTTGGCGACTGCCTTGAGGAAGACGTGCTTGAGCCGGCCGTCCTTGAACTTGATCGTCGGGCGCGTCGACGTCATCAGCTCGATGAGCCGGTAGTCGAGCAGCGGGACGCGTGACTCGAGGCCCCAGGCCATGCTCGTGCGATCCTCGACGTGCAGCAGCGACTGCAGGTGCGTCTTCATGTCGAAGTAGAGGATCTTGTTGATCATCGACGTCGCGCCGTGCGAATCGAAGATCCCGCGGAACTCGTCGTAGCTCGCCTCGTGGTCGAACTCGAGGTCGGGGCTGAGCAACGGCGCCGCCCCGTCGAAGCGGTCCATGAGAGCGAAGTAGCGCCGCCCAGGGTCCGCGAACGCGCCCCGCTCCCAGAACGACCGCAGCATCGGCAGGTAGTTCTGCAGGCTGGGGAGGTTGGGCACGATGGTCGCGAGCGTGGCGACATAGTCGGCGCGATCCGCCGTGTTCTGGATCGCGCCCTTGATGCACTCCTCCAGGTAGGCGACGAGGTAGCGGGCGTAGCCGATGAAGATCTCGTCACCACCCTGCCCGCCGAGCACCACCTTGACGTGTTCCGACGCGAGCTTTGAGACGTAGTACTGCGGGAAGACACCCGGCCCGGCAGCCGGCTCGTCCATGTGCCAGACGATGCGGCGGATCCCGTCGACGAAGTCGCGGTCGCGCAGCACGACCTCGTGCATCTTCGCATCGTTGGCCTCCGCGACCAGGCGCGCCCAGTTGCGCTCGTCGTACTTCGTGCCGTTGTCTTCGAATGCACCGGTGAACGTGTGGAGCGCGGCCCCTCCCGGCAGCAGTCGGCGCGCCAGCGCCACGACCGTCGAGCTGTCGATTCCCCCCGAGAGGTGCGCGCCCAGCGGCACGTCCGAGCGCAGGCGCAGCTTCACCGCGTCTTCGAGCAGATCACGCACGTGGGCGACCAGCCAGTCCTCGTCGCGGACCTCGTCGATCTCGAAGTGCACGTCCCAGAACTGCGCGATCTCGAGGCGCGGCGTGTTCTTGCCGAGGTCGAGGGTCAGCGTGTGCCCGGGCTCGAGCCGACGGACGCCACGGAACATCGTGCGCTCGCCGAGACAGAACTGGAACGTGAGGTACTGGCGCAGGCCGGCGTCGTCGCGTTCGCGCGGCACGAGTCCCGACGCGAGCAGCGCCTTGATCTCCGAGCCGAACACGAACGTGCCGCCCTGCTCCCAGAAGTAGAAGGGCTTGACGCCCACGCGATCGCGCGCGCACCACAGCCGGCGCCGAGGTTGATCCCAGATCGCGAACGCCCACATGCCGTTGAACCGGCGCACGCAGTCGGTGCCCCACGCGGCATAGGCCTGCAGGATGACCTCGGTGTCCGAGTCCGAGTGGAACACCCGGCCCGCCTGCTCCAGCTCGGTGCGGAGTTCCTTGTAGTTGTAGATGCACCCGTTGAAGGTGATCGTCAGCCCCGCTTCGGGGAAATGCATGGGCTGGGCGCCGCCCGCCAGATCGATGATCGCGAGTCGCCGATGGCCGAGCCAGACAGGGTCGCTCGGCGCACCCCAGTCACCCTCGCCGTCGGGTCCGCGATGGCCGAGAACCCGGAGCATGGCGCGACCCCTGCGGGCCCGCTCCGCGCCTGCCAGACCCGGCGCGACCAACCCGGCGATGCCACACATTCGCGGCGTGTTCTACCGGGGCTCGCGACGACCCGTCAACCCTGAAGGCGCCCCCTCGGGCGCGTTGGGGCGGCGTACCGGCGTGGCGGATACACTCGCCGCCCGCCACATCACCGCGCGCGCGGCGCCCGCATGACGACCTACACCAAGCGAGACATCAGGGCGGCGGACATCCTCGCGATGATCCTCTTCGGGTTCGGCGTGGTACTTCTCGGCTTCGCGATCTTCATGACGCTCGGCAAGACCGGCAAGGGCGGCGGCAGTGCCTTTCCCATGTGGCTCATGGCCGGAGTCTTCCTCGCACTCGGCACCGCGCTCAACCTCAAGATCCGGCAGCTCATCCGCGCCGAGGGGACCGAGCCCACGGACTACGATGGCGTTCCCGACTAGACCCCGGCTCCCTCCCTGCCCGATGAAACCGCTCCTCTGCACGCATCGTTCCTCCGCCTCGCCCGACCGCGTGTGGCCGTTGGCTTCCGACTTTGCGAACGCCGCTGGGCGCATCAAGGCGATCACGAAGGTCGAGATGCTCACTCCCGGTCCCGTCGACGCCGGCACACGCTTCCGTGAGTGGCGCGGTCGTCAGGCGGTCGACATGGAGATCGCGGCGTGGGCACCGCCCCGCAGCTACTCGCTGCGCGGCTACGCGATGGGGACCGAGTTCACGTCGGAGATCCGCTGCGTCCCCGATGGCGCGGGGACGCGCCTCGAGATGGAGATCCACGTGCAGCCCAAGACCTTCGGCGCGAAGCTGCTCTCGCCACTCATCGCGCTGATGTCGAAGCTGATGGTGAAGTCCTGCGCCAAGGACCTCGGCGACATTTCCGCGGCGGCCGAGCGGGTCGGGGCGCAGCCCACGGCATGAGCCCTTCGAGCCCGAGCGTGCAGACAGCGGCGGAGCGACGCGCGGCAGAGGCCGAGCTGCGCGCGTCGGTCGCCAGGTTCGCGCCCGCGCACATCCGCCTCGTGGAAGCGATGCGGCGGGCAGTGCGCAAGCGTCTGCCCGCTGCCCATGAGATCGTCTACGACTATCGCGACTGGTGCGTCATCAGCTATGCGCCGAGCGAGCGCGGCTACGAAGGCGTGCTCGCGATCCGCGCGAGCAGCGACGGCGTGAAGCTCTACTTCCACGGCGGCAAGGAGCTGGCGGACCCGACGAAGCTGTTGCAGGGGGCGGGCCAGGCGCGCTGGATCGAGGTGGAGAGCGCGGCCGCACTCGCGCGTCCGGCGGTGGCGAGCCTGATCGACGCGACCGTCGCCCGCAGGCGCGAGGCGTTCGCGCCGGCCGGCCGTGGCCCGATCCTGATCCGGTCGACATCCGCGAAGAAGCGGCGGCGGCAACGGCCCGCGTAGGTCAGCGACCGCTCAGCAACTCCACGAAGCCCCACTGCTCGGGGCGGTGCATGTCCACCGCGTACTGCGCCGTCCACACCCAGTTGTCCTCCTTCGCGTCGGCAGGTTTGCCTTGGCGGCCGCCGACGACGTCGTGCGCGGCACGCTTTCTGGAACCGGGCCGGTTCGGTCACCTGGAAGGTCGTCGACCTGCGCGAGCAGCTCGCCGACGTCCAGGGCCAGGAGATCATGACCGCCGACAAGGTGACCCTGCGACTCAACCTCGTGGTCGGGTGGCGGATCACCGATCCGGTGGCGGCGACGACCGTCGTCGACAACGTGGCGAACGTCGTCTACCGCGAGGCGCAGCTCGGGCTGCGCGCTGCGGTGGGCGGCCGCGACCTCGACCGTCTGCTGGCCGACAAGGACGCGGTGGCCGACGAGGTGCTCGCGGCGTTGACGCGGCGGATCGCCGGCTTCGGCGTCGCGGTCGGCAGCGTCGGCGTGCGCGACATCGTGCTCCCGGGCGACATGAAAACGATCCTCAACCAGGTCATCGAGGCCCAGAAGCAGGCGGAGGCCAACCTCATCCGCCGGCGCGAGGAGACTGCGGCGGCGCGTTCGCAGGCGAACACCGCCAGGCTCCTGGCCGAGAACCCGATCCTCCTGCGCATGAAGGAACTCGAGTCGCTCCAGGCGATCCTGGCCGGAGCGAAGGTGACCTTCGTGCTCGGGCAGGGCGACCTGGGTGAGCAGGTGAAGCGCCTGGTGGCGAGCCAGGACGATTGATGTGCGCCGCCGCCGGAGATCCGGCGGCGGCGACGTCTTGCTGCCTGAATGTCCGGGCGTCCGCGCGCTACCCTCGCGGCATGTTCTGGGAACTCCGCCAGCAGCAGTTGATCCGGGAAGCCGAGGCGCAGGCGCTCGAGGCCCGCGCCGATGCGCGCGACGTGCGCGGCGAGCTGAAGGTGCTCGAAGGCGCAATCGAGCGGCTCTTGCTCGTGAATCGAGCCATGTGGGAGATGTTCTCGGGGCCTGCGGGCCTGACCGAGAAGGACCTCATCGCCAAGGTGCGCGAGATCGACCTGCGCGACGGCAGGGAAGACGGCCGCCTGCGCCTGGCCGTGCGCGACTGCGTCGCCTGCGGCCGCACCATGCAGAAGAAGCATGCGCGTTGCCTCTACTGCGGCGCCGAGGAGCAGGGTGCCGACCCGTTCCGTGCGGTGTGACCGTAGGCGGTGACGAAACCTGACACGGGTCTTTGGTGATCCTCGCGCGGACCTTACTCCTGCGCCCTCGCAGCCTCTCCATCCCATGAGCGACAAACCCATCCTCGCCGTCGTCGGCGCAACCGGCGCCCAGGGCGGCGGCCTCGTGCGCGCCGCGCTCTCCCATCCCGCGTCTCCCTTCACCGTCCGCGCACTCACGCGCAAGCCCGACTCCGACGCCGCCAAGGCGCTGACGAAGCTCGGCGCGCAGGTCGTCGCCGCCGACCTCGACGAGCCGCGCAGCCTCGAGCGCGCGTTCGCCGGGGCGCACGCCGCGTTCTGCGTCACCAACTTCTGGGAGCACTTCTCGCCCGAGAAGGAGCTGACCCAGGCCAAGGCGATGGCTGCCGCGGCGAAGAAGGCCGCCCTGCGCCATGTGATCTGGTCGACGCTCGAGGACACCCGCAAGCACGTGCCGCTCAGCGACGCGCGCATGCCGACGCTCATGCAGAAGTACAAGGTCCCGCACTTCGACGCGAAGGGCGAGGCCGACCGTTTCTTCGCCGAGTCGGGCGTACCGACGACCTTCCTGCTGACGTCGTTCTACTGGGACAACCTCATCCACTTCGGGATGGGTCCCCGCCGCGGCGACGACGGCAAGCTCACGTTCGCGCTGCCGATGGGGAACGCGAAGCTCCCCGGCATCGCGGTCGGCGACATCGGTCGCTGCGCGCTGGCGATCCTGCAGGCGGGCAAGGCGCACCACGGCAAGCACGTCGGCATCGCCGGCGAGCACCTCACGGGCGCCGAGATGGCGAAGACGCTCGGCACTGCGCTCGGCGCACCCGTCAGCTACCAGGCCGTGCCCTTCGAGGTCTACCGCAAGCTCGGTTTCCCCGGCGCCGACGACCTCGGCAACATGTTCCAGTTCAAGCACGACTTCCAGTCGGCGTTCCTCGGGGCGCGCGACCCCAAGGTCGCCCGCACGCTCGTGCCGGGCATGCAGACCTTCGCGCAGTGGGTCGGCGCGCACAAGGCGAAGCTGCAGCCGGCGTAGAGGCCTCGTCTCTCGACGAGGTGACCGCTGCGTCGAGGTCCGTGCAATCCGCGGGTACCGGCCGGCGTTCGCCGGACCATGTGGTCGTGGCTCCTCGTCGTCCTCGGTGGCTTGCTGGCGGGGCTCGCCACGATCCGCGCGCTGTGCGTGCAGCGTTGGGTGGCCGCCACGGCGAAGCTGTGCGGGCGCCTCGAGGCGCAACGGCGTTCGCCGGAGCCTTCTCGCGTCGACTTCGCCGCGATGGACGCCTTGCCGCCGATCGTGCAGCGGTTCTTCCGACGCGTGCTGCCCGATGGGCAGCACGCGATCGCCGCCGCGAGCTTCCGACACGAGGGCGAACTTGCGATGCGCATCGACGGCGGCGGGTGGAAGACGTTCACCTCGCAGCAGCGGGTCGTGGTGACGCGGCCTGGGTTCGTGTGGGATGCGAGCGTGCAGGCGATGCCTGGGCTCGCCGTGCGCGTCCACGACGCCTACGTCGGCGGCGTCGGGATCCTGGAGGCTCGATTCGCTGGCTGCGTACGCGTGGCGCGCCTCGTCGACGACGGGGAGGTCGCTCGAGGCGAACTGATGCGTTGGTTGGCGGCGGCGGTCTGGTATCCGACGGCGCTCCTGCCCGGGAACGGCGTGACGTGGGCGCCGGCGGGCGAACGGGCCGCTGTGGCGACCGTGCGCGACGGCGGTGTGGAGGCATCGCTGCGGTTCGCGTTCAACGCCGATGGACTCGTCGAGACGGTGGATGCCGACGCGCGCAGTCGCTTCTTGAACGGCAGGATGGTCGCGACGCCGTGGTTGGGGCGCTTTGCTCGTTGGGCTGCAAGGGCCGCGAATGCTCGCTCGGCGCGCAAGATTCACTACGAAGCTCCCTTGCCGTGGGCTCTTCCATTGCAAGGTCCGAGCGGCCCTGGAAGCCCCAAACGATGCCATCGCCGGCGGCCCTATCTGGTCGTCGCGCCAGCGACGACATCAACCCTTTGGGTTGCGGCCGCCGGCTGCGATGGGAGGAACGTGACGGCATCCTCGTGCCGATCGAGGGCGAAGTGGTCTGGCGACCGCAGACCGGGGACGTGCCGTACTGGCGCGGGCGGCTGACGCGAATCGACTACGAGTTCGTCGCCAGCCCGTGAGGTGGAGCGGCCATGTGCGTGGGCTCGCCCGGCCCATGCTTGCCAGCGCGCGCAGCGCCCGCCAGCATCGCGGACGATGGCACGCCCCAACCTCAGCGACGAACGCCGCCAGGAGCTGATCGGCACGGTCGCGGCGACCTTCGCGGAGCTCGGCTACCGCCGCACCACCACGGCCGAGCTCGCCGCGCGCTGCGGCCTGCAGGAACAGGCGCTCTACCGGCTGTGGCCCGACAAGCGCGCGATGTTCGTGGCCTCGATCGAGTTCGTCGGTGCCCACTCGGAAGCGATCTGGCGCGATGCGCTCGCGCGCGACGACGGCGGCGCCACCGGCGCCGAGCGCGTGCTCGCGCACGAGTCCACGCACCTCGGCGAGTTCGGCTTGTACCGCATCCTCTTCGCCGGCCTGTCCGAGATCGACGACACCGAGATCAAGGGCGCGATGCGGCGCGTGTACGCGAGCTTCCTCCGCTTCATCGAGGCCCAGGTCGAGGCGCATCGCGGCGCGCGCACCAAGGGGCTACCGCCGGTCGACCTCACCGCCTGGGCGCTCGTCGGTCTCGGCACCGTGATCAACCTCGGCCGCGAACTCGACCTGCTGAAGCCGAGGGCCCGGCGGCAGCTCTTCGCCCAGGTGGGGCAGCACCTGCTGGGGTGAAGCCCCCTACTTCAGCAGCCGCACGAGCCGCGCCGCGATCAGCTTCTCGGCGTCCTCGATGGTCTTCGGCTCGCGCCCGGCGAACATCGGGTGCTGGTCGTTCTGGAAGTCGGCGATCACCACCTCGCCGGCCTGCGTGCACAGCACGATGTTGACCGACTGCGCGCCACCTTCGGCGCGGAGGTTGATCTCGGCCACCAGCGCGTAGCTCGCCTGCGGCGGCTGCGCCTGCACCTGCTTCTGCAGCGCGGCGGCGAGATCCCACAACCGCTTCTGCTGGTTGCTGCTCGGCAGGACCGCGAGCGTCGGGGCATCGGCGACCGCGTGGGCTCGGCAGCCGAGCTCGCTGGCGATGAGCGTTGCGATGCGGCCAGCGCTCGCCGCGTCCGCGGCCTGGGATGTCAGTGGCGCGTACACCGCGACGGTCGCCTTGCCGAGGTCGGCACGAAGCTCATGCTGCCGCCGGCGCATGGCGGCGAACCCGGCCTTGTCCGGCGCTCCCGACTTCGTGCGCCACAGCTCCGCGAACCTGCCGTCGGGCACACCCCCCGGCAGTTTCTTCCACTGCGCCAGCTCGAACACGCGCTCGGCCACGAGTGTCGAGCAGCCGAGCGGATCGGGATCGCGTCCGGCGGTGCGGCGGAAGGTCTTGTCCGCCGGCGTCTGCCGATCGAGGAGCGCGACCTCGCCCGCGGCATCGACCACCACGAAGCGCACCTCGGTCGGCCCGCTCTTGGGGTCACCGAGGAACTCCGCGTAGAGCGACCAGCGCGGCGCCTTCGCCGCGGCGGCGCGCACCTGGGCGCCGAACGCGTTCGCCGCCTCCTCCCAGGTCGCCTTCGCCTCGGGCTCGAACGCCGTGGGCGCCACCGTCAGTTCACCCATGCCGCTCTTCTCGAGCACGAGCCCGAGCGCGTCGGCGACATCGGTGTTCGCGCGGCCGAGCACGCGCACCGGGTAGATGGTGAGTGGGGCCGTGAGCCCGGCCTCGTGCAGCGCCTTGGCGGTGGGGCTGCTCGGCGGGGGGACCTGCGCGCAGCTCGCGGCCATGGCGAACCCGGCCGCGGCGAGGGAAGCACGGATGGTGAGGAACTCGGTCATGTGAGACTCCGGTCAGAGAAAGTTAGTAAGCACTAACATAACGGAGTCAACGGCGCTTCTTCGGCGCTTCTTTCAACTGCTCGGTCCGGCGGCTCCGGCATCGGCCCGCGCGTGTTCTGCGGTCCACCGCAACGGAGGACGCCCTGCCCCGGTTGCTCGTGGTGGACGGGGTCGACGCCACTGTGCCGGGCCGAAGCGAACCGGCGTCAGACGAACACCGCCTCGCCGTACTCGGCCTCGCGCAGCCGCGCCTGCGCCGCTGCCAAGCGCGCGATCGGCACGCGCGGCGCGCTGCACGACACGTAGTCGAGACCGATGAAGTGGCAGAAGCGGATCGAGTCCGGGTGCCCGCCGTGCTCGCCGCAGATGCCCACGCCGAGGTCGCGCCGCGTCTGCCTTCCCCACTGCACGGCGGTCTGCATCAGGCGTCCCACGCCCTTGACGTCGAGGACCTCGAAGGGGTTGTCGCGCAGGATGCCGCGGCTCGTGTACATCGGCAGGAACTTGTTCTCGGCGTCCTCGCGTGAGAACGAGAAGGTCGCCTGGGTCAGATCGTTGGTGCCGAATGAGAAGAACTCCGCCGTCTCCGCCAGCGACGCCGCGCGCATGCAGGCCCGCACGACCTCGATCATGGTCCCGAACGGGCAGGACACCTGGATCCGCCGCGCCTGCTCCACCTCGGCGCGCACGCCGTCCATCATCGCGTGCACCGCGCGCAGCTCCTGCACCGTGCACACCTGCGGCACCATGATCGCCGGCCGCACATCCACGCCGCGCGCCTGGCAGTCGGCGGCGGCCTCCAGCAAGGCGCGGATCTGCATCGCGTAGATCTCCGGGTAGGTGATGCCGAGGCGCACGCCGCGGTGGCCCAGCATCGGGTTCACCTCGCGCAGCGCGCGCACCTTGCCCAGCATTGCTTCCTTGCGCGCCAGGATCGTCTCGACCCGATGGGAGCGCTGGTAGCGCGCGAGCGACCCGTGCAGGTTGTCGAGGCTGTCGACGAACTGCCTGTGCAGCTCGGGATCGAGCATGCGCAGGGTGTCGGGCAGCTCGCCCATGCTGCGCACGGCGCGGCGCAGGTCACGCAGGTGCCGGATCTCGAACTCCAACTGCTCGACGGTCGGCAGGAACTCGTGGATCGGCGGATCGAGCAGGCGCACGACCACCGGCAGGCCGGCCATGGCTTCCAGGAGCCCGGCGAAGTCCGCGCGTTGGATCGGCAGCAGCCGGTCGAGCGCCGCGCGCCGCTCGGCCTCGTCGTCGGCGAGGATCATCTCCTGCACGATCGGGAGCCGATCGGCGTCGTTGAACATGCGCTCGGTGCGACACAGACCGATGCCCCTGGCTCCGAGACGACGGGCGCGCGCGGCATCGCGGGGCGTGTCGGCGTTGGCGTACACCTCAAGCCGCGCGTGCTCGTCGGCCCACGTCAGCAGCGTGTCGAGTTCGGGGAAGACCTCGGCGGCGACCGTCGGGACCGCGCCCACGTACACGGACCCGCTGGTGCCGTCGACCGTGATGACATCGTTCTCGCGCAGTTCGACCTTGCCCACGCGCGCGACGCGCGCGTGCGCGTCGATCTCCAGGTGCTCGCAGCCGGCGACGCAGGGCTTGCCCATGCCGCGCGCCACAACCGCGGCGTGCGAGGTCTTGCCACCGCGGCTGGTGAGGATGCCCTGCGCCACGAAGAAGCCGTGGATGTCGTCGGGCTTGGTCTCCTCGCGCACCAGGATCACCCGGTCGCCCGCCTTGCCGCGCGCCTCGGCGGTGTCGGCGTCGAACACCACGGCGCCCGACGCGGCGCCCGGCGACGCCGGCAGCCCGCGCACCAGCGCGGTCATGCCGTGGTCGGGGGCGAGCGTCGGTACCAACAACTGCTCCAGCAGGAGCGGGTTGACGCGCAGCAGCGCGCGCGCGCGGTCGATGAGGCCATCGCGCACCATGTCCACCGAGGTCGCCACGGTGGCGCGCGCGTTCATCTTGCCGTTGCGGGTCTGCAGGCAGTACAGCCGGCCTCGCTCGATGGTGAACTCGAAGTCCTGCACTTCGCGGTAGTGCTGCTCCAGGCGTTCGCGCAGTTCCCCGAGCTGGCGATACAGGTCGGGCATCTCGTCGGCCATCGCCGCCACCGGCTTGGGCGTGCGGATGCCGGCGACGACGTCTTCGCCCTGCGCATTGGTGAGGTACTCGCCATAGAGCTGGTTCTCACCCGTGCTGGGGTTGCGCGTGAACCCGACGCCGGTCGCCGAATCGGCGCCCAGGTTGCCGAACACCATCGTGCAGATGTTGACGGCCGTGCCATCCGCCATGTCCGGCGTGATCTTGAACTGGCGGCGGTAGTCGACGGCGCGCTTGCCGAGCCACGACCCGAACACGGCGCCGACGGCGATCTCGAGCTGCGCGTACGGGTCCTCCGGGAAGGGGCGGCCGGTGTGGGCGTGGATGATGGCGTCGTAGCGCGCGGCGAGCGCCTGCAGCGCGCTCGCGTCCAGATCGACGTCGGCACGCGCCCCGCAACGCGCCTTCGCCTCCGCCAGCGCCGCGTCGAACGCCGCCTCCGGCACGCCGAGAGCGATCTTGCCGAACAACTGCAGGAAGCGACGGTGCGCATCGTGCCCGAAGCGGGCGTTGCCACTCGCCGCGATCAGGCCCGCGAGACTCGCCTCGTTGAGGCCCAGGTTGAGGATCGTGTCCATCATTCCGGGCATCGACATCGCCGAGCCCGACCGCACCGACACCAGCAAGGGGTCGCGTGCACCCCCGAACACCTTGCCGACCTTGCGCTCGAGGGCGGCGACGCTCGCCCGCACCTCGTCCATGAGACCCGGGGGCATCGCCCGCGCCTTCAGGTAGGCACGGCACGCTTCGGTGGTGATGACGAACCCCGGCGGCACGTTCAGGCCGATCCGGGTCATCTCACAGAGATTGGCGCCCTTGCCGCCGAGCAGGTGCTTGTCGCGGCCGTCGCCGTCTTCGAATGCGTACACGAAACGTGGCATGCCATGCCAACGTCCCGCGTGCATCGCGGTTTGCGCTGGCTTCGGCCTCCACCGCGCTCCGGCGGCGAGTGCCGGTCGCAGCCGGCGCTGGATCGTCTGCGAATGGGACTGGCCACCGTACTTCGGCCCGCGGCCCGGCCGACAACCAGACAGCATGCGCTACCACCTGGGGATCCTCTTGTGTTCATGCCTCGCCGCCTGCGGGGCGCCCGCGACTCCCACCGGCACCCGTCGACGCCTTCCTGCGCGCGGTGCTGGCCAGCGACGACGACGGGGCGCGCCGGCTGCTCGTGGTCGAGGAACGCGGCGACCGCTGCCTGAGCTTCGACAAGGACGGCCTCAGGGAGGGTTACCGGCTCGGCGCGGCGAGCGAATCCGGCGATGACGCCCGCGTGCCGGTGATCGCCCGGGCCGACGGCCGCGAGCGCACCATCCCGATGGTGCTGCACCGGGAGTCGGGGCAGTGGCGGATCTCACTGCACGACACCATGAGCGAGCTGCTGGGCGGCGACGTGCGTGAGCTGCAGCGCGGCCTCCAACAAGGACTGGAACAGGTCGGGCGCGACATGCAGCAGCGCGTGCAACAGGGCATGGCGGAAGCAGTGCGGGGGATGCAATCCGAGCTGCAGGAGGCGGCTCGGGCCACACGCTGACTCTGCTGCGGTGGCGGTAGCGCGTGCTGTTCGTCGGCGACGTGCAGCGCAGACCGTAGGGGTTGCGATCGGCAGATTCGTCGACACCTTCTCCCCCACGACGACGTTCACGAAGCCCGTCTCGTCTTCGAGCGCGAGGAGCGATCGGCGCGTGAGGGCGGTGGCGTGGGCGCGGCCCTACAGCCCGAGTCGCATCACGCGCCGCGACCGTACTCGAGGCTCGAGCGGTTGGAGGACCCCGACGCGAACCCGGACCGCGACTCAGGCGGTAGTCTGTCCATCACCCTTCGCCGACCTGACGCAGCACCATGCCCAGCCCCTTCTCGCCCCGCACACATCTCGTCGCCCCCGCGTCGTTGCTCGCGGCCCTCGCTGCACAGGGCCCGATCGTGCCGATCCCCGACCAGGCGACGCAGTTCCGGGACGCGGGTTCGATCCAGGTCGCGACTACCGATGGGACCATCCACGTAGGCACGCGGACGGACGCCGGCTTCGGCTACGCGCGCAGCACGGACCAGGGCCGAACCTGGACGGGCGTCATCCTCTTCCCGTACGCGAGCGGCGAGAACTACGCGCTCGAGGTCTCGGGACAGCACGCCTATGCCGTGGCCACCGCCTTCCCGGGCGCCCGCCGCCGCACGTCGAGCGACGGCGGCCGCACGTGGCTGCCGCCGGTGGCGATCCCGAGCTATGCGCCGTCTGGTGGCGCCGACAACGATGTGGTCGTCGCGGCGCAGGGTCCGGTCGTCGCGGTTGTGTCCGGCACGACCCTGCTCTCCAACCAGACGATGTTCTGCACGACCTCGGTCGATGGCGGCGCCACCTGGCGGCCGCGCGTGTTGGTCTACGGCATCCTTCTCCAGACCAAGGTGGTCGTGGACGGCCAACGCATGCACGTGGTGCGGCCGGACAGCGGGACGCTGAGGATCAGCACCTCCGCCGACCAGGGGCAGTCCTGGTCGGCGTCGCGATCGATCCCCCGGGGTGGCCCCTTCGTCCTGAAGACGTGGGCGTTCCGGGCGTCGGGCAGCACGCTGCTCGCCACGTTCACGCTCGCCGACGGGAGCGCGTGGGCCAACCGGTCGATCGACGGAGGCGCGTCGTGGCTCGCCACGCCCACATCGCTGGGAGCCAGCCAGGAGGCGGCATTCGGCTCGACGGGGTGTTCGATCTCGTCGCCCTCGCGACGGTCGGTCCGATCACGCTGTTCGCCAGCCAGGATGCAGGCGCGACGTGGACGAGTCGCCCCACGCCCGCGAGCGGCCGGCCGGAGCTGGCCGGCGATGCCGGATCGGCGATGCTCGTGACCACGACCACGACGGGTTCGACCATCCAGACGAACGCGATTCTCTCGCGCGACGGCGGCGCGAGCTGGTCGCCCGCCGGCACCCTGCCGTGCCCGTGTGCCGCGGGCAGTTTCGTGACCTATCCGAGTCGACGCGCGCTCCACGTGTTCGGCTCGACGGCGTTCGTGGCGCAGGAGGTCGAAGCCTGCGACGTCGGCGGGTCGTGTCGCTGGCACCACATGTCGTTCCTCGCCACCGCAGACGCCGGCGCCTCGTGGTTCCAGATCGCTCCGCGGGCTGGCCACCTCGGGCACCCGGTGGTCGTGTCGACCGGCCACGGGTTCGGCGCTGTCATCGGCCACGGCGACGGGTCGTACAGCGCCGGCCCCACTCCCGTCTCGTTCAGCCTCCTCGTCGGCCACCAGCCGTACGGCGTGGCCAAGCCCGGCAGTGGCGGTACGGCACCCACCTTGCACGCGACCGGAGCTCCCTTCCTTGGCGGCACTGTGGCCTGGACGATCGATCGCGCGCTCGGCGGCGCGCCCGCCGTGTTCGCGCTTTCGTTCCACGGCGCCGCGAGCATCTCGTTCGGCTCCGGTCTCGTGCTCGTGCAGCCGCCGATCCTGGTCGCCGGGAGCGGCATCACCAGCGGGCAGACCGGGATCCCAGGCGTCGGTGCGCTGACGGCGACCTTGCCGATTCCGCCGAGCCCGGGGCTCCGCGGGATGGCGCTCCACTGGCAGGGCTTCGTGCTCGACGCCGGCGCCGCGGAGAACCTGGCGTCGACGGCCGGGCTCGAGACGTGGCTGCAGTGACCCACAACGACGCTGCGCTCATACGCGATCAGCGCGAAGCTCGCGGCGTGGCTCTCGGGGAAGCCGTGCTCCCCATCGCGGCCGGCGGCCGCAACCCAAGGGTTGAAGTCGTCGCTGGCGCGACGACCAGAAAGAGGCCGCCGGCGATGGCGTCGTTGGGCTTCCAGGGCCGCTCGGTCCTCCCAGTGGAAGAGCCCACGGCAAGGGAGCTTCGCTGCAGATCTTACGCGCCACGCGAGGATTCGCGGCCCTTGCAGCCCAAACCCCCGGATCTGCTCGAACACGCGCTCCGCCAACTCCGGGGCGATGCCCTTCTGCTGCATGCGCGCGATCAGCCGGTCGCGGTGCCGCTCGAGCCATGGCGTAGGTCGATTGGTCGTCGGCCCTCGCCCGAGCGGCTCGGTCAGCTCCCCCGGCGGTACACGCGCTTCGGATCGGTCGGGCCATGACCGATCTCGACGAGCAGGCCGTCTTCGACCAGCCGCTTGACGTGTGTGCGGACCGTGCGCGACGTGACCCCGAGGTCTGCGGCCATGGAAGCCGTCGAGCGGGATTGGCCGTCAGCGAGTAGGGCCAGGATCCGACCGGCAGTCCCCTCCGGTTCCCGCTGCCGGGTCCTGCGTCCGCCGTGCAGAGTGACGCGGAAGCCGGTACCGATCTCTTCGAACTCCGGCACAGGGAGACCCGCATCCTCGCTGGCCCGGATCATGCGCCGCACGCCGCTGCCCCACTGTTCGATCAGGCCGAGTTCGTGGAAGACCCGACCGATCACGCGGTTTCGCAGTTTGGACACACCCTGCCGTATCTCTTCGATCGTCAGTCCGAATGGCAGCAGGCCGGGGTTCTCGATCTCCAGGCGGTCGTCGAAGACCGCGACCCGGATCGGGCTGCCGGTCTGCGAGTAGTCGGCGTGGACGACCGCGTTGATGAGCGCCTCTCGCACTGCCGCCGGCGGGAACAGCGGAAGGTCGCGCCGACGCGCCCCTTCCAGGACCATCCCCGTTGGCGTGCTGCGGCGCACGAAGGCAAGCGCCTCATCGATCGCCTGGATCGGGTCGGAGTCCGCCTCGACCCGATCGATGATCGACGCTCGGTCGGTGCCCGCGAAACGGGCGAGCCGCAGGCGGGCATCGGGGAAGTGCGTCAGGCGATCGCGGCCGAACAAGATCACGCCTCCCACCGATGGCACCTCCTTCTTGCCCTCGCGGACGAGGAGGTTCAGCGACAGCAGTTCCCGGTGCCCGATATCCCGCCGGCCGGCGAAACGTGCGCGGACGAGGTCGAGATCCAGGTCCGCCAGCGTCGCTCGTGTCATCGGCTCTTCGTCGAATGCCGCGTTTCGCGTGGTGCGAGCCAGTTCGGCCAGCACCTCGGGCGATGCCCGCCGGTTGGACGACGCGACGCGAACGAACGTGCCTTCGTCCCGACCCAGGCTCCTGACCCAGTAGGGTCGCAACGGGCCCGGAAACACGGTGACGACCACCAGCGTGGTCCGCCGGTAGCCGACCAGCTCCACCTCCGGCAGGATCTGGGGGCGGATCCCGTCCGCCGCGAGGTTCATCACGCGCTCCTGCACCGCGAGGGGATCGTCGATCCCGACGACCTCGCGCGTCTTGTCCTGGACCCCCAGGACGAGCGATCCGCCGGCGGCGTTGCTGAACGCCGACAGGGTCTTCAGGATGGGATTGGCCGAGCTGGCGTCGCGCTTGAACTCGAGGGTCTTGCCCTCGTGCCCGGTCAGCAGAGCTCCTCGTTCATGGAGCTAGGAAATCCACTCTGAAGGCCCGGAAGGGTCGATCCTTCAGAGTCCGGGGCGACGGTCCTCAGCAGTAGTCCCGGCTCCCGCCGCTCACCGGCACCGTCGCCAGCCCGGGCTCGAACAGCTCGCGCCAGCAGTAGTCCCGACTCCTGCCGTTCGCCCGTGCTGGAGCCGCCAGGTCTTGCGCCACGCAACCATGTCGCGACGCAACTGGTCGGCCTCGCCCGGGTAGTCATGGATCGATGGTCGGGATTCCGAGTCCATGCAGGTACGAATACGTGCCTTCGTAGCACTCGGGCAATCGCGTCGGATCATCCTGATCTCCCGGTGGCACGAAGATCGCCATCCCCTGGCGCGCGCGCGTCAGTAGCACGCGGTAGGCATTCACGAGGTACTGCTGCCGCATGGGCTTCCGCACGCTCAGCCAGCCTTTGGCGTTGAACGCGCGATGCTGCCATCCCTGTGACGTGAAGCGCAGGTCGGCGTCCCAGGTGACGCACACCCAGTCGAGTTCGAGGCCCTGGACCTGGTACTCGGTCGCGGCATCTTCGAGATACCAGCTGGAGCGCGTGTCTTCGGGCCCGTCGAGAAACCACTTCACGGCATCGACCTTGACGCGGACGTCGACTGCGTGCGGCTTGAGGCGCTCGGCGCCCGAGCTCGCGACGAGACCGTAACGCTCCGAACCGCGCGCGCGGGCACGCACCCAGTGCTTGGCGGCGTCGAGGTTGCGCGTGAGCACGATGGGGTACCGCCCCATCATCTCAGCAAGGAGTTCGCGCGCTCGGGCGCGATCGACGTCGAGGACGGCCTTGACGAACGAAGAGACCCGCTCGGACCGGAACGACCGCATCGAGACCGCGAGGTGCAGCTCCGCGCGTTGCGCCACACGGGCCACGCCCGCGAGTCGCTCCAAGGCCTGGCCGGCCGCGTATTCGTGGTCGGACAACTCCGGGGAGATGTACACCCGCCATGCCGGGAAGTGCTCTCGCACGGCGTCGAGCCAGGTGCTGATGCCGGCCTCGCCGGTGTTGATCTCTTGACCTCCGCCGACGAGGCACACGACCACGGCCCATCGGGCATGGCGGTCCATGTACTCGAGCAGGAACTGCGGCTCGGAGCGATCGAAGCCGGGGCGGCCCTTGCGTCGCCGCATGAAGTCCGCCGTCTTCTGCAGATCCCACGCGCGCTGCGCTTCGTCGAAAATGACGACGTGATCGTGCGGTGGCTCGTTTGTCGGCATCGTCCGCACGCCTTCGTCGCGCCAGTGGTGCACGTTCTGGATGAACGGCTTCACCTGCTGCGCGATCGCGCCCTTGCGCGGGCGCGCGCCCTCGGCGCGGCGTCGCTGAAACTCGTCGCGGGTCAGCGCTTCCCGGAGCACGGCCACCAGCGGGCCGTTGCCCGAGAGAAACACGGCATGAGTGGCGTCGTCGGCGCGCCGGTGGCGGGTGGCAATGTTGAGCCCCGCCAGTGTCTTGCCCGCTCCGGGGACTCCGGTCACGAACACGACGGCCTTGAAACACTCCCGCGCGGCTTCGGCGATGACCTGCTCGATCGTGCGCGACGTGGCTGTGAGATTGCGCGCACCCGCGTCGTTGCGCGAGACTGCCTCCACGGTGTGACGGGAATACAGGGCGCGCGCGGCCTCGATGATCGTCGGCGTTGGCTGGTAGTTGGCGGCACCCCAGCGCAGGCCGTCGAGCGCGGGCCCCGTGGCCAGTTCGCGCGCCGATCCGATGGCGGTGGCGAGGCCGATAGTGTTGCAGCGCCGGGGTGGACGCACGCCATCGGCGTGCGGCGCGCTCCATTCCGGATCCGAGGTGGACGCCTCGGTCGCCACCAGGACAGGGAACACCGACGCGTCGTGGCTGCCGGCGTGGAAGTTCTTGAGGTCGAGCGCGTAGTCCCAGGCCTGGTCGACGTCTGCGCGGAGGTACTGCTTCTCGCCAACCTTGAACTCGATGGGGAGGATGGCGGATCCGGTCAACACCACTGCGTCGATCCGGGAGCCGAGACGGGGAACCTCGAACTCGAGGAAGACCCAGCCGGTGACGCCAGCCAACGACCCGCGCAGGGTGTCGATCTGCATCAGCCACGCGTCGCGCTGGGCAGGAGTTACCTCGAACGCGCTGCGCGCCGCGAGATGACCCAGCACCGCCGTCGGCGCCATGGCCAAGAAGCGGTCGATCGACGTCGCATGCCATGCGGGGATGCGACGGGTGTCCGGGACGTCGGAGGTCACGCAACCGCATGATGCCGTCTGGCACCAGGTAGGCGCCATGCCGCGGCCTCCGACTAGCCCAGCTTCCGCAGTTCAAGGCACCGAAGGGTTGAGGATCAACGACTTGTG
>CAYQMF010000052.1:0-40951 GCA_964418595.1 uncultured candidatus Brocadiaceae bacterium
AGCAAGAAGAGCCATCGACCAACTTGACGGCACCGACCCTCTCATGGAAGTGGGATGGTGTGGTGTGGAGCAACGTCACGCCGGCAGTGTCGCCCGGAGTGCGAGCGAAGCCGTCGATGGCATTCGACGCCGCACGCGGAAAGGTCGTCTTGTTCGGCGGCCTGCGAGACCTCGGCCTGGGCTTCGAAAACGACACGTGGACCTGGGATGGAAGCATCTGGACGCTCGAGAATCCTGCGGGCCCCGTTCCGAGCCCGCGCTACTACGCTGGTCTCGAGTTCGACCCTGTGTCAGAGCGGTTGATCCTGTTCGGCGGGTGGGCCGCACCTGGCGTCGCCCTCAACGACACATGGGCATGGGATGGCGCGACGTGGTCCCAGCTGTCCCCGCGCACCGTGCCGTCGCCGCGGATCGGAGGAAGCCTCGCAGCGGACTCGCTGCGCGGCCGGTTGGTGCATGTGGGGGGGTTCTTGCTCAATGGCCCCGATACCAGCGAAGTGTGGGAGTGGAACGGTGCCGACTGGTCCCAACGCGCCAACATCCAGCCGCCTGTGGCGCGCAAGTACCACGCCCTGACCTTCGACTCGGCTCGCGGGCGCGTGGTGCTCTTCGGCGGGATCAGTCAGACGACGCTGCTCGGCGACACGTGGGAGTACGGCACGCTCACGCCCGCCGCCGTCACGTCGTTCGGCGCCGGATGCTTGGGCAGCAACGGTCGTGTGCCGGCGCTCACGTGCCCGGCGCCGTACCTCCCCTGGCTGGGATCGACGTGTCGCCTCGCCGTGGCAGACCTCGCTCCGAATGCGATCGCGGTCATGTACCTCGGCGCGAGCAACACACTGTGGCAGGGGACGATCCCGCTGCCGCTCTCGCTTGCACCCCTGATGCCGGGGTGCAGCCTACGACTCAGCCTCGACCTCGCCGTTGGCTGGGTGGTGAGTCCGAGCGGCTACGTGCCGCTGCCGATCCCGTTCACTCCTCAGTTCCTGGGCCAGGGCTTCTTCGCCGGCGCGGTGGTGGTGGATCCGCCGGCGAACAGCGTGGGTGTGGTGCTGAGCAACGCGATCGAGGCGGTGTTCGGCAGCAAGTGAGGTCGGGACCGAGCGCCGCCGCTCACCCCGCCCACAGCGTCTGCACGAAACGCAGGCCGTGCCCGCACATGAGCCCCGCGAACGTGCCGACCACGTACCCCGCGATCGCGAGCAGGGCGCCGACGGGCGCGAGCGCCGGGCTGAACGCGGACGCGACGATGGGGGCCGACGCGGCGCCGCCGACGCAGGCTTGCGAGCCCACGGCGGCGAAAGAAGATCGGCGCCTTCAACCGCCGCCGCACCCACAGCATCCCGGCAGCGTGGAACACCATCCACAGCGCGCCGATGGCGATGAGCGGCAGGTTCTGCGGCGTGAACACCTGCGCGAAGTGGGCCTTGGCGCCGATCGACGCGATCAGCAGGTACAGGAACACCGAGCCCACGCGCGACGCCCCCTTGCCCTCGAGCTGGCGCACGGGCGTGAACGAGAGCAGCAACCCGAACGCGGTGACCAGCACGATCTTCCAGGCGAAGCGGCCGAGCAGATCGATCTCGGGCACGACGCGGAACAGCCAGGTGGCGCCGAGGTCGGCGAGCATCGCCCCGCCCAGGCACAGGGCGAGGATCGTGAGCAGGGCCGGGAGGTCGGTGGGCGCGGCCACCTTGGCGGCGTAGGCCTCGGCGCGCGCCTGCACGTCGTCGACGGTGGTGCGGTTGGCGCCGATGCGTGCGTCCATGCTCCTGCTGCGATCGGCGAAGAACAGGAGCGCCGCCATCCACACGTTGGCCACGGCGACGTCGACCACGACCATCACGCCGAACATGGCGTCGGTGAGTTCGAAGTTGCGGCCGATCGCGGCGAAGTTGGCCCCGCCGCCGATCCACGATCCGCTGAGCGCGGCGAGGCCGCGCCACGCCTGATCGGCGTGTGCCGGGTCCATCATCCAGCCGAGCGCGAGGTACGCGAGCGGCCCGCCCAGCGGAACGTGACCACCGCGGCGCCGAACAACAGGAGCGAGTTGCGTCCCAGGCGCAGGATCGCCGGCACGTCGACGGCGAGCACGAGCAGGAGCAGGCTGCCCGGCAGCAGCCAGTCCATGATGAACGCTTACAGCGGGAAGGTCGGCAGGTCCTCGGTGGGCGGCACCGACGGGATCACGCCGCTGTTCGACAGCGCCGTCGGCACGAAGTAGCAGAACACGAGGATGGGGACGACCTTGTAGACCGCGCGCAGCTTCGTGCGGTTGGCGGCGAAGATCAGGGCCAGGACCGCGAGCAGGAGCGCGGCGACGTGTACCGGGTGGGAGACGAGGGAAGTGGACCACCAGGGGTCGGCGGCGTGCGGCACGCGATGGATGGGCAAGGTCGGACCGTTTCAGGCGTCGGGACGGGATGCAGGGGAGATCGGTGGCGTTCCGGTGTCAAGGAGAGTCGGGGCGCCCGGGTGTGCCGTCCGCCTTCGCCTAGCGCGGCGCCCCGATCAGCGCGTGCAGCGCTATCGCCAGCCGCGCCCGCGCCGCGCCGGTGACCTCACCGGCCAGCGCGCCTTTGAGCACCGCGCGCAGCGCCTCGTCCAGCTCGCCGCGCTGCGCGGTCGGCAGGCCGGCGACGACGCCCTTCTTCTCGCCGCGCAGCGCGAGCGGGTCGCGGCGCGCGTGGCTGCGGTCGCGCACGGCGCGCAGGTGCACGAGGGCGCGGTCGAGGAGCATCCAGGCGAACTGCGGGTTGGTCGCCGGGCCCACCGCCACGAAGCGGCCGCTGGCGCCGGGGAACAAGGTCTTCGCGAGCCTGCTCGACTCGCTCCACGCGCGCGGCACGCGCGTCGCGCCGAAGTAGCCGAGCGCCGCGCCCACGCCGGCGCCGACCAGCGTGCCCATGAGAGTGAAGTTGAGGACCGCGGCGTCGACGGCGACGCCGGCCGCGGCGCCCCACAGGAGACCGGCCTTGGCGAGCTGTGCCTGCGTGAGGCCGAAGGCCTGCCAGCTCTCCTTGCTGAGCAGGTCGGCGTCGAGCAGCGCCACCGCCTCTTCGTCGCGCTCCAGTTGGCGATGCCCGAAGGCCGCCTCCACCGCCCGGCGCGCGTCGCGCTCGAGGCCACGCAGATGATCGGCGTAGGCGTCGTGCACGCGCGTGCGCGCCGCGTCGATCGCTTCGTCCTGCTTCAGGACGTGGCGTTCGACGTGGGCGAGCGCGTCGACGAGGAGGTCGGTGACCGCCGCGTTCGCCACGTCACCCCGCCGCCGCCACTCCGCCTGCATCGCGTCGATCGCGCGGTCCATGCTCGCGCGCCACTCGTCCTTCACCGCGCGGAACGCGCGCAGCAGTTCGAGCCGGTCGGCGAAGGTCGCCGCGTGCGCGTCGAAGTCGCGCACCAGTTGGAAGAACTGCGCGAGGATCGGCCGCCACTCGCCGCGGAAGTCGCGCTCGCGAGTCCTGTTCAGCACCGCGATGCCCGGCTGGCCGGTCCAGCGCAGGATCTCCATCTCCGCCTCGCTGCTCGGCTCGAAGTGCGCCGACGCGTCGACGACATAGATGTGGCTGCCGCCCGCGACCAGCGGCGCGAGCAGGCGGACCTCGTCGACGAAGTCGGTGCCGCCCTGGAAGGTCTGCACGAATGCGGCGACGGCGGCGGGGCGTTCTGCCGGGGTGCGGGCGCGCGCCTGCAGCCACGCGAGCGCGCGGCGTGCATCCTGGAACCCGGGCGTGTCGATGACCCGGAAGGCCACCTCGTCGCCGGCGCGGAACGCGTACTCCGCCGCGGTGACCGTGGTGCCGGGCAGCGCGTCGATCGGCACGGTGGCGTCTTCGGTGAGCGCCGCCACGATCGACGACTTGCCCTGGTTGACGTTGCCCACGACCACGAACACCGGGACGGTCACGGCGCGACCTCCAGGCGCACGAGGCCCAGGTACGGATCGGCCATCTGCGCGAGGCGCGCGTACCACGCCGGCAGGTCGTCGGGGTCGGCGGCGTGGAAGGCGCCGGCCGCGTCCTGCTCGACCAGCGCCACCTCGAGCCGCGCGCGCGGGCCCAGGCCCTGGCGCAGCGCTCGCAGGAACGCGAGCACCTCCTTGTTGGGTTGGCTGCCCGCGGTGAGGACGAGGAGCACGCGCTTCGCCTTCGCGGCGGCGAGGCGCGCGCGCGCCGCGTCGTCGGCGGCGAGATCGCTGCCGCCCACCGCGAGGGCGTCGTGCACCGGCGCGAGCTTGCCGCGCAGCGCGTCGCGCTGGCCGCCGAGCCGGCCCCAGCACAGCAGCCACGCATCGGCGGGGACGGCGGCGAGGGGGACTTCGCCGTGCGGCGCCTGCGCGAGCCGTTCGGAGGCGCCGACCTCGTCGGGCGCGGGTCCTGCCCACGCCGCATGCGCGGGGAGGAGGCGTTGGAAGAGCGCCTGGCAGCGGTGGTCGTCGAAGCCGAGGCCGCGCGCCGCGCGCGCCGCGCGCCAGCGGCCCAAGCCGAACGCGAGCAGCCGCGGCAGGAGGCCCCACACGGCGAGCGCGGCCACGAGGAAGCTCCACCAGCGCGCGGAGCTGCGCACCGCATCGGCGAGCGAGCCGCCACCCACGAATGCGCCCGGCATGCGGACCCATTGGCTCTGGCGCACGAGTTCGAGGCTCGGCACCGCGTCCGGCCACAACCACGCCCACGGCGTCGCGATCCACCGGCACAGCGCGTGCATCTCGGCCGCGCCGAGGTCGAGGGTCGAACTCCAACTGAAGGCGAGGTCGGTGAAGGCGACGAGGGCGAGGCTCACCCCGAGCGCGCCGAGGTTGAAGGCGCATGCCGCGCCCTGCGCGAGCGCGAACACGTGCCAGCGCTCGAGCGAACCGTGCAGCGCGAGGCGCGCGCCCACCGCGCCGGCCGTCGCGCCGTGGCGGCCGGCCAGCCAGCGGCTCTGCGCCAGGGTCACCGCCAGCCACCCGAGCGGCCCGCCCTTGGCCTTCGCCGCGGCCCAGAGCAGGAACGCGAGCAGCACGATCTGGGCGAGGACGAGGACGGCGACGAACCAGAACACGTTCACCGGGGCCTTGCCGTCGTAGGCCAGGGCGGCGCTCGCCGTGCCGGCGCCGAGCAGGAGGGCGACGAGCGCCACCAGCCAGCCCGCGACGCGCAGCGCGCCCGCGATCCTGGCGCCGGTGCGGTCGGTGGCGGGCAGCGCCGCCAACCAGGCGAGCGCGACGCGGGCGCGGGTCGCGGCGCTCTCGGCCACGGCGCGCGCGAGGTCTCCCTGGGGAACGGCCAGGGTCGCCGCGATCCCCGCTCCCAGGCCACGGTCCCGCGCCGCCAGCTCCGCGTGGCGGCCCGCACGGAGGGCCTCCTCATCGCGGTGGAGCTGCACTTCGAGATCGATCAGGTGGGCGAGCCGCAACGCGGGCGCAGTCTAGCAGTCCGATCGCATGGCCCCAGTCTTGCGTTGCGCCGAGTTCGCTTGCGCACCCGCGCACGCCTCGTCGCGCGCCGTCCCGATCCGGGATCGCGCGCTGGCCTCGCGCGCGCACGAATGTCGACCATGCCTTGGGTGGCACCGCTCGGTGGTATATTCCCGGGCCGCGCTCGCCTCTGGGACCCGCCTCGCAGCATGAAGATCCAGCTCATCCAGCCGCCCGTGTACATCAACAAGGACGGGCTTACCGCTTTGCGTCCGAGCCTGCCGCTGGGTCTCGCCTACATCGCGGCCGCGCTGCGCCAAGACGGCCACGAGATCGGCCTGATCGACGCGCTCGGCGAGGCTCCGGATCGCATGACGCCGGAGGGCGACATCTGGCAGCTCGGGCTCTCGCCCGACGAGATCGTGGCGCGCATCGAGCCCGACACCAGGGCCATCGGCGTGACCAACATGTGGTCGTACTCGTGGCCGATCGTGCGCGACATGCTGCGCAAGATCCGCGCGCGCTTCCCCAAGCTCCCGATCGTGTGCGGCGGCGAGCACTTCACCGCCACCACGGAGCTGTCGATGACGCAGGCGCCCATCGACTACATCGTGCGCGGCGAAGGTGAGGAGACCGCGGTGGCGCTGTTCCGGGCCATCGAGCTGGGCATCGACGCCTCGGTGATCCCCGGCGTCGCGCACCGCGGAGCCGACGGCAAGATCGTCATCAACAAGAGCCGCGACCGCATCCGCAACATCGACGAGATCCCGTGGCCGGCGTGGGACCTGTTCGACGTGCGCGCCTACGACGAGCACAAGTTCGTCGCGGGCATCCACTACGGGAGCACGGTGCCGGTGCTGGCGACGCGCGGCTGCCCCTACCAGTGCACCTACTGCAGCTCGCCCGGCATGTGGACGACGCGCTGGTATGCGCGCACACCCAAGGACGTCGCCGACGAGATCGAGTACTACTCGGTGCGCTACGGCGCGACCAACTTCCCCTTCCAGGACCTCACCGCGATCCTCAAGCGCGACTGGGTGGTGGAGTTCACCGACGAGATCATGCGCCGCGGGCTGAAGATCACCTGGCAGTTGCCCGCCGGCACGCGCAGCGAGGTGTTCGACGAGGAGGTCGCGGGTCGCCTGTACGCGTCGGGGTGCCGGTCGGTGAACTTCGCGCCCGAGTCGGGCTCGGAGCGCACGCGCAAGCACATGAAGAAGATGCTGACCGACGAGAAGCTCTTCCGCGCCGTGCGCTCGGCGACGAAGGCGGGGCTCAACGTCGGCTGCTTCCTGGTGCTCGGCTACCCGACCGACGAGGCGGAGGACATGAAAGCCACTGTGCGCATGATCCGTCGCCTCGCGCGCGCGGGCGTCGACGATGTGTCGGCCGGCTTCTTCTTCCCGTTGCCGAACACCGAGATCACGCGCGAACTCGAGGCGGAGGGCAAGGTGCATATGACCGATGCTTTCCTCAAGCTGCCGGTGTACGTGCACAACAAGTACATGGCGGCGGATCGCAACTACTGCCGCAAGCTCACCGCGAAGCAGATGACGCGGTGGAAGTACTGGATCGTCGCCAACTTCTACCTCACGTCCTTCTTCACCCACCCGGGCCGCATCTTCCGCATCTTCTGGAACTTCCTGCGCGGCCGCGAGACGTCGAAGATGGAGTCGTTCCTGCACGAGACGAAGCGCAAGTTCACCATGCGCTTCAAGAAGAAGGACAAGGCGGCGACGGCGAGCAAGGCGACGGCCGGGAAGGAACGCGTCAGCGCCTGAGCCGCGGAGGGCGCATTCGTGCGCCTCGGTGTGCTTCCGCTTCCCCTTGTTCTTTTCCTCTGTCTCTCTCTCTCTCTCTCTCTCTCTGTTCCGTCTCTCCGTCCTTCCGTGCCTCACGCGGCGCGAAGCGCCGCGCTTCAGCCGCACGACAGAGGACTCGCGCGCGGCCGCCTAGGCACGTATCTGAGCGGCATGCACGCACCGGCCCACGGGTTCACGTTCGTCCTGGCTTCCCTGTTCGCGGGTCCGATCGTCGCCCAGGTCGACCCCGACCTCGCAGCGCGGATCCAGAGCCAGGGCCTCGAGCACAGCGGGGTGATGTCCTTCCAGGACCAGCTCTGCCACGAGATCGGCCACCGCCTCACCGGCTCCGACGGCATGACCCGCGGGGCGGAGTGGGCGCGCGCGCACTTCGCCGCGATGGGCCTCGATGCGAAGCTCGAGGTGTGGGACGAGTGGAAGCTCGCGTGGAACCGCGAGCAGTGGATGGGACGCATCCTCACGCCGGAGCCGATCGAACTGCAGGTGGCCACGCCGGCGTGGACGGCGGGGACGCAGGGGCAGCCGAAGGGCCGGATCGTGGCGATGCCGAAGGACGACGCGGCCGCCAAGGCGCTGGTGCAGGGCGAGGGCGGCGTGTGGCTGTGGGGGCCGCGCCCGAGTGAGCGCTCGAATGCGTGGAGCCGCCTGCAGCCGTTGCTCGAGCAGGGGCGCCTGCTCGGCACGGTGCAGTCGGCGAAGTCGACGGGGCTCACCGACCAACGGTACGAGAACCAGATCCGTGTCTTCGGCGACCACAACGTGGCGAAGGCGAGCTACGCGTCGCGCCCCACGATCCCGCACATCATCGTGCGCGACGATCAGGCGGCGCGGATCGAGGCGCTGCTCGCCAAGGGCGAGGTGACCGCGCAGTTCGAGATCCGCAACCGCTTCCGCGATGCGCCCATCGCGATCCCCAACGTCGTCGCCGACCTCGTGGGCAGCGAGAAGCCCGACGAGATGGTGATCGTGTGTGCGCACCTCGACTCGTGGCATCAGGCGGCGGGCGCCACCGACAACGGGACCGGGGTGTGCAGCACGCTCGAGGCTGCGCGCATCCTCACCGCGGTCGGAGCCAGGCCGCGGCGCACGATCCGCTTCTGCCTGTGGACCGGCGAGGAGCAGGGCCTGCTCGGCTCGCAGCGCTACGTGGTGATGCATCGCGCCGCGATGGACAAGGTCTCGGCCGTGTTCAACCACGACTCCGGCACCAACTGGGCGCACACGCTCACCGTCGCGGACTCGATGCTCGCGGACTTCCGGACCGCGTTCGCGCCGGTGCTGCAGATGAAGTCGCCGCAGGCCGGGCACGACGGCCCGGTGTTCGTGCTGCGCGGGCAGCCGCGGATGGCCGGTGGGGGCGGCGGCAGCGACCATGCCTCGTTCCTGGCCGCGGGCGTGCCCGCCTGGCCCTGGGGCCTGAAGGGCGAGAGCCAGTACGGCTACGGCTGGCACAGCCAGTGGGACACCTACGACATCGTGATCCCCGCCTACCAGGCGCACAACGCGACGGTGTTCGCGCTCGCCGCGCTCGGGACTGCGAACCTGTCGGGGCTGCTCTCGCGCGAGGGGATGGGCCGCGCGCAGCCGGCGCAGGATGCGAGGGTGATCGTCGAGGGCCGGCTCGGGCTGGAGCTGACCGACATGAGGGTGACGGCCGTCGCGAAGGATGGCTTCGCGGCGCGCGCCGGCGTGCAGGTCGGCGACGTGGTGGAGGAGGTCGACGGCAAGCCGGTGGGCAGCACGGTGGAGCTGTGGCGCGTCGTGCGCGGCAAGGGTGAGAGCGACGACCTGACCCTGACCGTCGTGCGCGGCGGCAAGAGCGTGGGGCTGATGGCGAGCCTGAAGGCGAAGTAGCGCCGGTTACTTCCCGCACGCCTCCCGCAGGCGCTCGATCAGCCGCGGCAGCTCCTCCGGCGTCGCCAGGGCCTGGCCCTCGAGCATCGCTGGCACGAAAGCGTGCAGCGTCGCGAGGTGGGCGGCGAGGGCCTCCTGATCGAGGCGGTCGCCGTGCGCGCGCAGCCCGTGCGGCAGGATGTCGAGGAGCGTAGGGGCGTCGCCGGCGATGCCGGCGAACACGGTCAGTTCCGCGAGGTCGAGCGCGGTGGGTGGCGAGGTCGCGAGCGCGCGGGCGACGGTGGCGCGGAACCACGCCGCGACCTCGGCGCGCTGGGCGAGGGCGGGGTCCTTGGCGAGGTGATCCGACGCGAGCGCGAGCTGGATGCCGGCGCCGATGCGATCGAGGGGCAGGCGCGTGCCGAACGCGACGTCGACGAGGGACGGCTGCTGCTCGGCGCGCGCGAAGTCGGCGATGGCGGCGTCGATGTTGCCGCCCGAGAAGCGCAGCCAGCCGCGGATCACGAAGGCCGCGCGGTCCGGGAAGGCGTCGGGCAGCTCCTCGAGCACGGTGCCGGCCGTCTGCGCGAGTGCGCGCCGCAGGCCGGCGGGCCCTTCCTTCAGGACGATGCCGAGGAACCCGGTCGCGTCCGGCACCCGGCGCGCGATGGCGGGGTGCATCGGCATGACGAAGCCACGCTGTCGCAAGACCACGATCGCGCCGCCGATCTGGACCGCGCGCAGCGCGAACTCTTCCGCCAACGCCGCGAGCCCGGCGTCGACGACCACGAACGACCAGTCGATCGTCGCGGCCCGAGCGCGCAGCTTGCCGAGCGCCCCATGGATCGTGGTGATCGGGCCACGCATCGGCGACCCGCTCAGGTCATGGAAGAGCGACGCGGGGTCCGTGCCGGTGACCTGCGTGCCGAGGTAGCGCAGGACGATGGCCGTGGGATCGTCGGGGTACTGCGTGGCGAAGCGGGTGAGGGCATCGCGCAGCGTGTTCCAGTCGTACGTGAGCGCGAGCAGGGAACAGTGCAGGCCGAGGGCGGCGCGGTGGGTCTTGTCGAAGGCGAGGGCGCGCTCGACCGCGGCGCGCGCCTGCGCCAGATCGGGCGCCAGCATCGCGGTGGCGTACTCCCGGTCGGCGGGTGGCAGGAGCGTGGTTTCGAGCGCCCGGCGGATCAGGTCGAGGCCGGCGCTGGGGTCGGTGCCGTTGCTGGCGCGCAGGTCGCCCTCCAGCAGCCAGAGGCGGGCCTGTTCCTCGGGCGTCGGCGAACTCGCGCCCAGCTCCGCGAGCAGATCGGCGAACTCGGCCACCTCGTCGAGCCCGCGCAGCGCGGCGAGCTGCCGCAGCCCGACGTCGACCCGGCCGGGGTGGCCGTGGCGCAGGGCGTCGGCGTACGCGTCGAGCGCCTCGTCCCACGCGCCACGCTCGGCGGCGAGCTTCCCGACGCTGAAGGCGAGCTCCGCGGCGCGCGTCCGCGCCGTGCGCAGGGCTTCGTTCGTCCTGCCTTGCTCCGCTTCTACGTCGACGCGGCGCCGCATCTCGACGATCGCCCACGTGCTCGGGATCCCGACCATCGCCAGCCCCGCGAACGCGATCGCCGCTGCCGCGGCCGGTCGCCGGCGCATCCAGCGCGCCGCGCGGCCCAGCACTCCGAGCGGCTGCACCGACAGCGGCCGGTGGTCGAGGAATGCGCGCAGATCCGCGGCCAGTGCCGCCGCGGACGGATAACGGCGCGCGGGGTCCTTCTCCAGGCACCGCAAGCACACCGCGGTGAGCGCACGCGACACGTCGCCGTCGATCGCCCGCGGCGGGGTCGGCTCCTCTTGCAGGATCCCCGCGATCATCTCCGGCACGGTGCCGGGGAACGGCAGGGTGAGCGTCAGCAGCTCATAGAGCACGACGCCCAGCGCCCACACGTCGGTCGCGGCCGAGACCGCGTGCCCGCTGCCGAGTTGCTCCGGCGCCATCGCGTGCGGTGTGCCGACCGCGTCGCCGTGCGTGAGCGTGGCCTCGGCCTCGAGGCGGGCCAGCCCGAAGTCGAGGAGCACGGGGGAGCCGTCGAAGCGCAGCATCACGTTGGCCGGCTTGACGTCGCGATGCACGACGCCGTGTGCGTGCGCGTGCGCGAGGGCGTCGGCGATCGGCGCGAGCAGGCGGGCGACGATCTCGGCGTGGCGCGCCGGCCACAACTGTTGCGCCGCCGGCGTCGGCGCGCTGGCGAAGAGGGCCGCATGCCAGTGCTGGCCGGTGAGCGCGCTGGCGGGACAACCCTGCGCGCGCAGTCGCTGCAGCAGCACGTGCAGCGTCACGCCCGCCACATGGTCCATCGTGAAGAACGGCTGGTTCTTGCTGTCGCCGATCACGTGGATCGGGCAGATGTGCGGGTGGCGCAGCAGGGCGGCGGCGCGGGCTTCGCGCAGGAAGCGCGCGACGCGGACTGCGTCGCGGTTGAACGGCGGCGGCAGGGTCTTCAACGCGACCGTGCGCCCCAGGCGCTGGTCGCGGGCGAGGTACACGACGCCCATCCCGCCCTTGCCGAGCCTGCCCAGCAGGTCGTGGCCGGGGAACTCGGTGTCCTCCGGCTCCGGCGGTTGCACGTGCCGTAGCGTGTCGAGCCAGCCGAGGATCGTGTGCGCGTGTTCCGGGCATGCCTCGGCCATGGCGCGGAGCACCGGCTCCGCCGCGGCGAGGCCGAGGTCGACGGCGGCGAGGATCTGTTCTTCGAGGTCGGAGGGGACGGCGGCGTGCGCGAAGACGGTGTCCATGGCGGCGTGGCGTGCGGTGAGCGGTCCGCCGCCGGGCCGTCAGCGACGAAGCGCGCGCGCGAGGATCACGAACCATCCGAGCGCGCGCCCCACCGTAGCGCGTGCCGCGGCGAGGAGCGCGGCCATCGGCCACGGAATCGGCGGCGGCATCCCGAAGCTGGCGTGCTCGGCGTGCTTGGCCCGATGGAAGAGGTGCGCCGCGACGGTGGTGGGCCGCACCGGCACGAGCGTGCGGCCGGTGTGCGCGACGCGCGCACGCACGCGCGCCAGCAGGAAGGCGACCTTCGCCGGCCAGTGGTTGAACGCCCCGGTCCACGCGACCACGCCGTGGTCGAAGCGCCGCGCGCGCAGTGCGCGCAGGAACGCCAGCGTGCCGCGTTGCGGCTTGTCGTGCAGGACCTCGATCCCGGCCAGCAGGTCGGCGAGCGCGGCCTCCTGGCTCTGGCGCAGCAGGACCGTGAGCCGGGCGGTGGACCAGCGCGCGCGCACGTCGGCGAGGATCGGGCGCGCGTCCGCTGCCGGCGCCGACAACACGACGAGGACCTCGGTCACGGCGCGGCTCCCATGGCCACCTGCCGGTACAGCTCCTCGTAGCGCGCGACCATCCGCGCCGCGTCGTGCCGGCTGCTGACGAGGGCGCGTGCCGCGGCACCCAGGCGGGCGCGCAGCGACGCATCGGTCAGCACCTGCACACAGGCGTCGGCAAACGCCGCGTCGTCTTCGGCCTGCAGCCAGTGCACGCCGGCCTGGCCGGCGATGCCCGCGAACGACAGCGCCGTGCCCACGATCGGCTTGCCCCACGCCAGCGCCTCGAGCACCTTGCTGCGCATGCCGCCGCCGTCGGTGAGCGGGGTCACGAAGCAGCCGGCCTCGGCCACGCACGCGCCCAGATCGGCGACGAACCCGGCGACCTCGACACCCGGAAGCTCGCGCAGATCAGCGAGGTGGCCGTCGGGATCGGCGCCCACCAGCACGGCGCGCGCCGCCGGCACGCGGGCGCGCACGCGCGGCAGGATCGCGCGCGCCAGCCGCCGCGCCGCGGTGAAATTGGGGGGGTGGCGATAGGAGCCGACGAACAGGAGCGTCGGCGCCGTGCTCGGCGGGGCGGCCGGGTAGTGCGCGGTGTCGATCCCGTTCTCGATCACGACCGGCGCGATCGAGGAGTGCGCGTCGCGCAGGACCTCGGCGTCGGCGTCGGTCATGCAGACCACGGCCCGGTACTGGCGCAGCATCCTCCGCTCGAAGTGCAGCGCGCGGCGGCGCGCGAGCCCGCCGCCGACCCAGGCTGCGGTCGTGAGGGGTTCGTGCACGACGTGCACCGCCGCGATCCCGTCGAGGAGCCCGTCGAGGGCGTACGCCATCTCCACGTAGTCGACCTGCACCACGTCGAAGCGCTCCGTCGCCAGCAGCTCGGCGAGGCGCGCGCGGATCGCGGCGTCGCTGTAGTCGCGCCGCAGGCGCGGCGGGTCCTGGCACCAGAAGTCGACGCGCGCCGGTTCCGCCGAGAGCGGCATGGTCTCGAGGCGCGCGACGTGCGGGCGCAGGGCCTCGGCACGCGCCGCGAGGTCGGGCGTGTCGAGCAGCGCGAAGACGGAGACGTGGTGTGCGCGCCCGAGGCGCGCGAGCAGTTCGAACTGCACCCACGAGCCGTCGGCGTCGCGGCGCGGCAGGCGTGCGAGCAGGCAGAGGATGCGCAGGCGACCTGGGCCTTCCTCGCGCACCGGCGCACCCAGCGCGCGCGCGACGCGGTGCCGGCTGTGTGCGAGCGCGAGGCAAGCCGCGTCGCTGCGGCGCGCGCTGCGCTGCGTCGCGATCCGGGCGAGCAGCGCCTGGGGCAGCCGGCCGAGCGCAGTGGCGAGGGCCAGGGCTTCGGCCACGGCGGCGCGGCTCGCGCGCGCGGCGCCTTCTCGCAGCACCATGCGCGTCACGGTCAGCGGCAGTGCGAGCGTCATCGCCGCGGTCCGGCCGACGCCCGTGAAGCTCCGCCATGCGAACAGGTGCGCGTTGCGCCGCTGGATGCGCAACAAGCGCATGGCCGGCACGCGCGACGACGACGCGCGATGCGCGTGCACGACGCGGGCGCGCGGCTCGAGGAGCACGAACCAGCCGCGCCGCCAGGCCTGCCAGGAGAGGCTCGCGTCCTCGAAGTAGTACGGCGCGAACAACCGCTCGAACCCGCCCAGCGCCACCAGTGCCCGCCGGTCGATCGCGGCAGAACCACCGCCGGCCCACAGGCACGGCCACAGGCCGGCGTCGTCGGGGATCGGGCGGTGGGCGAGCTTGAACATCCCGAGCGACCAGGCGCCCGCGGTGCGGCCGGTCTCGATGCCGCGCTTCGATTGGTCTTCCATCTCGATGGCGGCGCTCACGGCGAAGGCCTGGGGATGCTGGGCAAGCGCGTCGAGGAGCGGCCGCAGGAAGTCGTCGGCCACCACCATGTCGTTGTTGAGCACGATGACCACGTCGTGGCGCGCCGCGCCCAGCGCCTGGTCGTAGCCGTCGACGAAGCCCAGGTTGGTGGCGTGCTGGACGATCTCGACCTCCGGAAAGTGTGCGCGCACGAAGGCCACGGAGTCGTCGGTGCTGCCGTTGTCGATGACCACCACCTGGTGCGCGGCGCCATCCTTCGCGACCGCGGCGCGCAGCGACGGCAGCAGGCGCGCGAGCAGCGCCTTCCCGTTCCAGTTGAGCACCATGATGCTCGCCGCCCTGGTGTCGCGCGGCAGCAGGTCGCGCGCGGGACGCCGCGGCAGGGCACACGCCACGAGATCGGCGAGCCAGAGCAGCGCGAGCGCCACCACGCCGACGGGGAAGGCGAGCAGGGCGACCAGTGCGGCGACGAACAGCCCGCCGAGCGCGGCGAGGGCCTTCACGGCGTGCCCTTCACGTCGTCGTCCGCGCGGTGACGAGGCCCGCGAGCCGATCGAGTTGGGCGAGCGCCACGCGCTCCGGCGACAGGCTGGCCTCCGCCCAGGTGCGGCCCGCGCGGCCGGCCGCGGCGGCGATCGCGGGTTCGCGCAGCCAGCGTAGGGTCTGCGTGGCCAGGTCCGCGGGCGTCTCGGCGCGCGCCACCGCCGCGTCGGGGGCACCGAGCCCGGACAGCGCTCGGGTGTTGGCGACGACGGGAAGACCATGGGCCAGCGCCGTGAGGACCTTCACGCGGCTGCCGTCGCCGGAGAGCACCGGCGCGAGCATGCAGCGCGCGTCGGCCATCGCGGCCGCGAGGTCCGGGACGTAGCCCAGGTAGCGGACGCCGGCACCGCGATCCAAGGCGCGCACCCGCTGCGGTGCGCGCGGTCCCACCAGGCACAGCTCGGCGGTGGCCATCGTCGCGTGTACGCGCGGCCAGACCTGTTCGGCGATGTAGACCGCGGCCTCCGTGTTCGGGTGGTGGGCGAAGTCGCCGACGAACAGCACGCGGGGCGGTGTCGCCACGACCGGCAGCGGCGCCGGCGGCACGTCGACCAGGACCGGGCGCACCGCGATGTCGCGGTGCAGGATGGCGGCCAGCGCGGGCGCATCCTCCGGGTTCACGACCTGCAGCAGGTCGGCGTGGGGGTAGTAGCGGCGCACGTAGCCACGCCAGAGGCGCGCGTCGCGCTCGCGCCCGAGCGGACCGCCGAACACGCCCGCCGGCGCGTGACCACCGCGCTCGTGGTCGGTGAGCACGGTAGGGCAGGCGCGCCCGAAGGCCGGGAGGTACTGCGCGAGCACCGCGAACTCGAAGAGCGCCACCTCCGGCCGCTGTGCCTCCGCCATCGCATGCAGCGCCGCCGCGAAGTCGGGCCGCCACATCTTGGCGGCGAACAACGGCAGCCCGCGCACCCCCCAGTGCCACATCAGCCGCGCCCGCTCGCCGGCCCGGGCGAGGCGCGTCCGGTCCTGCTGCCGCCGCACCGGGATGGCCGTAGCGGCCTTCAACCAGGGCATCTCGCGGAGGAGGGGCTGCTCGCCGTCCCGGCACATGGTGACCAGGCTCACCTCCGCGCGGGTCCCGAGCGCCGCGAACAGCGCCGCCAGGTACACGCCCCCGCCGTGATCCGCGGACGGATGCGGCAGGAAGGGAGTCGCGACCAGGATGCGCAAAGTCGGCGGCAGGCTACGGTGCGGCGTGTGGCGTTTCCATGACCCCAGCCGTTGGGGCGTCCAAAGTCAGGGGGCCGTGTCAGGGATCCTTCGACCGCGCGGGCGTGTTGCCTCAACTGTCTTCCGCAGAGTCAGTTGAGGCCGGGTACCAACACTTTTCAACACTTGTGGAAGGTCCTGAGGCGGGTGTGGACAGCAGCACACTTTGTGCCATAATCCCGCCCCGTCGCAGGCTGGGGTGGAGTCATCCGCCGCCGCAGCCGCGCCGATCTTCGTTCCTCTCCCCGCTCGCTCGGTCCGCAGAAAAGGCCTCGTTTCGCACATGAACGACACCCTGAAGGCGATCGTCAAGATCCTCGCCGAGGGCAAGCCTGAACGTCGCATCGCGGCGGCGCAGGTTCTCGCGGAGCTGAAACCCACCGACTCCGGCGTGGTGAAGGGGCTGGCCGGTCTGCTCGAAGGCGATCCGGTCTACGCGCGGCACGCGGTTCAGGCGCTGGCCGCGATCGGCACGAACGACGCCACCCGCGCCCTGGCGGAGCGGCTGCGCACGGGGGGGGCGGAGGCAGACCAGATCGCGCTCCTCCTCGCCAAGGATGGTGGACCGGGAGTGGCGAAGGTCCTGTCTGGCGTCTTCGACGACGCGGACAACGAGATGCGCGCCCGCATCCTCGGCATCCTCGGGCGGCTCGGCGCCAAGGAATCCCTTGCGGTATTCCGCAAGGCGGTGCTCTCTGCGGATCCGGCTCTCGCCGACGCCGCGCTGCGCATGCTCGGGGACGAGGCGCTGGGGCTGCCCGGCGACCGGCGTGCAACCCTCGCCGGCCAGCTCGCCACCGACCTGCAGCGCAAGGACACGTCGCCGGAGGCCCTCGCGCACGGCCTGCGCGCCTGCGCCCAGCTCGACGCCCAGGGCGCGCGCTCGCTGCTGCTGAAGTTCGCGGCCGCCAAGACCGCGCCGGCGGCGGCGCGGCAGGCCGCGCTGCAGGGTCTCGAGCGCGTCGAACTCACCGCGACCCAGGCAGTCTCGCTGATCGCGCTCGTCGCAGACCACGAGATGACCTTCGTTGCGCGCCCCGCGATGACGGCGCTCGCCAAGGTCCAGAAGTGGTCGAGCGCCGGTGTCACCAAGCTCAAGAAGCTGCTCGAGCACCCGAACGAGGAGGTCCAGCACTTCGGCCTGCACGCGCTGCGCAATTGCAACACGGCCGCGGTCGGCGACGCCTGCCTCGCGTTCCTGCTCGGCCCGAGCACCAACAACCACGCCGCCGCCGCGGAGGCGCTGGCAACGAACCCCGCGGCGCTCGATGCCCTGCTCAAGGCGTTCGCCAAGGAGAAGGACGTCGATGTCGCCCGCCGCCTCGCCGCTCCGCTGGCGAGGCTCGGCGCGCACTTCAAAGCGCAGCACGTGCGCGCCCTGGTCGACCTCGCCGCGAAGCAGGTCGCCGAAGGCGATCCATTCGGCGATCTGACGCTGCACGTCGTGTTGACCGGCGCGCGCGACGCCGCGATGAGCGAACTCGCCAGCCGCGCGCTCAAGCAGCGCCGCGCCAAGAAGCACGCGCACGCCCGGGTCCTGCTGCTGCGCGCCGCCTCGCACGGCGAGCTGAGCGCGGAGGCGCAGTACCAGCTCGGCGTGTGCAAGCTGCTCGGCGAGGCCAGGCAGGGTGGCCCGGCGGACGCGGCGCACGGCAACGGCGACGCCACGATGGGGTACTTCGCGAGCCTCGTGCGCGAGGGCTTCCCGCTCTTCGAGCGCGTCAAGAAGGAGACCCAGCTCGGGCCCGAGCAGTACCTGCGCCTGGGTCGCCACTTCGCGGAGGGGGTGGGTCAGGAGCGGCGCTTCGGCGCGGAGCTGCTGCGCTACCTCGCGGTCAAGCACCCGCGGGTGCGCGCCGGCGAGCACGCCAAGAACGTGCTGCGCGCCGAGAACCTGTAGGGTTCGTCACTCGACGCGCTGCAGCAGGCGCGCGAGGCGGGCGCGGTAGCCGGCGGGGTCGACGTTCCACACGTCGCCGTGCTCGGACTCCGCTTCGATCCACAGTTCCTTGGTCGCCGGTGCGCCGGCCAGATGGCCGAACGCCGCGCGCACGTCGTCGGGAGTGACGCGGTCGTCCTTGCCGCCACCGATCACGAGCGCCGCGACGGAGGCAGGCAACCGCTGCAGTGCGTCCGCCGGCCGAGTGGCATCCATGTCGACGCCGGCGAAGACCTGCAGCCAGAACAGGGCGGCGCTCTGGAACGGTTCGACGAGGCCGACGCGCCGCGGCTGGCCGCGCGGGCTGCGCGCCAGCATGCGCTCCGCGGTGGCGTGCACGTCGAGCACCGGCGCGTCGAGCGCGATCGCCGCGAGGCCTTCGACCGACGGCGCCGCGAGCGCGACGGCGACCGTGCCGAGGCTGACCCCGAACAGGACGAGGCGCTGCGCCGGCGCGCGCGCGCGCATCCAGGCGCACGCGGCGAGCACGTCGCGGCTCTCCTTGGGCCCGAACGACGCGGCCGCGCGCCCGGAGCGACCGTGGTTGCGCAACTCGAGGAGGAGGACGTCGCAGCCGAGCTCACGCAACCAGCGGCCGACGGTCTCGATCTCGAGCCCGCCGCGGAACAGACCGTGCACGACCACGGCGCTGAGCCCGCGCCGCGGCTCGGCGGCCGGCACGAGGTACGCGCTCAACGGCACGCCGTCCTCGGCCGTGAAGGTCACGTGCGTCGCGGGCGGGGTCGGAGCCGTCGGCGGGTTGGCCTTCAGCGTCGCGCGCGTCTGTTCGAGCCAGTGACCTTCCGCATCGAACTGCGGGCCGCGGTAGGCGCTCTCGTCGCCGCGCGTCTGCACGATCCGCGTGCCCAGGTAGCCGAGGGTCGCGGGCACCGACAGGAGCGCGTGGAACGGGATGCCGAGGCCCAGCAGCCAGCACAGCGTGCGCAGGCGCGGGCGGCGCCAGCGCACGAGGCACCAGAGCAGCCACAAGAGCAGCGTCGCGGCGCAGAACGCGCCGACTCCCCAGTACACGAGCCACACGGCTACGCGGTCGCCCCCTCGCCCATGCGCACGACGGTCTCCGGCGCGAGCGCGCGGAACGCGGGTGCGCCCTTCTCGACGAGCACGACGACCGTGGAGCCGAAACCGAAGGTGCCGATCTCGTCGCCGCGGGCGACCGGACCCGCCGTCGGGTAGCGCACCTGGATGTTGCCGACGTTGAGGGCCGCCACCATCACCAGCGCCGCAGCCCTGCCGTCGGCGAGGCGCAGCTCGAACACGATGCGCTCGTTGCGCGTGAAGAGATCGGGGATCGCGCGTACCGCGGCGGGGTTGACCGGGAACAGCCCGCCCGGCACGTGCCAGTGGCGCAGGCGCTGGCCGTCCACTGGCACGTGCACGCGGTGGTAGTCGCCGGGCGCGAGATAGATGGTGACCTGCGAACCCTCCGCCAGCCGCGCGGCGAGTTCGGCGTCGATGAGCAGCTCGGCGATCGGGTAGGTCTGCCCCTTCACCTGCGGGATGCGGCCGTGCTCGATCGGCCCGCTGCTCACGATCTTGCCGTCGCAGGGCCACACGAGCGCGGTGCTCTGGTCGATGGGGCGCGCACCCTCGCGCAGCGGGCGCCCGAAGAACAGCGAGAGGCTGCGGAAGTTGCGGATGTCGGTGCCGACCTCCGCCATGTTCACTCGGTACCGGCGTGCGAACCAGCCATAGAACAACCCGCGCAACGGCCGCGGCACCGGGATGTCCGTGAGCAGACCGGTGATGCGCGAGAGCGCGACCTTGGGCAGGAGGGTCAGCAGGGTGCGGCGAAGGGCGCTCACGGATGCGGATGCGATCGACGCGTGCGGCTGATCGTTGAGCCGCGGGCGTCGGGCGGGCATCATCCGGCGCATGCGGTGGGGTGCAAGATCAGCGTGTTGGTTGGGACTGGCGATCGCGTGCGGGTGTGAGCGCGCGGAGGCGCGCGCGTCCGTCGCGGGGCCCGACCAGTTGGTCCTCGAACTCGGCGGTGACTCGCCGTCGCTGCGCGCGGCGCTGCTGCGGCTCGCCACGAAGGACACGCCACCGGTCGTGGCGAAGCCACCCGTGATTCAGGGACAACCCGAGGTCACGCCGACGCTGCCTCCCGCCACGCTCCCGAGCGTCACGCCGCCGGTGGTGGATCCTCCTCCCCGCGTCGAGCCGCCACGCACCGTGCGCCTGCCCGCGGGTGGCACGCTGTACGCGCTCGCGCGCGAGCACCTGGGCGACGGCAACCGCTGGCCGGAGATCACGAAGCTCAACGGCTGGAGCGAAGCCGAGGCCGCGCGCCTGCCTGCCAACGTCGAGGTCAAGCTGCCGCCGAAGTAGCTCGCTCGCAGCGCGGCGTCAGTCCGCGCAGTGCCCCGCGTACTCCTCGATCATCGCCGCGAGGCGCGCGCCGAGGACCGCGTGGCCTTCGGCCAGCGCCGCGTGGATCCGCTTCGCCTCCGCCGCGTAGCGCCGGCGCTTCGCCGTGTCCCAGTGCGCGGGGGGCGGCTGCAGGTTGGTGATCCGGTCGGCGAGCTTCACCGCCCACACCTCGCGGGGCTCGCGCCGGATGCGCGCGAGGCTGTCGTTCAGCTGCGCGTCCTTCGGCAGCGTCGCGTCCTTGCTGAGCGCAAGGACCCCGCGCGCCACGTCGGCGCCGAAGGCGGCGTCCACCTCGGTTGCCGTGGTCGATGTGTCCTCGACCACGTCGTGCAGCAGCGCGCACACGACGGCGAGATCGGGGCGTGCCACGGGCTCGAGCGCGATGGCGCGCATCACTTCGGCGGCCACGGAGACCAGGTGCACGAGGTAGGGGCGATCGCTGCCGGGGACGCGCTGCCCCGCGTGCCGGTCGGCCGCGAAGTGCAGGGCGCGCAGGTAGGCCTGTGGGGACCACACGGTCTGCATCGTGCATGTGTGGATCGGGGAAGTCCACGGCGCCGAGCCAACGGATCGAGCTGGACTTGACCGGGCTGAGCGCAGCGGACGCTGAGGGGTGAGCGCCGCCTTCCCTCAGGCCGCCAACGACGAAACCAAGGGCGCGTCCCCGCCATCCACCTCCATGTGAGCCCACGCGCAGCGATCGTCGTCGCAGTCCTGCTGGTCGCGGGTCTCCTCTGGGCGGTCGCGTCGTCGGGTGGCCTGCGCGAGCCAGCCATCGGCGGACCGCCCGCGCGCCACGAAATGGTGCCCCGCGAGGCGTTCCCGGTCGCCGCAACCTCGTCGAGCGCCGCGTCCGTCGTCGCGGGTGTCCGGCGCGCGCTGGCGGTGGCGACGCGGGCCGAGCAGCTCGTCCTGGTGCTGGATGCCTCGGGCAGCCCGGCGGCCGTCGCGGAGGTTGCGTGGTCGGCGATCTCTTGGGCGAACGCGGACCAGGCCCGCCCCGACGAGAGCCGCCGCACGCGTGAGCTGCGCGCGTGGCAGGGCGAGGTGCGGCACACCGGCGAGGACGGGCTCGCGCGGGTGCCGTCCTCGCGTTCCCCGACGCTGGTGTTCGCGCGCCGCGCTGGCGAGTGGGCGTGGGTCGAGGTCGGCGAGAACGCGCCGCAGCCGACGACGCTGCACCTGCGCGTCGACCAGACCCTGCGCGTGCAGGTTGTCGACGCTGCCCTTCGAGCCGTCGCCGACGTGCCGGTGTCGCTGCGCGAGAGCGGGACGGCTCAGGGCTTCGGCGGCGACTGGATGGCGACGACCGTCGGCGCGCCGGCCATCGCCGAGTTCGCCCACGTGCAGGCGCTGCTGCCACCCGCGTGGGACGGCCGATGCGCGGTCGTCCTCGACGTGCCGGGGCGTGACGCGGTCTTCATGGTCGTCGACACTCGCACGCTGCCCGACCTGGTCACGCTCCGCCTGCCGGCGGCCGGTTCGCTGCGCGTGCGCCTCGTGACCGACGCGGGCCCGTTCGAGCCGCTCGGGACCGCGACGTCAGGCCAGCTCTTCTTCGCAGCGGAAGGCGGGGAAGGCGGCGAGCGCGAGCTGCGCGTGCGGTTCCCGCGCGGCGCGCTCGACCTGCCGCACGTGGGGCTCGGGCTGCGCTGCCGGCTGGTCATGGATGGCGCGGAGTGCGCGGGCGCGATGACGTTCCTGGGACCGCGAGCGGTGGGGGAGCACCTCGACATCGACCTGCCCGTGACGCCGATGCCGATCCTCACCGGTCGGATCGTCGACCAGACCCACACCGCGCGCCGCGGCGCGTGGACGCTGCGTCAGTTCCAGGACTCGCCCGGCTGGCTGCTCCAGACCTTCGCCACCGGCGCCGACGGCCGCTTCGTGCTGCGCCTCGCGCAGTCGCCGCTGCCGACCGAGCAGAGCGGGCTCCTGTTCGAGGCCGAAGAACCGCGCGACGACGAGCAGGGCTTCGTCCTCGTGGAGCGCACGCTCCTGCACACCGGGCGCAACGACTTGGGCGACGTCGTGCTCGGGCCGGCGCCGATCCTCGTCGCCGGGCGGGTCGTCGACCCGCGTGGCCAGGGCGTCGCCAACGCGCGCCTGCGCGTGCTGCGCACGGAGGGAAGCGACACCTGGGGCCTGTGGAACGTGAGCCGGCTCGATCCGCACACGGCGGTCGACGGGTCGTTCACCGTCCGGGCGCACGCGCTGCCGCGCGAGCTGCGGTTGCTGGCCTTCACCGCGGCGCACGCCGGCGACGAGCTGCTGTTCCAGCCGCCCGCTCCGCACGTCAGGTACCTGTTGCCGTCGGTTGGCGCGCTGGCGATGCCGATGCACCTCGGCGACGCGGTGGCGGCGAAGGACCTCTGGTTCGCGCTCCGCGACCACGCCACCGGGGAATGGCGTGGCCGCGCCGGCCGGCACGTGCTCGAAGGCGAGGCGTTCCGTTGGGCCGGGCTGCTGCCGGGCCGCTACGAGTTCGTGGTGACGACGGTCGGCATGGCGAGCGCGCTGCACCGCGTCGAGGGCGTGGAGATCCGGGCCGACGAGGTGACCACGCTGCCCGCCGTCGACCTGCGGACCGTTGGCCGGACCGTGACCGTGCGCGTCGTCGACGGCGCGGGGCGCGCCATCGCCGGCGCGGGCCTGGTCGCCGACCCCGACGATCTCGGCGCGCCGCGCACCGCCGTGCGGTCGCTCGACGGGACGTTCACCCTGCCCCTGGTGCGCGCTCCCCTCGACCTGTTGGTGGCGGCGCCGGGTTACCGCAGCAAGCGCGTTGCCGGCGTGCGCGGCGACCCGGTCGTGGCGCTCGAACCTGGCCACCTGATCGACCTGCGCGTGTCGACGACGCCGCCGCTCGGTGCCGACGAACGCCTCGTCCCGCGCTTGCGGCGTGCCATCGCCGCCCCGGAGCGCGAGCCGGCGCTCCGCCTCGATGCGCACCTCGTGCCGTTCGACCCGGCGCGCGACGAACGGCTCTGGCAGGACGACGCGGCGCTGGACCGCGACGGGCGCGTGCGCCTGCGCGTGCCCGGCGCCGGGGAGTACGAGATCGTGTGGTGGCTCGACGCGTACCGCGACCTTGCGCCGCTCGCGGTGCGCCCGCACCGCTTCGCCGTGCGCAACGGCGTCGAACCGACCGTGGTCGAGGTCGAAGTCGCGCTGCCGGCGCGCGGCCGCTGAGACGGGCGACAGGGTCGGGCCGCGCGGCGGCGACGCGCGTGGTAGTCGTGCGGAGGGCTCTGCGATCGATCGTACGCGACCTACCTGGTCGCGCCCGCGAGCCATCGGCTCGCGGCCGCGAGCACGGGATCGTCCGCGGTGCCGAAGCGGCTCCAGTCGATCGCGACCGTCTCGTCCGGGGGGATCACGCCGTCGTAGCGCGCGCCCGTGCGGTCGGCATGGACGGTCACCGTGAGCACGAGCAGGGCGCCGTCGGCGAGCGGGATCTGGGTGTTCGAGGTGGGCACACCGCGCGTGCCCTCGCCGAACCGGCGGCTCCGCGCGCGGCCGGCGAACGCGACGACAACCGCTTCGCCTGCGCCCGCCGTGAGGGGCCCGGTCAGCACGGCGACCGGCAGGTCGGCGCGCAGGGCGTGCGGCGTCGCGACCTTGGCGAGCTCGTAGCTCGCGGATGTCGCCGACCCGTCCGCCGCGTGGTAGGTCCAGTCCGCACCGCCGCTGGCACTGACGAACGCGCCGAGTTGGCCATCGCCCGCCAGGGGACCGATGGCGGCGAGCATGGGCCAGACGGTGCCGCCGGTGTTGCGACGCAAGTCGACGATGCAGCCGCGCAGGGTTCCGTCGTCGATCCCGCCGAGCATCTCGTGGATCGCATCATCGTACGTCGCGGCGTTGGGGCCGCTGCGAACGCCTGGCAACTCGAGGTAGCCGATCCCGCCGTCGAGCCGGCGACCCGCCGGTGCCTGGAAGTCGTCGAAGTCAGCGAGCGGCACCTGCACCGCGCGCGGCTCAGCGGTCCCGCGGCGAACCCGCAGGTCGAGCGGCGCCGAGCTGCCGTCGGGTCGCAGGCCGCTGCGGAACAGGCGGTCGAACTCGCGGCGCGGCAGTCCGCCGAACGATGCCTGGCCCTCGACGGCGACGATGCGGTCGCCGGGGGCGATGCCGGCCTGTGCCGCCGGGCTGTCCGGCACGACCTGCGCCACGATCGCGTCAGGAGGCACGACGGTGAGGCCGGTCGCCTTGGGCGCGCGTGGGTTGAAGCGCCTGGCGGCCTCGGGTTCGAGGAGCAGAGCGTGCTTGTCGCCGAGGGTCGTGAGCGCGGCGCGGATCGCAGGGTAGGTGTCCGCCGCGGTCCTGGCCCTGGTTGCCGCGATCGTCGCGTGGGCGCTCGCCCGCATCGCCTTCCAGTCCGTGGAGTACACGCGCGACGCTTGTTCGATCTTGTCGAGCGCGGTCTCCAGGTAGTGGGTGGCCTCGGCCGACGCATCGGGGGACTTCGTCTGGCCCGGGGCCATGGTTGGGCAAAGGAACAGGAGACAGGCGGCGAGGGTGGCGCGCATGCGGGGCCGGCAAGCATCCCCGCAAGCGAGCAGTGCAGCAACGACGTCACGGCGCCAGCGAAGCCGCGGTGAGGCAGGGCCGCCCTCAACGCGGCGGCGACGCGCTGGTGACCACGAACGTGCGCACGGCGCTGCCGCGCATCGCGGCGGACGCTTCGCAGTGCGAGCGGTCGGCGAGCGCGCGCACGCGCCAGTGGACCTCGGTGCCGAGGGGGAGCGCGGCGAAGGTGTCGGCCGGCAGGGTCCAGGCGCTGGCCGTCGGGACGTTGCCCTGCGCGTCGAACGACGTGACGAGCACCCGGCCGTCGTCGCTCCACGCCGTGAGCACGAAGCCCGCGGCGCGCGGCGCGGCCTGCCACTCGAAGGTCGGCGGCGCGTCGACGACGGCCGCGTCGGCGGGCTGCAGGAGGTCGATCCCGCGCGCGATGCCTTCGCGCAGGTTGCCTTGGATCGCCGCGAAGCCGCTCGCCGTGGCGCGCGCGTGCGCCGGATCGAGCGCCGGGACGTAGGCCATCCACAGCACCGTGGCGCACGGCAGGAATGGCAACCACGCGCCGAGCGCCAGCGGCCACGGCGCGCGCCGGGGCATCAGCCAGCGCCAGAAACCCAGCAGGCCCACTGCGGTGACGACGAACATCGGTCCAGCGGCGAGCAGGAAGGCGCGGCCCGACATGCCGTCGGCCACGCCGGCCGCGTAGAGCGCCATGGTGCCCAGGCTGCACGAGAAGAACACGACGGCGACGCCCTTGTGCTGCGCCGCGAGCCGGATCGGGCCGACGAAGACGCCGAGGGCGGCGAGTGCGACGACGACCACGGTGCCGATGCACGGCAGCCACGGCGCGGGCACGGCCGCGTCGCCGAACTCACCCACGAACGAGACCAGCAGCGCGAGCACGCCGCGACCCCCGGCCGGCACCGTGATCGCCGTCGGCGCCAACCCCCGGCCGAGCAGGAAGGCACCGAGCACCCACGCCGCGGCGGCGAAGGGTCGCGTTGCCCGGGTGGTGATCACCGCAAAGCCTGCGATCGCCGGCACGAACCAGGTGTGCGCGTCCGCCAGCGAAGCCAGCAGGATCGCGAGGCCGAGGCCCGGCCCCTCGAGCGCGGTGAACCTTCCCCGGCGCGCGCCGCGGACGGCGAGCAGGAACGCGACGTGCGTCGCCACGGCGGTGAGGCTCCCCGCCCAGAGCGTGCCGTGGCTGAAGGCCCACTGCGGGACGCACGCGAGCAGCAGCACGGTGACCGTGGCGACCTCGGGTTCCGTGGCAAACGCGGTGCGGGCGAGGCCGTACGTCAGCGCGAGCGTCACCAACCCGAACAGCACCGACCAGAGTCGCAACACCCACAGCGCGCGTTGCTCGACCGACCCAGCGGGTTCGTCGGCGCCGTGCAGGTAGCGCAGCGCGCCCGGAGTGGGGGCCGCGCGCTCGATCGGTTCGAGATCCGTCGTGCCGAGCACGCGCAGCGTCACGCCGAGCACGGCGGCGTAGGGAGTACCCGGCGCGTGCCCCTGCGCGACCGCGACGGCCTCGCGCACGCGCGCCGCTTCTCCGGGAGCCTCGAGCGCCGGGGTGCGCATCAGGCAGAAGCCTGCGAGCAGCACGTGGCAGACGAAGGCGATCAGGAGGGCTTTGGGCATGCGGGGGCGGGCGACGCGACTGCCAGCAGCGATACGCCGATGGGCAGATCGTGGCGCGGCAGCCACCGCGACTCCACGGCGAAGAGCGCGAACAGCGCGCGGTCGAGGCCGAGCGGCGCGCGCATCGACAGGTCGGACCTGCCGCTCGCGACCGTGCGCCGGAGGAACGGCCGCATCAACAGGCGCACCGCGAGCACCGGCAGGAAGAGGAGCATGTTGAAGTAGGTCGCGCGCTCGACCTTGAACCCCGCCTCGCGCAGCCGCGCCACGAGGTCACGCTTGCGGTAGCGACGGCGATGCTGCGAGAGCACGTCCTGACGGCCCCACAGCAGACCGAGCGCCGGCACGCTGATCAGCAGGCGGCCGTCCGGCCGGAGCAGGCGCCGGCACGCAGAGAGCGCCCTGGCGTCGTCGTCGAGGTGCTCGAGCACGTCGAGCGCGCAGATCACGTCGAAGGTCGCGTCGGCGAGCGGCGGCGCCGTGGCGTCACCGCACACCGCGCGCGCGCCGGCGGCCTGGCACGCGCGCAGGCTCGCCGCCTCGAGGTCCAGCACCACGACTTCGCCGCGGTCCTGCAGCACCGGCAGGTTGACCCCCGACCCCGGGCCGAGGTCGAGGATGCGACAGTCGCCGTCACCGTTGCGCACGCCCAGGTGGTCGAGCAGCCGCGCAAAGATCGCGCGTCGCGCGCGGAACCACCAGTGGTCGGTGCCGGCGCGGTACTCCTGATGGACGCTCGGGCGCACCGCTCGGGTCTAGCGCTCGGCGGGAGAGGTGGCCGCCGGCTGCGCGTTGGGCGCCGGTTTGCGTCCGAAGTGGATGCGGAACCACATGCGTGCCACGGTCCACAAGGTCTTGGGGATGTGGCTCGCGCGCACCGACGTGGTGCCCGCGGTGCGCGGGTAGTGGCGCACGCCCTTCTCGGTGGTGCGCACGCCCATCCGCGAGATGCGCGCGACCATCTCGGTGTCGATGAAGAAGTCGGTGCTCTCGAGTTCCAGGCGCTCGTTGACGGCACGCGTGAACAGCTTGAAGGCGCAGTCGACGTCGCGGACCTTCACGCGGAACAGCACGCGCACGAGCCGGTTGTAGGTCCACGACAGCAGGCAGCGGAGCACCGAGTCGTAGCGGTACACGCGGTAGCCGAACACCGCGTCGGCGCCGTGCGTCGGATCGCCGTCCGGTCCCTTGAGCAACGGCATCGCGTCGCGGATCTCGCGCACGTCGAACTGGTTGTCCGAGTCGGTGTAGAACACGACGTCGTGACGCGCCGCCTTGAAGCCGTCGGCGAGGGTGCGGCCGTAGCCGTGGTTGGTCGGGTGCACGAGCATGCGCACGTGCGGGTCGGCGTCGATCATCCGCTGCACGATGGCGCCGGTCTGGTCGCGCGAGCCGTCGTTGACGACGATGACCTCGTATTCGGTGAAGTACTCGCGCAGGAACTCGAGGCAGGCGGTGACCTGACGCTCGATGTTCTCCTCCTCGTTGTAGGCGGGGAGGATCACCGACAGGGACTGCTGGAAGCGGCGCTTGGCCATCGCGGGGCGGGGAGTCTAGCTGGCTTCGTCGGCACGTTGCCATCGCCAGCCTGAGTCCCGTCGCTAAGATCGCGCGCCTCCGCATGGATCGACTCCTCCGCACTGCGCTCCTCTCCACCGTGTGCCTCGTCGTGGCCTGCCACGCGCCCGCCCCGGCCGAGACGCCAAAGCCGATCCCGGAGGACAGCGTCAAGCCGGGGATCAACGACGACTTCCTGGCGCCGGAGCTGGAGGTGGCGAAGTTCGAGCAGCGGTTCGAGACCGAGAGCCGCGAGATCTTCGCGCAGCGGGCGAAGATCGCCGGCCTCGTCGGCTTGCGCCCCGGGATGCGCGTGGCGGACGTGGGCGCGGGGACCGGGCTCTTCGTGTGGATGTTCGCGGCGAAGGTGGGGGACACCGGGCGCGTGTTCGCGGTGGACATCGCCAAGAACTTCGTCGCGCACATCGACGCGCAGGCGAGGCAGCGCAAGGTCGGCAACGTCACCCCCGTGCAGTGCGGCGAGAAGTCGGTGGACCTGAAGCCGGCCAGCGTCGACCTCGTGTTCGCCTGCGACACGTACCACCACTTCGAGTACCCGCGCAACACGCTGGCTTCGATCCACGCCGCGCTCGTGCCGGGCGGCGAGTTCGTGGTGGTCGACTTCATCCGCATCCCCGGCGTGTCGCGCGAGTGGGTCCTGAACCACGTGCGCGCCGGCCAGGAGGTCGTCACCGCCGAGATCGAGGCGGCGGGCTTCGTGAAGGTGCGCGACGAGGACTCCTCCTTCCTGAAGGAGAACTACATCATGCGCTTCCAGAAGAAGTGAGCGAGGCCGGCAAGACGCTGGGCTGGCGCAGCGTCACGGCGCTGGTCGCCGCCAACATGATCGGCGCCGGCGTGTTCACGACGTCGGGGTGGGCGCTCGGCGACCTGGGCTCGCGCGGCGCGGTGCTGCTCGCGTGGGTGGTGGGCGGCGTGATCGCCGTGCTCGGCGCGCTCAGCTACGGCGCGCTCGCCGTGCGCTTCCCGCGCTCCGGCGGCGAGTACGAGTTCCTGAGTCGCACCCTGCATCCGGCGGCCGGGGTGGTCGCGGGCTTCGTGTCGCTGCTCGCCGGGTTCAGCGCGCCGATCGCGGTCGCCGCGCACGCGCTGGAGAAGTACTCCTTCCCGTTGTTCGGTGCCGCCGCGCCGTCCTGGCCGTGGCTCGGCACCGCGACGATCCTGCTGGCGGCGCTCGCGCACGGCAGGAAGGTCGCCCTGGGCGCCCGCGTGCAGGACGCGGTCGTGCTCGCCAAGGCAGCTCTCATCGCCATCCTGCTCGCGCTCGGTGCGCGTGCGGTCTTCGGCGGCGCTGCGACCGCAGGCACGGTGCCGGGTGTCACGTTCACCTGGTCGGCGTTCGCGGTCACGTCGCTGTGGGTGTACCTGTCGTACTCCGGCTGGAACGCCGCGGTCTACGTGGCTTCCGAGGTACGCGATGCGCGGCGCACGGTGCCGAGCGCCATGCTCGCGGGCACCCTGCTCGTGGCCGTCGCGTACGTGGCGCTCAACGCGGTGTTCGTGTACGCGGTGCCGGCGGCGGAGCTCGCGGGCAAGCCGGAGGTCGCGCTGGTCGCGGCCGGGGCTCTGCTCGGCCGCCCCGGCGAGATCTTCGCGGGCACGATCGTCGCCGTTGCGCTCGTGACCTCGATCACGGCCATGCTCATGGCCGGGCCGCGCGTGTACGCGCGCATGGCGGAGGACGGCGCGCTCCCGGCGTGGTTTGCGCGCACGTCCGCGGACGGCGCGCCGCGCCCGGCGATCGCCTTGCAGGCGGCGCTGGCGCTGGCCTTCCTGTGGAGCGCGACCCTCCAGGAGTTGATGACCTACATCGGCTGGACGCTGAGCCTGTCCGCGGCGGCGACGGTCGTCGGTCTGCTCGTGTTGCGCCGGCGCGAAGGGGCGGACGCGATCGAGGTGCGGGGTGGGGCGCTGGTGCCCGCGGCGTTCGTGGCGGTGGTCGTGTGGTTCGCGGTGGCGAGCTTCGCGCAGGCGCCGCGGCAGTCGGGCCTGGGCCTCGCCACGATCGTGGTCGGGCTGGTCGGGGCCGTGTTCTGGTCGCGAGGACCACGCTGATCTTCCGATGCACGGGTTCCGCGCTTGTCCGTGGCGCGCCACCCGCTAATCGAGACGCCCGATGTACCCGCCCGACGCCGCTGATCGACCCGCGCCGCGCCTGCTCCTGGCGATCGCGCTCGCGTCGTTCGCGGTGCTGTTCTTCCAGATCGCGATCACGCGCGTGCTCTCCGTGGTGCTCTGGTACCACTGGGCGTTCCTGTCGATCTCGCTGGCGATGCTCGGCCTCGGCGCGCCCGGCGTGTGGTTCGCGCTGCGCCCGCCGAAGGCGACGCTCCTGCCGCGCCTGCTCCTGCTGGGCGGGCTGGCGGTGCCGGGGTCGGTGATGGCGCTATTGTGGCTCGGCAACCGGTTCGGGGCGTGGACCGTGCTGCCGGCGATGGCGTGCCTGCTCGTGCCGATGCTCCTGCTCGGCGCGGCGGTGTGCCAGTTATTGCTGGCGGCGAAGGGCGGATCGATCGGGCGGATGTACGGCGCCGACCTCCTGGGTGCGTCGGTGGCGGCCGCGGCAGTGCTGCCGGCGCTCAGCTTCCTGCCCACGCCGGAGGCCGCGGGGTTGCTGGGGCTGCTGCCGATCGCTGCGGCGCTGTTCGTGGGCGGCGGAAGGGCCGTGGTCGCGGTCGCCGCCACCTTGGTGATCGCGCTGGTCGCGTGGCGTGCGCCGTTCGCGGTGCGTGGCACCAAGGCCTACGACGAGCGCGCGCTCGCGCCGGCCTACGTGCGCTGGACGCCGACGGCGCGGCTCGCGTTCTTCGGCGGCGAGGCCTTCTTGCGCGGACCGCAACACGGCTTCGGCTGGGGCTTCGGCGACAAGGCGCCGAAGGTCGACGCGGAGCAGTACTGGATGGAGCAGGACGCCAGCGCCGGCACGCCGATCACACGCTTCGACGGCGACGTGACCGACATGTCGGAGCTCGAGCACCTGCGCTTCGATGTCACGAGCGTCGCCTACCAGGTGCGGCCGCCGCGGCGCGTGGCGGTCATCGGCGCCGGCGGCGGCCGCGACGTGCTCACCGCGCTGCAGGCCGGGGCGAAGGACGTCGACGCGGTCGAGCTGAACGCCGGCGTCGTCGAGACCGTGTCGGGGCGCTTCAAGGAGTTCTCCGGCGACGTGTACCACGCGCCGGGGGTACACGCGACGGTGAGCGAGGGGCGGGCGTTCCTCACCCGATCGCGCGGCGACTACGACCTCATCCAGATCTCGCTCATCGACTCGTGGGCGGCGACCGCGGCCGGGGCCTACTCGCTCGCCGAGAACAACCTCTACACGCTGGAGGCGTACCGCCTGTACCTCGCGCGGCTCGCGCCCGACGGCGTGATCTCGACGAGCCGCTGGATCCTCGGCGACCACTCGCTCGAACTGTTCCGGCTCCTGTTCCTCAACCAGCGCGCGCTGCGCGAGGCGGGCGTGGTGGATCCCGAGGCGCACACGCTGGTGGTGCGCGGCGGGCAGGTGGCGACGCTGGTCACGAGCAGGCGGGCGTTCACGGCGGGCGAGCTGACGCGGACGCGCGAGGTGTGCGCGGAGCGGGGCTTCCACCTCCTGTTCCCGGCACCGCCAAAGCCCGAGCAGGCCACCGACGTGCCGACGCTCCTCGCCAACGGCCCCGCGGCGCTCGAGGCGTTCGGCGTGCTGATGACGCCGCCCACCGACGACGCGCCCTTCTTCTTCCAGTCGCTGCCGGTGCTCGGCACCTTCGACACCGAGTTCGCGCGCGGCTTCGGGGTGAACGCCATGTCGGTGCGCGCCCTGCAGTGGCTGATGGTGGCGCTGCTCGTGGCGAGCGCGGTGCTGTTCTTCCTGCCGTTCGTGCTCGCGCGTGCGTTGCCGCGCGGTGCGTCGTTCTGGCGCGGGAGCGGCTACTTCGCGGCGATCGGGCTCGCGTTCATGTTCGTCGAGGTGCCGTGGCTGCAGCGCTTCGTGCTGTTCCTCGGCCATCCGAGCGTCGCCGCCACCGTCGTCATCGGCGCCCTCCTCCTGGGCGCGGGCGTCGGCGCGATGGCATCGTCGCGCGTCGGTCTGGCGCGCGGGTTGCGCTGGTGGTGGGTCGTGCCCGCGGTGGTCGCCGCCGGCAACGTCGGCCTGCCGGCGCTGTTCGCGGCGACGCTGGGCGCCGAGCTGCCGGTGCGCATCGCGATCGCCGTCGTGTGCCTGCTGCCCGTGGGTTTCCTGCTCGGCCACTTCTTCCCCCTCGGCATGCAGCGCTTCGGCGACGCCAACAAGGCGTGGTACTGGGCGCTCAACGGCGCGTTCAGCGTGCTCGCGAGCGCGTGCTCGTTGGCGCTCGCGATGGCGTTCGGCTTCGGCGCCGTGGCGTGGGGGGGCGTGGTCGCCTACGTGCTCGCCGGGTTGTTGCTCGGGGGTGATCGTCGCGCGGGCTGACGCGCGGCGTCAGCCTCTCGATGTGGTCGACGGCGTGCCCTTCGCCGCTGCCTTCACGCGTCCGTGTGTTCCAGTAGCTCGGCAACCTTGACCAGCGCGGATCGCAGGCGCGGGATGAGTCCCTCGAGCTCGTCCAGGGGCAGGATCGGCGCCAGTTCCTGGCGCAGCGCATCCTGAGTCAGGGCTTCCGCCGCCGCGCGCAGCTCGGCGGCCAGTTCGCCGCGGGTCATCTTCGAGCGAGAGCGCAGGCGCGGGAGCCGCGACTCGATCCTGGCCAGGCGCGCGTCGAGGGCGTCGAGGTCCGGCGTCTCCCCGAGTCGACTCGTGAGGAAGTAGCAGTCGTAGAGGTCGCGAAGCAGGCGTCGCTCGTTCCAGGCCGCCAGTTTGTGGGCGAGAGCATGGTTGAGCGCCATGACGCGGACGATGCGCGACGGCTGGCCCTGCGCAGTGGCGAATCCGGCAGTGGGCACGGCAGTCGTCGGGCACGCCTGCGCGACATTGGCCTCGATCTGGATCGCCGCCGCGTCGACGCGGACTCTGGCGCGCAGCATCTTGGAGTGCGTTGCGACTTCCACGCCGGCACCCTCGATCTCCGCCAGCACTCGTTCGATCCGCGCTCGGATCTCGTTCTTCGAACGGAACGGCGCGAACACGTAGTCGATGTCCGTCGTCGAGCGCGGACAGTCGAAGAGGCGCAGCGCGAGGCCGCCCTTGATGATCGCGTGCTCCTCGAAGGCCTCTGCGAACCGATGCATCACCCAGAGGAAGAGGCCATCCGGCGTGGCGGGACGCTTCAGGGGTACGGTCATCGTTGCGTGAGGATCCCCATCGCGAACGCGACGAACTTCGGATTGCGGTAGCGACGCAAGTAGTCGTCGAGCTTGCGCCGGTCGAGCTTGTCGAAGGCGATCCCGGAGTGGATGTCGAACGGGTAGCGTCGGCCGCGGAGGTGGAAGTAGAGGACGTCGAGGACGGCCTTCTCGGCGTCGGCGAACTGCACGCCGTCGACCGGGGCGTGCCCGAAATCGAGGTGCGGCGCGATGCTCACGTGCACGATCTCGTACCCCAGCGCCGTGTAGGTGCGGGAACGACCGACCTTGGCCGCCACGACCTGATTGATCGGACGGGTACCGATCAGGAGTCCGGCCGCCAGCACGTTGCCGAAGCTGACGTACGATCGCGGCGCGAGGCGCTGGCTGAGCGTGGGCGGATCGAAGTGCTCGGTCACGTACCAGCCCCGGCAGAAGCGGCGCAGCGTGTGGGCGTCCTCGAGTGCGCGGACGCGGCGCACGAAAGCCGCAGGGTGGCTCTCAGCGAGCAGCGACTGCAGGTCGGCCTTCGAGAAGACGCCTCGTTGGCGGGCTGCGACCCGCTGCACGGCGCGGGGGTCACGGGCCAGATTCATACGGACGGAAAAACTACAAAAACGTAGTCGATCTGTCCACATGAAATCCGGCGCGGGCATTCCCCCGATGGGGCGCGACCGTCGGCGCCGACTCCTACCCGCGTCGCTGCCGGCGCCACGCCCGCCAGGTGACCGCGAAGATCGTGGCGCCAGTGAGCGGGATGACGAAGGTGCCCATCACCCAGACGAAGCCGCCGAGCGCGTCGTGCCGAGTGGCCTGCAGGATCAGGTAGCCCGTGTAGGCGGCGTAGTAGCCGAGGAAGAGCGCGGCCTCCCAGCGGGCGATCAGGTGGCCGGTGGCGAAGAGCGGCAGGCAGGCGACGGCCACCGCGACCATCACCGGCAGGTCGAAGGCCAGCATCGCGTCGGACACGGCGAGCCCGCTCGGTGCGACCGTCGCCGACATGCCGAGCACGCCCATGATGTTGAAGATGTTGCTGCCGACGACGTTGCCGACCGCGATGTCCCGTTCGCCGCGTATCGCCGCCGTGATCGAGGTGGCGACCTCCGGGAGCGAGGTGCCCGCGGCCACGATGGTGAGGCTCACGATGACATCGCTGACCCCGAACCAGCGCGCGAACGCGACCGCGCCGTCGACCAGCCATTGCGATCCCAGCACCAGCAACGCAAGGCCCGCGAGCACGAACCCGACGTTGACGACGACGCCCGGGCCCTTCGTGTTGCCGTACTCGTGGTCGAACTCGGCGGCCTGCGCGCCCGCCTTGGTCCGGCTGGCGCGCACGCACCACACGGTGTAGGCGATGAGCCCGAGCAGGAGCGCGATGCCGTCGAGGCGACCGATCGTCCCGTCGAGTGACAGGAGCAGCGCGCCGAGCGACAGACCGATCATGATCGGCACGTCGCGGCGCACGAGTTCCTGGGCGACGACCACCGGGGTGATCAGCGCTGCGGCGCCCAGGATGAAGAGCACGTTGAAGATGTTGCTGCCGACGACGTTGCCCACGGCCATGTCGGCTTGACCGCGCCACGCAGCCCCCACGCTCACCGCCATCTCCGGAGCGCTGGTGCCGAACGCCACCACGGTGAGTCCGATCACCAGAGGGGAGACACCGAGCGCAGCGGCGAGCCGCGAGGCGCCACGCACCAGCAGTTCGGCGCCGGCGACCAGGAGGACGAGACCGACGACGAAGAGGATGACGGTGACCGTGTCCATTGCGGCGAGGGGCGGGACGGAGCGGCGGAAGAGTAGAGAGGCGTCCTTCGTTCCGGCATCAAAAGTGCTCGATCGGCCTCACACCCACGAGTTGGTCAGCAGCTCACCCATGCCGCCTGCCCCGGGCACGATGTACTGCACGTCGCTCAACCCGCGCTCGCGCTCGATGTGCGTGCCCGGCACCGTCGCCAACACGTCGGGCGGCGACAGCCCGCGGTCGACGCGGCCGGCGTAGATCTTCACCCCCGGCGCCGCGTCGCGCAGGCGCAGGATCGCCTCCGGCGTCACCATCAGGTGCAGCGCGACCATCGACCGGGGTGTCCCGAGGCCGCGGTAGATCTCGACGGTGCGGGCGACCGTTCCGCCCGTCGCGCCCATCGGGTCGGGGATGAAGATCACCGCGCCGTCGACCGCGCCGCCGATCTTCGTGCCATCGAGGCGCACGCCGGTGACCTGCTGCTGCTCGTCTAGTGTGCGCGACATGTTCACGAAGTCGAGGCGCACGTTCGCGGCGGGCAGGACGCTGCCAGCCAGTTCGTAGCACGTCTGCGACGGCAGGATCCCGGCGCGGATCACCGCACAGATCACGAGCGGCGTGCGCGTGCACAGGTGCCGGCCCTGGGTGAAGGCACGGGGTTCGCTGGCGGCCATGCGCGTCGCGACCCGCTGCTCGTGGTGCGGAAACTCCCGCGCCATCGCCTCGGCGGCCAGGCGCTCGTAGGCCAGGCGCACGAGTCCCGGGACCTGCTCGATCCCGGTGTCCTGGGCGCCGATCCGCGCCAGCAGGGTCAGCAGGAAGGGATCGTCGGGCACCACCACATCGGGGCCGTAGCGATGCTGCAGGAGCATGCGGCGCACGATACCATCCGCGCCCGTCCCTCTGCCCGTCGTCCCCATGCGCTCACTCCTGCTCCGGCTCGCCGCCGTCTCCGCCTTCACGGCGACGCTTCTAGTCCGCATCTCCGCCCAGGCGCCGGCGGGTGACGAGTCCGCGCCGGTCGGGCTGACCATCATCGTCGTCGACGTGGGCCAGGGGTCCGGTTGCATCATCAAGGCGCCCGACGGTGCCCTGCACGTGTTCGACGCCGGCAACAACGGCGATGGCACCAACCGGTTGGTCCCCCTGCTGCGCAGCCTCGGTACCGACTACCGCTACACCTTCCTCAGCCACTACCACTCCGACCACGGCGGCGGCATCGACGAGGTGTTGACCCAGCTCCCGTTCCAGCTCGCCTACGACCGCGGCGACGTGAACGCGAGCGGCAGCACCTACACGGGTCACATCGCCGCGGCCGGGTCGCGGCGGCGCACGGTCACGCCGGGCCAGGTGATCCCGCTCGGCGGCGGCGCCACCGCGCGCGTGATCGCCGTGGATGGCAGGGTCGTAGGGGGCACGACCGTGCCGGTCACGGGCACGTCGCAGGAGGAGAACTCGCGGTCGATCGCGCTGCGCATCGACTACGGGCGCTTCTCGATGTGGATCGGCGGAGACCTCACCGGTGGCGCCAGCAGCACCGCCGACGTCGAGAGCCCGGCGGCGCAGCAGTGCGGGAACGTCGACGTCTACATCGCCGACCACCACGGTTCCGTCACGTCGACCAATGCGACGCTGTGGGCGCTGTTGCAGCCGGAACTCGCGATGGTGAGCTGCGGCACCGACAACTCGTACGGGCACCCGCACAACGAGACCATCGCCCTCGTCAACAACACGACCCGCGTCGTGCCGCTGTTGTCGACGACCGTTGGCGCACGCAAGATCGGCTACGGCGTCGCCAACGGCCACATGACGCTGGTCACCGACGGCGAGCGCTATCGGCTGAGCGCGCCCGGCGGTCAGTACCTGGACTTCCTGGTCGACGAGGTCACGCGTGCACCTGCGGCCGGCGACCTCGTCATCTCGGAGTTCCACCGCGACCCCGCTGCGGTCGCCGACTCCGCCGGCGAGTACTTCGAGCTGACCAACGTCGGCGGCGCGCCGGTGGGGCTGCGCGGCCTGCGCCTGTCGACCAACACCGGGCCGCTGACCCTTGGCACGAACCTGGCGCTCTATCCCGGCCGGCCGGTGCTGTTCGTCGCCGACGGCGACGGCTCGCGCAACGGCGGCCTGCCGCTGGGCATCACGTGGCCGGTCAACTCGACGGCGCTCGGCAACACCTCCGGCACGATCGTCCTGCAGAGCGCGTCGAGCGCGACACTCGACTCGGTGTCGTACACATCGAGCTTCCCCGGCGGCACCGGCGTGGCGAGCGAGCGCAGGGACCTGTTGGCTCCGGCCACCAGCGCCAACTTCGTGCCCGCGCCGTTCACCTATGGGCTCGGCGACCGGGGTTCGCCCGGCCGGCGCAACGGCGGCGACACGACGCGCGCCGCGGGGCGGATGGTGGTCGAGGCCGCGACGTCGTCGCTGACCCTGCGTGCCACGGCGATCTCGCACGGCGGCTACGTGAGCGTGCTGGGTCTGTCGTTCGGCAACACGGGGTTCCCCTTCCTCAACGGGTTCATCACCATCGATCCCGATCCGCTCTTCATGCTGAGCACGAACCTGCCCGGGTGCGTGGCGCTCCTGCCGAACGAAGGCTACCGCTCGCTGACTCTCGTCCTGCCTTCGCCCAACCCGTTGCTGGGCGTCGCCGCCTACGCGGCGCACGTGGTGCTCGATCTCGGCACGCCGTCGGTCGGCACCGTCTCCACCGCGACGAGGTTCGTGTTCCAGTGAGCCACCCCGAGTTCCCGGTGGTCCTCAGCCGCGACGCGATCCTCCGCCGCATCCACGAACTCGCGCGCGAGGTGCAGCGCGCGTATCGCGACGCGCCGCCGATCCTGCTCGCGGTGATGGATGGCGCCCGGGTCTTCGCGGAACACTTGCGCCGCCTCCTCCCCGGGCAGCCACCGTGCGCGGAAGTGCGCGCCAAGAGCTACGGCGATGCGATGGTGAGCAGCGGGCGCGTGGAGATCACGCTCGGTGCCGACCTCGACGTGCAGGGGCGCGACGTCGTGGTCGTCGAAGACATCGTCGACACCGGTCGCACGGTGCGGGCGCTCGACGAGCGCCTGCGGGCACTCGGGGCGCGCAGCGTCAAGGTCGCCACGCTGTTGTCGAAGCCTTCGCGGCGGGTGGTCGCCGTGGATCTCGAGTGGGTCGGCTTCGAGATCCCCGACGAGTTCGTGATCGGGTTCGGCATGGACGTCGCAGGCCGCTACCGCGACCTGCCCTACGTCGGCGTGTATCGCGCCGAGCTCGAGCGCGCGTAGCGGTCAGCCCGACTTCGCGAGGGCGGTGCGCAGGTGCTGCGCGACGTCGGCCACCAGGCGATGCACGGAGGCCTCGGCCAGCCGGTGTCCCACCAGGGCGTCGATCGCGCCGCCGACGATGCCGAGCGGAGGCTCGTACGAGCCCAGGAAGTCGAGCTGGGTCTCCGCGCCGCTCAGCGGGTAGAGCGACAGCTCCGCGTGCATGACCGGAAAGAGGCGCGGCGACTTCGCGGCCTGCCAGGCGAGCGGCAGGCGCGCGCCCGCCCCGAGCTTGCTGACCTTGGGCATGTCGGTCATCGCGCCGACGGTGATCACGACGTCGGCGCCGACCTCGATCCCGGCGAGGTTCACGCGCAGCGCGGTGGCCACGGAGTGCGCCCGTGCTGACGCCGCGCGCGTCGCCGCCTGGAAGACCTCGGCCGCGCCCTTCTCGAGCGCGGCGCGCACCCGCTCGTATGGGTGGTTCACGTAGTCGTAGCAACGGATCTCGCGCACGCTGGGCATCGTCTGGCTCCGGACTCCAGACGCTTGGGCCGTGGCCACGTTTTCGTCGCGACGACCTACACGCCGAAGTCGTACTGCCAGAACCCGACGTCGTGCCACTGCCCGAACTTGCACCCCACACCGCGGAACACACCCACGGCACGGAAGCCCAGCGCCTCGTGCAGGCGGATCGACACCGGGTTGGGCAGCGCGATCCCGGCGATCGCGGTGCGGAAGCCCGTCTGCTGCAGCCGATCGAGCAGCGCCGCCATGAGTGCGCGCCCGACTCCCTTGCCGTGCAGGGCTGGCTCGATGTACACGCCGGTCTCGGTGGTGCGCGCGTAGGCATCGCGGTCGCGCCAGCGGCCCGCCTTGGCGTAGCCGGCGAAGCGGCCGTCGACCTCCGCCGCGAGCCACGGGTACTGCGCGGCGCCGGTGCGCCACAGCGCCTCGAACTGCGCGTCGGTGGCGGGCTCGTACGCGAAGTGGACGGCGGTGGTCGCGATGTAGTGGTTGGTGAGCGCGTTGGCCGGCGCGACGTCGCGCGCCTCGAAGGTGCGAACCACGATCCCGGTCATGCGCGGAGCGTCCGCGGCGAGGTCCTTGCCGTCCAGCGAGATCCGCGCTCGGGTGTCACTCGCCGAGCAGCTCGGCGAGCGCGCGCCCGGCCGGCAGCACCTGCTCCATGACCCACAGCACGTAGCGGATGTCGACCGACACGTTGCGCGAGCGATCGGCGTTCCAGCCGAAGTCGCCGGACACGGCCTCGAACACCCGGTCGAAGTTGAGCCCCACCAGCTCGCCCTTGCCGTTGATGACGCACGAGCCCGAGTTGCCCCCCGTGGTGTCGCCGTCGCTGAGGAAGCACACCGGCACGTCGCCCAGGGTCTGGTCGAAGAAGCGGCTCGCGCTGCGGCCCTTCGCCGCTTCGAGCAGCGCCGCGGGACTCGCGAAGGGTTCGGCCCCGGTCTCCTTGCGCAGGATGCCGGCGACGGTCGTGTGCGGGATGTAGCGCACGCCGTCGCGGGGCGTGTAGCCCTTCACGTTGGCGAACGACACGCGCAGCGTCCCGTTGGCATCGGGATAGAACTTCTTGCCGCGCCACGCCTGCTGGGCGTCGATCCACACGCGACCCAGCGCGAGGCGGCGGCCGGTGCGCGCCTCGTCGCGAGCGCCCATCGCGCGCAGTTCGGCCGCGATGCTGCGCGCGAACACGAGCAGGCGATCGTCGTGGGCGCGCACCGCGTCGCGACCCTGCGCCGCCAGTTCGACGCGACGCGCGCCGTCGACCAGCGGGCTGTCGAGGAGCGGGTGCGTCACCGTCTCGATGGGGGCGGCCGGATCGGTGAACAACCACTCCGTACCCTCGATGTGCTCCGCCGGCGGCAACAGCCGCGCCTCCTGCAGGATCGCCGCGAGCACCGGCGCCTGGATGCGTTTCAGATCGCGAGCGGCGGCGTCGCCGCCGAGCCGCGCCAGGCGCGCGAGCTCGGCGTCCTCCGTGGCGGGGGTTGCCGGCGCCTGCTGGTCGAGCGTGATCATCGCCTGCAAGAGCGGCAGGATGCGCGCGTCGGCGAGCAGGCGCAGGAGGAGATCCTTCTGCGTCGTCTGCGCCTCCTCCGCGTCCACCGCCTGCATGTCGGCGAGGATCGTGCCCCACTTCGCCTTGCGCTCCGGATCGGCCTCGACCCACGCGGTGAACTGCGCCTCCTCCGCTTGCCGGATAGCCACGGTGGCGTTGCGCTCCAGGCCCTGCACCATGCCGAGCGCGTTCTTCTGCACGTTGGCGAGGCTCTTGACCGTGCTGGCGAAGCGCAGCGCCAGCGCCTCGTCGCCGACGCCGGCCTTCTCGAGCACGTCGATGACGTTGGTCAGCACGCGGTGGCGGAGCGGGTAGTACACGCCGGCGCGGTCGGCGATCGCCGCCGCGGTGAGGTAGCGCACCGTGCGACCCGGGTAGCCGAGCACCATCACGAGGTCGCCCTCGCGCACGCCGGCGCGGCTCACCCGCAGGTAGTGCTCCGGTTGGAACGGCACGTTGTCCTTTGCGTACGCCTTGGGGGAACCGTCGGCGGCGGCGTAGGCGCGGAACAGGCTGAAGTCGCCGGTGTGGCGCGGCCACTCCCAGTTGTCGACCTCGCCGCCGAACTCGCCGAT
>CAYQMF010000053.1:0-40499 GCA_964418595.1 uncultured candidatus Brocadiaceae bacterium
CTCGTACTCCAGCTCCACCGTCGGCCGCAGCACCGTCGCCTCGCCCACCGCGAGCCGCCCGTCCGCGTTGCCGTCGGCGATCACCGAAGTCTTCCACCACTGGATCCTCTGCAGGCGCCGGTTGGTGTCGTAGGTGAAGTCGATCTCGAAGTCGTTCTGCGCCGCGGTCGTGGCATCGGCCTGCGGCGGCGCGACGACGAGTCCCGAGAGAGACAGCGAGATCTGCTCCACGCGGTTCGGTGTCCCGCTGTCCCAGTCGAAGTCCACCGTCAACCCGCGAGTGTCGGTGATCCAGTCCAGTTGGCCGAGCCCACCGACGGTCTGCCACGCGTACGTGATCTGGTTGCCGTACGGATCGGTCACGCTGCGCCGCGTACACGTGTTCCCGCCCGACGCGCCGAACGCCGCCAGGCGCTGGTAGGTGACCGCCCGCCCGTCGCGCAGCGTGCGCACGTAGCTCAGCGTCTGCGTGTTCGTGTCGTAGCTCGCCGTCAGCTTGTCCTGCGCCCCCGCCGAGCTGGAGTACACCCACGGGTTGTTGCCGCTCACCCGCTGGTAGCGCGCCTCGTGCCCATCGCCACGGAACAGCACGAGCCCCTCCGCTCCCGTATCGTCATCGAGCCCGCTCGTCTCCACCAGGAAGTCGTGCCCCGACAGCACGAACCCCTCGCCGAACGGCAAGGGGTCCACCGCCGGGTGCTGCACGTTGCTCATGTACTCCATCTGCAACAGCAGCCCCATGCGCGCCGCGTACGACGGCAACGACAGCAGCGTGAACGGGTGCAGGAACGCCCCCGTCGACGGCGACACCGTCCCGCCCGACCCCACCGCGAACGACGCGCCATAGCCGAGCGGGTGCGCGAACGGCGTGCTCAGCAATGCCTGCGCCTGCAGGAACGCGCCATCGTCGTACCCCGGCGTCGGCACCGACGCCCCGCCCCGGATCATCGCGCCGAGGTCGTACGGCTGCGCCCCGATGCGCGAGTAGTTCGCCGCCGTCGGCATGCCGCCGGGGAACGTCGCCAATGGGCCACCGATCCCCACGTTGGTGAGCTGGTCGCAGTGGTCGCCGTCCTGCGTGTTCTCCGTGCCCCCGCCGGTCTCCCCCGTCGCCGCGGCACTCACCATGTCGCCCGGCGACGCGCGCTCGCCGTCGCCCCTGTGCATCGTCGTCACGTCCGATGGCGATGGCCCGCCGACGGCCCCCATTCCACCGCCACCCTTGCGCACAGGTCCGCTGCTCCCCGGCGCGCCCGGCCTCCCCGCGCCGAGCGCCTGCTGCACGGTACCGTCAGTCTGCGCGTGCACCGCCGCAGCGGGCACGAACACCATCAATGAGGCAAGGAGGACGGACGGACGGACGGAGCAAACATCGTGCGAGCGGTCATCATTCTGGTCACCTTCGTGGTCTCCATCATTCCTCTCCCATAGCAACCGTGTGACCGCTCGGCAACCACACTCGTCGGGGTCTGATTCCCGCATGACCCCTTCGCGCGTGAGGGCACGCGCCACCGTCCGAATCTCGAACACTCACCGCAGCCGCGCCCGCACCCGCTCCCAGTACTTCAGCGTCGCGTCCCGTTGCGCGCCCTGCGGTCCGCCGTTGTGCGTCCTCGCGATGACCTCCGCGTCGCCGCGCGCCCACGCGTCGGGCACCCAGCGGCGCATGTACGCACTCACCACGCGCTCCGCGTAGGCACGGTCGCGGCAGGCCTGATAGTCGTGGCCGGCCTCCGGCCCGAGGCCCGGCTCGAACGACACCGCATCCTCCCAGTACCGCCGATGGATCTGGTAGGGCCCGATGGCGAGGCCGCCGTCGCCGTCGGGGCAACGATCGTTGCCGCCGCTCTCGACCATGCGCACCGCCAGCAGGATGCGCGCGCGGTCGGGCCGGGTCAGCGTCGCCCACAGCGCGAATGTGGCGATGATGCCCAACGAGAGCAGCGCGACGCGGCGCACGCGACGCTCGAGGCTCGCGCGGGGTGGCCAGACCAGCGCACGCAACCGACGCGCGCCGCCGACTCCAGCGCGAGCGAGGGCGGCCGCGGCGCGGCGTGCCTTCACCGCTGGAAGCGACCGTGGCGCAGGAAGGCGAGCACCTGCGTGATCATCGCCGCGTCGAGGGTGAGCATCGTGTGTCCGGCGCGGAGCACGATGTGGTCGTCGGCCTCCGGCAGCATCGCCTCGCTCACCGCGACGGTGCCGTCGTCGTCGCCGGTGATGGTGGTCGAGTAGCCCTCGCCATCGCCCAGCCCACCCGCGATCGTGCCGACCGCGACTTCGTCCAGGCGCCGGAGCGACGCGTAGAACGGATGCCCCGGCACGAGTTGCAGGGCCGCCTGGTCGCCCATGATCTGCGTGAAGAACCAATTCTTGCTGCGCACCGCCGCGAGCTGCGCGCCGCGGTGTGGCGTGCCGATGAAGACGCAGGCGGTGGCCCTCACCGCGTCGTCGCGGCTGAGGTAGCTCCGCACGACGAGCCCGCCCATCGAGTGGCCGACGAAGCACACACGCGGCTTGGGATCCGGCGTGGTGGCGAGGTACGAGTGCAGCGCGGCCGCGAGGCCCGCGGCGTGCGTCTCGATCATGGCCTGCGTGCTCGGGTACGACACGTTGAGCACGTCGTAGCCGTGGGCGACGAGCGCGCGTTCCAACCGCCACAGCGCCCAGGCCGAGCGCCAGAGTCCATGCTGGAGCACCACCAGCACGCGGCCCTCGCCACCCGTCGAGAGCTTGGGGTCCACCGTGGGGATCGGCACGAGGTTGATCACCGCATCGCTCGGCACGCTCGGGTTCATGCCGCAGCCGACGGCGATGCCGTACCCGGCGAGCACGCCGAGGACGACGCGCCACCACCGCCGGCGGCGACGGCGCGGCGGCAATGCCCGACCCATGGTGCGACTCTCATCCATGCAGGCGGGCCTCGAAGGGACGTAGGGCGATGACCGCGGCCTCGTGCGCGGCGACCTCCGCCAACCGCCCGCGGACGTCGTGCGCGGGGAAGCACTGCTCCGCCAGCTCCACGTACAGCGCGTGGTGCCGCGCCTCGCTCTGCACGAGGCCCCGGTACAGCCCGGCCAACGCCGGATCGACCTCGGCCAAGGCATCCGCGAGCAGCTTCATGCGTTCGCAACTCCGCGCCTCGATGAGTGCGGCCACCAGCATGGCGTCGAGGCCGCGCTCCGGCTCCTGGCCGCGAACCACGCCTTTGAGCCGCGCGGCATAGCGACCGGGCTGCTGGCGGCGGAAGGCGACGCCGCGCTCCCCCATCGCCGCGAGCACCAGCTCCAGGTGGCCCAACTCCTCGCGTGCCAACTCCGCCAGCGGCGCCTGCAGGACGGCGTGCTCCTGGTAGGTGAACATGAAGGTCAACGCCACCGACGCCGCCTTGCGCTCGAGGTGCGCCTGCTCGAGGAGCAGCTCGTCGCGGTGGCGCAGCGCGACGTCGAGCCACGCCGGATCGGTGAGTGCCCCTAGCCGCAGCATGCGCGTGCGGCCCGCGCCTACTTCGGCGTGACGGTCGTGGCCAGCGCGAACGGCGCCGTCATCGGCTCGTTGCGGCGGTGCTCGGCGACGAGGATCTGCACCGGCGTGCGCGCCGTGCCGAGCTCGATGCGCACGCTGTGCCGCTCGAACGCCTGCGTCACGAGCTCGTCGGAGGCCGGCCCGACGAGGACGAGACGCGCCATGCGCATGTCCGCCTGCGTGTCGAGCGGCTGCGCGGTGAGCTTGTAGCCGCCGGTGGGACAGTTGATCTCCACCACCGCCGTGTACTGCGGCGGATGGCTCTCCTTGGTCTCGATGCTGGCAGTGAGTTCGGGGCCGGCGTAGGTCGGAGGTTTCTTGGTCACGGTTCCATTCCCATCCGGAGTGCCGCCCGTGGCGCTCGAGTTCGAGCCGCAGGCGGGCAGGAGGAAGAACAGGCCGAGCAGGGCCAGCGACGAGGCGGAGCGCATGGGCGCATCCTACGGGCGACGACCCTGGGTCCGCAAATCACAGCGAGTCGCGCAGGCCGTGCCCGAACGCGTCGGCCTTGCGGGCGATGCACTCGCGCACGAGAACGCGCGTCCGCTTGAACAGGCTGCGCACGGCGATCTCGCTGCCCTTGCCCAGCTCGCGCGCCAGCTCGTCGAACCCGACCTCGCGCTGGCGGCGACGGAGGTAGACCTCCTGGGCGTGCTCCGGCAGGCCGCGCACGCACTCGAGCTCGATCTCTTCGAGCTCGCGCACGTGCAGGTGCTGCGTCGCCGACGCCGCATCCCGGTCCGGCAGGGCGTCGAGGTCCTGGCCGTCGGCGGTGCGCGGCGCGCGGCGCTGCGCGTTGTGGTGCCGCCAGAGATCCGCCAGCCGGTTCTGCGCGAGCGTCTGCACCCAGGCGAGGAACGAGCCCGGCCCGCGCGGCTCGAACCCGGGGAGGTCGCGCACCACGACCAGCATCACCTCGCTCACGAAGTCGTCGAACTCGAGCGTGGGCGGCGTCGCGTTGCGCGGGAAGCGCTGGTGCAGCAGGCCGGTCACGCGCTCCGAAAGCCGTTCCCACGAAGTGGCGCCGCGGCTGCCGACCGCGGCCACGACGTCGGCGCGGGTGTCGGTGACCGACGGTGCCGCGCCGCCGACCTCGACGATGCACGTGCCCAGCCGCACGCGCGCGTTCGGGCGCAGCACGGTGGCCACGCCGGGCGGCAACCGCTCGCTCTCCACGAACGTGCCGTTGCGGCTGCCGCAGTCGAGCACGACCCAGCCTTCGTCGCGGCGTTCGAACACGGCGTGGTCCTGGGACACCTCCGGGAGATCGATCACCAGCGCGTTGGTCGCGCGCCGCCCGCAGGTCACGCGGTCGCCGAAGAACGGACGCGCCTCCGGCGACGCGCCGGGGCGATGGACCATCAGCAGGAGAGAGGGTGCGGGTGCAGGCACGAGAGGGCGCGCGATCGTAGGGCGTCGGCGCGGGCGCGCCAAAAAGACGCCACGGCGAACGGGAGGGCAACGCTTCTTCTTCGCACCGTTGCTTGGTCACGTTTGTGGCCGACCGTAGAGTGGCGCAGCGGTGTCGACTGGCAGCCGTAATCGCCGGCACAACCCATGACTTACGTTCAGAGCAACCGCCTGGCAGCGATCTCGACCCCGCTCGGGAAGGACGCGCTCCTGCTGGTCTCGATGACCGGTGACGAGGCGCTGTCGCAGCTCTTCTGCTACCGCGCCGACGTGCTGTCGTCCCGACTCGACATCGCGATGGACGAGATCGTGGGCAAGAAGGCTTCGATCCGCGTGGAACTCGCCGACGGCGGCGCGCGCCACTTCCACGGCATCGTCGCCCAGTTCGAGCAGGGTGGCAGCAGCCAGCGGCTCGGGGCCTACTCGCTCGAGCTGCGGCCGCAACTGTGGCTGCTCACCCGCCGCGCCGACTGCCGCGTCTACCAGAACATGAGCGTGCCGGACATCGTGTCCGACGTGCTCGACCGCGCCGGCATCACCGACGTCGACAAGCGCATCCAGGGCACGCACGCGGCCCGCGTCTACTGCGTCCAGTACCGGGAGACCGACTTCGCGTTCATCTCGCGCCTGCTCGAGGACGAGGGCATCACCTACTTCTTCGAGCACCACGAGGACCGCCACGTGCTGGTGCTCACCGACACGATCAGCAGCGCCGAGGCCTGCCCCGACCAGGCGGAGGCGTTCTGCATGGGCGACGCGGGCGGGGCGCAGGATCGCGACGAGATCACCGCGTGGCGGTCGCGCCGCCGGCTGCACAGCGGCAAGGTCGCCCTGCGCGACTACAACTTCGAGGATCCGGGCAACGCGCTCGCGGTCGACAAGGGCACGGGGCTGAGCATCGGCAACAACGGTTCGCTCGAGGTCTACGACCACGACCCGTGCGACTACGGGACCGGCGCCGCCGGCAGCACCATCGCCGGCCTGCGCATGGAGGAACTCGAGACGGCGGCGTTCTCCGTCGACGGCCAGAGCGGCTGCCGGGCCTTCCGCACCGGCTTCAAGTTCAAGGTGCGCAACCACGCCGTGGCGGCGACCGACGGCAAGGAGTTCGTGCTCAGCGCGCTCTCGCACCGCCTCACCCAGCCCTCGCCCTTCGAGGGCGGAGCCATGGTGTCGGCGATCTACGAGAACTCGTTCCAGTGCGTCCCCGCCGACGCACCCTATCGCCCCGCGCGCATCACGCCGAGGCCGCGCATCGCCGGCCCGCAGACCGCCATGGTCGTGGGCCCGAGCGGCGAGGAGATCCACGTCGACAAGTACGGCCGGGTCCTCGTGCAGTTTCCCTGGGACCGCCTCGGCAAGAAGAACGAGAAGAGCTCGTGCTGGGTGCGCGTCACGCAGGCGTGGGCGAGCAAGCAGTTCGGCTTCTTCGCGCATCCCCGCATCGGCGACGAGGTGATCGTCGAGTTCCTCGAGGGCGACCCCGACCGGCCGATCATCACCGGTTGCGTCTACAACGCGCAGACGATGCCGCCCTACGAGCTGCCCGCGAACAAGACCCGCACCGGGGTCAAGACGCGGAGCAGCAAAGGCGCGGGCCCGGACAACTTCAACGAGATCCGCTTCGAGGACAAGAAGGGAAGCGAGGAGCTGTACATCCACGCCGAGAAGGACCAGAACACGGTGATCGAGAACGATCAGACCGTGAACATCGGGCACGACCAGACGGTCGAGATCGGCAACGACCAGACCGTCAAGATCAAGCACGACCAGACACTGGAAGTCGGCAACGACCAGTCGGCCACCATCGGCAAGAACCGGTCGCTGAGCGTCGGCGAGAACGAGACGACGGACATCGGCGCAAGCCGCACCGAGTCGGTCGCCAAGAAGCACGACGAGTCCATCGGCGACGACATGTCGCTCAGCGTGGGCAAGAACCGCACGATGAGCGTGAGCAAGGACCTGTCCGAGACCATCGGCGGGTCGATGACCGTCACGATCGGCAAGGATCGCACCACGACGATCTCCGGCAAGATGACCGTCGAGGTGGGCAAGGACGAATCGCTGAAGGTCGCCGGCAAGCAGACCGTCGCCGTGACCAAGGAGGCGTCGCTCTCCGCGAAGAAGATCCAGTTCACCGCCGACGACGAGATCTCGTTGGTCACCGGCAGCGCGTCCATCACCATGAAGAAGAACGGCGACATCACGATCCAGGGCAAGAAGATCACCGTGAAGGGCTCTGGCGATGTCGTGATCAAGGGCAGCAAGGTCACCCAGAACTGAACCCCATGCGCACCCTCACCCAGGCAACCGTCTCGCAGCTTCAAGGAATCGTCGTCGGCGAGATCGCCGGCGTTGATGGCGATGGGCGCCCGCTCGTGCGCTGGCCCGGACACGGCAGCCGTCGAGCTGAAGTGCTGTGGTCGGCGACGCCCCCGGACTGGAGCGCTTGCTCCGGGTGTCGCGTGGCGTTGGCCTTGGTCGACGGCGACGCGCGTCGGCCGCTGGTCGTCGGTCTGCTCGACGCGCCCAAGTCGGCGGTTGCGCCGCCAACCCCGATGCCCCGCACGCTGAAGATCGAGAGCCGCGACGAACTCGTGATCGAGTGCGGCAAGTCGAAGATCGCGCTGCGCGCCGACGGCCGCATCGAGATCCGCGGCGGCCACCTGATCTCGCGCTCCAGCGGCGCGAACAAGGTGAAGGGCGGCTCCGTCCATCTCAACTGACGCGCGCGTGACCAAGCCCGGGTACCCGCCGGTGTTCCTGGACATCGTCGAAGAACACTTCGACGAGCTGGACTTCCTGTGGGAGCATCGGGAGGCGAACGTCTTCACGCCCGACTGGACGCTCGCCGACCTCGCGGAGCACGAGGAGCGTGCCGAGGCCCACCTCGATGGCCTGCGCCTGGCGGAGTTGCACGCCGTGGATCTCGCGCGCGACAAGCTCACCAGCGGCGAGCCCTTCGCCGCGACGGCTGCGGCGCTCGTCCTGCACGAGAGCGGGGCCGCGGAGCATCTGGGCCTCGTGTCCGAGGCGCTGCGCCGCGCCGACCCGCCGGTCGTCGAAGGCATCCGCGTCGCCCTGCGGCACGGGGCGTTGCCACGCTTCCTGGCGGAGCTGAGCACGCTGCTCGCAAGCTCCGACCCCCACCGCGTCGCCGCGGCCGCCGACCTGCTCGCGTTCCATGGCCAGGAAGTGCCCCGCCTCGATGCACTCCTCGCCAACGACGACCCCGCGCCGCGCTGCCTGCTGCTCGCGGCTGCGGGACGGCGTGCTCGCCTCGGCGTCGCCGCCCTCGACGCGGCCCTCGGCCACGTCGATCCGCGCGTGCGCGCCACCGCGCTGCGCAGTGCAGCCCGCGCGGGCGTACCGGAGCTGGCCGCGCGCTGTCGGGCGGCGGCCACGCGCGGGACCGATCCCGATCCGATCGCCGTGACGTTCCTGGGCGTGCTCGGCCACGCGGCAGACCTGCCCACGCTGCAGGCGGCGCTGCGGCGACCGGAGCTGGCGAAGGCCGCGGTCGCCGGCCTCGGCGCCCTGGGCACGGTCGGCGCGGTGCCGATCGTGCTCGAGCTGATGGCCGACGAAGCGTTGGGCGTCGCCGCGACCGCCGCCTACAAGCGCATCACCGGCGCGCGCGACGTGGAGGGCGAGATGCCGGTCCCGCGGCCGGAGGTCGCGGAGGGCGAGGACGAGTGCGAAGACCTGCCGCCCGACCCCGCCAAGGCGAAGCGCGACTGGGAGGCGCGGAGCAAGCGCATGACCGCCGATCGGGCGTGGCAGGCCGGGATCGCGATCCCCGACGCGCAGCTTCCCGCTGAGTTCGATGCGCTGCCGCTCGACAGCCGGCGCGACGTCTTCCTGCGGTTGCGGGCGCGCAAGCAGGCGCCGGACCGTGAACTCGAGGCGCTCGCCGTGCGCCAGGGGAAGGCGTAGCCATGCCGCACCCCGAACTCGACAACGAGACGCGGCTGCAGTGCGCCCCCCTGTTCGTCGCCGACGAGGATGGTCGCCCCATCGTCAGCGTCATCCTGAAGGCGACGCTCGTCGTGCCGCCGCGCGGTGAGCTGACCCTCGCCGAGAAGCAGGTGCCGGTCGACTTCGCCGGCAAGCCGTACGGTGAGCCCGGCCAGACCAGCTACCGGATCGAGCCGGAGGTGGCCTTCGTCAAGCTCGCCACCGACGTCGTGCTGCTCGGGCATGCGCACGCGCCCAAGCCCGGCGCCGTCGAGGTCGCGGTCGGCTTGCGGATCGGCCAGATGACGAAAGTCGCGCGCGTCACCGGCGACCGCGTCTTCGAGGAGGGAGTGTTCGGCAAGCGCATCGGCAAGCCGCAGCCCTTCGAGAAGATCCCGCTCATGTGGGAGCGCGCGTTCGGCGGCTGGGACCGCACGCCGGAGAAGCCGGAGCATCACGACTGCGAGCCCCGCAACCACGTGGGCATGGGTTTCGCCGCGAAGCGCGGCGCGTTCCAGGCGGGTGCGCCGGTGCCCAACCTCGAGGACGCGGACCAGCCACTCAAGGGCTGGGGCGGCCGCTCGCCGCCCGTGGGGTTCGGCTTCGTCAGCCCTGAGTGGCAGCCGCGCGCCGCCTTCGCCGGCACCTACGACGCCGCCTGGGAGAAGACCCGCTCGCCGCTCCTGCCGAAGGACTTCGACCGCCGGTTCTTCAACGCCGCGCCGGAGGGCTTGGTGGCGCCGGGCTACCTGCGCGGGGACGAGGTGGCGATCGCACTCGGGGTGGTGCCGGAGGGCCGTTGGGAGTTCCAGCTCCCCGGGCTCGCCCCGCCGCGCTGCCAGGTCGCGCTCCGGACCGGACCGCCGGTCGACCTGCAGCTCAACCTCGATACGGTCATCCTGGATGCGGACGCCCGAACCGTGACCCTGCTCTGGCGCGCCTTCACGCCCCTGCGCAGCGGGCCGCACGACGTGCGGGCGATCCGGGTCACCAGCGAAGATCGCCGCGTCATCCGCCACGCCACGCCTGCGCCGGCCGCTTCTCCCCCCGTCCAGACCTGAACCGAGCCATGCCCGTCACCGTCGGCGTCAACTTCATGAGCGTGGTCCACAAGGCCAGCAGCGGCACCACGATCGCCTTCCCCGACGTGTGCAAGACACCGTCGCCGGCGGGCCCGATCCCGATCCCCTACCCCAACATCGCGATGTCGTCCGACACCGACAAGGGGACCAAGAAGGTCAAGTGCGACGGTGAGTCCACCTGCGTGAAGGACTCGAACTTCAAGATGAGCACCGGTGACGAGGCCGGCAGCGCCGGCGGCGTCGCGTCGAGCAAGACCAAGGGCAAGGCCGAGTTCGTGAACTTCAGCTTCGATGTCAAGTTCGAGGGCAAGGAGGTCGCGCGCGCGCTCGACCTCATGCTGCACAACGACAAGAACACCCCCCCGTTTCCGGTCCTGCAGGGGCCGGTCGTGGTGGTGCCGGGCGACGACAAGCCGGTGTGCCTGATCTGCGACGAGCCAATGTGAGGAGCGACGAGATCCATGAGCGACGACAAGCACGTACCGGCCCTCGACGAGAAGAAGTCCCACAAGAAGGGTTGCGTCACCAAGCACACCGTTGAGCCCGACGACCGCTGCCACTACCGCAGCCAGGGCTACAAAGAGATGTCGACGGCCCGCAAGGAGATGTACAACATCGACTTCACCGTCGCCGCGAACAAGAAGCGCTTGCCGAAGCGGATGCTCAAGGAGCTGAAGTCCGGCCACGCCGACGACGCGAGCAAGCCGAACAACTTCCGCACGCCGACCAATCCGGGGACCAAGAAGAACAAGACGGCTTGGTGGTTCGTCACGACGGCGGCCACGTTCAAAGCCGCGAAGGGCAAGAACTACGGGACCGCGTACGTGCCCTTCAACCACAACTACCACCACATCATGCCGGACACGTCTCTGGCCAAGGAGCTGCCGGAAAACGAGCTAAAGCTCCTGCAGATGGCCACGTACAACCTCAACGGGCCGGAGAACATGATCATCCTGCCGTGCACGAAGGCGTACGGCGTGGCCATGCTGTTGCCGGACCATCCCGGCGGGCACCCCACCTACAACACGGAGGCGGGCAGCATCCTCAAGGAGATCAAGGCCGAGCTCGCCTCCGACCCCGCCGATCCGAAGACGCACAAGATCACCAACAAGAACAAGGTCAAGGTCAAGGATGCCCTCGTCAGTTGGCAAAAGCGGATGTTCCGCAAGATCGTGAACTACGGTAAGACCCTGCCGGACCTGCCGAAGGCCGACACCAACCTCATCAACGGGGTGCCGATGGCCAACGCAGTACCCGGGTAACCGACGGAGGGACACACCATGCAGGAGTCCGACTTCTTCATCCTCAAGCCCCAGCACAGCGCCCCGTTCTGCTTGCTCAGCAAGGCGGTCAAGGAGCCGCCGCTCTCGCCACCCGCCGAGGGGACCAGCGTTCACAAGAAATGGCCGTCCGACGTGCGGTTCATGATGGACGCCGCTGCCGGCCTCGTCGTGCCGGACTTCATCAACAACACGTACCGGTTCCTCATGGTGTCGCCACGCGTGAAGGCCGCTTGGGAGAGGAAGCTCGCGGAGAAAGTCGAGTACCTGCCCTTCAGGATCATCAACCACAAGGGGGACGAGCTCGACGACACGTACTTCGTGGTCAACCTGCTGGGCTCGGTCGACTGCATGGACGCCAAGCGCACTGAGGGCGACCTCAACCCGCTCCGGGAGGACGAGGGCTGGTACTCGTACTTCTGGGAGCTTCACCTCGACTCCAAGAAGCTCCCGGCCGACCGCAAGGTCTTCCGTCTCGGTACCAGTCCGCGGCTCGTCCTCGTGCACCGCTCGCTCAAGGAAGAGATCGAGGCTGCAGAGTACCGAGGAGCGATCTTCGTGCCCATGGGAGGCGAGGAGTAGTGCCGCCGACCGACCTTGCCGACTGTGAAGAGGACTTCGGCGACCTGCTCGCGGACGTGGTGCCCCTCGTCGAAGGCGGGCAACGTTCCGCCACGGCCTACTTCAACGTCGAGCTGGCGCAGCGCGTGCTCGGCCTCTGCTCGCTGTTGGCCCGTGCCGAGGTCGACGCTTTCGTCGACCGCCTCGAGCGGTCGGGCACCGCGCGGCTGGAACTCCTGAAATTCGCGGCCGACGGCGCTGCGTGCGAGCCGCCCACGCTGGCGGTCACCAAGTCGGTCGGCTTTCCCGCCGCCCTCGCGGCGGGCAACGTGGAGTTGGCAGCGGCGATCGGCCGGGCGATGCCGGCCACCCACGACCCCGAGTACGAGTACGAGGACGACTTCCTGTTCATCGACCTCATGCGCCGGGCCGCGGTCGGCATCGCGGACCGGAGCGCCTGGTTGCCCGGCGCGGCGCAGGCCCTGGCGCGTTGGACCGTCGTCTTGAAGAAGCGCCCGTCCCCGCACCGTGACGTCTGGCAAGCCATGGTCGACAGCGACCAGGCGGTGTTCACGAAGTGCTTTCCCGCGCTCGTCGACTATCGGATCGCGCAGCTCGCTCAGTACCGCAAGCAGTCGGCCTTCGCGCCGAAGTTGTTCGCCGCCGAAGGACAGGTCTGGATCGAGGGGCTGGCGCTGCTCGAACTGGCCGGCCGCCTCGGTCTCGCGACCGAGCCCGACTACCCCCTCCTGCCGTCGCTCGCCCGGTCGCAGCGTTCCCGCAATCGGGGGCCAGTTGCGAACTGGCTGAGCGAGTGACGCCTGCGTATGGCCTCGCCACATCAGAGCCCGAGCACCGAGCCACTCGCCATCACCGGCCTCGGCATGGTGTCGGCGTTGGGCATCGACGTGGTCGCGTGCTGCGCTGCGGCGCGCGCCGGCCTGTCCCGGGCCCGCGACCTCGCCGACGGCCTCGGCGGCAACCCCGAGACCGGCGAAGCCGAGAGCACGCTTGGCCACGAGATCGGCGCGTTCACCCGCGGCTTCGTCGGCGTCGGCCGACTGATCCGGCTGGGTGTGGCGGCCCTGCAGGACCTGCTACGCAGCGTGACGCCAGCCCCTGGTCCGCGGCTCGGCATCGTGCTCAACGTCGGCAGCGGGTTCCACTTCGCTCGGCAGTTCCACGGGGCATCGGACGACGCGCCGCTAGACCCGGAGTTCGAGGCCCGCGTCGCCGCTGAACTCGATTCGCGGCGGAGCAGCGTGGCCGAGCACCTCGTCCCGCGCCTGCTCGCGGCCACCGGGCTCCGGGTCGACCCGACGGCGCGCCGGACCGTTTTCTCGGACGAGACAGGTCTGGTCGAGGCGCTGCGGACGGCGAGCGGCTGGCTGACGGCAGGCGCCGTGGACGCATGCATCGTTGGCGGGATCGACAGCCAGCTCGACCCCGAGTCCCTGGCAGCGATGCACGCACTGGGCATCGTCAAGACGGCGAGCAACCCCGTCGGACGAATGCCAGGCGAAGCAGCCGCCATGCTGCTCGTCGAAGCCGCCAACAAGGCCAGCAGCCGAGCCCGGCTGGGTGTGGTCGGCGGTCTCGCCACCGAGGCCGAACCCAAGAACCGATTCGAATCCGGTGCGCACACCGGCGAGGCGCTGGCGAAGGCGGCCAGCACGACCCTCGCAACCCTGCCGCCAGCAGCAACTCCCTGCGACCTCGTCATCGCCGATCTGACCGGGGAGGAGTATCGCGCCGTGGATTGGGGTCACGCCCAATTGCGGCTCCGAAAGGACACCCGGTTGGCGGCGGGGGACGCCTGGTATCCGGCGCTCAGCTTCGGAGCGATCGGCGCTGCCGCCGGCCCGGTTGCGCTGTGCATGGCGTGCCGAGGGTTCGCGCGTGGCTACGGCCCGAGCCGGTCCGCGCTCGTCTGGTTGCTCGCCGACGGTGGCGAGCGCGCCACGCTGTGGGTGCGGCAACCTGATCGCTGAGCGCAGCACCGGCGCTGCGGCCACTCACTCCACGCCGATCTCGAAGCTCCCGTCGGCCGCAACCCCCACGGTCGCCTTCTTGATCTCCTGGCCGCGCGCCATGCGCTCGAGGAACTGCGTCGACAGCAGCGGCAGCAAGCCGTGCGTGAGGATGCGATCCACGGCGCGCGCGCCGCTCTCCGGATCCTTGCAGCGCTCGACGACCGTCTTGATGAGCGCTTCGTCGAGCACCAGCGCGGCGCCGTGGTTCTGCTTGACCCGGTTGACGATCTTCTTCACCTGCAGGCGCACGATGCGCTCGAGGATCGCCGGCATGATCGGGTAGTAGGGCACCACGACCATGCGCCCGAGCAGCGCGGCGGGGAACTGCTTGAGCAGCTCCGGCTTGATCGCCTCGGCGAGCGGATCGGGATCCGGCGCGGTATCGGGATCCGCGCACAGGCGCATCATGGTCTCCGAGCCGACGTTCGACGTGAGCAGGATGACGGTGTTCTTGAAGTCGATCTCGCGGCCCTCACCGTCTTCCAGCACGCCCTTGTCGAAAACCTGGAAGAACAGCTCCATCACGTCCGGGTGCGCCTTCTCGACTTCGTCGAGGAGCACGACCGCGTACGGGCGCCGGCGCACCGCCTCCGTGAGCACGCCGCCCTCGCCGTAGCCGACGTAACCGGGCGGCGAACCCTTGAGGCTCGAGACCGTGTGCGCCTCCTGGTACTCCGACATGTTGATCGTGATCAGGTTGCGCTCGCCGCCGTACAACGCCTCCGACAACGCCAGCGCCGTCTCGGTCTTGCCCACGCCGCTCGGGCCGACCAGCAGGAACACGCCGATGGGCCGCGCCGGGTTGTCGAGCTTGGCGCGCGAGGTGCGGATGCGCTTGGCCACCGCCTCGAGCGCGTGGTCCTGGCCGAGCACGCGCTCCGCCAGGCGCAGCGGCAGGTCGATGACCGCCTGGATCTCGTCGGCGACCATCTTGCCGACGGGCACGCCGGTCCATCCGGAGATCACCTCGGCGACCGTCTGGCCGTCGACGTCGACCTGCACGAGCGGGTCTTCCCTCTGCTTCTGCTTCAGCGCCTCGCGCTGCCGGGCCAGCTCCGCCAGCACCTCCTTGCGCTTGTCGCCGGTCACCGCCTCGCACTCCTCGCCGACGAGCTGCCGGCGCAGGTTGCGGATGGTCTCGACCAGGGCCTTCTCCTCCGCCCAGCGCGCCTCCTGCTTCGCCAGCTCGGCCTTGGTCTTGTCGACCTCGGCGGCGAGCGCCGCGACGCGCTCCGCGTGCTGCAGGCCGATCGCCTCCTCGCGCGCGAGCACGCGCTGCTCCGTGGCGAGGATGTCGAGGCGGCGGCGCAGGTCTTCGACGCCGGCCGGGATCGCCACCTGGCCGATGGCGATGCGCGCGCACGCCGTGTCGAGCACCGACACCGACTTGTCGGGGAGCTGCCGGGCCGGGATGTAGCGACTCGACAGGCGCACGCTCTCGATCACCGCGTCGTCGAGGATGTTGACCCCGTGGTGCGCCTCGAGCATCTCCTTGATGCCGCGCATCATCTCGATCGCCGACTGCTCCGTCGGCTCCTCGATCTTCACCACCTGGAAGCGCCGCGACAGCGCGGGATCCTTCTCGAAGAACTTCTTGTACTCGGCCCACGTCGTGGCCGCGATCGTGCGCAGCTCGCCACGCGCCAGCGCCGGTTTGAGCAGGTTGGCGGCATCGTTCTGACCCTCCGCCCCGCCAGCGCCGATCATCGTGTGCGCCTCGTCGATGAACAGGATGATCGGCTTGGGCGACGAACGCACCTCCGCGATCACCTGCTTGAGCCGGTTCTCGAACTCGCCCTTCACGCCGGCGCCGGCCTGCAGGAGACCGAGATCGAGCGTGCGCAGCTCGACGTTCTGCAGCGGCAGCGGCACGTCGCCGCGCGCGATGCGCAGCGCGAACCCCTCCACCACCGCGGTCTTGCCCACCCCCGCCTCGCCGGTGAGGATCGGGTTGTTCTGACGGCGGCGCGTGAGGATGTCGACGATCTGACGGATCTCCGGATCGCGGCCGAGGATCGGGTCGATCTTGCCGTTGCGCGCCGCCTGCGTGAGGTTGACGGTGAACTGGTCGAGCGACGGCGTCGCTCCCGCGCCACCCGGGCCGGCCGCGCCGCCGGTGCCCACCGCGCGCTCCGTGGCATAGCCCTCGCGCGTGACCTCACGGTCCTCCGGACTGCCGGCGACGATGTCCGCCAGCTCCGCGGCCAGCACGTCGACCGGGATCCTGCCCAGGGTCGGGCACGCATCCTGCAACCGGCGCTGCACGGTGCGATGGTTCAACGCCGCGAGCAGGAGCGCACCGCTGCGCACCATCGCGAGCCCGAGGTTGATCGACGACATCACCCAGGCCTCACGCGCCAGGTCCTCGATGTCCGGCGACAGGCTCGGGTTCTTGCCGTTGCCGGTCTTGAAGCGATCTAGCGCGCGGGTGAGGTCGCGCAGCGCCTGGTCGGGCGCGAGGTCGAAGTGGCTGCAGATCCGCGCCAGATCCCCGTCGGGACTCTCCAGCAGCTTCACGAACCAGTGCTCCGGCTCGACCTCGTAGTTGCTGCGCGACAGACAAAGGCCGGCCGCCGACTCGAGCGCGCGGCGCGTCGTGTCCGTCAGCTTGCCGATGAGACTCCGGAGATTCAGGTTCATGTGGGTTCTCTTTCTACCGTGCGCGCCGAGCAGACGGCATCGCCGGCATGAGCAGATTGCTTGCGGATCCCGAGCCAGCTCGACCAGCCGAGCGCGGTATCGGGATCGGGTTCCAGTTCGAGCCGCAGCTGCGGGACGTCGTCGCGGTCGAGGACGAGCTGGACGTCGAAGTCGAACTCCGCCCCCACGCCGAAGCGCACGAGGTCCACCAGCGCCGCGAAGGCCTTGGTCGTCGGCTGGAAGGCGCGGAACTCATCCCGCGACAACGGTCCGAGCACGACGCGGAACCCGCTCTGCGCGAGGTTCACGCGCGAGCCGAGCACGGTGTCGACGCCGAGCCGCGCCTCGCCGACGCCGAGCCGGAGCTGCTCGTCCGTGCCCAGCGTCGCCACGACCGGCGTGCACTGGTCGATCCGGCACGGCACCGCGAAGTAGTCCACGACGAGATCCTCGAGCGCGGCCGCGGTCATCGGCCGCCGGCCGACGTTGGCCGCGTGTTCCACGAACACCCGCTCGTCGCAACGCAGCCGCCCGGCGAGCGAACCGGTGAGCAACCCGACCGACGCCAGCAACGCCAGGTACGCCGCGCCGCGTGCCCCGGCCTCGTGCTCCGCCGGCAGGAAGTGTTTCTGCCAGGCGCGGTACATGAGCGCGATCAGCCGATCGTCGAACAGCTCGAAGAACGCCGGTAGCTCGGTGCGGCCCTGCCGCAGTGCGTCGCGCGCGGCCATCGCGTACCACGGCGGCAGCGAGCCGAAGCTCGCCGGCGTGGCGACGCCGAGGAAGTTGACCGTCACCCGCGGCACGTGGCCCGCGCCGTGCGAGTGGATCGCCTGCATGTCGCTGGCGGCGAACGCCATCGTCGCGTTGCTGCGGAAGCGCACCGCCTCCCGGTCGGGCGGCGCGTTCGCGCCGACCTTGCGACCCTCGCCGTCGAAGCCCTGGAGCAAGCGCACCGCCTGGAAGAAGTCGAAGCGGGGCGCGTCCTCGATGAGCTGCGTCAGATCAGCGCCCTTTCTCCCAGTCTCGCTGGCCATTGCTTGACGAAGCTCTCGCGATCTCGCTGCCGCGAACGTACGCGGGTCATGGTGAAGGAGTTGAGGCTGGCGTGCAGGGCGAAGAAGCGCTCCAGCACCGCCGAGAACAGGAAGGCGCCGCTGCCGCTGAAGCGGGACTCGTCGAAGTCGAGGTCGATCCGCAGCCCGCGCACCGCGCCGCGCCCGGGGAGGACCTTCACCAGCGGTCCGGACTCGAGACCCACCAGCCCCTCGATGCGCGCGCGCGTCGCCGCTGTGCGGCCGGGGTCGTACAGGCGCAGGATGTCGTGCAGCGCGGCAAGTCCCTCGGGTCCGCCGAGGCTCAGATGGTTGAGCGCGAGGTGCGAGATCAGGCGCCAGCGCGACGCGGTCAGCAGGTCCGGACGCATCGGTTGCGTCGCCTGCCGGAGGCTCCGCACCTTCGCCACCGCGGGGATCCCCTCCACCGTGAAGTCGCCCGCCGGGTCGACCAGCACCAGCCGCGAAGGGAGGTCGCGGTTCGTGCACAGGGCGCGCACGTGCAGCACGTCGATGTCGGCGAGGCGCGCCGGGGTCATGTCCGGATCGACCATCGCCAGGAACACGTCCGTCCCCTCGTCGCTCGAACGCTGCGACGGTCTCCGGCTCAGGTGCCAGTAGGCGAGATCCTTCCGCCCGGCGTCGACGTGCCCCACCGAGTAGAACGGCCGGAACTTCCGCACGGTGTTGGTGCCCGGCGTCGTGCTCGACACCTCGATCACGCTGTGCACTTCGTACGCGAAGCGCGCGCGCGGGTCGGGCACGACCTCGTACTCGAACTCGCGATGGTCGACGCGCACCGGTGCCGACTGCATCGGGAAGCTGTTGATCGCCGGCGTGCAGCCGAGACGGAAGTTCTCGACCCGCACCCGGTCGGGCAGACCGACGACCGGCTCGCGCAGCGGCACCACCACTTCGAAGCGCTGCGCTGCGCCGGCCTTGCGCAGCGCACCGAGTCCCTGGAGATCGACGAACAGGAACTTCTGTTCGAAGGCGAAGTACTCGAGCAGCAGGCGGTGCCCCAGGGTCGAGCGCCGGCTCGGCTCGATCACGCCCTCGTCCAGGCCGAACCCCACCGGGGTGATGTCGCCGGCGGGGCGTACGTCGATGACCTTGTCGCCGACGGTGAGGACCATCCCCAGCGCCTGGCCGAGCAGCAGCTCGTGCAGTTGGTGCGCGACGCCCGGCGTGCTGTCGAGTTCGTCGAGGTACACGCGCAGCGATTCCAGGGCGTAGCTGGCGAGTGGCGCGGTGGCCGTGGTCTTGAAGGTCAACCGCAGCGCCGCCCGCGCGGTCGGGAACCGCTGCTGCAAGGCGTGGTCGACGGCCGGCCAGTCCACCCGCTCCACGGCCAGCGGGAAGAGCTTGACGGGATACGCGGTGCGGAAACGGCAGGCGACGTCGTCGACCTTGCGCGTGTGCAGCAGCGTGTGGCGCGGGATGTCGATCCCCTTCTCGACGTCGGCCTGCGTCGGGTCCAGCTCGAAGCGGGCGATCGTGAGCGAAGGCACCGGCGCCAGCGCGTGCGGCTGGAGGATCTCGAGCAGCCCGTCGGTGAGCTGCGGGAACTCGTCGTCGAGGCGCAGCCGCACGCGCGCCGCGATCATCGCGAACGCCTCGATCAGTCGTTCCACGTGCGGGTCGACGGAGCGGCCGGGCTCGAGCAGCAGCCGACCGGCGACGGCCGTGTGCTTCGTCGCGAAGTCGGCGACCCGCCGCCGGATGAACGAGAGCTCCTCCTCGTAGTGGCGGTACAGCTCGTCGCGCATCAGCCGACTTCCTCGATCGCCAGCGAGCCGGTGTCGAACTCGAGGCTGGTGTCGAAGCGGACGGCCTCGTGGATGGGCTCCACGTGCAGCATCGCCGCGATCTTGAAGCGCAGGTTGAAGCGACCCTCGATCGTGTCGACGCCCTGCGCCGGCGCGACCTGCTCGACCCGCACGGACTTGGGGTCGAGGCGGGGCTCGTGACGCCGCACGGCGTCCTCGATCAGCCCGCAGATCCGCTTGGCATCCTCGACGTTGGTCTGGGAGCACGCCGAGAGATCGGGGAGTCCATAACCCAGGATCGACGCGGTCGCTTCGGGATAGGCGGTGAGGTCACCGAGGTTGACGGTGCGCGAGTTGAGCAGCCGCTCCAGGTCGCGCCGCACCTCCGCGCGCAGTTCGCGCACGCCCACGCGCAGATCGACGCTCCGACGACCGGGGTCGTCGCCCACCAGCCGTTCGAAGAGCGAAGGCCGCAGCACGTCGCGGGGCTCGCCGCTGCTCATGCGCGAGACCCCGTGAACTCGATCCCCGTGAACTCGATACTCTGCAGGGACAACAGGGGCAGCTCGCGCTCGGCCCCGTCTTCCGACCCCGTTGCCAGCAACACGCGCGGGCCGGCGCCGCGGAACCCGACCCCGAGGATGTCCTTCCACTCGGTCTTGCGCCCCGCGCGTACCAGCCCATCGGCGTGCTCGCTCGTGCCGGCGTACAGCACCGGCACGTGCACTTGCGCATCGGTACCGTCCCGTTCCTGCAGGGACACCGGACGCCACACGAGATCGAGCGCGCCGCGCGGCGGTTTGAACTCGAGCGACTGCAGGCGCTGCAGCGGGATCCAGAGGTAGCGGCCGCCGGCAAAGACCTCGAGCACCGGCCCGAGCCACTCGTCGCCGTCGGCGAGGCTCGCGAACGCGACGCCGTCGGCCGTCCCGGCGACCGGGGTCTCGGCGCCGCGCGCCCGTTCGAGGAGAGTGGCTGCGTCGGCGTCGCGCCCCTTGGTCTGGGCGGCGAGCGCGTCGATGCGATCGCGGAGAGAGGGCGGAACCTCGGGCGCCGTGTTCGGCTCGGCACTTCCCGCAAAGACGCGACGGCGCTCTTCCTCCGCGGCCAGGAGACCCCGGAAGACAGCCGCCCCCATCTGCAGGCTGGCGTCCTGCTGCGCCATGGTCAGGAGGTGCGTCTCGGCGCGGTCGAGTTGTCCGGCGAGCACCAGGATCTGCACCAGCTTCGCGCGCGCCTCCATGTCCGCGGGCCGCGCCTTCACGGCTTGGGTCTGCTCCTGCAGGGCCCGATCCAGATCGCCGCTGCGCACCGCTTCGTCGACGCTCATGGGTTCGTATCTTGCCCCCACACGTCGACCCAGACCAGCGTTGCGGCGCCATTGAAGCGACGAACCCCGCGGCAGTTCGTCGCTGCCGCGGGGTTCGCGCATCGCCAGGACAGCCGGTCGGCCGCCAGGACGTCTCGGAGGGTCAGCTTACGGCGTTGGCCTTCAGGTCCCAGCTGCCGGTCGACTTGCCGCCGGCCGCGCCGCCCGCGACGTTCTGCTTGGCGTACTCCCAGTTGATCTTCGCGTAGTTGAACGAGATCGACTCGACCGGGACCTCGCCGCCACCGCTGACCTGGGCCGACGAGATGATCACGTCGGTCAGCTTGAGGGTGAGGTAGGGCACGCGCTTGTCGCCGTCGGCCCGCTCGCACACGAGGAGCACCTCCTTGATGTGCTTGCCGGTGCAGCAGAGCTGCGCCAGGGTCGGGGTCGCGACGTCGACGGTCTTCATGACCGACAGGTCGCTGTGGCTGCAACGGCCGGTCGTGAGGCCGCCGGAAGTGCTCGCGGCCGCGGAGGTCGGCTGGCTGACGCCGTGCGACCAGCTCATCAGCTCGATCTCCTCCTTGTGGCCCTTGTCCGAGCTCTCGCCCTTCACGCCGTCGATCTTCAGGTAGTAGGAAGCGGTCATCTTTGTCTCTCTGTGTTCGGTTGGGGTTGGTCGCCCTGGCCGAGCGGCTCAGGACGTGGGTAGAAGCGCTGGGGGTTTCGGGCGCGTGGCAAAAAAGCTCGCGCGCGCCGGCGCCCGGGCCCGGGGGCAATCCCCGGCCGGGTCGCTACTTCGCGGCGGGTGGCAGCTCGGCCACCAGACGCAGCGAGACGTTCAGCTCCTCGAGCTGGAAGTGCGGCTTGAGATGCGCCACGGCGCGATAGCAGCCGGGTCGAGCCTTGTCGTCCACGACCTCGATCCGGGCGTCCCGTAGCGGGAACTTGGCCTTCTGGTCCTGGGTGGCCTCGTCCTGGGCCAGGACGTAGTTGCTCAGCCACTTGTTGAGGAACATCTCGCACTCGCTCCGCGACATGAACGAGCCCACCTTGTCGCGACAGATCACCTTGAGGTAGTGGGCGATCCGGGAGGTCGCCATGAGGTACGGGATCTGGGCCGACAGGAACGCATTCGCGGTGGCGTCGGCGTCCATGTACTTCTTCGCCTTCTGCGCCGAGCAGCCGCCGAAGAAGGTGGCGTAGTCGGTGTTCTTGCAGTGGACGAGGCTCAGGAAGCCGAGGTCGGTCAGCTCCTTCTCACGGTCGTCGGTGATCTGCACCTCCGTGGGACACTTCGAGGACGTGAGGCCCTCGCGCGTCTTGAACGCGTGCACCGGCAGGCCCTCGACGCGGCCACCACCCTCGGCACCTCGCACGGCGACGCACCAGTGGTGCTTCGCGAAGGCGTCGGTCAGTCGCGCCCCGAACGAGTAGGCGGCGTTGGTCCACAGGTAGCGGTCGTGGTCGGTGCCGTCGACGTCCTCCTTGAAGTCGAACGACTCGCAGGGGTTGTCCTTGCCGTACGGCAGGCGGCCGAGCACGTGCGGCAGGCAGAGCGCGACGTAGCGGGCGTCCTCGCTGTCGCGGAACGACAGCCACTTGGTGTTCTCCGGGTTCGACTTGTCGAAGATCTTCGCGAGGTCGCGCGGATCGCCGAGCTGCGAGAAGCTGTCGAGCCCGAACATCGCCGAGGACGTACCGGAGATGAACGGGGCGTGCGCCGCCGAGGCGACGGTCGCGATGTGGCCGAGCAGGGCGATGTCCTGCGGCCCCTTGTCGAACTCGAAGTCGCCGATGAGGGCGCCGTACGGATCGCCGCCGTACACGCCGTACTCACCCTGGTAGATCTTGCGCCACATGGAGCTCTCGGTGAACTCCGCGGCGGTCGAGAAGTCGCGCAGCAGCTCGGTCTTCGACGCGTTGAACACGCGGATCTGCATGTTCTCGCCGGTCTCCGTCGACATCACGAACTGGTGCAGCCCGCGCCAGGAGCCTTCCAACTTCTGGAACTCCGGGTGGTGCATGACCGCGTTGAGCTGCTCGGAGAGGAGCTGGTCGATGGCGGCGATGCGCTCGTTGATCATGCGCACCACGCCGGGCTTGCTGACCGTGGCCGGATCCACCAGCTCGGTCACCAGGTTGCGCACGAGGTCGACGGCGCGCTCGCGCGCCCGGTCGTCACGCGGCTTGATGCCGGTGTCGAGGATCTGGTCGAGGATGCCCTGCGCGTCCTGCTCGACGACCTCCTTGGCCGCCATCACCTTGCCTTTCTGGGCCGCCATGGTCATGCACCTCCTTCAGGCTTGGCTTCGCCACCCGCACCGGCGTCGGCGAGCTTCTGCTTGAGCTTCTCGCGCGCCTCCGGGCTCTGCACCACGGCCTCGAGCAGTTCCTCCAGGCGGTCGTTGCCGTCGGCGCGCGCGATCAGCTCCTTGAGCTTGTTGCGGGCATCGACCAGCTTCGCCAGCGGCGCGACCTGACCGGCGACGGCGTCGGGAGCGAAGTCGGCCATCTTCTCGAACTTGAGATCGACGGAGAGTTCACTCCCGTCGTTGGCGAGCTTGTTCTCGACGCGCAGCTTGAGCTGCGGCGAGATCTTCTTCATGACCTTGTCGAAGTCGTCCCGATCGATCTTCTCGAACTTCCGGTCCTTGAGCTTGGGCTGCTCCTTGTTGTGACCGGCGAGATCCGCCATCACGCCGACGACGAACGGCAGCTCCTTCATCACGATGGCGCCGTTGGTCTCGACTTCGTACTCGATGTGCACGCGGGGCGGGCGAACGCGACTCTTCTTCTTCTGACTGCTTTCAGAGGCCATGGCTCTTCCTGGGCGAAACGAGTGACGAACTCACACGAGGGGCCCGGTAGGATAGCGACCTCGTAGCCCGCGATTCCAGAGTCTCATGGATCTAGACGCCATCCTCGCCCCCATCGCCGCCGATCGTCCGGCGGGTTCGGATCTCCGCCTGGAGGCGGGCAACACCGCGCTCGCCGAGGCGCTCGAACACCGGCGTGAGGAGGATCCCGGTCTCGTCGGCGAGGACGCCAAGACAGCCGATTGGCGCAGCCTCGTGCGCGTCTGCACGCGCGGCCTCGAGAGCGAGGCGAAGGATCTCGAACTCGCGTGCTACCTCCTCGAAGGGTTGACCCGGACGGAGGGGATTCCGGGCATCACCGCGGGCTTGCAGGTCGTGCACGGGCTCGTCAAGGGGTTCTGGCAGCACATGCACCCTGGCGCCGAGGACGGCGGCATCGACCTGGAACTGCGCTCGTCGTGGCTGAGCCGCGTCGGCTCCGGCAAGGACACGCTGCGCGCCGTGCGCGCCGTGCCCCTGACGGTCGCCGTCGGGCAGACGCCGCCGCTCACGCTGCATCATTACGAAGAGGCGCAGCGCGTCGAGGACGCGCAGCGCACCAAGCCGGCGATCTACCAGGAGATGATCGCCCAGGGCGCGATCGACGCGGCGAAGTGGCAGCAGGCCTTCGCGGCGACACCCGAGGAGCGCCGCAACGGGACGCGAGCCGCCGTGGAGTCGGCGGTCGAAGCACTGCGCGAACTCGAGGCGACGTGCAAGGAGCTGTTCAACGGCAGCGGCCTCGACCCGAGCTGGAGCGGACTGCTCGAACTGCTCGAAGAACTCCACAAGCTTCACACCACGTCGGGTGGCGATGCCGGAGCAACGGACGCCGGGAGCGACGGCGCGGGCGGCGCATCGCCGGCGGCGGGCGGTGCTGGCGGCGGCGGCGGCGCCCTGCGCTCGCGCAACGACGCGATCCATCGGTTGCGCGAAGTCGCCGCCTTCCTGCGCACCACGGAGCCGCACAGCCCGGTCTCCCATCTCGTCGAACGCTGCGTGCGGTGGCTCAACATGTCGTTCGAGGAACTGATCGTCGACTTCGTGAAGACGCGTGAGGTCATCGCCGTCATGCGCGAGACGCTGGGCCTGCCCAACGACGAGCAGAGCGGCTAGGCGAGCGCGTTCCCCGGCGTCCCTGACGACCTACAGGGAGTCGCCGATCTGGATGCTGAGCGCATCCATCTTTGCCTCGATGCAGCGCCTGACGAAGTCCCGCGCCCGCTTGTAGAGGCTGCGCACCGTGGCCTCGTTGGCGCGACCGACTGCCTGCGCGATCTCGCGGAACGAGCGCTCGTCCTGTCGCCGCCCCAGATACACGGCCTGCAGCTCCTGCGGCAGCCGGGCCACGCAATCGAGCTCCGCCTGCTGCAGTTCGCGCAGGTGGGCAACCGCCGCACCCTCGTCCACTCTCTCGTCGGGCACGTTTTCGAGCACCTCGAGGCCGTCGTCGCCGCCGGTGGCGACTCCTTGTCCGCCGCCGCGCCGATGCGCGTCGTGGAAGCGCCAGAGGTCGTTGAGCCGGTTGTGCGCCAGCCGCTGCACCCAGGCCTGGAACGAACCACGGCCGCGATCCTCGAACCGCCCGATGTCGCGCAGGACGACGACCATGACCTCGCTGGAAAAGTCATCGAAGTCCAGCGGCGGCGGGATCCGCACCCGCCCGAATTGGGAGTGCAGCAGGTAGTTGACCTTGCCCGACAACCGATGCCACGACGGCGAGCTGAGACTCCGCTGCGCCTCGAAGACGTCCAGCCGCGTGCCGGTCAATGCATCCAGCGCCGCAGGATCCTCCTCGCCCTCGGTGGGTCGCTCCGGGTTGGCCGACATGGCGAGGATTGAACGGGCGTCCGGCGTGCGGATCAAGCGGCGCCGATCGTCAGGCCCGGCGCGCGCGCGCGATGCAGGCGGCAACGCTGCTCGCGCCATCGCCGAGAACCCCGCGCGCGCGCTCGTGCTGCGCGCCCGGTCGCAGGATCGCGTCCGTGCGCGGCGTGGCATCGAACACGAGGTCGCCCTCGGCGCGTGGATTCAGCATGGCCGGCGCGTAGCGCGCGTGCAAGCCGTCGAACAGGACTCGACACGACGACACTCCGGCGGCCAGGACCCGCTCCCAGCAGGCGAGCTGGATGCGGTGCCGAGAAACGGCGCCGAGCAACGCCGACCACGCGGCGAGCCACGGCCCCTGGTCGACGATCACGCTGCGCACGGCGTAGCGCGGTGGATCCTCGTTGCCCAGCGCGGCAACGAAGTTCGTGAGCCACTGCTCGATGACCCCGACGTCGTCGTGCCCCAGCACGTCGGCGGCGAACGCGCGCATCGTCGTGTTGGCGCAGTAGGCATCCCGCGTCGACCGCGCATCCTCCTCCGAGATCACACCGCGCAGGCTGTCGATGTGCTGCCGCAATGCCGTGATGTCCATGCCGCGAACCGCGACATCGGCGACTGCCTCCGCCGCCGCCATGAACTCGCCGAGCAGGAGCGGCGCGAGCGCGGCCAGCTCCCGCACCTCGGCGAGAACCACGAACACCGCCAACGGGAACCGCCGCCCCACGCGGTCGCGACTGGGCACGAGGACTCCGCCGAGAACGGCATCGCCGGCCAGGAACAGGAAGCGCGCGGGATGGAGTTCGACGCCGGTCCGGCCCAGGGTGGCGAGGCCCTCCTGCAGCCAGCGATCGAGGCCCGCGAACGTGAAGGGCTCCGCGTGGTGGCGGATGAAGTCGCCCTGCGTCGGGATCTTCCCAAAGCACCCGACGCGCGAGATCTTCATCGGTGGCTTGCTTCGTGGAGGGGACTCATCTGTCGAGCCGCGTCATTTGGATGTGAACAGAAGAGTCGGCGACTTGACCGCGAAGAACGCGTCGTTGACGTCGAGCAGGACCTTGCCGATGGTCGTGTTGCGCTTCAGCTCCACGCCGGCCGACGTGTTGCCGGCGCTGCCGAACTCCCACACGACCGTGTCCGTGCCCGGCGGAACGCGCCCGAGCGCGAGCATGCGCACGAAGCTCCACAAGCCACGGAGCTCCGGACCCGGCGGCGGGTTCTTCACATGGGTGAGGTTCCAGCTCTGGCCGTTGAGTGACAAAGAGACGGACGCACTCAGGTCCGAACGCAGCGGCCACTCCACCGGGTAGAAGACCGACACGTGGCCCAGGTCGTAGGTCCCGCCCAGCATGGTGATCTTGAGTGCCGACGCCGGAAGCGACAGGATCTTGATCTCCGGCCTCGGGGCGAAGGCCCCGTTCACGAGGAATGCCTCCCGCAGCCGCGTGAGGCGATCGCACAACGCAATCGCGTCCGGGTGCACGACGAACATCGGCTGGCCGTCACCCAGCACCTCCTTGCCGGTCGCGACGATCTTGTGGAGCACGGCGTACGCGGACTTGTCATCGAACAGCCGCACGAACTCCTCCGCCGTCAACTCAGAGGGCTGTTCCGGTCGGAAGGGGAACTTGTTCAGCGCCGTTTCCAGGCTGCCCTTCACCTTCTCCCACGCCGCCTGCAGGTTGGGCGCAACCTGCGCGACGGCTGCGCGCTCGAGCAGCGCGATCACCCGTTGCTCCAGCCGGGCCAGCGCCTGGCCCACCGCGGCAGGCACCCCGTCGGTGGGGTAGCCCGCGTCGAGGCTCCGCCGCATCTGTGCCGAGTCCGTCAGGTACTCCTTCACCGCCTGGACCACGTCGCCGCCGACTGCAGCCCGCTCGCGCACGTTCTTCGTCAACAGATCGAGCTGGGAGCGGGCCTGCCGGTGCCCGGTGGCCAGGTGCGACGGCTTCTCCGCCGTCGGTTCCGGCAGCTCGAACGCGCGCTCGACAGCTCGGGCCAGCACATCGACCGGAGTGCGCTTGGTGGCCTCGCGCGGTGCCCAACGCTCCACGTCGTCGCCGGCCGGCGACGCCTTGGGCGTGAGCCCATCGAGAAAGCGTACCCACGCCTCGGCGCGCACCGTCGTGAAGTGCCGCACCCCGGCAACTTCCACGTCCTTGATCTGCTTCGCACGCTGCGCGTTGACCGTCGCGTCTTCGGTGTGGAACTCGCTGATCAGTCCCTCGCACTCGGCCTTCACCTGGGCCGAGCCCAACGGTTGCACGAGGAACTCCGGCAGGCTGCCAGCCGCATCGAAGCACTCGCTCCCCGTCGCCGCGCTTCCCACGATCCGATCGAGGCTCCAGGGGTCGACATCGGGCGCCGCCCGCTTGGCGGTCTTTGGCAGTTGCCTGGCGGGGTCCGACTGGGCGATGAAACTCGTGAACAGCTTGCCGATGTTGCGCGTCGCATTCTCGACGCTGGTGGTCAAACGGCCGGGCTGCAGCCGGCTCCGCGCGCCGACCGCCAGCAGGTGCGAATCCTCGGTCTTCGGCGTCGCGAGGAAGCCCGTCAGCCACCGTTGTGCATCGTCGCGGTAGCCCGCGTCCTCGACTGCAAGGCACCCGATCCACGCCGCCTGCAGCTTGTCGTGCGCGGCGCTCTCCAGGGCTGCCGTCTGCGGCGCGGTCAACGCGCCGAACGCGTCGATCCAGGCCTTGAGGTCCTGGTTGCGCGTCTCGTAGCTCTCCCGCGTCTCGGCGTAGTCGAGACGGCTCAGGTCCTCGTCCGGGCGCAGCAGTTTGATCTCCGCCACCTCGGCTCCGTGCACCGCGCGGGCGACGCAGCCCTCCACGAACGACACCCGGAGCGCATCGTGCACCACCAGACGCACCGCGGCGGCCGTGTCATCGCCGTCGCCGTGGACGGGCACGCTGGCGGTGATCGCGCGCATCGCCTCCAGGAACCCGGTGGCGAGCCGCCGCTCGTGCGCCGCCTCGTCCTCCTTGGCGGGCCGCCACGGATCCTTCAGCAGCGGCCTGAGCGTGTCGAGCCCGGTGGAGTAGTGATTCAGCGTGGCACGGCGCACCAGGAAGCCATCGACGCTCGCCCAGGCGAGCCACGCGCCGAAGACCCCCGCCGCCGCGACCCCACCCCACCGCAGCATCATCCTGCGCCGCCGCGCTGCCGCCGTCGGCTGCGCGAGGCCAGCGTCGCCGAACACGACCTTCTCGAACAGGTCGTCGACGAAGTAGCACTTGCGCTGATCTGGCGGCACGTCGATCTCCATCTCCGCCGCCTCGTAGATCGTGCGCTGCAACTGGCTGATGACCGTGCCTTCCTGCGTGCCGCTCGTGAAGTACACGCCGCGCAGCGGCGATGCCTCCTGGTACGGGTTGGCCTGTCCCAAGAGGCCGAGGAAGTCGGCGATGCGTTGCCTGGTGAGCGCGAACTGCAAAGGGAACGCGTAGCTCTTCTCCTTCTTCTTGCGCCCGCGCTCGGCGCCGAAATCCTGCACGCGCCGGCGGCCCAGCCCGCGGTAGAGCAGGTCGAACTCGGCCAGGAACGCCGCGGCGACGCCACCGTCCGCGTCGATCGGGACCGAGAAGCCGAAGGTCTGCCGGCGCTCGTCCTTGTTCAAGCGCTCGAAGAACTCGACGAAGCCGGCGAGCTGGTCGCACTTGGTGAACACCAGGTACACCGGGAACACGACGCCGAGCTGCTGGGTCAGCTCGTCGATCCGCTCGCGCAGCATCTCGGCGTGGGTCCGCAGCTCCAGCTCCGAGGCGGCCACGATGTCGCCGAGCGCGATCCCCACCACCGCCCCATCGATCGCCCGCCGCCCGCGCGCCTTGCGGATCATGCCGAGGAACGCGAGCCACTCCTCCCGATCCTCCTCCTGCACCATGTAGCGCCCGGCGGTGTCGAGCATGATGCCGCGCGCGCCGAACCACCAGTCGCAGTTGCGCGTGCCGCCGACGCCGCGGATCTCGCGGCGACCGGCCATGAACGGGAACTCGATCCCCGACTCGCGCAGCATCGTCGTCTTGCCGGAGCCGGGCGGTCCCACGAGCACGTACAGCGGCAGCGTGCTGAGCGCAGTCTTGCCCCGCCTGGAGCGCCGCAAGGAGTCGAGCGCGGTCTCGAACTGCTTGCGCAACTCGTCGACCTCGCCCTGCTTGTCGGGCCGCGCGCCGGCGAACTGCGCGAGGGCCTGCGCCTTCAGGCTCTTCTCGATGCTCGCCGCGCCGCGCAGGCTCTTCAGGTACGCGAGGCCGACCAGGGTCACGAACACCAGCGAGACGCCGAGCATGATGGCGTGCGTGATGTTGTCGTCGAGCTTCAGGACGCTTCCCAGCAGCCAGACGACGGCCAACAGGACGCCGAGCACGGCGAGACCGACCAGCAGGCGCAGGATCTGCAGCTTCATCGGATGGTCCTACTTGCCGACTCCCAGGGTGATCTTCTCGGCCTGATCGCGGACGCTTCCCGCCGAGGAAGCGTTGCATCCGGACAGCACCAGACTCAACAGGACGACGGCGCCGAGCCCGATCGCGACCCACGCCCACACCGGCCATCGCCGCAGCGACTGCTGCAGCGAAGACGCCGGCTGCGCGTGCGGCGACAGCGCGCCCGCGGCAGGCGCGTCTCCTAGCACCAGCCGCGTGTTCTCCGCGACCACGGCCTTCAGCTTCTCGAGGCCGTCATAGTCGGCGTACTGGCCGCGGAACCCGAGGTGCAGGCAGGTCAGGTACACCTCCACCAGCTCCGCACGGTGCCCCGGCGCGCCGCGAGCGATGTTCTGCAGGCGCGTGTAGAAGGTCTCGCCGGCGTTCGCGTCGTCGAACAACTCGAGCGCCAGCGGCCGCGACGCCCACTCGTCGCGCAGCGGCCACTCGCTGGTCAACACCAGCTCGTCGAGGGTCGCCGCGAGCGCGAACCGCACGTCGTCCATCTCGCTGCGCCCGATCCCGTGCGCCGAGCCCTTGCGGTCGACATCACGGAACAGATCGCCCACCATGCGGCGCAGGCCGTCCGCGTCGGCGGCCGGCGACTCGTAGCGCAACTGCACGAGCAGCGCGAACACGTCCGCGCACACGTCGGGGAGACCGAGGATGATCGGGTTGTCGAGAGTAGTCGGCGCCATCAGCTCCTCCGCACGGCGTAGCACTCGAGGGACAGTTCGGTGAAATCGGCGGGCACGAAGATCGCCAGCATGCGGGCGAGCTTGATCGCGTCCCAGTGCTTGCCCTCCGGCTGCAGCCGGAAGTACTGCGCCCCGGCACGCTGCGGGATCTCGGTGGGCGCCGACGCGACGTGCGCCATGCGCACGCCCATCACCGCCACGGTGCGGATCTGGGGCAGTTGCTCCGGCGACGACACCTTGGCCTTGAACGGGAACTCCTTGATGACCTTGTCGGTGCCCACTTCGCTGCGCACGCCGACGTAGAACTCGGCCCCCTCGAAGAGAGCCTCGTCGACGACGCGACCACTCCAGGTGTCGCGGTCCGTCGAGGTGAGCGGCACCGCCACGGCACGATCGGGCGCCAGGTTGCCGGGCAGCTCCTCGACCTCGCGCAGCAGCGCCTCGAAGCCCGCCGTCGGCTCTTCGTGGTGGTACGGCGGGGGCGCCGCCTTGCGCTCCCCGGTCTGGAACGTGGTCAGCGCGCCCGCGAGGCACGCCAGCTCCCGGTACACGTTGCCCGGGTGGACCTTCCCCTGGTGGTAGAGGTGCGCAATCGCCGGCAGGTGCGTCGCCAGCGTGTGCAGCAGCAGGATGTTCATCTCCCCGCCCGCGCCGAACTGCGCGGCACCGCCGAGCCGTTGGCCCCGCTTGCTGTTGAGTTCGTCGCGCTTGGCCTGCAGCAGCTCGAACACGCGGCGCATGATCGCCATCAACGCCGTCGAAGCCGACGCGTAGAGGCAGGTCGGGACGAAGCGCGGCGCGAGGGCGAACGACCCCGCCGGCGTGCGCTGGATCACCGCCACCGGCAACGTCTCGAAGTCATCGCGCGGCTCGCCGTCCAGCATCAGGCGCAGGTTCTGGCGCGCCGCCGCCACGTCCCGTTCCACCGCCCCACCGACCTCGTCGATCACGGTGACGAGTCCGCGGGTATAGCGCGTCACCGTGCGGTTGGGATCGTCCTCGCGCGCGACCATGGCGCCGGCGCGGCGCCTGGGCAGGGCGACGAACGCCTTCAACTCCGTCACCGCCGGCGGGAACGCGTCCTTCAGCGCGCGCGGCGCCGGCACGCCATCGACATCGGGCGCCGAGAAGGCTGTCCCGTCCGCGAACACGCCCGCGACGCGGCGCAGCGCGAACTGACCGCCGAGCAACGCCTCCTGGTCGACGTCGATCGCGGTGAAGCCCGAGTCCAGCGCGCACACCGCGCGCGTCCGCGCCGTGATCGCCTGACCCTGCTGCCGATCCCACTGCTGGAAGTGCTGCGGGCCGAGGAACATCCCCTCTTCCCACAGAACGCGGTCGAACTGGCCCATGGCGGGTCAGCGCCCGTTGCCGGCAGCCGGCGGGAAGGTGCCCTTGTCGGCCAGGCCGATCTCCGATCGGAAGAAGCAGAGCGCCCTGCCGCGAACCTCGTCGATGGGGAACGAGCGCCGCCAGGTCGCGGCCTCGTCGGGGTAGTTCGCGGTGACCCCGAGGTGCGTGTATTTCTTGTCGGTGGTTCCGGTCAGCATGATCGGCTCCACCTTCGCGTCGGGCTCGATCGTGAGGGGTGCCAGCAGCTTGAAGCGCGCGTCGTCCTGGACGCCGGGCGCCGGCCAGAGGGCCTCGCGCATGGCGTTGTCGAACACGGTCACCGCGTCCTGCTCCAGCAGGAACAGCTTCACCTTGACCGACCTCGATGCCGTGCCGCCCCCAGGTGTGGCCATGGGGTTGAGTTCCCTCGCCACCTGGATGTGCACCACCCCGACGCTGCCGCACCCCATCAGGATCGCCGAAGCCAGGATCGCCCACAGCACGTCTCGCATCCGCTCGCGCATCGCTCGCCTTGTCGTCATCGGTTTCAACTCTCGTCGCCGCCCCGCGCGCGCACGCGCGCGAACGCTTCCCTCATCTTGGGGATGACGACCTCGTTTTGCACGCCTCCACCCTCCAGCGCCTTCCAGGCAGCACAGTACGCCTGCCACAGCGGCGAAGTCTTCGCGACGCTCATCTTCATCGAACCCATGAGGCCCGCCGTCTGCTGGGCGCGAGCCTCGATCGCGTCGGGCGCGAGGTGCCGGAGCACCTCGTCGGCGACGCCCTTGGCGCCCTCCAGGAGACACCCCTGTTGCGCGACGAAGACCTTGAACAGCGTCTCGAGCTGCTCGGTCGTCGCCTTCGCCTGCCGCGCGTGGTCGGTCCAATCCAGGAGCGTGCGCGCGACGTCGGCAGGACTGGCTGCGGCCTCCACCGCCGCGCGCTTGGCGTTGAGATAGCGCGTGACGTCGCTGCCGAACTGCTCCTTGAGGTCGTTGCGAACCTGGATGCAGCGCACGATCCAGTCCGATGTCGCCTGCACGAACGCACCGAGCAGTTCGCCGAAGCGATCGACCTCCTCGACCACCGCGAACTGGTCGGGCCGGCCGAGGATGCGGCGCGACAGTGCGCCCAGCACCTTGAACCCGGCGGGATAGAACTCCTGGTCGACCGACGCGCCGTCCGCAGCGGCCGCTGATTCCGGCGGCGCGAACCGCTGCACGAGTTCCTCGAGGACCTGGGCCATCGCGGCATCCCCGAGTTGGTCGTGCCGCGCGTGCAGGGCCGCGCGCAGCTCCTTCGTGCGCTCTTGTACCGGCGAGCGCAGGTGGGTCGCGAACAGCGCCGCGAGTTCGTTGGCGACCTCGTCCACGGGCGGTGGCTCGGCGGCACGACTGCTCACCATGGTCGCGCCGATGTCGACGCTCCCGCCGAACTCGCCGGTGATCGTGTACGGCCCGATGGTCACGCGCGTGTCGTTGCGCAGCGTGAACGGCACCTCGGGCGCGATGCGCTCGCCGTTGACGAGCGTGCCGTTCGTGCTGCCGCGATCGACCACGACCCAGCCCTCCAGGGTCTTCTCGATCAGGGCGTGCCGGCCCGACACCTCCTTGTCCTCCAGCACGAGCAGGTTCTCCTTGCGCCGGCCGATGGTGATCTGCTCGTCGGGATACGCCCGCTTCGTCGGCGCGGCGTTCCCCTTCTGGATCTCGAGGGTGATCACGATTTCCCCTCCCCTTTCTTGCCGCGCGTCGCCTCACCATGGGTCGGCTCGCCGCGCGCCGCGTCGAACGCCCCCGCCACCAGCTTCTCGCGCAGCTCCGCGAGCAGGTCGCCACAAACCTCGCCGATCTCGCGGTCGCGCTCCGCGCGCGCGAACAGCTCCACGTGCACGCGGGCAAGGAACGACCGTACCTCGGCGAGCAGCTCGCGGCCGAGCGTGCCCGGGCTCTGCGGGTGCGTGTCGGCGTGGGAGTCGACGAAGCTGAACTCGCGGATCGAGGTCGTCAGGCGGAAAGCGAACAGGAGGATCTCCTGCCAGAGCCGCTCCGGGAACCCGTCCAGCGCGTCCGCACGGTCGGCGCGACTCCACAGGATCGAGGCGGGACGGAACACGGCCTCGTGGTCGTGCAGCCCGCGCAACAGATGGTCGCGGCAGAACCGGGCCGGATCGCTCTTGCCCGGGAGATCGAGCACCAACCGATCGATGCAGCGGCTCACCGCCGCTTCGACCTCGACCATGCTCTGTTCGTCGTGCACCAGGAGCGTGCGGAACAGCAGCATGCCCAGGCCGTACAGATCGCACGCCGGCCCCAGGTTCTTCACCAGCGTCACGCGCGCGTCGAAGGTCTGCGCCGCGGCTAGACCGCTCAGCGCGTGCCCGGCCGGCAACTCGATGTGCACCGTCAGGCCGTCCCGGCGGACGTCGACCAGCCACCCCCACAACCACGCGTCGCGCCGGCCGCCGATGGGAGACGACGGCGTGACCCGCACGATGTCGTCGGCCCGGAACGCCGCCGCCGAGAAGCCGGCCGGCGGGCGGAGCCGGAGCACGACTTCACGGCCGGCCTCGACTTCGTCGTTGCGCACGACCTCCACCCCCATCGCCGCCGCGACCTCGTCGTCGCCGGCAGCGGCCAACGGGGACGTGTACATCCCGGCGCCGTCGGGCACGAGGCGCATCGGCACGTCGCGCGCCGACGGGTCGGCAGGCAGGTAGCGCCGCCCGCAACCCAGGTCGACGAGCTGGACCTGACCGAGCCAGCGCGCCGGCGTGCCGTCGCTGGCGAAGGTGACCTTCACGACGAGGTTGCCGGGCTGGATGCCGAGATGCGGGCGACCAGCCGCCGTGTGCACCGCGGTCATCCCGGAGCAGGCTTGCAGGAACGCGGTGAGCTTGAGGCGCAGGACCTCGAGCGCGAAGCACCCGCGCGCGTCGTAGCGGAACAGCCACTGCGTCGGCCGCGCGTACAGCGTGTCCAGCGTGGGGAAGAGCTGCGCGCGTCCGCGCTGGCCGGGGCCCGACGCGCGCGCACGAACCTGCTCCCAGCTCGCGCCGCCGATCAGGTCGCAGTACTCGTCGTACACGAGTTCGGCCACGGGCATGGGCAGGAACGCGAAGTCGTAGAACGACACCGGCAACAGGTGCTGCTCCGCCGGGATCGATGTCCCGCGCGCGACCGACGGGTAGCACTCGCCGCGATGCGGACAGGCCATGCACGGGAACGCCGCCGCCGGCTGCCGCTCGCCGCGAACGAACACCGAGAAATCAGCCACCAGGTCGGTGGCGCTCCGCACCTCGACCTCGGGCTTGGGTTGTTCGTCCTCCGGCGCGCTGCGCTTGTAGTAGATCGTCTTGCCGCCCTCCGTCCCCGCGTGCAGGTAGCGTTGCAGCCCCGCACCGTACGCGCGCAGGCCCGCGTCGCGAAGCTGGGCGTCGTCGCGGCACACGCGCAGCGCCGCACCGCTCTGTGGGGAGGACGGGTGGAAGTACTGATCCGTCTTGCGGCAGTACCAGAGTGGCGGGCTGTCGAGCGCCGTGTCGGGTACGGGCAACGTGCGCAGCACGTGCGGCGAGTCGATGCTCCGCACATCGCGGCGCTCCCTCGCCCACACCTCGTCGAGGGCGCGGTTGGTCCAGGGCACCTGGCCGGTGCCGGCCCCCGTGGGGTAGGCATCGCGCTGGAGCTTCACCGCGAGCGACATGAGGGTTGCGTCGTCGCCGACGGCGAGCCGACCGAGCAACACGCGCGAGAACCGGCCGGAGTCGTCGAGCACCACGAACGGGTCGTCCGCCCGGGTCTTGTCCATCACGAACTCGAAGCGCAGACCGCCGCGCGCCGCGCCGAAGAACGGCGGGTTGCCGAGCGCCGCAGCGTCTCCCGCGCGTGTCGTCATCGCCGAGATGATGGGGACGAGGCCGGACGCATGCAACGGTGACGATGGGCAAGCATGTCAGCGCCGACGGACCAGGATGAACTCGAGCATCGCCAGCGCGACGATCGCCGCTCCGGCCGCGATCGCCAACGCGAGCGCGGTCCCTCGCCACCGCGCGACCACGCGGACCTGCTCCGGCGCGATCGCCGCGAGCGGGAGCACGGCCTGACCGCTGAAGGTCGCCAGCGCGCGCAGCTCGCCCGGCGTCGGCCCGCGCGGCGCCGCAACCTTCTCGGTCAGGAGGTCGTGCGCCGGCGTGGCCCGCGGTGGCGCAACCGCGGCGACCCAGCGCGCGAACCAGCTCGGAAACTGCGGAGCGTCGAGCCACGCCGAACCCCATGCGCGATCCAGGCCCGAGGTGAAGACTCCGACACGGCCGAGCCCGCGGTTGCTGAAGGCGAGGAGCGGGTGGCCGGAGGTACCCGCGACGAGCAGGGTCTGGCTCTCCGGCCGCGCCGCGACCGCGAGCACGCCCCCGACCGCAGGCAGGCCATTCTCCGGCAGCGGCTCGAGCAGCGGACTCGGCCCGAGCACGCGCACGGCGAGCGCGGCCGACGCTGCGGGCGGACTCTCCGCCGGCGGATCGGCCGGGCGCGGTGGTTCCTGGATCGGTGGCGGCGAACCCGGACCCGGCGCGGGTGCGCCCTCGGTGGGCGGCTCCGTGCCATTCGCGTCGGGGCGACCGGAGGCGACGAACACGCGGCGCACCTCCTCCGAGACGAGCGCCGGCACCTCCGTGGTGCGGGTCGAGAACACGTACTGCCCGCCTCCCAGGCGCGCGAAGAGCCGGCAGTCGACCGCGAAGTGCATGGTCTCCGCGGTCTCCGCGCCAAACCGGATCAGGCTGACCGTGATGCCGGCCTTGCGCAGCTCCTGAGCCTGCACCGTGCTCTCCGGCCGCAGGTCCACGATCACGCCGTCGGTGATCACCACCACGTGCTTCACCGGTGCGCGGACCGGCGCGAGGATCGCACCCGCGTGCGCCAGGGCAGACTCCAGGTAGGTCCCTTCGTTGTGCCGCGCCTGCAGTTGGGCCAGTGCGCGGTAGGCGCCGCCGAGGTCGTCGGCACCGGTGAGCGGCAGCACGACCTCGTGCGCGCTCTTGTTGCCGAACGAGACGATCGCGAGCAGGTCGCCCGGCCACAGGCGCCGGATCGTGGCTTCCGCGCTGCTGCGCACATAGTCCATGCGCGTCCGGCGCAGGCCGCCGTCGCCGGCGACGAGTTCGGCCATGCTCGCAGAGCGGTCGACCACGAGCACCACCGCCACGCTCCGCCGCTCGATCTCCTTCGGCGCGGGTGGCGTGGGCGGCGGCGTCACATCGGTCTCGCCCGTCGCCTGCTCCGGCGGCCGGGTCGGCGGCGGTCCGGTGGGAGGCGACGGCGGGGTGTCCGTCGGCCGACCCGCGCCCACGCCGTCGGGAGACGCCGGCGTCGGCCGCGCCGCGAGCGTGACGGGCGAGAGCGAAGCGAGATCGTCGGCGTCGATGGGCACACCGCCGCCATCGGGTGCACCGACGAAGAACAGGCCGCCGCCGTCCAACACGAAGGCTCGCACCCGGGCCGCGTCCGTGGCGGGCACCGGCGCAGCCGCGACCAACACGTCGACGTCGGCGAGCGACGCGGGCACCTCGGTCGCCACCTCGACCCGGTAGCCCTGCACGGTGAGGGCACGCGCCAACGATGGAGCGAGCGCGCCGACGGCGACGACGCGCCCGCCGGGCGCCACGGTGAGTCCGCCGGTCGCGGTCACCGCGACGTCCCCCACCCGCACGTCGACGGCCAGGCGATGCTCGCCCGCCGCAGGCGCCGGCACGTCGAGGCGCGGGTTGGCGCCCGCTCCGGGGGGCATCCCGGCAGCCATTGGCCGCACCGCGACCTCGGATCCTTCGCTCGCCGACAGGCGCACCGTCCCCTCGCCGCGCAGCCCGTCGGGCAGATCGAGTTCCACCGCCAGCGGGCGCCCTTGGACGGGGGCGTTCACGGCGCGCGCGCTTAGCTCCTGCAACTCGAACGGCAACGGCGCGCGCGCGGTGAACACCGGCGCGGGCCGCGCCGACGGCGCGCCGCCGTCGTGGAGCGGCTCCGTCCACAACAGCGCGGGCGCGCTCTGGTCATCGCTTGCCACGAGCGCCAGCGCTGCACCGACCTCCGCGGCCCGCGGCGCGGTCTCGACGACGCGCCAGGGGGATCCGCCGAGCTGCGCCGTCAGGGCCGCGCGCGTCGCCGTGTCGACTCCACCGGGCACCACCAGCGTCAGAGTCCGCTGCTCGCGCACGCCCTCCTGGCGCGGCCAGTCCAGCGCCACGGCACCGATCGCCGCGAGCACGAGCAACGTCGCGAGGCGCAGCGTCCAAGGTCCGTTGCGTCGGGCGCACAGGCCGGGCAGGGCCACGATCAGGGCCGCGCCGAGGGTCAGGACCGTGGTTGCGATCACGCCTACGATCCGACCTCCGGCAGGAACACCGCGTGCAGCCAGTCGACGTGATCGCCGAGGTCGAGCCCCGCGCCATGCTCGACGCGCAGCGTCAGCACGGCGCCCGCGCGCACCGGGATCGCGCCCAGGTTGATCGCCGGCCCGCCGCTCATGATCCCCTTGCGCGCCAGCACCTCCTGGCCGTCGAGGAGGACGGCGATGTCGACGACGCCTCGCGCCGGCAGGGCGAGCACCTCGTCGTCGATGGCGACGAGGCACTGGAAGCGAGCCGCGCCCGCCGGCACGCGGAACGTCAGGTTCGAACGGCTGTGCACGCCGAGACCGCGAGCGTAGGTGAGTCCGTTCGCGACGAGGAAGCCGCCGCTGACGTTGCGGTTGGGCCGCCAGGGGAAGAGCGGTGCGCCGTCCCCGAAGAACGATGCCTCGTCGACCAGTTCCGGCGTGAGGTCGGACACGAACACGCGCTTGCTGCCGCGCCGCAGGAGGGTCGCGACCTCCGACCACGGCAGCGTCGCGCGCCGCGCCCGTTCGCCTTCCACCACGAGGCCGGTGGCCGTCAGCTCGACGACGCGCACCGCCACCACGTCACCGGACCGGGTGACGAGCACGCTGTCGCCGAGCGTGTCCGGCGGCTGGCCGTCGCGCACGGCGAGGCCGGCGAGCCGCGCGTAGGGGAACAGCCGGGGCGTGTCGTTGCCCAGGACCGCGAACATGACGCCTTCGCTGGTGAAGCGGTGGATGGCGCCCGCGATCGCGTCGAAGCCCCGCTTCGCGGGCACGAAGAGAACCTCCGCCTGCTCGCCTCGCTCCGCGTCGGAGAACTCGCGCTGGCCGGCGAGGGCGTGCAGGATGACGGAGCGCACGCGATCGACCGGCACCGCGACCGCCCCGAGCGAGCGCGACTCGAGGACCAGGGTCTCACCTCCGGCGTCCCCCGCGCGAAGGTCGCCGCGCAGTTCGTCGCCGCCGACCAGGCGCACGGTGACTGCCGCCCCGGGGCGAGGTGCCGTCCCGTGCAGCGCGAGGACCGATGACCACGGCACGGCGACGACGCGGCCCTCGACCGCGACGCGCAGTTCGCCGCCCGCGAGGCCGTCCACGGCGCCACGCACCTGCGCCCCGTCGAGCGTGGTCACCGTCACCGGCGCCGGGCTGTGGTCTCGCGGCGCCTGGAGAGGAAGGACTGCGACCGCCGCAAGGAGAGTCAGGTGCATGCTCATGTCAGATTGTCACTCGCGGCGCCGGGACAAGCGAGCCCGCATGCCAGTTTGACGCGCCAACGTCCCCGGCGCTCGAAGCTGCGGCCGACCGCAGCGATGCGCGCGCCGGCCCCGCCTGCCTTCCGCGGGCCTCGACCAGGTGGATCGCGGCGAGCGCCTTCCTTCCCGGCACTCCGTTTGCGAAGCGCGTGGCCCGGCAGACTGCGCGCCGCGCACGCTCGGTTCCCGTCTCTCTCCGCGCGCCGCACCCCTGTTCCGCCGCGCGCCGCCTCCCTCGTCTCCCCCAACTGCAAGCTCGAGATTCCGATGGCAAAGCAACTGACGTTCGAGAACGAAGCCCGTGAAGCCCTGCTCCGGGGCGTGTCCAAGCTGGCCCGCGCCGTGGTGTCGACCCTCGGCCCCCGCGGTCGCAACGCCGTCCTCGACAAGGGCTGGGGCGGACCGACGGTCACCAAGGACGGCGTCTCGGTCGCCGAGGAAGTCGAACTCGACGACCCGTACGAGAACATGGGCGCCAAGCTCGTCCGCGAAGCCGCCGGCAAGACCTCGGACGTCGCCGGCGACGGCACGACGACGGCGACCCTGCTCGCGCACGCGATCCTCGAGGAGGGCCTGAAGTACATCACCGCCGGCGTCGACTTCACGGCGCTGGTGCGCGGCATCCGCAAGGCCGGCGACGAGCTGGTCGCGGAGCTGGCGAAGATGGCGCAGAAAGTGCCCGGCACCGACATCAACGCGATCCAGCACGTGGCGTCGATCGCGGCCAACAACGATCCGGAGGTCGGCAAGATCATCGCGAGCGCGATGAAGAAGGTCGGCCAGGACGGCGTGATCACCGTCGAGGAAGGCCGCGCGCTCACCACGGAGGTCAAGATCGTCGAGGGCATGCAGTTCGACCGCGGTTACCTGTCGCCGCACTTCGTCACCGATCAAGACAGCATGACCTGCGAGTTCCGCGACTGCTACGTCCTCGTGCACGAGGACAAGATCTCGTCGGTGCGCAAGCTGCTGCCGCTGCTCGAGAAGCTGAAGGAGGCCAACAAGCCCCTGCTGATCATCGCCGAGGACATCGAGGGTGAGGCGCTCGCGACCCTGGTCGTGAACAAGCTGCGCGGCACGCTCAATGCCGCCGCCG
>CAYQMF010000054.1:0-40479 GCA_964418595.1 uncultured candidatus Brocadiaceae bacterium
CGAACTCCTGGTCGGCGCGCACCCGTTCGATCGCGAGCAACTGCTCGAAGCCGGCTGGAACAGGATCGCCGAGGTGCTGCGCAACACACCGGCGCCACGGCCGAGCACGCGCCTGCACGACCGCACGTTTGCACAACTCGTCGTCGCCCGCCGCAACACCGAGTTCCGCGCGCTGCTCCGCGAGCTGCGCGGCGACCTCGACTGGGTGGTGATGCGCGCGATCGAGCCCGACCGCGAGCGGCGCTACCTGTCGCCGTCGGAGCTGGCCGCGGACGTGCTGCGCTATCTGCAGGGCGAGGTCGTGTCCGCGGGTCGGCCGGGCGTGTGGCACCGGGTGCGCAAGCTGGCGCGCCGCCACCGCGCCGCCAGCGCGGCGGTCGCGGCCGGTGTCGCGAGCCTCGCGGTCGGGCTGGCTGCGAGCCTCTTGTTCCTGCGTGAAGCCCGCCACTACCGCGGCGAAGTGCTCAGCCGGGACGCGCAGATCGCGCTCGCCGCCGCACGCCTCGACGAAGCGCGCGACGCCGGGACCCGGGCGGAGACGGCGATCGCGCAGGCCACGGCGGCCGAGGCCGAACGAACGGCTGCGGTCGCGCACGCCGAGGAGGCGACGAAGGAACTCGCCGCCGCGAAGGCCCGCGCGACGCAGGCCATCGCCGCGACGGAGGCGGCGCTCGCCGAGGGCCAGCGCAAGGAGACGGAGCTCAGCGCGCTGCGCCTCGCGATCGCCACCGCCGATGCCGTCGCGGGAACAGCCACGCGCGACCTCGCGGTCGCGAATGCCCGCGCGGCGAGCGCGGAGCAGGATCTCGTCGCAGCAAACGCGCACACGGCGGCGCTGCGGGGCGCGGGCACCACGCTCTGGCTTGCGGGCTGGATCGAGCGGCAGGTCGCGGCGTTGCGTGCGGAGATCGCGCACGCCGCGGAGTCGGCCGCCGGCAACCTCGGGGCGGCGCGCGAACTCCACACCGCCATCGGCACCGCCCGCTGGCTGCTCACTCCGGAAGGCGAAGGCTGGCTCGTCCTGCGCGGCGTCGAAGCGACCGAGGCCGCTCGTCTGCGGAGCCTGCTCGCGGAACTCGCGCACACCGTGACCACGCACGGCGCCCTCGCCGAACGGGTGACGCGCGTGCTCGATGTCCACGCCGCCAGCGCCGCCGACTGGGACACTGCGCGACGGCGGATCGCGGCGAGCCCGCGCTACGCGCGTCTCGACCTGCCCGTGCAGTTCGGGCTCGTCCCGCTGGGTCCTGACCGCGACGGGTTCGAGCTGTTCTGGCACGTGGCCACCGGCGCGCGTCCGGAGCGCGACGACGACGGTAGCATCCGTCCACGCGCCGGCGACGGCGTGCTGTTCGTGCTGGCACCCGGTGGCCTCACCGAAATCGGCGCGCAACGTCCCGGCCCGGGCCGCGAACGCCACCTCGACCCCAGCGCCCGCCCGGAGGAGGGACCACCACACCAGGTGCCGCTGGCGCCGTACTTCATCGCCGTCGACCTCGTCACCCGAGCGCAGTGGCGCTCGCTCGGCGCCGACACGACGGGCACGGACGACAACGGGCCCGCCACCTCGATGTCGTGGCTCGCCGCGCAGGAGGTCCTGCAGCACAACGGCCTGGCTCTCCCCACGGAGGCGCAGTGGGAAGGCGCCTGTCGCGCCGGCCTCTTCGCCGCGCGCCGCGACGTCGCCCAATGGTGCCGCGATCGCTTCGGTGTGTACGGCTCCGACCCGGTCGCGCCCGGCAGCGGCGAACGGCTGGGGTCCAACCCGCGCAGCACGGGTCGCGTCGTGCGCGGCGCGAGCGCGGCCCTGCCACCCGGGTCGGAGCGCCCCGCCGCGCGCGCCCGCCTCGCGGAGGATCAGGCAGCGCCCTGGCTCGGCGTGCGCGCCGCGCGCGAGGTGCGTCGATGAGGAGCCGCGGCCTCCTCCTCGTGCTCGCCCTTGCCGGCGTCGGCGGCTGTCGCTCGCTCACGCCGCTCGAACTCGACCACCTGGTCCAGGGCGCCGTCGAAGCCCGCCTCGCCGACGGCGTCCGCGACCACCACGCGCGCCTGTCGCGACCATGGCCCGCGGTGTTCCTCGCCGTGGATCTCGAGGACCCCCAGGGCATCGCCGACGCGAACCTGCGCGCGGTGTTCTTCGAGTCGATGCGCCAGTTCCTGGCGAGCCCGCGCCTGCACGGCACGACCGCGCCGGAGCCGACGCAGACGCTGGCGATGGCGCGCCAGAATCTGGGTTCGTCCGGCAGCGCAGCGTGGGACGAACTCGCTGCCGCGCCGACCCGCTCGCGCATCCGGGCCGAGTTCGAGCGGCTGGGCGCCGCGGTCGACTACTTCGTACGGGGGCAACTCGCCCGTGCGGGCCGCGGCTACCGCCTCGACCTCGAGGTGCGCGACGCCACGACCTGGGAGCGGATCGGCCCGGGCGGTTCCTGAAGACGCCTGCAACGCCTCGGACCGGGCGGCGCTGGACGGGCTTGTCCAACGCACGAACCCATCATGAACCACTCGTCGTATCGCCCCCTCTCCTCTCGCAAGACATCCCTGACATCTCTGCTCGCACTCGCGCTGCTGGCTGGGTGCGCCACCGCACCCGTCACCGACGACACCAATCCGGAGGTCACCAAGCGCACCGGCCCGCGCGCCACCGTCGTGGTGGCCGAGGGTGCGTTCTCCATGCGCAGCAGCGGCGGCAGCGGCGGCATCACGGTCGAAGGCCCCAACGGCACCCAGACGTGGAACTGGCACGTGGAGGCGTCCGGCTTCACGTGGACCAAGGAGAGGGGTCAGCAGCTCGAGACGTACTTCCGCTCCGGTCTCAATGACTCGGGAGCCTGCTACGTCATCAACCGCGAGGCCATCGCGGAGGCCCGGACCGACAAGGCGCTCGAGAAGGAAGGGCTGCAGGCCGAGCAGGACACCGGACCGAGCCTGCTTCGCCCGGACCTCAAGCTGATCTGCACCCTGACCAAGTTCGAGGACAACAGCGAGCGGCGCGAAGACACGGCGAGCGCCAGCAACTGGTGGAGCCGCATCCCGATCATCGGCATGTGGCTCAGCGGCAGGGGCCGCACGTCGACCCAGAAGGGCGAATGCGAGATCACCGTCGAGATCGTCGACCGCAGTACCGGGGTCACCGTCGCCACCGCCACGGGAAAGGGCTTCGCCGTCGGCGGAAGCAAGAGCGCGACCGTCGCGGGCTGGCAGAACGCGATCTTCGGCCAGGTGGGTACCACCTCGACCAAGAGCGTCGACATGACCGCGGCGATCCAGCGCGCCGCGATCCGGGCGATCAACGACGTGGTCGCGAAGATCCCGGCCGGCTACTTCCGGCACGAGCTCCAACTCGGCGTGCCGGCCGCGACCCCGACCGTCGGGGCCGCGCCGGCGACGCCGCGCTGAGCGACCGATTCGAGATCGGCCGATCAGTTCAGCGGCCGCTGCCGCATCGCGCCGCTGCGGTTGCCGGCGTGATCCTTGACCGACACGGCCATGTGCACGGGGAGCCCCGGCGGCAGCGGGCCGCCGAGCACGAGGGTGAAGCCGTGCGCGGTCACTTGCTGCAGGGTCATGACCGCGAAGATCGGCGCCGGATCGACCGCCTGCCCGTAGAGCGCCATGCGCAGCGAGGCGGGATCGAGGTCGCCGAGGCCATCGGGATCGCTGATGCTGAGCGAGAGGTTGCCGTCGGCGGGGATGTGCAGGCTGACTTCCGGGCCATGCGCGCTCACGTTGCCCGCGTGATGGATGAGGGTCACGCCGTCGACGTCGGCCGAGCCGCTGCTCGGATCGAGGATGGCGCGGCCCCGGCCGTCGAGGCTCTGCGTCGACACGACGTCGACGAGGCGCACCTGCGTGATCGCGCGCAGGTTGACGGCCCCGCTGACCACCAGCGGATGCGAGCGCAGGTCGGCGAGATCGAAGGCATCGCCGCCGGCCTCCACGACGTCCTGCGGGTCGACGCCCGACGCGCTCGCAAACACCGGGGTCTGTCCCGCCAGCCCGCTGACGAACCCAGGCGTGTTGATCGCGAACGAGCTGCCGTCGCCGCCGAAGAAGCGCGACGGGAAGCGTGCGAAGTCGTGCCCGTTGCTGCTGACCTCGACGAACATCAGCTCCGCGTAGACCTGACCCACGGAGATCGCGAACGGGTTCTCGGCGACGATGAGGTCGGCGCCCGGCCCGTCGACCAGGTTGGTGCCGAGGCCGAGCGTGAGGTAGCCATCGATGCCGAGCGAGTGCACGAGCACCGAGCCGCCGCCGCCGACCCCGCCTTCGGGGCGACCCAGCGCGTTCGCCGGGTTGAACACTCCGCCGCCAGCGTTGCCGCGCGTGTCGGAGGCCACGACGTGCGTGGCGAACGGAACCTGGGCGTCGGCGACCGACGCGAAGAGGGAGACGGCGAGAGAGAGAGAGAACGCGAAACGAATGGAGAAGCGCAGGTGGCGCATTCCACACCTCCAGTCCACGAGAGGGGAAAAAGGGAAGACACTCGCTTCAGGTCGTCTTCTGGCTCGCGCGTCGTCCTACTCCCCACGCCTTCCCAGCGGCTGCGTGTGCAGTTCCGCCAGTGGCAGGTGGTGGGTTTCGTCAGCGCTCACAGCGGCGGGACCGCGGAGGATTCACACCTCGCTTCCGAACCTGGAGCTTGCGCCCTCTCGTAGAGGCCGGCGCGCGTCGCGTCAACGTTCGCGTCGCGAAAGTCGGGGACGCGCCGCAGCCGCGGTGCGCACTGCACCTGCAGCCGCCCCGGGGTGGCCGTTGGTCAGCGTGTAGGTCACCGGCAGGGCAACGCCCGGGTCGGCGGTGCCCGCCAGCACCATCTGCCGCGCGTTGTTGCAGCTCGTGCCGAACGCCGTGTGGTAGCCGGGCACGTGGTTGCGCCAGGTCGGCATCGCCGCGCGGATGCGTGCCGTGTTGTCGGCGAGGTGCTGCGACGACGCCGCGATGGTCCTGCTGAGATGGAAGTAGGTCGGCTCATGGGGCGCCGCGCGGCGCACCGACCGGACACGATCCGGGGCTCAGGACCTGCGCACCGCGCCGACCTTCGTCCGCACCCGGTAGATGCCGGTCTGCGCCGCGACGTACAGCGTCCGCCCATCGTCGCCCCACGCCAGGTTGTGGGGTTCCTCCGGCGACGCGTCGATCCGGCCGAGGCGCGTGCCCATCGCGTTCACGATCCACACCCCACGGGGCCCGCAGACGTACACGTTGCCCGCCGCGTCGACCTCGATGCCATCGATCGCCGTGTCGCCGGTCTCGCTGGTGAGATCGAGCAGCGTCTTGGGCTTCCCCACGCTGCCATCGGCGGCGAGCGGGTAGGCACGCACGACCTTCTGCGCCACGTCCCAGTTCCCGATGTAGAGCGTGCGCTCGTCGGGCGACAGCGCGACCCCGTTGGGGCCAGCGAGATCGTCGACCAGCAGGGTGAGGACGCCATCGCGCCAGCGGAACACGCCGCAGAACGGAAGCTCGCGCGCGGGGTCGGCGCCGAACGCCGGCAGGCCGAACGGCGGGTCGGTGAAGTACACGCTGCCGTCCGACGCGCACCACAGGTCGTTGGGGCTGTTCAGGCGCCGGCCCTGGTAGCGATCGGCGAGCACCGTGGTCGTGCCGTCCGGTTCGAGCCGGCTGACCCGGCGGTTGCCGTGCTCGCACACGAGCAGGCGCCCGGCCGCGTCGAGCGCGAGACCGTTGCTTCCCGGCTGCCGGTAGCGGAGCACGTCGTCGCCCTGGTACCCGCTGCGGGTCTTCACGCCGCGCACGCCGGCCTTCTCGCTCCACGCGTAGATCGTGTTCTCGTTCGGGTCGCTGAACCAGAGCGCGTCCTCGCGCCAGAGCGGGCCCTCCGTGAACGTGAACCCGGTGGCCACCTGCTCCACCACCGCGTCGCTCGCGACGATCGCGTCGAGCCCGGCGCCGAGCTTCTCGATCCGCGTGGGCACCGCCTGCGGCGCCACCGCGTGCGGCGGCGCCTGGCCGCCGCGCAGGCAGCCGAGTCGCGCCGACGCCGCTGCCCCTGCCAGCGCGATGGCTTCGTCCTGCGCCGGCGAGTTGCCACTCACGCCGATCGCGCCGACGCAGCGCCCGGCGCACACGAGCGGGACGCCGCCCTGCAGCGGCGCCGCCCCCGGCAGCACGAGGCTCGCAAGCCGACCGGCGGCGATCTGCTGTTCGAAGTCGCGGCTCGGCCGGCGGAAGATCGCGGCCGTGCGCGCCTTGGCGATCGCCACCTCCCCGCTCGCCACCTGCGTGTCGTCGCGCCGCGCCAGCAGCAGCAGGTGGCCGCCGTCGTCGACGACGGCGATCACCACGGTCGCCGTCGCCGCGTCCGCGGCGGCGTTGGCGCCCTGCGCGATCAGGCGCGCGGCGGCGAGGTCGAGGACCGGCTTGGTGTGGAGTTGGCCGGCCAGCGGGGCCGCCGACAGGCCGGCGAGAACGGGGAGAAGCGCACGTGCGAGCATCCTGCTGCGATGCCCGCACGGTGCGTCGGTTTCGGGTCAGACCGCCCGGCTCACAGCGCCTTGGCGTTCTTGGCGAGGTAACCCGCCACGCCCGCGGCGTTGCCCTTCATGCCGTCCTTGCCCTTGTTCCAGCCGGCGGGGCAGACCTCGCCGTTGGTCTCGTGGAACTGGAGCGCGTCGACCATGCGCAGCGCCTCGTCGATGTTGCGGCCGAGCGGCAGGTCGTTGATCACCTGGTGCCGCACCTTGCCGTCCTTGTCGATGAGGAAGGTGCCGCGGAACGCGACCGCGCCGTCGCCGGTGAGCACGTCGTAGTCGCGCGCGATCTGCTTGGTGAGGTCGGCGACGATGGGGTACTGCACGTTGCCGATGCCGCCCTTGTCGATCGGCGTGTTCTTCCACGCGAGGTGACTGTAGTGCGAGTCGACCGACACGCCGAGGACCTCGACGTTGCGCTCCTTGAAGTTCGCGAGCCGGTTGTGGAAGGCGATGATCTCGCTCGGGCAGACGAAGGTGAAGTCGAGCGGGTAGAAGAACAGGATGACGTACTTGCCCTTGTAGTCGGACAGCTTCACCTCCTTGAAGGTGTTGTCCGGCATCACGGCTTTGGCGGTGAAGTCAGGGGCGGGCTTGCCAACGAGAACGGCCATGCGGGTCCTTTTCTTGTGGGGGTCGGTTCGGGGAAAGGCCGCAAGGCTAGGCCCCGGGGTTGCTGGAGCCAAGAGTTCCCGCGGGCTCGACCGCGACGCCACCGGACCGCGTCGCTACCGTGTCCGAATGACCAAGGTCACCGTCAACCCCAACGGTCCCCTGCGCCTCGAGGGCGCCTTCGCCATCGTCGACGCCGCCGGCAAGGAGTTCGGGCTCGCCGGCCGCACCGTGATCTCGCTGTGCCGCTGCGGCCACTCGGCCAACAAGCCCTTCTGCGACGGTGCGCACGCGCGCCAAGGCTTCCAGTCGGTGTGCGAGGCGCGCGACCTGCCGCCGCAGAAGCCGAAGGTGTGACCGCGCGCCGATCGAGCAGAGGGATGTCGGGCAAGCTGCTTGCCCGGGGCCTGTCGTGTGGCAGGCTACTCCGGCTGCGCGATTCGAGATCTGCAGGCCGCGAGGAACGTCAGCTCATGTGCCAGATGGACAACTCCTGTGAGCGTGAGAGAACAGGGAAGAGCCCCACGGCTGTGCTTGCGGCAGTCGTGTCTCTCGCGCTCGCGGCTTGCGCCGCCGGTCCCAAGGACCTGGGGCGGGACTACCTGGCGCGGAACAACCCGGCGATCGCCGCCGAGTACTTCGACGTCGGGCTGCGCGGAGGATCGGGCGACACCGAACTCCGAAGCGACTACGCGCTGGCCTCGCAGGACCACGAGCGACGGCTCCGGGACCGGATCGACTGGCTGAAGGCCTCGGGCCAGCACCACCGCGCGCTCGGCTCGCTGGTGACCCTCTACGAATCGCTGTCGCGCGCCAAGGCCCTCGATCGGCGGGATGCAGCCCCGGCGGGTCTCGGCGAGGAGTGGGCCGCGGTCGCGTCGAAGGCGGCGAGCGAGTTGCTCCGCGACGTCGAGAACGCCTCGGGTCGCGCGTTCACCAGCGCCGACCTCGAGATGCTCCGGACGGCGAAGGCCCTGCTCCCGGACGACAAGGAGATGCAGCGCGCGTACGAGCGCCTGAAGGAACGGCACAAGCACTACTTCGCCGTGGTCGTGGACTCCGGATCCCGCATCCCAGCCTCCGACATCGCCGCCGGCGTGGCGCGGCGCATTGCGGCGGCGCGCCCGGAGCTGCTCGAGCCCGTCGCCAACGGATCCCCCAAGCACAACGCCGACCTCGTGATCCATCTGGCAGCACCCGAGGTCGAGGACACCGGGTGGACGCTGTCCGATCGCAACGCGTTCCACACGTGGATCCCGCGCCTGGACAAGGACGGCAATCCGATCTTCCACACGATGACGGTGCCGCCCACCCAGCAGGAAGTGGAGCAGGCCAAAGCCGCGAAGCTGCCGCCTCCCGGACCCCGCACCATCCAGAAGCAGGTGTTCGATCAGGTCTCCGGTGAGGTGACCCAGTATCGACGGGCGCTCCACGTCGAGGTGGACTTCGATGCGCAGTTGCTCGATCGGGTCCGCAAGAGCGTTCCCGTCGCAGTCGGTGGCACAGTCGAGTCATCCTTCAGCGCGCAGTACTTCGAGTACCGTGGCGATCCGCGTGCCAAGGTGGTACCGCCGGGCATGCGGGAAGGGAGACCGGCGGATTCCGCGATGCCGAGTCGGGAAGCCCTCACGCGGCAAGCCGTGGACCAGATCCCCGACCGCATCACGCCGGTGGTCCTCCAGCGAGTGGAGTGAACGCATGTCGCGAGAAGCACGCGCCCTGACCATGGCAATCCCGAAAGGAGCTACGGACTGATGTTCCCAGCGCAACCGATCACAACGACCGCGAGCGCGCGCCGGCGGCGCGTCGCTCTCTCGGCGATGGCGAGCCTTCTCGCCGCCTGCAGCCCGTTGACCCTCGGCCGGGACTTCGGCGACGGACCGCAGAAGATCAAGGTCGGGTACCACACCGCCAAGGACGTGGTCCAGATCATGGGGCCGCCCTACCGTCAGACGATCGATCCGAACGGCCGCGAGATCTACACCTACCTGTGGGCCGACGGGGCCGGCGGAGGGCGCAAGTGCGTGATCGCGTTCAACAAGCTGCATGAGGTGGTCGTGGTGGAGATCACTCCGTGAGCCCGTTGCGCGCAGCGCTTGGAGCCTGCTTCCTCATCTCGGCAGGCTGTGCCAGCTACCAGGGCACGGGGGAGGCCTACTCCGCGGCAGGCAAGCACGAGTTCGCGGTCTGCTACTTCATCGGGCATCACTCGACCCATCTCGATGAGCCCGAGGCGAAGCAACGGCTGGAGCGTGAGGTGCGCGTCGCGCTCGAATCGTTGCAAGTCGAGTACGACGATCACGTCCGCAACGGCCAGCACGCCGAAGCACTCGGGGCTGCGTGCCGCCTCGACGACCTGTTGCTTGTCGCTGACCAGGTCGGCGTGGCAGAGATCTCTCCCCAGCAGGGCGCGGAGCGGGTCGCCGAGGGCTGGAAGCTCGCCGCGAAGGAAGCCCGGGATCGGTTCGATCGGGCCGACATGGCGCAGCCACCTCCGTCGAACCTGGCCGATCTCGCGCGCCGGGCCAAAGCGCTGGCGACCGACGATCCCGAACTCGACCGGCGGTACCGCGAGCTGCAAGCCCAGGCCGTCCGCTACGTGCAGGTGAACACCAAGAGCCATGCCGGCGAGGACGACCTCGCTCGATCCATCACCGCACGGATCGTCGCCAAGGTCTGCTCCGTCCGGCGCGAGCTCATCACGCTGACCACGGGCGGCGATCATCCAGAGCTGGATACCGATCTGACCATGACCCTGCTCGACGTCCAACGCGTCGACACGGGGCCGAGGCAGGTGGACAGCGGAGTGGTCGAGGCCAGCATCCCGCGGCTCAACCAGTACCAGGACATCGTTCGGAACGCCGAAGGGAAGCAGGTGTTCGACGTGGTGAAGGCCCGCTACGCGGTCTTCGAATGGACCCGCTCGGTCAGCGTGACGGCCGCCGTCGCCGCGACGGACCTCGGACCTTCGAAGCAGAACCTGCTGTCGAAGCAGTCGTCGCGCTCGGCGAAGGACGTCCGACGCTTCTACCGCTGGGAGGGAGACGAGCGAGCCCTGGCGGGTCAGATCGTCCTTGCGATGCTCGGCACCGACGAGTCCCCTCCCAAGTCCCTCCATGTACTGGCAACGGAAGTGACCACCGGAGTCGCAGACGCGTTGGCAGAGGAAGTCGTTCGGCCACTGGAGGGTCGCTGACCAATGAGAAGATCCAGCGCGTACTGGTTCCGGCTCGCCGTGGCAGCGTCCACCTGCTTCGTCGCTGGCTGCGCCGGGCCGGATTTCCACTACGACTCGGGCCCCGCGCCCGAATGGACGCGGAAGGTCGAGATCGAGAAGGGTGCCGCCTCCAGGAACATCCGAGCCGTCGGCACGACGCCGGCCACGACGCAGCCGGCGGCTGACCTCGATCGCGCCCGCCGCAGTGCACTCGCCGAACTCGCGCAGATGGTGCGGAGTCGGGTGCAGTCGCAGCTCACCACGTGGTCGGTGGAGGAGGCACGCGGCGATTCCGTGCGCAGCAACGTCGGCTCGTACCACCGGATCAACGTGACGGCCGAAGTGAACGTCGAGGACTACCGCGTCGAGTCGAGCCACCGGGACGAGGAGACGCAGTCGGTCTACGTGCTGGTCTCCGTGAACGCGGCGGCGTGGGTTGGCAAGCTGCGCTCGCGCAGCGAGGCCAAGATCGAGCTCGTGCAGAAGCACATGGAGACTGCCGCGGGCGCCCTGGACCGAGGCCGCGCCCTGCAGGCCTACGGCGACATCCTCGAGGCCTGGCGGGCCCAGGCCGAAATGCTCGAGGACGTCGCGGTGGTCGAGGTGCTCGCGCCGAGCCAGGGCCTCGGCAAGCGCGTGGCCCAACTCCGAACCGGGTTGGCCGACGTGTCCCGCCGGCTGACCGACACGACGCGGATCCAGGTCGAAGTCGCATGCTCCGATCCCGACGCCGCGCGGATCTGCGAAGTCGGCATCACGGAGATGCTGACCTCGCGCGGCTTCCAGGTGGGCGGCTCCGGAACGGGTGTCCTCCGCATCGCCATCCGGTTGGGATCGAGGTACCTCCGGTCCGAGACGGTCGCGAACCGCGTCGAGCACATCGCGGCCGCAGAGGGCGAGCTGACCGTCACCGAGCCGGACGGCACTCCCGTCGGCAACCTCGCCGTGAACCTGCCCCCCGGTCGGCACACCGAACGCGCGCCTGGCCAGGAAGCCGCGCTGCGCGAAGCGGTTCGGACCGCCGCGAACCGGATCCAAGATGGGTTCCGTAGTCGCTTCCGGCTCGCGTATCCCGTGCCGGAGTGAGCGCACGTCGTCGGAAGCCGTCGCTGGCCGCGTGCGCAGCGACGACGCGCCAGCCACCATCTCAATCACCGAACGCGATCCGCACAGCGCCGGTGAGCGCAACGCCCGGGCCCGGCGCGTTCGCGTCGAGTGCGACCGCCTGAGCGAAGACCGCTGCACCGAGCAGCCGGAGATCTGACGGGATGCGCGTGCGCACGGAGGCGAAGCCGCCCGTGTTGCAGGTTGCGGCGTCCCACGCGATCACGCCCGCGAGGTACAGCGTGCAGCCGCAGCCGACTGGCTGGTCGCGCAGGTCCGACGCCAGACCGAACACGCACGACGCGCGCGCAGGTCCGCCCAGGAGGTCGAGAGTGAACGCCGGATTCCCCAGGAACGGGATGCCGGTTGCGAGGTCGGGGATGCTCCCGAGCCTGCCGCACCCCTCCGTGGTCGTCTTCACTTCCGGCTCGACCAAGGCGCCGTGCAGCCAGGTGGTCCCTCGCTGGTTCATCACCAGGCGCTGCCGCGCTCGGTCGTACGCCATCGCGACGTCGGCGAGGTTCGGGGGTCGGGACGCGACCGGCACGACCGACCACGCGCTGCCGTCCCACTGCCAGAGATCGTCGAGACGTCCATTGCCGCCGCCCCCGAACAGGACGACACGGCCGAGCGATGCGTCGAACGCCATCGCCGCGCCACTGCGCGCGAGCGGTCCGGCCGCGGAGCGCAGCGTCCAGCTCCGACCATCCCATTCCCGGCGTTGCCCTTGCCGCCGTGCAGCAAGCTGCGCCGACGATGCCGGTCGTACGCCATCGTGTGCTCCGACTCCGGGGGCGGGCCCGTCGTCGTCCGACAGCAGCGCCAGACGGCGCCGTCCCACTCCCAGGTGTCGCTTACTTCGCCCCGCGAGGTGAACCCACCGAACATGACGGTGCGCCCGCGGTCCGCGTCGTACGCAGCCGCGTGCCCGTCCCGCGCAGCGGGCCAGGTCGAAGGCCCACGGTCGAACCTCGCCCAAGACCCACCGCTCCACTCCCAGTGCTCGTCGGACCAGCCGGTCGAACTCCGCCCACCGAACATGATCACGCGCCCTCGCGCGTCGTCGTAGACCAACGCGTGTCGCTCCCGCCGCGACGGAACCTGCGCTTGCACCAGCCGCCGCCACGCGATGCCGTCCCACCCCCAGAGGTCGGCCGTGAGACCGACGCTCGAACCACCGAAGAGGACGACGGTGCTTCGCGCCCGATCGTAGGCCAGCGCGAAGCCACGGGTCGCCGGGGCAGCCGCCACGGACGTCATCGTCCAGTCTCCGCCGTCCGACTCCCAGACCTCGTAGGCCGGCAGGTCGCCACGCAGGCCATGGCCGCCGACGACGACGAGTCGCCGCCGCGCGGCGTCGTACACCAAGCTGTGATCCCGCCGCGGAGTGGGCCGCACACGAGGGAACGCCTGGCTCCACGAGCGCCCATCCCACTCCCAGATGTCGTCGAGCGGCGTGCCATTCATCCCGCCCATCATCACGATCCGCCCCCGACCCTCATCGAACGCCATCGCGTGCCCGTGCCGCGGCGAAGGCGACGCAGCCACCGGCACCAGCGTCCAGTTCGTGCCGTCCCACTCCCACGTGTCCGCGAGTTCGGCCTGCGCCTGCCCCCCGAACAGCACGATCCGCCGACGGAGCGGGTCGTACGCCATCGCCGAGCCGCTGCGTCGCGAGGGCGAGGCCGCGCTGACGCGCTCCATCCACACGCGACCATCCCATTCCCACGTGCTCGCGCGCGCACACCCGATCCCCGCGAGGCCGAAGAGCACGGTGCGTGCGCGGACCTCGTCGAACGCCATCGTGGGTCGTGGACCCGCACACACCGCAGGCTCCGAGGCGATCGGGTGCCAGACATCCTGATCCCACTCCCACGTCGACGTTCCGAGCCCGGTGGGTCCGTACCCACCGAAGCCGACGAGCCGTCGTCGCGCCGAGTCGTACACCATCGCGTGGTCGACCCGCTCCGGGCTGCGGACGGGCATCCACCCCCGCATGACCTGCGCGCAGCACACGGGCACGGTCACCAGCCCGAAGACCAAGACAGAGAGAACCCGCACGGGCCCCGCGCTTGCCTTCGACCAGATCATCCGCGTCGTGCTCTCGTCCACTCGCGGACGGGATAGCGTCCTCAGACGAGCGCGTAACGGCGGATGCTCCGTGGACCCGCGCGGTGCGACACCTCAGCCCCCCCTCTCGACGCCACTCCGCACCGCCACCGCCACCCGCCCCGACCACGCCGCGCCTTCGAGTGTCGACGGCAAGCCGGTCGCGCACCAGTCGCCGGCGAGGAGAAGGTTCTCGAGCGTCGGGTGCCGTCCACACGCGGGGCGCAACGGCTGCGTCGTCGGACTGGCGAGCAGCGTGGCGCGCGCTTCCTTGCTGGCGCGGGCCTGGGCTGGTGCGGCGCGCACGCCGGGGAAATGACGCGCGAGCTGCGCGCACGCGGCTTCGACGAGCGCGGGCGCCGGCAGCGCGTCGATGGCCTGCGTGCCGCCGGCGAGGAGCGCGAAGCGGCGCTTGGGGTCGCTCTTGCGACGCACCAGGAAGTGGAACGGGTCGCCGCCGACCAGGGCGACGAGCGGCGCGTCGGGGAGCGGCGGGTCTTCGTCGAGCGCGAAGTACACCGTCACGATCGGCCGGCCCTCGAAGCGCGCGGCGACGGCGGCGATCGGATCGTCGGCCGGCAGGCACGCCGCGAGGCGATGCCACGGCAACGCCGACACGACGACATCGGCGTCGGCGAGCGCTTGCGGCGCAAACCCATCGCCCTCGATCGCCGTCACCCGCCCCGCCGCGCAGCGCAGCGTGCGCACGCGCGCGCCGCATGCGACGTCGACGCCCGCCAGCGCGAGCGTCCGCGCCGCGGGCCGCCCCACGATGGCGCTCCACCCGGCCTCCGGAATCCAGATCGCGCCGCGCGCAGCGCTCCCGGCGAACGCCCGCCGCAACGTGGCGAGGAACAGGCGCGCCGACACCGCCGCCGGCTCGGCATTCATGACCGCGAGGCACAGCGGTTCCCACAGGTGCGCCTGCGGGCCACCGCCCTGCCGCCAACGACGCAGCCAATCGGCGAGCGAGTCGCGCGCGCGCGCGCCGACGAGTACGCCGAGCAAGCCGAGCAGCGCGCGCGCGCGTTCACCCACGGTCATCGTGCGCACGGACAGCAGTGCCCACGGCATCGCGAGCGGCACCGGCAGACGCGACAGGCATAGCTGCGAGCGCCGACCACGCGCATCGGCGTAGGCGATGGCGAGCGAGCGCGCGCGCAGGAAGGCGCGCTCCGTGCCCAGCTCGCACAGCAGTGCGCGGAACTCGTCGTAGCAACCGAGCAACACGTGCGGCCCGTTGTCGCGCTCGCCGCCGAGCCGCGCGTCCGGCACCGAGAACGCCCGCCCACCGAGTCCCCGGTGCGCTTCGAAGAGAGTCACGCGGCGCCCCGCCCGCGCGAGACGAAGCGCCGCGGTGATGCCCGCGACGCCGCCGCCGAGCACGAACGCGCGACCGCTCACCGCAGCCGCCGGCTCACCTTCCAGGCGAGCCACAGCTTGCGCCAGCGAGACACCCGCGCCCGCACGCCGCTCGCCACTCCCGCGCCGCCGGCCGCCGCCACGCGCGCGAGCACTGCTGCGTACACCTCGCCCATGATCTCGGCGGGCAACACGGCGCGCGGCCGCTCCAACCCGCCGAGCGCGAAGCGCGCCAGCGCGAACTGCGCGCGCGCCTCGTCGACGACGCGGTGCACGACGCGATCGACCGCGCCGCCGGGCGCATAAACCGCGGCGGGCCCCTTCCCCGTCAACCACTCCGTCTCGACGCCGAGTTCGCGCAGCCACGCCTGCGGCAGGTACACCCGCCCCACCAGCGCGTCGGCGCGGATGTCGCGCGCGATGTTGGTGAGCTGCAACGCGCGACCGAGGTTGATGGCGTAGCGCGTCGCCTCGTCGCCGCGCGCGCCAAACACCGGCAAGCACGCGAGCCCCACCGCGCCGGCGACCTTGTCGCAGTACGCGAGCAGCATCGGCACGTCGTCGAAGCGCACGCCGGCGAGGTCCGTGCCCACGCCATCGAGGATGGCCGAGAAGTGCGCCGGCGCGATCGCGTAGCGCGCGATCGCCACGCCGATGGCGCGCCCCACCGGCGTCGTCGCCGCCCCCGTGCGCGCACGCTCCAGCTCCGCGCGCAGGAAGGCGATGCGCTCCGCCCCGTCGCGTGCGGCGTCAGCGTCGTCGGCGGCGTCGTCGGCGAGGCGGCAGAACGCGTAGATCGCCGTCATCGCGCGCTGCTGCTCGCGGTCGAGCACGCGGAACGACACGAGGAAGCTCGACCCGGAGCCTTGCGCGATCGCGTCGGGTGCGCGCTGCAACGCCGCGTTCATCGCAGCTCGCGCGGGCGCAGGCCCAGCAACGCGCGCAGAGGCAGCGAGAGCTTGTCGCCCCGCGTCAGATGCGCGCGCGCGGCCAGCACGTCGAAGTCGGCGGCGGCGATGCGGCGCAGGCACAGCACGGCACCCCAGACGATCGCGCGCAGTTCGAGGCGCAGGCGGCCGCGCACGGCGGACAGCAGTGGCCACCCCTGCGCGAACATCCCGGTGATGCGGCCGTGCCACTCGCGCACCAGCGCGCGCACGCCCGGCGTCGCCGTGGCCGCGGCGAGGTCGGCCTCCGTCACGCCATGGCGGGCGAGGTCGAGGGTCGGGAAGTAGATGCGGTCGCGGTGGCAGAGGTCTTCGCCGATGTCCTGCAGGTGGTTGAGGAGCTGCAGGCCCGTGCAGATCCGGTCGGAGCGCGCGTCGAGCGCCGGGTCGCGCCAGCCGAACACGCGCAGCACCAGGCGGCCGACGGGATCGGCCGACTTCGTGCAGTAGGCGAGCAGGCTCGCCTCATCGTGGCGGGACTGCGTGAGGTCGAGGGCGAAGGCGTCGAGCAGATCGAAGAACAGGGACTCCGGCAGGTCGAGGGCGCGGATGGTGGCGGTCACCGCAGCGAGCATCGGCTCGGTGGGCGCAGCGGTGCCTTCGAGGTGGCCGACGAAACTCGCCCGCATCGCAGCCAGCGCCGTCGCATCGCGGTGTTCGTCGGCGAGGTCGTCGGCCACGCGCGCGAATGCGTAGATCGCATGGATGTGCGGCCGCAGCCGCAAAGGCACCAGCCACGAGCCGACGGGGAAGTTCTCGTAGTGCGTGCGGGCGAGCGCCGACCAGTCGGTGGTTTTCTCGGGTCTTCGTGTCACCGGCGCGAGCGTCGTGGCCACAGGGACAGCGAGCCTACTCGAAGCAGCCACAACGCCAGAGGATGACGATGGACCTCGAATTCACGAACACACCCCCCGCCACCGACTTCACCAGCGTGCCCCCCGGCACCTATTACTGCGAGGTCCAGGACGTCCGCGCCGGCGTCACGCGCGGCGGCGAAGAACGCTGGAGCTTCAAGCTGGTGGTGAAGGAGGGCGAGTTCGCCGGCCGGCACGCGGCGTGGGACTCGCTCGTGTTCTCCGACCGTGCCCTGCCCCGCGTACGCCGAGTGTTCGGTGCCCTCGGATTCCCCACCGAGGGTCGGCTGCGCGTGGAGCCGAAGGACCTCGAAGGCCGGACTGCGTTCGTCGAGGTGCGCCCCAGCGAGTACCGCAACGCGCTCGGCGAGACCGTGCGCCGCAACGAGGTGCCGTACGCCGGGTACCGCGCGGTGCGGCGCGAGGAGGGCGGCGTCGTGCCGGACGCGGACATCCCGTTTTGAAGGAGCGCCTCACCTGCGCGCGTTTGCCACGGCCCTGGCGCAGCGGGATGATCCGGCACCGCATGTCCCTCGTCCTGGCGCACCGAACGAAGTGAAGACCCCGGCGGCGAGGGCGCGGCAGGAACTCGAGGCGCTGCGCGCGCAGATCCGCCGCGCCGACGACCTGTACTACAACCACGGGCGACCGGAGCTGACCGACACCGAGTACGACGCGCTCTTCGCGCGCCTGCAGGCGCTCGAGGCGGAGCACCCGGACCTCGTCACCGCGGACTCGCCGACGCAGCGGGTCGGCGCGCCGCTGGCGAGCGGCGACGCGGTGACGACGGCCGAGCACGGTCAGCCGATGCTCTCGATCGACTCGTTGACCAGCGCGGACGCGGTGACGGAGTTCGACGAGCGTGCCCGCCGAGCCCTCGAACTCGACGCCGGCGAGACCCTGCGTTGGGCGGCGGAGCCCAAGTTCGACGGCGTGAGCGCCAACCTCGTGTACGAGGCGGGGGTCCTCGTGCGCGCGTTGTCGCGCGGCGACGGCGCGCGCGGCGAGGACATCACGCGCAACGTGCGCACCATCCGCAACCTGCCGCTGCGGCTGATGGGCGACGGGCCCTGCCCGGCGCGCCTCGAGGTCCGCGGCGAGGTGATCTTTTGCAAGTCGACCTTCGCCCGGCTGCGCGAGCACGCCGAGACCTCGACGGAGACCCCGTTCCGCAACGCCCGCAATGCGGTGGCCGGGACGCTCAAGCAGCTCGATCCGGCGATCAGCGCGACGCGCGGCCTCGAGTTCATCGCCTGGGGCCTCGGTGCGGTGGAGGGCGACCTCGACCTCGCGACCTACGCGGGCGTGCACGGCCAGCTGCGCGCGTGGGGCTTCAAGGTCGCCGACCAGTTCGCCGTGGTCGACTCCATCGCCGGCGTGCTCGCGTTCCACGACGACCTCGAGGCGCGGCGCGACGCCATCGACTACGAGATGGACGGAATCGTGGCCAAGGTCGACGACCTCGGCCTGCAACGGCGGCTCGGGCGCACGGCGCGCGCGCCGCGCTGGGTGCTCGCCTACAAGTTCGCGCCACGGCGGGCGGTGACGAAGCTGCTCGCGATCGGCGCGCAGGTCGGACGCACCGGCGCGGTGACCCCGGTCGCGCACCTCGCCCCGGTCGAGCTGGCGGGCGTCACCGTCAGGCGTGCGACGCTGCACAACTGGGGCCTCGTCGCCGAGCGCGACGTGCGCGCCGGCGACGACGTCGAGATCGAGCGCGCCGGCGATGTGATCCCCGAGGTGGTCCGCACCGTGGCGCGTCCGCCCGACTCCGCGCCGGCCACCGTGCCGACGCAGTGCCCTACCTGCGGGAGCACGCTCGAGACGGAAGGCAAGTTCGTGTACTGCGTCGACGTCGAGTGCGCCGACCAGGTGCGCGGCCGGATCGTGCACCTGGCGGGCCGGCGCGCGCTCGACATCGAGGGCCTCGGCCCCGAGAAGGTCGACCAGCTCGTGGAGGCCGGCCTGCTCACACATCCCGAAGACATCTTCTTCCTGCCGGAGCAGGAGGCCGCGATCGTCGCCCTCGACGGCTGGGGCCAAAAGAGCTTCGCCAAGCTGCGCGACCAGCTCCGCAAGGCCAAGGCGCCGACGCTCGCCCGCTTCGTGCTGGCGCTGGGCATCCGCCACGTCGGCGAGCAGACGGCCAAGGATCTCGCCGCCCACTTCGGCAACCTCGATGCGCTGGTCGCCGCCGATGCCGACGCGATCGAAGCGGTGCACGGGGTCGGCCCGGAGGTCGCGCGCTCCGTGCGCGCTTTCTTCCTGCGCGAAGGCAACCAGCGCTTCCTCGCCGCGGCGGCACGCGCGGGGGTGACGGTCGCCGCCGCCGCGCCGCGCCGCGACGGCACCGGCCCCCTGACCGGCAAGGTGTTCTGTTTCACGGGCGGGCTCTCGGGCATGTCGCGCGACGAGGCGCGCGATCTCGTCGAAGCGCGCGGCGGCACGGTGGCGGCCGCGATCACCAAGACGGTGACGCACGTGGTCGCCGGCGCGAAGGCCGGCAGCAAGCTGCAGAAGGCCGAGAAGCTCGGGATCGCGATCCTCGACGAAGCCGGCTTCGTGGCCATGATCGCCAGCAGCGGGAGCGCGCATGCCTGAGGTGCCGCAAGTCCGCCGCGCGGGCGTCCTGCGCGAGGTGCTCGTGGTGCTAGGCCTCGGCGCCCTGCTCGGCGTCCTGATGTTCGTCGGCTACCTGGCGCTGTCGGTCTTCGGCTGAGCGACGGACCCCCGGGGCGTACACCGCCGTGAGATCCTCCTGCGGCAGCCGCTGGTACAGCCGCCGGAACGCCGCGGCAGCGCGCAGGCCTTCGACGTCGGCCGGCAGCGCTTCGAAGGTCGTCTTCGAACCCACCACGATCGCCTTGGTGCGGGCGCGCGACAGCGCGACGTTGAGGCGGTTCGTGCTGAGGAAGAACGTGCCGCGCCGCTCCAGCGCGTCGGGATCGCCGACCGCTAGCGTGAGCAGGATCACGTCGCGCTCCTGGCCCTGCATGCGCTCGACGGTGTCGACGGTCACCGCGTCGCCGTCGGCAATGGCCTTGCGCTGCAAGGCGCTGCGCACGGCGCGCACCTGGGCGCGAAACGGCGCGATCACTGCGATCTCCTGCGCCGGCACGCCGTGCCGACGGATCAGCTCCTCGATGAGGTCGGCGACGAGGTTCGCCTCGCCGTGCGAGCGCATGCCCGGGTGCAGGTGGTCGACGCGGGCGAGCACGACGGAACGGTCCGGGTCGAGGACCGCGTCGAAGCGACCACCGGCACGGAACGGCATCCGCCGGGCCGCAGCCACGGGGTCCGGGCGCAACGCGCCGCCATAGAACGTGTCACCGACCAGCGCGCACACCTGCGCGTTCATGCGGTAGGTGACGTCGAGCATCGGGCAGGAGTAGGTCTTCGCCAGATGCTCGAAGACCGAGATCGCCACGCCGGCGTCGGCGTGCTGCGCGCTCACCACTGGCGGGAGCTGGCGGTGGTCGCCGAAGAACATCCAGCGCTGCGCCACGAGCAGGCCCGCGATGGCGTGCGGGATCGGCATCTGCCCCGCCTCGTCGAAGACGGTGAAGTGGAAGCGCGCGCTGTCGATGACGCGCGCGAGCTGGAATGCGGTGCCGCCGACCAGCACTCGCTCCGCCGGCAGCGACGCCGCGCGCCGCGCCGACAGCACGCGCACGCCGGCGGCCTCGAGCTCGGGCTCGGCGCGCTCCGTGAGTTTGTAGACCAGGAGATCGGGCGCCAGACGCTTCGCGGTGAGCAGGGCGTGGTCGACGGCGCGGTGCGTGAACGCGCAGAGCGCGATGCGGCATCCCGCTCCGCACAGCATCGCCAGCACCTCGCCGAGCAGGCGCGTCTTGCCGGTGCCGGGCGGCCCCTGCACGAGACCGACGCTGCTGCTGCCGACCGCCGCCGCACCATGCGTCGCCTGCGCCTCGTTGAGGCCGCGCGCGCGCAGGTACTCCAGGGCGCGCGCCACGCGCGCCTCGTCGGGCGTCGCCGCCAGCGAGCCTTCGAGCAGGGCGCGCACCCGTTCGTCGGCAAAGCCGGCGCGCACGACGTCGCGCAGGCGGTTGCGTCCGCCGATCGCCCGGCGGTCGACGCAGAACCTGGCACGCGGGTCGACGGAGCGCGGGTTGCATCCGTCGTAGCGGTCGCGCTCCAGCGTCAGCAGCTTCGCGACGTCGTCGAAGTCACCGTAGAGCCACGCGGTCCCGAGCCCCGGACGACGACCGTCTCCCAGTGCCACGGCATCGCCTTCGCGGAACTTGCTGAGGTTCTCCGGCGCACGCAGCACGAGCTGGTTCTCGGTGCACCGCTCCGGCACGGCCACCACGTCGGCGATGCACTCGCCTTCGAGCACGCGCTGATCGATCGACTGGGCGCGGAGGTCGTGGAGCTGCCGGCGCTCGTCGTGCTCCTCGCGCGAGAGGAAGCGCAGCAGGCGCTGCTGCAGGTCGATCATCGCGCGACGCTCGCCTCCGCCGCCGGCAGCCAGCGCCGCGCGAGATCCGCGAGGTCCGCGAGGTCGGCGGTCATCTTCGCCTCCAGACGCGCGTGGCCGTCTTCGGTCTGAACCCACAGCGGCGCTTCATCCTCGTCGCCGCAACGGTCGCCGTCGCGGCCGAGTCCCAGCCGGACGGCGTCGCGCAGCGCGAAGACCGGCCCCGGGAACACCGCGCGCGAGCGCAGGCGCCGCGCGAGGTCGACGAAGCGCCCGTGCAGCGAGACATCGCCCGCGTGCACGTCGGCCGCGCGCTGGAACCACGCCGGGAGGGAGTGCCCCCAGTGCAGAAGGCGCACTTCGGCCGGCACGGCGGCGAGCAGGCGCTGGAACGTGGCCCACTCCTCGTCCGGCTCCGGCACGAACACGGCACTCGCGTCGCGCGTGCCGTCTCGCCAGGCGGCGCCGAAGCACAGCGCGCGCTCCGCGAAGGCGTCGTACGCGAGGTGTACCAGGGCGAATTCGCCTTCCTCGGCGCCGGCGGCGTCGTGTGCGGTGAGCGGCTCCCCCGTCGCACACGCCTGCGCCGCCAACTGAAGTTGCCGGACGAGCGCGGGTTCGAGATGCGCTCGGCGCGCGAGTCGCTCCGCGCCGGGCGCGAGCAGGTCTCCCGTCGTGCAAATCGCCGCCGACTCCAGCGTCGTGCGCAGCCCGCGCGTCATGCCCGTCAGCAGCGACAGATCCTGCGTCGCCCGCAGCGCTTCCCCGCACAGCTCCGACCAATGGCAGCGCCGACACCCCGACGCAAGGAACGCGCGCTCGCGTTCGCCATCGCCCGCCGCGAGTTCGCGCACCCGCGCCAGCACGTCGTCGAGCACGGGGTCGAGTTCGGCCAGCGCGAAGCGCTCTTCGCGTCCATCCTTGAGCGAGAGGTAGCCGTACTCCGGCGCCCGCCCCTGCAGCCTGCCGAGCAGGCGCGAATAGAACGCCACCTGCAGCACCTGGTCGGCGCGCGCACCGGCCGACGACTTGATGTCACCGACCACGTAGTGGAAGGCCCCCAGCGTCGAGTCCCCTGCCTCGCGCCGCAGCAGGTCGGGGATGCCGAGCAGATCGGCGCCCCCGCGCGCGTCCGCCTCGCGCAACACACCCTGCGTGACGCCCGCCACGCCGGCGCGCAGGAACCCGAGCGTCGCCGCGGCGCCGGCGGTCCAGTCGCCGCGCGCGTACTCCGGTTGCGCGTAGCCGAGGCCTGCCACGCGCACCGCTTCCAGGTCGCGACCGCGTTGCCGCACCAGTTCCTCTGCCGCCGTCAACGGCCGGCGGCGCGCGCGGTCCTGGTGCAGGTCCAGCTCGGCGAGGCGCGGACACGCCACGTAGCTGTAGATGGTGGTCCCGGTGATCCGCCGCACGCGCGCACCTTAGCCAATCGCGCCCACCGGACGCCGCTGTTTCTCGGCGCGAATCAGGCGCGCGTGTTGCGTGCCAGCCAGTCCGCCGCGGAGTCCGCGGCGGCCGAGCCGATGGCGCTCTTCGCCAGCTTGGCCAGCGCGCGGTGCATGCCCTTCGTGACCATGCCGCTGCGGATCGGTTCCTCGCTGGTCGATCAGCGCAACCGCACGCCGCAGTCGAGGTACGCGGCGCCGAGCCCGACGTCGGTGGCCGTCGCCTCGATCAACGCGTTGGCCGAGTGACCCCGGTCGAGGTGCCCGCCCTTCGGCATGATCGCGACGTCGCGGCGTTGCCCCGCATCCAACTCCAGGCGGGCAGCGATCGCGCCCCGTGGCGACTCGACCGTCACCAGTTCGCCCTCGAGCCGCCCGGGCGCCGCCTCCGGATGGACGCGGACCCAGGTGTGCGCGCCGAGGCCGACGCCCGCCCACTGCGACGCCTGGGCCTTCTCCGTGGAGCAGCTGAACAGCCACAGCGGGAAGGCACCGGTCGGCCGGAAGCGCTCCGGGAGCGCCGTCATGAGTTGCACGCGCCCGTTCGCGGTCGCCACCTTCCCGTCCGCGAAGAGTTGTTCCCGCGCGCGCGGGTTGCGCACCGCGCCGGCGCGGAGCGCCTCGAGGGTCACGCCCTGCGCGGCGACCGGCGCGAGCAGGCGGCGCTTCCAGTCCTCGCGCGTGCCGGCCATCGCGTGCCCGATGCCCACCCGCTCCGCGAGCGCCGCGAACAGGTCGACCTCGTGCAGGACGCCGGGCAGCGGTGGCACCACCGGCCGCACTTCGCCGAGCCAGTGGTGGCCATAGGCACCGGCCAGGTCGTCGTCTTCGAGCAGCGTCGGGCACGGCAGCACCACGTGCGCGCGGCGCGCGGTATCGGTGAGGAAGTGGTCGACGACGACCACGAACTCGGTCCGCGCGAACGCCGCGGCGACCTTCTCGCTGTCGGGCAGCATCGCCACCGGGTTGCCCGCGGTCACCCAGATCGCGCGGATGGCGGGATCGCGGGCAGCGAGCACGTCAGCCCCGAACAGGGGCTCGCGCACGGCGCGCGCCATCCGGCCGCTCGCCAACGCCGTGGTGTCGAACGCCCCCCGGCGCCGGAAGTAGAACGAGCACCCGCCGCCGGGCCGGAACAGGTTGCCGCTGATCGCGGCCAGCGCATCGAGCGCGCGCACGATCGCGCCGCCGTGGCGGCGCCGCTGCATCCCCCAACCCACGAGGATCGCGGTCGGGCCGTCGGCGAGGGCGTCGGCCACGGCATCGAGGTCCGCGAGCGTCACGTCGGCGAGCGCCGCCCAGTCCTCGACCGCGTGCGCGAAACAGAGCTGCCGGAAGCCCGCGAGCCCGTCGCACCGCGACGCGGCACCAGGATCGACGCGACCGGTCTCGAACAGGCGCCGGGCGACGCCCAGCGCCAGCTCCAGGTCACCGCCGGGGGCCGGCTGCAGGTAGCGGTCGGCGAGACTCGTTCCCTTGTGCCGCACCGGGTCGATCAGCACCACGCGCGTGCCCATCGCACGCACCTCCTTCAGGAGCGGCACGAGGTGCACGTTCGAGACGAACGGGTTCTTGCCCCAGAGCAGGATGTGCCGGCTCCGCCGCAGGTCGAAGAGGTCGTTGCTGTCGCTGACGCCGAAGTCCTCGACCTGCGCCGCCTCGCCGGCCCCGTTGCAGATGTCGCCGACCTTGCTGGTGCAGGGCCCGAACTGTTCGAAGAACCGGTCGGCGATCCCCTTGAGCAGGCCCAGGTTGCCGCCGGAGCGATAGTGGAAGATCGCGGCCGGCCCGCTCTCGGCGCGGATGCGCAGGAGTTGCGCGGCGACGTGGTCGAGCGCTTCCGGCATCGTCACCGGCACGAGGTCACCGCCGCGGCGCAGGAGCGGTGCAGTCAGCCGCGCCGGCGAGTCCTGCAGCTCGAGGTAGCGGCTGGTGCGGAAGCAGAGGAAGCCGCGGGTCACGGGGTGCGCCGGGTCGCCGCGCAGCTCCGTGACGCGGCCATCGGAGACCGTCGCGAGGATGCCGCAGGCGTCGGGACAGTCGCGCGGACACGTCGTGCGGACCACGGTCTTCTGCATCGCGCCGGAGTCTAGGAGCGCCGGTCCGGCCGGCGACCAGGCAATCCTTCCCGGGCACATTTGTGCGATGTCCCCAAGATCCTGTTGCTCCCCCGCGTACCGAGCCCCACCGATTGGGGGAAATGAGTCTGTGGAAACTTCTGGAATCGCCGCGCCAAGTGACTGGTGGGGAAGGGCTTAGCCCCAAAGAAATCCCGTGAATAAGCTTTACCGAAAGAGGGGGCGCTCGGAAGCTTCCGCTCGGCTGAGTTGGCGGCGAGCTTCCCTTGCCGTCGCCTCTGCGGCCTTTGTCTCAACACACAACCCTCCAGGGAGGAATCCGAACATGACCACCCCAATCGGGTCTGGCATCCTGGCCGCACTGGCGCTGACCTCGGTCGCGCTCGCCGGCGGCAACGACGACAAGAAGAACAGCGCGCCCGAGAGCGCGCCCGTGCAAGGCGGCGTCACCGCCGCGCCCGGCAAGGGCATCACGTTCTCCGGCGAAGGCTACAGCCTGAACCTGAGCAACCGCATCCAGGTCAACCTGGGCTTCACCGCCAACGACGGCGTCGCCGAAGACACGCTCGGCGTGAGCATCCGCCGCGCGCGCACGAAGCTGTCCGGCTCCTCGTACAAGGACACCGTCCACTTCCTGCTCCAGTTCGAGTGGGCTGACGGCGACACCGCCGACATCCTCGACGCGCTCATGATGTGGGACTTCATGAAGTCCGACGACATGACCACGTCGCTGCGCTTCGGCCAGGGCAAGACCCTCTACGGCACGGAAGCCACCGGCTCGTCCGGCGGCCTCGAGTTCATCGACCGCGCCATCGCGTCGCGCACGTTCGCCAACGACCGCTCCCGCCAGGCGCAGGTCACCGGCTCGATGAGCGGCGGCATGCTGCGCTGGAACGCTGGCTTGCTGAACAACGACGTTGCCGCCGCGTCGCCCGGCGCGACCGATGACGACACCAACAACGCCAGCAACGAGCTGAACTGGATCGCCGGCATGTCGTACGGCAGCAAGGAGCTCGCCGGCGAGGGCTACAAGCAGGGCGCGCTCAAGGCCTCGGAAGAGACGATGTGGGTCGCCAACGGCTCCGTCGCCTACGGCACCAACGACACCGTCGACGTGGGCGGTGAGTACGACTCCCTCAACTTCAACGGTGGTGGCGTGGTCGTCGCCGGCCACATCCACGTCCTGGCGGAGGCTTTCTACCGCACCGACTCGATGGACAAGGGCGCGGGCAACGAGACCAAGGCGTTCGGCTGGCAGGCGCAGGGCTCGTTCACGGCAGATGCCGGTCCCTCGGTCCAGTGGGCGGGCGGCGCGCGTCTCTCCGGCGTGCACGTCACCGATGTCACGGCGGTCAACGGTGGCGGCGCGTTCCGCACGTTCGCGCCGGGCGTGGTCGGCGAAGGCAACATCCTGGAGTTCGAAGTGGTGGTGTCGGCCTTCTATGCCGGTCACAACCTCAAGACCCAGTTCGGCTACAAGTACCAGGACATCAACCCCGACGTCGGCGCCGACGCGACGAACCACACGATCGAGCTGCAGTCGCAGATCGTGTTCTGATTCGACGCTCTGACGCGACGTAGCCGCAACGATGCGGCAGCGTCGGACCCGAGAGGGGGTGGGCCTGCGACGGCCCACCCCCTCTCGCCGTTTCTGGTTCTGCCCGCGTAGCCTTCTTGCCCGCGATGCTTCGTCTGCTCTCGATCTGGATCGCCTTCGGAGTCGCCGTCGTCGTGGCGGGCTGTTCCGCCTGGTCCGCGCCGATGTCGACGGACACCGGGCTGCGCGCAGGCCTCGAACGGATCGAGGGCGGGCTCGCCATGGTGCTGCGCCGCGGGCCGGCCCGCAGTCCGTTGGCGGAGGTCGTCTGCCCCGGCGTCCGCCTCGTCGTCGTGACGGACGCCGGCCCCGCGGAGATCCTGGCCCCGTTCCGCGACGTCGGGCAGGTCGGCGGGCGCATCGTCTTCCACTGCGCGCCCGTGCACCCGGAGCACGCACTGAGCGTGACGCTTCAACTCGAGGGCAACGTCGCGCGCGTGGAGGTGCTCGACGAGATCACGCTCCCCACGCGCGTCGCCGAACTCAGCGTCGCGTACGAACTCCGCGGATCGACCCCACCCGACGAGGTCCTGCAGCCGGGCGGCCCGCTCGCCGACGGCCTCGTGAGCGGCGACGTGTTGTGGCGCACGCCACTCGCTTTCGCCCGCAGTGGGACGAAGGCGCTCGCCCTCCTGCCTGAGACCAACCTCACCCGCATCCTGCCCGCCGCGCTGCGCGCCGACGCCAACCAGGACCACGCGGTGCTCGGCCACGCGCTGATGGCGCAGGCGATCGAGGAACAGTCGGGGGCTGCCTCATGTCGCCGAGACCCCGCCGCCGCGCCGCTCCTCGTCGGCACCACGCTGCGGTTGCAACACGAGTTGCGCATCGTCACCGACGCGACGCCACGCGCAACGGCAGCGTCGATCGCCCGCGATGTCTTCGCGCGCGACGCGCGTCATGCCAGCGAGGAACTCCAAAGGCCCGGCGACCTCCGCAAGCGCTGGCGTGGGCTGCTGGCCGCCCGACCATCCACTCACCTTGCGGTGGGACGCGACCTCACCCTGCCCCTCCCCGCCGCAACAGGCAAGGATCCCGCGCTGCTGCGCTTCACCCCACGCGAGAACGCGACGCTCGTCGCCCTCGCCCTGGCGCACGGCGAGGAACCCCGCGATCGCGACGACGCCCGCGCGCTCCTGCGCGTGGCGCTCGCCGCTCCCCGACGCGCAGGCTTGTCCCCGACCTCGGTCACCGCCACCCCGACGGGCCTGGAGTGGCTTGCGGACGCGAGCGGCTACGACCTCACCGCGACGGCGGCGACCCGCACCTGGATGCTCCGCCTCGCCCGCCAGCTCCCGCTGGACGACCCGCTCGCCGTCGACGCGGTACGGCGAGCCGCGGAGACCGTCGCGTTCGTCCTCGACAGCCAGCAGAAGGACGGCTCGATCCCGGCGCGGTACGACTCGACCTACCTCGCGCCGTTGCGAGCGACGCACGCCGACCCAGCGCCGGAGTCAGGCGCAGCGGCGCTGTTGCTCGCCGAGTGGGCGAGCTTCGGTCGCGAACCACGCCAGCGAAGCCTCGACGCTGCGGTCGCCACCGTGGAGTACCTGGTCCGCGAGGTGCTGCCGCGCGGGGCCTGGCAGGACGGCGAAGTGCTGGCCGCGGGTGGCCGGGGCGACAGCTCGCTGGCGTTGACGTTCGCAGCCCTGGCGGCGCTACGGATCTACGAGCAACGACCGGCACGGTCGGTGCGCGCCGCGGTCGAGGCCTTCCTCGACCAGCTCTCGCTCCAGCAGCAATCCTGGTCACCACCGTGGCTGGCGCCGGATCCACGATTCGCGACGCTGCGTGGCGGGCTGGGTCGCCACGCAGGCGCGGCCCGCTGGAGCGACTGCGCGAACACGGCGCTGGCAGGCTGGGCGTTCCTGATCGGCTTCGAACACACCGGCCGCGTCGATTACCTGCAACGCGGCACGCTGGCGGTGCGCGCCGCCCTCTTCGAGCTCGAACCGGAATACGGGGACGCAGCCCCGGACCTGTTCGGCCCGGCCGGCACTGCCGCGGCGATCGCCCGCCTGGTCCGTCGGCGCTACGGCGACATCGTCGTCGATCTGGGGACGCAGACCGCAGCGACGATCGGCAGCCTCGAACCCATCCAGGTGCGCTACGAACACGGCCGCATCGCGCTCCGCCTCGCCTGTCGCGGCTCCGAACCGGAGCGCCAGCGCGTACGGTTCTTCGGCCTGCCCGCGGACGTCGCCACGTTTCCTCTGGACCTGGGCGGGAAGCCGCACGGCGTCTTCCGCGCCATCGACCTCCTCGCTGGCGTGGACCTCGACGCGACCCCATGGCCGGACGTCGCGCTCGCCCCGCCGGCGCTGCTTCAGGACGACCTCCCGTTCGAACCGCGCCTGTTCCTGCGCACGTCCGCGCCTGCGGGTTGGTCGGGCGAAGTGGGGATCTGGGCCGAAGACGCGCCGCACGACGCTCCCCCACTCTGGCGAGCGAGACTCCAGCCACCGCCGCACGGCGGCGGTGCGTGGCGTACCGTCGAGCCGGTCGAGTGCCTCGCGCTACGGCGGAGCGCGACTGCCGTAAGAGTGCGGGCGACCCTCCTCGGACCGGGCGACGAGACTCTCGTGGTGAGCGCCGCATCGCCGACGCACCTGGGTCCGGTGAGTGAGTTCGCGATCGCAGGCCTCGACGCTACCAACTGCCTGGTGCCCGGCGGCTCCCGGGTGGTTCCGTATGGCGCCCAAGCCCGCCTCGCGCGAGAGGTCGGCAGCGGCCGCGAAGGCTTCGTCTGGCGGATCGCGCTCGCCGCCACCACCGGCGAGGTGAACCTCGAACTGGACCTGTCCGGGCCGTTCCGCCTGCTTGCCGGCGGCAGCGTCCTCGCCGAGGAGGCGGGCGATGCCCCGCGACCGCCTCGCACCGTGAGCGTCCGCCTCGCGGATCGCCGCCTCTGGGAGAGCGGATTCCTCGACCTGCGGGTGGAGCATCCCGGCGGTCAGGAGCCGCTCGCGGTCAGCGTCCTGCGCACGCGCCTGCGCGGAGTCGCCAGCGGCGCGCCGTCGGCAGACGCGCTCGTGCGCTCGCGGCAGCCCGCGCGCCGCCTGGATGTGACCGTGGTCCCCATGTCGTTCGCCGACGCACCACTGGTGGCCAGCCGCGATCAACTGCAGGCCGCGTTCTTCGGCGAAGGCTACCTTCGCACCCCGCCGCCTCAGGCCCGCGCGACGGCCGGCTCCGTGCGCGAGCTGGTCGCCGCGATGTCGGGCGGACGCACCCAACTCGACGGATCGGTGGTCGAGCCCGTGATCGCCAAGGACCTGCTCGCCGCCGATGTCGCGGCGCGCCCCGAAGCGCTCCGCCAACTCGTCCAGCGAACCCTCGGCGATGATGCCGCGCGCAACCCAGGCACCCGCGTCTGGGTCGTCGTGCACGGTGGTGCGAGCCTCGGCCCGACCGACGATGGCCTGATCACACCGGGCGAGCCGCCGATCGCCGTCGTGCCCGACCTCGCCCGCGACCTCTCCATCCTGCCCGTCGGGCGTGCGCTCGCGATGGTGCTCACCGCACGCTTCGGCCTGCAGCGGCGCACGACGCAGAACACCGGCAACCTCGGCGCGCTCGCCCTCACGGCGCACGGTGATGGCCATCTCCCAGCGGGACCGATCGGTCTCGATCTCGTCGCGCTGGGCTGGGCAGACCTCGTCGACCTCGCGCCGGGCACCTCGCAGATGCTCGTCACCGCGCCGGTGCAGCGCGACCGGCGGGTGTACCGACTCACACCGTCCGCCCCCGGCCGCGGGGAGCTGTTCCTCGAGGGACGCGGTGGTGGCATCGGCGAGCCCGGCCTGCCGCGCGCTGGCCTGCTCCTGTACTGGCGCTTCGCCCATCCGCCGCTGATCGGTGCCGGGGATGGTCGCACGGCCACACCTTCCTTGCTCCGGATCCTGCGCGGCGGCGGCGCCGTCGACGCGGCGTTCGTGCCCGGCGCCGCCGAAGACCTCGTCCAGCGCGCCAGCGCTCTCGACGACCGCGGCATTCCCTCGCTCGCGACTCCGGAGGGGGAACTCTTCTTCCGCGTCACCCAGCTCGCGCCGTCCGCGCCGACCGCCGACGCCGATGCCGGTCCCTTCGGCATGTCGATCGACGACCTCTCGCGACGGCTCACGACCGTCGAGCCAGCGTTCACCTTGCAGCGCACGGGGGCGCCAGCCGCTCCGTTCCCGATCGACGGCATCGAGCGCGGCCTGGGTCACGTCGTGTGGCAGCCGCGCCTCCTCCGGTTCGAGACCGCAGGGCACCGGCTCCGCGCGAGCTGGAGCCTCCCCGACATGGAGACGCGCACGATCCGCCTGTTCAGCGACGCCGCCCTGAGCGGGCGGGGTGCGGCCCGCGTGGTCCTCGGCTGCGGCGATCGCACGCTGGCGGCCTCGCTGCTCGACAGCAACCGGCGCACGGTCGGGTTCGTCGTCGACCTCCCACGCGCCGAGCCGCAGGTCTGGGTCGAAGTCCAGCCCGACGCAGCCTCCCCGCGGGCTACGGTCCGGATCGATCGCATGGTCATCGTGCCGCTCGCCCACGCGGATCACGTCGCGCTGCGGCAGGGTGAGACCGCGGTCGCGACGCTGATGGACGGTCTCGTGCACGCCCCGGTGATGACGATCGTTGCCGGCGCGGATGCGCGCGCCCATCACGTCGAGCCCATCGTGTTGCCGGCCGGCCGAACGCTGCTGCGACTCGTGTGCGGGCTGGGCCTCGAGGCAACGCCCGGCACGGTGGCGAAGGTCGACGTCACGCTCCGCAGCCTGGATGGTCGGCAGTGGCGACACCACGTGCTGCGCGACCACGCGGTCGTGCGCGCCAGCAACACCCAACCGCTCCTCGTGGCGCTGCTCGAGATCCCCGCGCGCGATTCCGACCGCACCGGCCTGCTGGACGTGCGCGTCACCGCGGCGCCCGGGACGAAGTTCCACCTCGCGACCGCCGAGGTGACGCGGCCGTGATCGCGACGGCACAGGCGGCCACGCGGCCTTCGCGCGAAGGGCGCGGCAGTGCGGTGGCGTTCACCCTCGTGATGCTGCTCTGCCTCGCGCTCGGCGGATGGTGGGTCTACTTCCAGGTGCGCGAGAGCAGCCGGCTGCTGGAAGTCGACGCGCTTCTCCTCCGCGGCGATCGGCACGCCGCGGCACGTGCTCTCGGTGCGCGCGAGGGCGAGGATCTCGTCGAGACCGCGGCGCGGCGGCGAAGGATGTTCCTCGCCGAAGGCGCGGCACTCGGTGCGGCCCTGCTCCTGGGACTCGCGTTCTTCTATCTGGCGCTGCTGCGCGAACGCCGCCTCCGCCAGGTGCAGACCCGCTTCCTTGCCGGGGCCAGCCACGAACTGAAGACCCCGCTCGCCAGCGTCCGGCTCGGCATCGAGTCGCTGCAGGCGGGCTCCCTTCCCGAAGCGCGGCGTGCCGCCTACCTCACGGCGATGCTCCGCGAGATCGACCGCCTCGACGCCGGCGTCGGCCGGATCCTGGCCGCCGCCAGCGTTCCTTCTCCGGCGGACCCGCGGACGGTCGGCGACCTCGCGGTAGACGTACGCGCGGCGATCGATCGTCTGCGCGAGCGCGCGGCGACGGCGCACGTCGAGATCCGGCTCGTCGCCGATGCGTCTGCCCCGGTGGCGCGACGGGGTGCAGACCTCGTCGAGGTCGCGCACAACATGATCGACAACGCCATCAAGTACTCGCATGCGGGCGGCGTGGTCGACATCACGGTGGCTCGCGACGGTGCGCACGCGTGCTTGTTCGTGCGCGACGTGGGCGTCGGCATCGCAGCGAGCGACCTGCCGCACGTCTTCGACCGCTGCTTCCGCGGCCAGACCGCCGCACACCGCGGCGGCACCGGGCTCGGGTTGCACCTCGCGGCGCGCACGGTCGCGGCCCTCGGTGGCACGATCGAAGCGCGCAGCGCCGGCGCGGATCGTGGCGCCGAATTCATCGTTCGGCTGCCCCTCGCCGAGGCACGCGCGTGAGCCGGCCGCGTTGTCTCGTCGTGGAGGACGAGGATCTCCTCGGCGATCTCGTGGTCGAGAACCTCGCGAGCGACGGCTTCGAGATCACCCGCGCGCGCGACGGACTCGCCGCACGGGCGTTGCTGGAGACGCGTCCCTTCGATCTCGTGGTCCTCGACATCATGCTGCCCGGGATCGACGGCTTCGCGGTGCTGCGCGCCCTGCGCGCCCGCGGCCTGCGCACACCGGTGCTCGTTCTCTCGGCGCGCGCCACGCCCGACGATCGCATCCGCGGTCTCGAACTGCAGGCAGACGACTACCTGACCAAACCCTTCCACCTGCGCGAGCTGCTGCTGCGGTGCCGGGCACTCCTGCGCCGCACCGGCCGCGACGAGCAGGATCTGCTCGAGTTCGCGGGCAACCGGATCGACTTCCGGGCACGGACGGCCACGACGTGGCAGGGCGAGACCGTGGCGTTGACGCCCTCCGAGGTGGAGCTGCTGCGGTTGCTCTGCGCACATCCTGGCGAGGTGGTGACGCGTCGTGAGATCGTCGACACCGTGTTCGGGCCCGGCATGTCGGAGAAGCACCGCACGCTCGACAACCTCGTGACCCAGCTGCGCCGTCACTTCGAACGCGACCGCCGCGCCCCGCGCCACCTGCACACGGTGCGCGGCGTGGGTCTCCGGCTCACGGTCGACGACCCGATCAGCCGAAGTTGAGCCCGCAGTCCGGGCACCGCCTCTGGTCGTTGGTGGCGAACTTCGTTCCGCAGGCGGGGCACTCGGTCTCGGCCGCGTCGAAGTCGACCACCCGGTCCGCCTGCGCGCGCACCGTAGGATCCACTTCCCGGCCGAGGTGATCGTCGATCGCCGTCGCGGCCTTCATCACGTCGTTGCTCGCGACCACGAGCGCCACCTTGGTCCCTCAAGCGTCGGGCTGGCCGAGCGACTTCGGCGTGTAGAGCCGGGCCCGCACGCCGACCCGCTGCAGGACGCCCTGCAACTCGCGCATGTAGCCCGGCGCCCCCTGCATGAGGATCTTGATGTCTTCTGGCATCGGCGCAGCGTAGCGATGCCGACTCCCGATTCAGCGCCGCGCCAGCACTTCCCAACCGCTGAAGCCACGCACCCGCACTTCGCGCAGGTCGTAGCGCGCCTCGAGGAAGGGCAGGATCTCGCCCGCCGGCGGGAAGACCGCGACCGTGCCTTGGTCGGCGAGGCGCGTGGCCGTGCCCCGGCTCAGGAGCACGGCCTCGCCGCGCTGCAGCATGGCATCGAGACCCGCGCCCAGCGCCAGCCGTGCCGCCGGCCCCTCCGTGTCGATGAACGGCGGCAGCGTCAGGAGGATGAAGTCCACGTCCGGCAACGACACGAACCCAGCCTCGATGTCCGTCTCGTCGCCGCCGAGCACGCGCAGGACCCGGCCCCCCGCCAGCTCGCGCGCACCGGCGGCGTATTCGCGCGGTCGCTCCGGCCGGTCGTGATCGATGACGTGCATGACGGCCACCGTGCCGGCCACCGCCAGCGCCAGCGCGCTCGCGCCGCGCGGCAGCACGCTCACCGCGATCGCCGCGGCGGGGAACACGAGCGGAATGAGGTAGGCGCCGTACTCACGCCACATCGCGAGCACGAGGTACGACGGCAGCAGATACAGGAGCACCGACAGCAGGACCACGACCGTCAACGGTCGCCACGCCGCGGCGCGCAAGCCCAGGACGAACAGGACCGAGAACGGCAGGAACGGCCACACCCACTCCCAGGTCACCACCTCGAGGAGATGGCTCTCCATGCCGATGCTCACCGGCGCCATCTTCCGCACGAAGGCGAACTGGCCGACCCCACCGGTGAGGGCCAGGACGAGGGCGCCGTGCGCGACTCCGGCCAGGACGGCAACGCCGACCCTGCGCGCGAACGACGCCGCGGTCTTTTGCGGCCACGCGTTCCACAGCAGCGCGCCGAGGATCGGCGCCGGCAGGAGCGCCCCGGAACTGTGCATGCCGGTCGCTGCGGTGGTGCCGACGGCGAGCGCGAGCGCCGACCAGACCGTGGGTCGGCGCAGGAGCAACGCCCCGAGCAACCAGGCGAGGCCCACGGTCGCCATGAACGGTCCGTGCAGTTCCACCACGGTGCCGAAGAAGAGCGGGCCCGGGCACGTCGCGAACGCGCCCGCAGTGAACCACGCACACCCCCGGGGCAGACCGTGGCCGCGTGCTGCGGCGAACACGAACGCGACGCCCAGCGCCGCCCCGACCTGGCTGGCGAGGAGCGCAGATTGGTACACCGTCGCGCCGAGCGGCGCGAGCAGGCCTTGCCACGCGTGCAGCGCCGGCAGGTAGAGAACGTGTCGCTCGTACTGCGTCGCACCTTCGCGCAGCATGCGCAGGAAGGTCATCGCGTCGCCGTAGAGCGTCTGTTGCCCCAGCGTCAGATAGACGAGCAGGGCGAGGACGCCGGCGGCCAGGGCTTCGCCCAGCACCGCGCGGGTCGACCCCGGCGCGGCGTTCACGACACGCGCGCCGACCGCCGCAGCACTGCCACGGCCACGAGGACGCAGGCCACGCCGAGCGACATCTCGAGCAGGGTCGCCGCCGGACCGGAGTGCCGGCCCTGCCCGGTCGCCAGCGCGTACCCCGCGATCAGGACGCCGGCCAGACCCTCGCCGGCCACGAAGCCCGACGCACACAGGATGCCGCGGTCGGCCGCCGGCTTGCCCAGCCGATCGACGCGCGCGCGCAGCACGCCGCCCACGAAGATCGCGGCGATGGTCCCCATCGGCAGGTAGATCCCGAGCGCGAACGGCAACCCCGGCAACCCGGCCAGGATGCCCGCAGCGCTGAGTCCGGCGCCGGACAACACGAGCGGCCACGGCACCGATGCACCGAGCACCGCCTCCACCACCGTCTTCATCAGCGTCGCCTGCGGCGCCGACATGCCGCCTTCGCCGAAGCCCTGCGTCTTGCCGATCGCCCACACCACACCGCCGACCGCCCAGCACGCGACCGCTGCCGCGATGAGCTGGCCGCGCTGCTGGAGCGCCGGCGTGGCACCGACGAGCTGGCCGGTCTTGAGGTCCTGCGAGATGTCGCCCGCCTTCGAGGCTGCCACGCACACCAGCGTCGCGATCGTCAGCACCGTCGCCTTGGTCGTGTCGCCGGCGATGCCGAGCGCGAGGAACACCAGCGACGTGCCGAGCAGCGTGATCAGCGCCATCGCCGAGGTCGGGTTCGACGACACGCCGATCACGCCGACGAGGCGCGAGCTGACCGGCACGAACAGGAAGGCGAAGAGCGCGGCTCCGGTCGCCGCGATCAGGCGGCTCGACAGGTCGAGGTCGCCGGCGAACACGCCGGGCACGAACGCCGCCACCGCGATGACCGCGACGAGACCGAGCACGATCACCTTGGGCGGCAGGTCGCGATCGACCCGCTCGCCCGTGCCGCCGCCGCTGCCCTGCAGGCCGCGCAGGACCGCACGGAACGATGCGAGCATGGTCGGCGCGGTCTTGACCACGGTCCACAGCCCGGCCGCCGCGACCGCACCGGCGCCGATGTAGAGGATGAAGCGCGAGCGCACGACGCCGCGTGCGAGGTCGGCCTGCGCCGTGCCGCTGCCCGCCTCGAGCGCCTGGTCGTAGACGGAGGTGATCAACGGGTAGAGCACGACCGCCGCGATCAGCGACCCGGCGAGCATCACCGCCGACGCGCGGAAGCCGACGACATAGCCGACGCCGATGAGCGCCGGCGACACGGCGAGCGCGACGGCGCCGTTCGGCAGCTTGGGGAGCATCGCGGTGATCTCCTCCGGCACGAGGTGCACCGCGGTGGTGAGCGCCTTCACCAGCGCCCCGAGCGCGATCCCGATCACGATCATCGCGCCGCCACTGCGCGCCGCGCCGGCCTTGCCGTCGGTGTCGGCGGCGCGGATCACCTCGGCACACGCGCGTCCCTCCGGGTACGGCAGCTCCGCGTCGGCCTGCACGATCAGCAGCCGGCGCAGCGGGATCATCGCCAAGATCCCGAGCAGGCCGCCGAGCATCGCGAGCACGGCCACCTGCAGGTAGGACGGCACGATCCCCCACATGAAGAGCGCAGGTATCGTGAAGATCGTGCCCGACGCGAGCGACGACGACGCCGAACCGACCGTCTGCGCGAGGTTCGCCTCGAGCACCGGGCTCTGCCGCCGCGAGAAGCGGAAGAGCATGAGCGAGAGCACGGCGATCGGGATCGAGGTCGAGACCGTGAGGCCCGCCTTCAGGCCCAGGTAGGCGTTGGCGCACCCGAACAGCACGCCGAAGACGAGCCCCGCGATCAGCGCGCGCAGGGTCCACTCGGGCAGGGGAAGCGGCGCGCCAGCGGTGCTTTGGTGATCCGTCATCGCGCGCGGGACCATAGCGTGCCCAGGCGTCGGCTTGCAACGCGGGCCCGTGGCCGTGATAAGCGGCGACGATGAATGGCGCCGAGGCGACGACGACGGAGCAGAAGGGCATGGTGCGGCCACGGCCGCGCGCGGTCCTCGCGCTGCTCGCGTTCGGCGGCGTGCTCGCGCTCGCCGCCCGCCTCTATCGCGCGCCGGATCCAGCACCCGTCACCGCCCCGACCGTGGCGTTCTCGGCCGACCGTGCCTTCGCCGTGCTCACGCGCATCCTCGGCGACGAGGCTCCCCATCCGCTGGGGTCGGCCGCCAACGCCGAGGTGCGCGCGCGCATCGCGTACGAACTGGCGGCGATCGGGTTGACGGTCGAGGTGCAGGAACAGCTCGTCGCCCATCCGCGCGGCAACGTGGCCCGCGTGCACAACCTGCTGGCGCGCATCGACGGCGAGCGCGACGGTCCGGCGCTGCTGTTGGCCGCGCACCACGACTCGGTGGGTGCGGGCCCCGGCGCCTGCGACGACGGCGCGGCGGTGGCCGCTATGATCGAGACGGCGCGCGCGCTCGTCACCCAGCCGCGCCTGCAACACCCGGTGATCCTGCTCATCGACGACGGCGAGGAACTCGGCCTGTTCGGCGCGCGCGCGTTCTGCCAGCACCACCGGTGGGCCAAGGACGTCGCCGCGGTGCTCAACTTCGAGGCGCGCGGCACGTCCGGCCCGAGCCTGATGTTCGAGACCGCGGGCGACGACGCATGGCTCGTCGACGCCGCCGCGCGCGCGCTGGACCGGCCGATGACCGGCTCCGCCTTCGCCACCGTGTACCGGTCGCTCCCCAACAGCACCGACCTCGCGGTATTCCGCGAGCACGGGCTGCCGGGCCTCAACTTCGCCTTCGTCGGCGACGTGCGCCGCTACCACACGCCACGCGACGAGCTGAAGCACGTCGACCGCCGCAGCCTGCAGCACCACGGCGAGCAGATGCTGGCGCTGGCGCGCGAACTCGGCCACGGGCCATTGCCTGGGCGGGCCACGGGTTCGGCGTTGTTCTTCGACGTGCTGGGAAGGTTCGTCGTCGCCCTGCCGCGCGCGTGGGAGCTGCCGCTGAGCGGACTCGTGCTGCTGGCGCACGTGCTCGCCGCGGCGGTGCTGCTCGGGCGCAGGCTCGTGACCCGCGCGGCGGTCGGCCGCGGTGTTGCGCTGGTCCCGCTGGCGGCCACGCTCGCGGCGGGTGCGGGTCTGGGTCTTGCGCTCCTCCTCGACGCGATGGGCACGCTGCCCACGCCGTTCCCCGTCGACGCGGTCTCGCCGGGCCTCGCCTTCTTCCTCGCCGGCACAGCACTCTTCCTGGGCGTGCAGCGCATCTTCGCGGCCAAGGCCAGCGCGCTCGGAACCTTGGTCGGCGTCGGCACCTTCGCCGCCCTGACCGCCATCGCGCTCGCTTCGGCGGCGCCGGGCTCGAGCCCGCCGTTCCTGGTCCCGGCGACGGCGAGCGCCGTCGGCTTGCTGCTCGCCATGTTCGGTCGCGGCGGTCCGGGCTGCGTCGCGGGTCTCTCGCTCGCCATCGCGATCGTCGCCGCCATCTCCCTCGCCCCGCTCTTCGTCTTCCTGCCCGCGACCGTCGGCGCGAAGCTCGGCTCGATCCACACCGTGTTCGCGGTCTGCGCGCTCGGCTGGCTCGCCGCGCCGCTTGCGATCCTCCTGCACGGTCGGCTCGGCCGCGCGGCCGTGGTGTCGACGCTCGCCTGCGCCGGCGCGCTCGTGCTGTGCGCGACGCCGGAGTCGGAGCGTCACGATCTCCCCGTGCCTTCGAACATCGTGTACACACAGCTCGCCGGGAAGGAGCCGCTCTGGGCCTTCGGGGACACGCGCACTCCACCCACCCCGCGGGGCAGCTTCGCGTTCCGGCGCGCCCTGCCGTGGACCGACGAGGAGGCCTGCTACGCCGCCGAAGACCTCGGCCTCGATCCACCGGAGGGCCGGATCCTCTCTCGCGAGTCCTCACGCGGCAGGACCATCGTGCGCATCGCCGCCCGCTCGCCGCGCGGCTCACCCTGGATCAACCTGCTCGTGCCCTCCGGCTACACACTCCACGCCGCGACCATCGCCGGCGTGAAGGTCGAGAAGCTCGCTGCGCGCAGCGTCGGGCGCAGCAGCTGGCGCACGCTCGCCTTCCTCGGCGCGGAGCCCGACGAGGAGATCGAGTTCGTGCTCACGCTCAGCGGCACGAGCCGCGACGTCTTCCACGTCACCGACCGCACCCTCGGCCTGCCCCCCGCCGGCCGCGCGATGGCGAGAACCCGCGACGCGTCGGGCCACGCCCAGATCCACATGGGCGACGGCGTGATCCTGGCCGCGCCGGTGAGCAGGTAGCAGCTGTCTGAGCGCTACGGAGACCCACCCAGCGCGGCGCTCCGCGCCGCGTGAGACACGGAAGGACGGAGGCACGGAACAGAAGCAGAGAGAAGAAATGAGGCAGAGAGAGAGAGATGCCAACAGAGCCCGGCCCGCCGCTCACGTCGGGTCGTACGCGAGGTTCGAGCGGATCCACCGCTCCACCTCGCGCACGTCGGCCTTCTTGCGCCGCGCGTAGTCCTCGACCTGGTCGCGATCGACGCGACCGACCGTGAAGTAGCGCGCCTGCGGGTGCGCGAAGTAGATCCCCGACACGCTCGCCGCGGGCGTCATCGCGAAGTGCTCCGTGAGCGCCATGCCGATGTCGCCGGCGCCGAGCAGCTCGAAGAGCTTGGGCTTCTCGGAGTGGTCGGGGCACGCGGGGTAGCCGAACGCGGGGCGGATGCCGCGGTACTCCTCGCGCACGAGGTCTTCCTGGGTCGTGCCGCGCTCGTCGGCGAAGCCCCACTCGCCGCGCACGCGCTGGTGCAGGCGTTCGGCGAACGCCTCCGCCAGGCGATCGGCGAGGGCCTTCACCATGATCGCGTTGTAGTCGTCGAGCTCCTGCTCGAAGCGCTTCGCGGTCTCCTCCGCACCGATGCCGGCGGTCACCGCGAATGCGCCCAGGTAGTCGCGCACGCCGCTGTCGATCGGCGCCACGAAGTCGGCGAGGCAGAGCGTCGGTCGACCCTCCTCGACCACGCGCTGCTGGCGCAGCATCGGGAAGCGCAGAAGCTCGCGCTGCCGGCCCTCGTCGGCGAACACCACGACGTCGTCGCCGTCGCTCGCCGCCGGCCAGAAGCCGTACACGGCCTGCGCGGTCAGCCACTTCTCGGCGAGCATGCGCTTCAGCAGCGCCTGGGCGTTGTCGTACAGCTCGCGTGCCGCGGCACCGTACTCCGGGTGCTCGAAGACCTTGGGGTACTTGCCCTTCACCTCCCACGCCGCGAAGAAGAACGTCCAGTCGATGTACGGCACCAGCTCCGCGAGCTGGTGGTCGCGCAGCACCTTGCGGCCGACGAACGCGGGCTTCGCCGCGTCGCCGTCACGCCACTCGGCCTGGAAGCGCCGCTCGACGGACACCCGGTAGTTGAGCAGCGGCTCCTCGATCTTCTTGCGATGCAGGTCGCGCAGCGCCTCCTGCTCGCGCGCGTTGCTGGCGTCGAAGGTCGCCTTGCGCTCCGGGTCGAGCAGGCTCGCCACCACGCCGACCACGCGCGACGCGTCGGCCACGTGCGCCACGGTGCGCTCGAAACTCGGCGCGATCTTCACCGCCGTGTGCTGCCGGCTCGTGGTGGCCCCGCCGATCAGGAGCGGTTGCGGCATGTCCAGGCGCTGCATCTCCTTCGCGACGTGCACCATCTCGTCGAGCGACGGGGTGATGAGGCCGGACAGTCCCACGACGTCGGCCTTCTCGGCGATCGCCGTCTGCAGGATCTTGTCGCACGGCACCATCACGCCGAGGTCGATGACCTCGTAGTTGTTGCAGCGCAGCACCACGCC